>NZ_CABPTR010000001.1:0-1041596 GCF_902460365.1 Streptococcus sp. Marseille-P7375 | reverse complement strand
CAGCAAGCACAAGCATGAGCAACAGCGTGTCTGCTTCAATCAGTGCTTCAGTATCAGCAAGCACAAGCATGAGCAACAGCGTGTCTGCTTCAATCAGTGCTTCAGTATCAGCAAGCACAAGCATGAGTAACAGCGTGTCTGCCTCAATCAGTGCATCTGAATCAGCAAGCACAAGCATGAGCAACAGCGTGTCTGCTTCAATCAGTGCTTCAGTATCAGCAAGCACAAGCATGAGCAACAGCGTGTCTGCTTCAATTAGTGCATCTGAATCGGCAAGCACAAGCATGAGTAACAGCGTGTCTGCCTCAATCAGTGCAAGCCAATCAGCAAGCGCGTCAGTATCTGCAAGTCAAAGTACTTCAGCATCTGAATCAGCAAGCACAAGCATGAGCAACAGCGTGTCAGCGTCAATCAGTGCTAGCCAATCAGTAAGCACAAGCATGAGCAACAGCGTATCAGCGTCAATCAGTGCCTCAGTATCAGCAAGCACAAGCATGAGCAACAGCGTGTCTGCTTCAATCAGTGCTTCAGCATCAGCAAGCACAAGCTTGAGTAACAGCGTATCAGCGTCAATCAGTGCTTCAGCATCAGCAAGCACAAGCATGAGTAACAGCGTGTCAGCATCAATCAGTGCATCTGAATCAGCAAGCACAAGCATGAGCAACAGCGTGTCTGCCTCAATCAGTGCAAGCCAATCAGCAAGCGCGTCAGTATCTGCAAGTCAAAGTACTTCAGCATCTGTATCAGCTAGCCAATCAGCAAGCACAAGCTTGAGTAACAGCGTGTCAGCCTCAATCAGTGCAAGCCAATCAGCTAGTGCGTCAGTATCTGCAAGTCAAAGTACTTCAGCATCTGTATTAGCTAGCCAATCAGCAAGCACAAGCATGAGTAACAGCGTGTCAGCCTCAATCAGTGCATCTATCTCAGCAAGCACAAGCATGAGCAACAGCGTGTCTGCTTCAATCAGTGCATCTGAATCAGTAAGCACAAGCATGAGCAACAGCGTGTCTGCTTCAATCAGTGCTTCCGTATCAGCAAGCACAAGCATGAGCAACAGCGTGTCTGCTTCAATTAGTGCATCTGAATCAGCAAGCACAAGCATGAGCAACAGCGTGTCCGCTTCAATCAGTGCATCTGAATCAGCAAGCACAAGCTTGAGTAACAGCGTGTCCGCCTCAATCAGTGCATCAGCATCAGCAAGCACAAGCATGAGCAACAGCGTGTCTGCTTCAATCAGTGCATCTGGATCAGTAAGCACAAGCATGAGTAACAGCGTGTCCGCCTCAATCAGTGCATCAGCATCAGCAAGCACAAGCATGAGCAACAGCGTGTCTGCTTCAATCAGTGCTTCAGTATCAGCAAGCACAAGCATGAGCAACAGCGTATCTGCTTCAATCAGTGCTTCAGTATCAGCAAGCACAAGCTTGAGTAACAGCGTGTCTGCCTCAATCAGTGCAAGCCAATCAGTAAGCGCGTCAGTATCTGCAAGTCAAAGTACTTCAGCATCTGTATCAGCTAGCCAATCAGCAAGCACAAGCATGAGCAATAGCGTGTCCGCTTCAATCAGTGCATCTGAATCAGCAAGCACAAGCATGAGCAATAGCGTGTCCGCTTCAATCAGTGCATCTGAATCAGTAAGCACAAGCATGAGCAACAGCGTGTCTGCCTCAATCAGTGCATCTGTATCAGCAAGCATAAGCTTGAGTAACAGCGTGTCAGCCTCAATCAGTGCATCTGAATCAGTAAGCACAAGCATGAGCAACAGCGTGTCTGCTTCAATCAGTGCATCTGAATCAGTAAGCACAAGCATGAGCAACAGCGTGTCTGCTTCAATCAGTGCTTCCGTATCAGCAAGCACAAGCATGAGCAACAGCGTGTCTGCTTCAATTAGTGCATCTGAATCAGCAAGCACAAGCATGAGCAACAGCGTATCTGCTTCAATCAGTGCTTCCGTATCAGCAAGCACAAGCATGAGCAACAGCGTGTCTGCTTCAATTAGTGCAAGCCAATCAGCAAGCACAAGCATGAGCAATAGCGTGTCCGCTTCAATCAGTGCATCTGAATCAGCAAGCACAAGCTTGAGTAACAGCGTGTCCGCCTCAATCAGTGCATCAGCATCAGCAAGCACAAGCATGAGCAACAGCGTGTCTGCTTCAATCAGTGCTTCAGTATCAGCAAGCACAAGCATGAGCAACAGCGTGTCTGCCTCAATCAGTGCTTCAGCATCAGCAAGCACAAGCATGAGCAACAGCGTGTCCGCCTCAATCAGTGCAAGCAACAACTCAGGTAGTGGTTCAGGTTCAACAAGTACAAGCAATGGCTCAGGCGATGCCTCAACTTCAGCAAGCATGAGCAACAGCGTGTCTGCCTCAATCAGTGCTTCAGCATCAGCAAGCACAAGCATGAGCAACAGCGTGTCTGCCTCAATCAGTGCAAGCAACAACTCAGGTAGTGGTTCAGGTTCAACAAGTACAAGCAATGGCTCAGGCGATGCCTCAACTTCAGCAAGCATGAGCAACAGCGTAAGTGCTTCAATCAGCACAAGTGAATCAGTTTCAACAAGCACAAGCTTGAGCAACAGCGCAAGTACTTCAGCTAGCTTGTCTGACAGTGCTTCAATCTCAAGTGCTACAAATCACTCTCAAGCACCTAAGCCACAGCCTGCACAACCAGGACAAGTCAAAGTTACTCCAAACGCTAAGGCTTTACCAAATACAGGAACTGCAAGCAACCAATTTGCTGGTCTTGGATTAGGAGTAGCTGCCTTGGTAACTGCCTCTCTTCTTGGTAAGAAGAAGAGATCAGCAGCTTCTGAAATGGATTTAGAAGACTAAGTTCCAAAAATCGGCTACAATGAAATTTTGTTGATATCATTTTAGCGATGAAAATAAGAACCCCGGATGGCTCAAGGCTATCTGGGGTTTTTGGGCTCTTTTCTACCATCTGTCAAGTCTATCAAGGCTTTAAGTAAAAAAAGAGATAAGACAGTAGCTATTCTGAGGTTACTGTCTTATTTTTAACACTTTTTGATCAATAAAAGGGCATGCTAAAAAACACCTCATCTGGTATTTTTGAAACAAGGTGTTACCATAATACGGCATAGACAGCCTTTAGGATTCAGAAAGAAAGGCATAACCACTATGATTTGTTTGTTTGACCGCTATGATCAAGCAAGTTTTGATTTGTTACGTTCATTAAAAGCAACAGGACTTGATTGTCCTGTTGTTGTACAAGACGATGGCTATCTTTCACCAGATGTCGAGTCTCCTTACAGTTATTTTACAGGAGATTTGGACACACCAGAGGGCCGTCCAATTTATTTTAATCTTGTCCCCAAACCGCATCTATGGGAGATTCGCTCCAGCAATGTAAATGGCGAAATCTTGGATATGGGCAAGAAGCGTGCCAATATTTTCTATCGCCAACCAACACATGAAAGACGTGTGCGGGCTGTCGAATGGCTGGATACAGAGGGGCAAGTCCGAGCGGCAGATATCTACAATCGCAAAGGACGGCTTTTCGCACAAATAACCTACGACCAGACACAACGTCCGACCCATACTCGCTATTTTGACCAGAACAATGTCGTGGTCATTATGGAAAATCATCTGACTGGTGATATCATCTTGACACTTGAAGGAAAGCGTCATATCTTTAAATCTAAACAAGAATTTGTCGTCTTTTATCTGCAATATCGTGGATATGATACAGATCGTATTATTTATAATTCTCTAGCAACCCCCTTCTTGGTGGCCTATGCTCTTCGTCCTAAAAATGGTCGTGCAGAAGATGTTCTTTTCTGGCAAGAGCCTATCGGAGAATCCTTACCTGGTAATATGAAAGTAGCTATGAAAATGCCTCATCGCAATATCCGCATCGCTGTTCAGGACAATCATGCCAGAGAAGAAAAAGGGAATTCTGCAGGAACATATCAACGAGCAACTAGATAATCGTAGAAAACCGTTGAAAAGAGAGAAGCAAGAGTTTAGTATGATTGCAGTTCTAGGTGGCATTCTTTTTCTTATCACCCTCTTGGTCACAATCATCATGCAGTTGGGACAATTCTTTTAGTCTCGGATATTCTAGTCAGAATGATAAAAAACAGCAGACTTTCCTGCTGTTTTTTGTTACAATTTATACATGACTAAGAATCAAGAAAATAGAAGGGAGTGCCACTGTGTTAGCAATTGAAAAAATTAGGAACATCACTCCCGAAAATCTTCCATCTTTAACGATTTTGACGGGAGATGACTTGGGGCAATTTGAGCTGTTAAAAGACGAGTTTTTGAAGCAGATCCACTACGATCCAGCGGATTTGAATGTCACATTATTTGATATGAAAGAAACGTCTTATGCAGATGTGGAGCTAGATTTAGTCAGTCTGCCTTTTTTTGCAGATGAAAAGATTATTATTTTAGATCATTTTGCGGATCTAACGACAGCAAAAAAGCGCTATTTATCGGATGAAGAGCTCAAGTCCTTTGAGCAGTATTTGGAAGATCCTAGTAGCACGACCAAATTGGTCATTTTTGCAGAAGGTAAGCTGGACAGCAAACGCAGATTAGTCAAGATACTCAAGCGCGACGGACAGATCTTTGAAGCAGCTGAGATTAAGGAAACAGACTTACGTCAGTATTTTACCAAACAAGCCCAGCTTGAAGGTCTGGACTTTGCTCCGAAGGCTTTTGACCACTTGCTGATCAAATCAGGCTTTCATTTTAGTGAAATCAGTAAAAACTTGGCTTTTCTGAAGTCTTATAAGGAGTCAGGGCAAATTAGTCTAGAAGACATTGCTGAGGCCATTCCCAAAACCTTGCAGGACAACATTTTTGATTTGACTCAGCTGATTTTACAGAAACAAATTGATGCGGCACGGAGTTTGGTGCGCGATCTGACCTTGCAGGGTGAAGATGAAATCAAGTTGATTGCTATCATGTTAGGTCAATTTCGGATGTTTACTCAGGTTAAAATTTTGGCGGATAATGGCCGATCTGAAAGTCAAATCGTGGCGGAGTTATCAGACTATCTAGGCCGCAAGATGAATCCCTTCCAAGTCAAGTTTGCGCTTAAGGATGCGCGTGGTCTTAGCCTCAACTTTCTGAAAAGAACCCTGACCTGTTTGATTGAAACGGACTACCAGATCAAGTCTGGCCTTTATGACAAGGACTACCTTTTTGACCTTGCCTTGCTAAAAATCGCAACAGGAAACTTCTAAAAGCTTAGCAAAATTTATAAGCAAAATAGTTGAAAAATGTGCGTTTTTACGTTATGATTTGTATAATAATAAAGAAAATGAGGACAAGTAAATGGCAATTATTTTACCAGATCTACCTTATGCATACGACGCTTTGGAACCTTACATCGATGAGGAAACAATGCACCTTCACCATGACAAGCACCATCAAACTTACGTAAATAACGTAAATGCAGCGCTTGAAAAACATCCTGAAATTGGTGAAGATTTAGAAAAACTGTTGGCAGATGTTGAGTCTATTCCGGCTGATATCCGCCAAGCAGTGATCAACAACGGTGGTGGACACTTGAACCACGCTCTTTTCTGGGAATTGATGACTCCTGAAAAGACAGCTCCTTCAGCAGAACTTGCAGCAGCGATCGATGCGACATTCGGTTCATTCGAAGAATTCCAAGCAGCCTTCACTGCAGCAGCAACAACTCGTTTCGGTTCTGGTTGGGCATGGTTGGTTGTCAACAAAGAAGGGGAACTTGAAGTAACTTCAACAGCGAACCAAGATACACCAATCTCAGAAGGTAAGAAACCAATCTTGGGCTTGGACGTTTGGGAACATGCTTACTACGTGAAATACCGCAACGTGCGTCCTGACTATATCAAGGCTTTCTTCTCAGTGATCAACTGGAACAAAGTAGATGAGCTTTACGCAGCAGCTAAATAATAGAATTATAAAACGGATCGCAATGATTCGTTTTTAAATGCCCTTAAATTGACCTTTCTACTTGTTATTTTAATGAGAATCTTTTATAATACTAAAATATTAGGAGAAAAACTTTGATTAAAAATGACATAAAGAAACTGGCTTGCTGGTTCGGTGGTGTTTTCTTATTTATTTGTTTTTTAGGTCTTTTGGTGGAGCCACAGCGAGCTGATAAAAAGATAGCAGAAGCAGGTCAATCAATTGCTTCTTCACAGTCTACAGAAGGAGAGGAAACGAAGTCTGAGGCGACTGCGCGTGCTAGCAAGACGATGGAAGAGAAGCAACAGGTGATAGAGCAAGACCTTCCGACCATGGAAGCTTTGGGTTTATCTTACGATTATGCGAATATGACCTTGCCACAAGTTATTCAGGCTTACATGGATGACATGGGAATTGACTCTTCGCAGATTGCTTTTTCTTATAAAGATCTGACAAGTGGGCAAACTTATGCCATGAATGATACCCAGCCTATGACAGCAGGCTCTACTTATAAACTCCCCCTTAATATGTTGGTTGTTGATGAGGTAGCAGCAGGAAAATTATCGCTGGAAGAGCGGTTTGATATTACCAACACCAGCTATGAATACAAGGGAGAGCACGATAACTATGTAGCGGCCTTCAATGGCGCCATGTCTATTCCTGATATGCAGGAGTATTCCCTAGTCTACTCTGAAAATACGCCCGCTTATGCGTTAGCAGAGCGATTGGGTGGGATGGACAAGGCCTACAGCATGTTTGAAAGGTATGGTCGGTCAAAAGCTAAAATCAAGACGATCAGCGGCAAGAATAAAACAACAACGGACTATTATATTCAAGTTCTAGAGTATTTGTGGAATAATCAAGAAAAATACAAGGATATTCTTTATTTTATCGGTGTGTCCTTCCCCGGTGAATACTACAAACGCTATTTATACGATTTGACAATTTACCAAAAGCCTGGTTATGTTAGAGAGGCTCTCAATGTTGATGCTATTGTTATGGAGGAGAAGCCTTATATTGTGGCACTTTATACAGCCTATCTAGGTGGCAGCACAGAAGCCAGTGAGGAGATTAGTGGAGTTGGTATTGATCAGGTCGGTCAAATTGCCTATATCATCAATGAGTGGCACCGGGTTAATATGAACTAATCTAATAAATACGCCTTAGATGAAAATCTGGGCGTATTTTTGGTTTTTATTGCAGTGGAGTTTGATGATTTTTAGATTGAACGTTGTTTAGAAAAAATTCGAAATAGATTTGACATAAAGAAAGGGAAAATGTATAATCTATTTAGAAAAAAATCTAAACAGTTCAGGAGAAAAAACGATGATTTCCATTCATATCTTGATTGCTATGCTGCTGATTTTAGGGGCAGTCCTTGTTCCTTTGGTTTATTTTAAAAAGACCAAGCACATTTCTCTGCTAGTTTTCCTTTTAGGGGGAGTTGGCTTTTATCTGTCTAGTCAGGTTCTGGAAAATATCTTGCATCGTATCGTTTTACAGCCTCAGGCTGATGGGACTATTGCTTTGCGGATGGAAAATCCTTGGCTATACGTTCTTTATACTGTTGCTGCGGCAGCTATTTTTGAAGAAACAGGTCGCTGGGTCATCTTTTACTGGCTGCAAAAGAAGCGTCCACTGACCTTTGGGGATGGTGTGGCCTATGGCTTGGGGCATGGTGGTATTGAGGCTTTGTTTGTTGGTATTGTCAGTCTCTTAAACCTTTGGGTTATAGCTCAAGTAGTGACTCAGGGGAATGCTCAGATGCTGGCTCAAATTCCTCAAGCAGTTATTGACAATGTCCGTTCCATGAGTGCTGGCAGCATCTATCTTTTGGCTCTTGAGCGGATCTTGGCTATTCTTATCCAAATCTTGCTGACCTTCTGGGTTTGGAAGGCGGTCAAGGAGAAGGCTCCAGTGTATTTTTTAGCTGCGCTGGGACTTCACGCCCTGATTGACTTAGCGCCTTCCCTGGCTCAGGTAGGCTTTCTTCCGCCACTTGCAGTTGAAGCTCTGCTCTTGGTAGAAGTAGTGGCACTAGTCTTTCTGACCAAGAAAATCTTGAAAGTTTACCTGAAAGAAAGGTCTAATCATGGGGATCAGTCAAACGCTTAAAGCTCTAGCTGACCCAGTTCGGAGGGGGATTCTGGAAATGCTCAAGCATGGTCCAAAGTCTGCAGGGGAAATTGCCCAAGCTTTTGAGCTGACGCCTGCGACGGTATCCTACCACCTCTCTCAGCTAAAGAAAGCCGGTCTACTCATAGAAGAAAAGCAGAAGAACTTTATTTATTACAGCTTAGATGTCACTGTTTTTGAAGAAATTCTTGTCTGGTTTCAATCTCTTGGAGGAGGAAACGAAAATGAAAAAAAATAGTTTACAAGAATTAGGATGGGCACTTGGCGTCATGCTCTTGCCAGTTTTCTATGCCATCTGGGTCTATCAAGAATTACCAGATAGCCTAGCGATTCACTTTGACTTATCTGGGGAAGGAGACAGCTTTTTACCTAAGTTTCTGTTAATCTCTGCTTCTCCAATTGTCATGATGCTGCTAGAAGTTATGATTTATTGGTCTACTGTTGCTAAAGATATCTTAAATCCCACTTTTAAACACCTTATTCGCTGGATCTTTCCCTTTAGCTTTGTCTTACTCTATATGGCGACTATCTATGGGGGCTTAGACGAGGACTTTGATATCCGTAAAATAGCAACTGTGATCGTTGGTGTGGCTTTTATAATTATGGGAAATTATCTGCCGAAAAGAGTCCAGGCGGATAGAAAACCCATGAATAGAAAGTGGGCACGTCTTTTAGTTTTGCTAGGCTTTCTTATTTTTATAATGGCTGTTTTCTGCCTGTAAGCGGATTTATGCTATAATACTAATAGCAAGTAAGAAGGGTTATTATGATCAATAAGGAACATTATCAGATTATTAGGCAGCATCCAGCATTTGCACATTTTCCTGTGGAAATTTTTGATAAAATTGCTATTGAGATTCAATTCCGCAAGATTCCCAAGGGACAGATTATCTTCTTTTCAGGGGACCGTAGGGATCGTCTTTTCCTCCTGCATCGAGGCTATGTTCGTATCGAGCAGTACGATTCAACCGATACTTTTTCTTATATGGATTATATTAAAATGAATAGTGTGTTTCCATATGGGGGCATGTTTTTCGATGAGCGTTATCATTATACAGCTAGCGCGGTCACCAATGTCGAGTATTTCAGCATTCCTATGGACTTATTTGAAGACTATTCAAAAAAGAATGTCGATCAGCTGTTGTTTATCACCAAGCGTTTATCGCAGATTTTAGAATTTCAGGAATTGCGCTTACGGAATGTCGTCTCAGCCAGTGCTACAGATCGCGTGACCCAGTCTTTATCTATTTTATGCATGGATCTGTGCAAAGAGCAGGATACACTTCCATTTCCAATGAGTATGAAAGAGTTGGCCAAGTTAGGAGCCACCACACGTGAAACAGTCAATCAAGTTCTAAAAAAATTAAGAGAGGAAGAAGTGATTGACTACGAGCATAAAAAACTGACATTTAAGAATAAAGATTACTTTATGAGATATTTTGAAGGAAGCTAATCAATCATTTGATTGGCTTTTTTCAAACATTTTTACACATTTAAAAGTTTTTTCTGATCATATTCTAATATTAATTGAACATATATTTTTTACAAAAAAATATATATTCCTAAAAATAATAGAACAATCAAAATATGCAAAGAAAACGCTTTAAAATAAATAAATATCATAATGTTTTATAAAAAACGCAAAGGATTTGGCATTTGTAATGTAAGATTTTAGGTGTAAGCCTTTCCAATCCATGATAGAATAATAGCATAAAAGGGATTGGGAAACCAAACCTCAACGAAAAGGAGGACAATAGATGTCTACACATCCAATTCATGTTTTCTCAGAAATTGGAAAACTGAAAAAAGTTATGTTGCACCGTCCGGGCAAAGAGCTGGAAAACTTGCTACCGGACTACCTAGAACGTCTTCTTTTTGATGACATTCCTTTCTTGGAAGATGCTCAAAAAGAACACGATGCATTCGCTCAAGCTCTTCGTGATGAAGGAATTGAAGTTCTTTATCTCGAAAAATTGGCTGCTGAATCCTTGATTTCTCCAGAAATTCGTGAACAGTTCATCGAAGAATATTTGGAAGAAGCAAATATTCGTGGACGCGAAACGAAGAAAGCTATTCGTGAATTGCTGCATGGTATCAAGGACAACCAAGAATTGGTTGAAAAAACAATGGCAGGTGTTCAAAAAGCTGAATTGCCAGAAATTCCTGACGAAGCGAAGGGTCTGACTGACTTGGTAGAATCAGATTATCCATTTGCGATTGATCCAATGCCAAACCTTTACTTCACACGCGATCCATTTGCAACCATTGGTAATGCCGTATCGCTCAACCACATGTTTGCAGATACTCGTAACCGTGAAACACTTTACGGTAAATACATTTTCAAATATCACCCAGAATATGCTGGAAAAGTGGAATTGGTTTACAACCGTGAAGAAGATACCCGTATTGAAGGTGGGGACGAACTAGTTCTTTCTAAAGATGTATTGGCAGTTGGTATTTCTCAACGTACCGACGCAGCATCTATCGAAAAACTTTTGGTGAACATCTTCAAGAAGAATGTTGGCTTCAAGAAAGTATTGGCCTTTGAATTTGCTAACAACCGTAAATTCATGCACTTGG
Organism: Streptococcus sp. Marseille-P7375; assembly: GCF_902460365.1. NCBI lineage: Bacteria > Bacillati > Bacillota > Bacilli > Lactobacillales > Streptococcaceae > Streptococcus > Streptococcus sp. Marseille-P7375. Next base: position 1,030,950 of record NZ_CABPTR010000001.1, on the reverse strand, counting down.
ATACTGTCTTCACTATGGTTGACTATGATAAGTTCACAATTCACCCAGAAATCGAAGGCGACCTTCGCGTTTACTCAGTTACTTATGAAAACGAAAAACTGAAGATCGTTGAAGAAAAAGGTGACTTGGCTGAGCTTCTGGCTCAAAACCTTGGCGTAGAAAAAGTTCATTTGATTCGTTGCGGTGGCGGCAATATCGTAGCAGCTGGACGTGAACAATGGAATGACGGTTCTAACACCTTGACTATTGCTCCTGGTGTGGTGGTAGTGTATGACCGAAATACCGTAACCAACAAGATTTTGGAAGAATACGGGCTTCGCTTGATCAAGATTCGCGGAAGTGAATTGGTTCGGGGCCGTGGTGGACCTCGTTGTATGTCTATGCCATTTGAACGTGAAGAAGTTTAATTCGTGTTCAACAATTTATCAATAGAAATTTAATAACTAGAAAGAGGAAATAACAGAATGACACATTCAGTATTCCAAGGACGTAGCTTCCTTGCAGAAAAAGACTTTACTCGTGCAGAATTAGAATACCTAATCGGACTTTCAGCTCACTTGAAAGACTTGAAGAAACGCAATATTCAGCACCACTATCTTGCTGGTAAGAATATCGCCCTCTTGTTTGAAAAAACATCTACTCGTACGCGTGCGGCCTTTACTACAGCAGCTATCGACCTTGGTGCGCATCCAGAATACCTTGGTGCCAATGATATTCAGCTTGGTAAGAAAGAATCTACAGAAGATACTGCTAAAGTATTGGGACGTATGTTTGACGGGATTGAATTCCGTGGTTTCAGCCAACGCATGGTAGAAGAATTGGCAGAATTCTCAGGTGTTCCAGTATGGAATGGTTTGACTGATGAATGGCACCCAACTCAAATGCTTGCTGACTACTTGACAGTTCAAGAAAACTTTGGTCGTTTGGAAGGCTTGACATTGGTTTACTGTGGTGATGGACGTAACAACGTTGCTAATAGCTTGCTCGTAACAGGAGCTATCCTTGGCGTTAACGTTCACATCTTCTCACCAAAAGAACTCTTCCCAGAAAAAGAAATTGTTGAATTGGCAGAAGGCTTTGCTAAAGAAAGCGGCGTACACATCCTCATCACTGAAGATGCAGACGAAGCTGTTAAAGGTGCAGATGTACTTTACACAGACGTTTGGGTATCTATGGGTGAAGAAGATAAATTCGCAGAACGCGTTGCACTTTTGAAACCTTACCAAGTTAACATGGAATTGGTGAAGAAAGCTGACAATGAAGACTTGATCTTCTTGCACTGCTTGCCAGCATTCCACGATACGAATACTGTTTACGGTAAAGATGTTGCTGAAAAATTTGGCGTAGAAGAAATGGAAGTAACAGACGAAGTCTTCCGCAGCAAATACGCTCGCCACTTTGACCAAGCAGAAAACCGTATGCACACAATCAAAGCTGTTATGGCTGCTACACTCGGCAACCTTTACATTCCAAAAGTATAATTAATAAACCGTAATACCAACAGCTATGAGGGCTGCGACTAATAGCTTTAGTCCAGTCCTCTTTTATATGATGGAAATCTGTTATTTCTTATAAAAATTTGAAAAAATATTAAACCGAAATCTAAAGGCATTCAATTGAATGTGATAAAGGAGAATTTATGGCAAATCGTAAAATTGTGGTAGCTTTGGGAGGAAATGCGATTCTTTCTTCTGATCCATCAGCAAAAGCTCAACAAGAAGCTTTGGTGGAAACAGCTAAGCACCTTGTAAAATTGATCAAAAATGGGGATGATTTGATCATCACTCACGGTAATGGTCCTCAAGTTGGAAATCTCTTGCTCCAACATTTGGCTGCTGATTCTGAAAAGAACCCTGCTTTCCCACTCGATTCACTTGTTGCTATGACAGAAGGTAGCATCGGTTTCTGGCTGCAAAATGCCTTGCAAAATGCTCTTTTGGATGAAGGAATCGAAAAAGATGTTGCTTCAGTTGTGACACAAGTTGTTGTCGATAAAAATGACCCAGCTTTTGTTAACTTGAGCAAACCAATCGGTCCTTTCTATTCAGAAGAAGAAGCAAAAGCAGAAGCTGAAAAGAGCGGAGCGACTTTCAAAGAGGATGCTGGCCGCGGTTGGCGCAAGGTTGTTGCTTCACCAAAACCTGTTGATATCAAGGAAATCGAAACAATTCGTACCCTCTTGAATGCTGGTCAAGTGGTCGTTGCTGCTGGTGGTGGCGGAATTCCAGTCATCAAGGAAGACAACGGTCATTTGGCTGGTGTTGAAGCTGTTATTGATAAAGACTTTGCTTCTCAACGCTTGGCAGAATTAGTCGAAGCTGACCTTTTCATCGTCTTGACTGGTGTAGATTACGTCTTTGTCAACTACAATAAACCAGACCAAGAAAAGTTGGAACATGTGAATGTTGCTCAGCTGGAAGAATATATCAAACAAGACCAATTTGCCCCTGGCAGCATGCTTCCAAAAGTAGAAGCAGCTATCGCTTTTGTCAACGGTCGTCCAGAAGGAAAAGCAGTTATTACTTCCCTTGAAAATCTTGGCGCTTTGATCGAATCTGAAAGCGGAACAATCATTGAAAAAGAATAAGCTATTTTACTAGTAAATATATGTTATTTCTAACGTCTTTATATCAAGTTAGGAATATTTCTTGAAAATAAATGCGATATTTTCAAAAAATACTAGTTTTTTAGACCTTAATGTGGTAAAATAAATATAAATAGAAAGCGTTTTTCTTAAATATTTATTTAAGAAAGTGGTTGGTTTTTTGCACTTTGTTAGACATTAGGAGGAAAAACAAATGAGTGAAAAAGCTAAAAAAGGGTTTAAGATGCCTTCATCTTATACCGTCTTGTTGATAATCATTGCTATTATGGCAGTGTTGACTTGGATCATCCCTGCAGGTGCCTTTGTGGATGGTGTTTACAAATCCCAACCTCAAAATCCGCAAGGGATTTGGGATGTTCTCATGGCACCGATTCGGGCTATGCTAGGTACTCATCCAGAGGAAGGTTCGCTGATTAAGGAAACTAGTGCAGCGATCGATGTAGCCTTCTTCATCCTCATGGTTGGTGGTTTCCTTGGTGTTGTCAATGAAACTGGTATGCTAGACACTGGTATTGCTTCTATTGTGAAGAAGTACAAGGGCCGCGAAAAAATGTTGATTTTGGTTCTCATGCCTTTGTTCGCCCTCGGTGGTACAACTTATGGTATGGGTGAAGAAACTATGGCCTTCTATCCTCTTCTTGTGCCAGTTATGATGGCTGTTGGATTTGATAGCTTGACTGGGGTTGCCATTATCTTGCTCGGTTCACAAATAGGATGTTTGGCATCTACCTTGAACCCATTTGCGACAGGTATTGCTTCATCAACTGCAGGTGTAGGTCTTGGTGAAGGGATTATCCTTCGTTTGATTTTCTGGTTTGCTTTAACTGGTCTTAGCACTTGGTTCGTTTACAAGTATGCTGATAAGATCCAAAAAGATCCAACTAAGTCTCTTACTTATGCAACACGTGATGAAGATATGAAATTCTTCAATGTTGGAGAAGATGAAGAAAACGTTAATTCAACTCTTACTAAGAAACAAAAACATGTCTTTGTTCTCTTTGTACTGACCTTTGTCTTGATGGTCTTGAGTTTCATTCCATGGAGTGACTTAGGTATTACTCTCTTTGGAGACTTAAATACTTGGTTGACTGGTCTTCCAGTTATCGGTAAGATTGTTGGCTCATCTACAGCTGCTTTGGGTACTTGGTACTTCCCAGAAGGCGCAATGCTCTTTGCCTTCATGGGTATCCTTATTGGTGTTGTTTATGGTCTTAAAGAAGACAAGATTATCTCTGCTTTCATGAATGGTGCTGCTGATTTGCTCAGTGTTGCCTTGATCGTAGCGATTGCCCGTGGTATCCAAGTTATCATGAACGATGGTATGATTACCGATACTATCCTCAACTGGGGTAAAGAAGGCCTGAGCGGTCTGTCTTCACAAGTCTTTATCGTTTTGACTTATATCTTCTATCTGCCTATGTCATTCTTGATCCCATCTTCATCTGGTCTTGCCAGCGCGACTATGGGTATCATGGCTCCACTCGGAGAATTTGTCAATGTGCGTCCTAGCTTGATCATCACTGCTTACCAATCTGCTTCAGGTGTCTTGAACTTGATTGCACCAACATCTGGTATTGTGATGGGAGCTCTTGCGCTTGGACGTATCAACATCGGTACTTGGTGGAAATTTATGGGCAAACTTGTAGTTGCTATCATTGTAGTGACTATCGCCCTTCTTCTCCTTGGAACGTTCATTCCATTCCTATAAAGAGTGAGTGAGGTGATTCCATGAAAACATATATAACAAATCAAGTTAAAGATGAATTTCTTACATCATTAAAAACCTTGATCTCCTACCCTTCGGTTCTTAACGAGGGAGAAAATGGAACACCTTTTGGACAAGCAATTCAAGATGTCCTAGAAAAAACTTTAGAGATTTGTCGAAGTTTAGGTTTCACTACCTATCTTGACCCTAAAGGTTATTACGGATATGCAGAAATCGGTCAGGGAGCAGAGCTTCTGGCCGTTCTCTGTCATTTGGATGTTGTTCCATCAGGTGATGAGGCGGATTGGCGGACACCGCCATTCGAGGCATCTATCAAAGACGGCTGGATCTTCGGACGTGGTGTCCAAGATGATAAGGGACCATCTATGGCTGCTCTCTACGCGGTCAAGGCTCTGCTAGATAGCGGAGTAAAATTTAAAAAGCGGGTTCGTTTTATCTTTGGTACGGACGAAGAGACACTTTGGCGCTGTATGGGGCGGTATAATGAACTTGAAGAAACAGCGACGCTTGGCTTTGCACCAGATTCTTCCTTCCCTCTGACCTATGCTGAAAAAGGCCTCTTGCAAGTCAAGCTGCATGGTCCTGGTTCAGAACAGCTAGAGCTAGAAGCTGGAGAGGCCTTTAATGTTGTGCCTGGCAAGGCTAGCTATCAAGGAGAACTTTTGAAACAGGTCGTGGCAGGTTTGCAGGCAGCTTCTTTTGAATACGAGCAAAATGACCAACAAGTCACTGTTCTCGGTCTACCTAAGCATGCCAAGGATGCAGCTGAAGGTATCAATGCTATTGTTCGGCTAGCGACAGTTTTGCAGCCTTTACAAGCTCATCCTGCTCTGGCCTTTATTGCAGAAGCGGTGGGAGAAGATGCGACTGGTAGCCGTTTATTTGGTGACATTTCAGATGAACCCTCTGGTAGACTCTCCTTTAATATTGCAGGTCTGACGCTGAACTCAGAAAAGTCTGAAATCCGTATTGATATTCGGATTCCTGTCTTAGCGGATAAAGATCAGCTAGTAGCACAACTAGCGGAGATTGCTGGGCGCTACCAGCTGGACTATGAAGAGTTTGACTATTTGGCTCCGCTTTATATACCTAAGGACAGCGAACTGGTCAGTACCCTAATGGCTATCTATCAAGAAAAGACTGGCGATACTAGTCCAGCTATGTCCTCTGGTGGGGCTACCTTTGCTCGAACCATGCCAAACTGTGTAGCCTTTGGTGCTCTTTTCCCAGATGTAGAGCAGACGGAACATCAGGCCAATGAACGAGCGTCTTTGGAAGATCTCTATCGTGCGATGGATATCTATGCTGAGACTATTTTCCGCTTGGCAGGAGAGTAAAATTGCTAGGATAGATATCAGTGTTGCAGATTTTTCCAAGTAAAAACTGTGAATCAACACGAAAAAGAGTTGGATTTTCCAACTCTTTTGTCATTTACTAAAGAAAAATGGGGGTGCAAATTCTTTGAGTTTATCAAAGCATTCGATAGCAGCTTGATTATCTTCGCAGATGATCAGGCAGACATCGTCTCCGCAGACTGTAGCAACAATCTGGGGTAATTCCAGAGCGTCTAAAATGGCACCAAAAGATTGGGCTAGTCCGGGTAAGGTTTTCATGACGACTTGATGCTGAACGGGGCGGAGCATGACGAGGGCATCTTCCATATAGAAGCGCAGTCTTTTTTCCCAACGAGAAGGGGCGATGCTGTTAATGACATAGTAGGATTTGTCATTTTCGGTCACTTTGACTAGATTGAGAGTTTTCATGTCACGAGAAAGGGTAGACTGGGTGACAATGACACCATTTGCTTCCAATAGTTCTTGGAGTTCCTGCTGGGTATGGACTCTTTTTTCCATGATGAGGGAGCGGATGAGGCGATGCCTACTTTCGATTTTATTCATAGATTCACCTGTATTATTTGATAAACATAGCGTCGCCAAAGCTAAAGAAGCGATAGCGCTCAGCAATAGCGTGCTCATAGGCTTCAAGTGTCAGTTGGCGTCCAGCAAAAGCTGATACCAGCATGACAAGGGTTGATTTTGGCAAGTGGAAGTTGGTTGAAAAAGCATCAACAATCTTCCACTGATAGCCCGGTTTGATAAAGATATTGGTCCAGCCGGAGTCTGCTTGGATTTGACCCTCAAATTTGCTGCCGATTGTTTCCAGTGTTCGGATAGAAGTGGTACCGACAGCAACGATGCGGTGGCCGCTTGCCTTGACTTGGCGCAGGGTCTCAGCTGCTTCTTCAGACAAACTATAAAATTCGGAATGCATCTCATGCTCTTCCAGATTGTCAACTGATACGGGACGGAAGGTTCCGAGCCCGACATGCAGCGTCAGGTAGACGAGTTTAACGCCTTTTGCCGCAATTTTATCCAGCAATTCCTCCGTGAAATGAAGGCCAGCGGTTGGAGCAGCGGCGGAGCCGTTTTCTTTGGCATAGACTGTCTGGTAGCGTTCACGGTCTTCTAGCTTCTCGTGGATATAAGGCGGCAGGGGCATTTCACCCAAACTTTCTAGAACTTCTAGGAAAATACCCTGATAATCAAAGCGAACGATCCGTCCGCCGTGTTCTAGCTCTTCTGTAACAGTGGCAGTCAAACGACCATCACCGAAAGAAACACGCGTTCCGACTCTTAGACGCTTGGCGGGCTTGGCTAGAACTTCCCAGAAGTCTCCTTGGGTATTTTTCAAGAGCAGGAGCTCGACATGACCGCCGGTTTCAGGCTTGGTTCCATAAAGGCGAGCTGGCAGGACACGGGTGTTATTCATAACCAAGGCATCACCTGGCTCAAGTTGGTCAATAATATTGTCAAAATGTTGGTCACTAAACTGGCCAGTTTCCCGATCTACAATGAGTAGGCGAGAAGAGTCTCGCTTCTCCAGAGGGGTTTGAGCAATCAGTTCTTCCGGCAAGTGAAAATCAAAATCAGCAGTATTCATTCTATCTCCTTAAATAGTTCTCATGATCCAAATATAGTAGGCGGCAAGTAAAAAGGGAATACTGATAAAGAAAATTCCCAAGCATAAAAAAATTAGTTGCCAACCTAGATGTTTTTTTAAGAAAAGCCCAGTGGTAAAAAGGGCAATTCCGAGTAAAAAAATTATAATCATTGGTAATAGCATGCTTTTATTATACCATGATTTGACGCTAAGTCTCTTAGTAAAATTTGAAAAAATTAAGTAGAATCTACTTGACAAAAATTGGTCTATACCATATAATAAAATAAGGAATCAATCAAGAAAAATAGGAGAACAGAATGAAAGTTATTCGTGTTGAGAATCAAGTAGAAGGCGCAAAGGTAGCTTTAGAAATCTTGAAAGAAAAGTTGGCTCAGGGGGCTAAAACACTGGGCTTGGCAACAGGAAGTAGCCCGATTGAGTTTTACAAGCAAATCATTGCCAGTGACCTAGATTTGTCAGAGCTGACCAGTGTAAACTTGGATGAGTATGTGGGACTTTCAGAAGATAATCCCCAGTCCTATCGTTACTTTATGAATGAGCAGCTATTTAATAAAAAGCCTTTCAAAGAGAGCTTTTTGCCAAACGGTACAGCAGAAGATGTGGAAGCAGAAGTGAAACGCTACAATCAAGTCTTGGCTGATCATCCAGTGGATTTGCAAATTTTGGGAATTGGCACCAATGGCCATATTGGCTTTAATGAGCCAGGAACTAGTTTTGATAGTACTGTCCATATCGTCGATTTGGAGCAATCAACTATCCAAGCGAACGCTCGCTTCTTTGAGAAGATAGAGGACGTACCGACTCAAGCCATTTCAATGGGAATTCGGAATATCTTAGATGCAAAATCAATCATTCTATTTGCCTATGGCGCTTCTAAAGCTCAAGCCATCGCAGGAACAGTCCGAGGTGAGGTAACAGAAGCTGTGCCAGCTAGCGCCCTTCAAGGCCATGAAGATGTCGTGATTATTGCAGACAAAGAAGCTCTAAGTTTATTAGAAGCCTAACAATCTATTTCCTATCTAATTTTTAGATAGGATTTTTTATATTTATCAAAAACCTTGTTAAAAATATGGTATACTAATTAGGAATGATTTTTTTGGAGGATAAATGTGAAGAAGAAGTTTTTGGTGTTTGGATTGATTTTGTCTGCCTTTCTATCACCGCTTTCTGCTGCGGCAGATGAATTGGTAGATATGGCACGAAAAATGTATCCCAATGAAAATGTACAAGCAATCAATCGTCCTAAGTCATCTTTGATGATTGACGGAAATACGGGCGATATACTGTGGCAGGATAACATTGATGAGGTTCGCGATCCAGCTAGCATGAGTAAGATCATGACCTTGTACTTGGTTTTTGAAGCCATTAAAGAGGGAAAACTCAGTTTAGATACGGTGATTAAGGCGACGCCGCAAGATCAGGCGGTTGCGGGAATTTATGAAATTTCCAATAATAAAATCGTGGCTGGAGTCAATTATACTGTTTCTGAGCTGATTACCATGACAGTTGTACCCTCTTCTAACGCAACAACAGTGATGCTGGCAAATTACCTATCAGATAACGATCCCGATGCTTTCTTGGACAAGATGAACGCGAAAGCGCAGGAACTAGGCATGACCAATACCAAATGGTTTAATGCCAGTGGTGCAGCAGCAGTTTCTTTCAAGGGTTATTATACACCTCAGAGATATAACAATTATGTTAGCAACCAAACGACTGCGCGTGATTTAGGGATTTTAGCTTATAATTTTGTAAAAAACTATCCAGATATTTTAAACTATACCAATCAGGCCAAAGTGACCGTCAAGGCAGGCACGCCTTATGAAGAAACATTTGAGACTTATAATTACTCTCTGCCAGGTGCTCGCTATGCTTTAGAGGGAGTAGATGGTCTGAAGACAGGCTCAAGTCCGAACGGTGCCTTCAACTACATTGCAACTGTCAAGCGCGGAAACCAGCGCGTGATTGGCGTTATCATGGGCGTTGGCGACTGGTCTGACCAAGACGGTGAATATTACCGCCATCCATTTGGAAATGCCTTGATCGAAAAATCTTATGCTGACTATGAGTACAAGAAATTATTCTCTAAAGGGAAGCAAGAGATTGGTGGAAAAACTTATGATTTGCCAGAGGATTTTTATGCGACAGTCAAAAAAGGCGCGAAGGCAAAACCTGTAGTTGAGAATGGTGTCTTGAAGGCCGGAAATGATCTATACACACTCTCTCCAAAGATCTCTGATGAGATGAAAGTGGAGGAAGTAGATGCTTCTGTTACCCAGTCTGCCAAAGAAGAAGTCACTAAGAAAGAAAATAATAAAACTTGGTATAGTGACTTGCTGAGCAACCGCTGGTTAATTGCCTTGCCAATTGTCATTATTGTCCTGATTTTCTATATTGAGAATCGGAAATCGAGAAAAGCTAAAGCAAGGGCTAGAAAGCAAAGATTTAAATAAAGGCTTATGCTTATTTTGCAAGCTGAGATAGAGGCTGGGACAAAAGTCCTAGCCTCTCAATTGTCTTTGGATTGTCGAGCAAGACGCAGTGGTTGAGTGGACTCTACTACGCTGATTTCATCAGCTTTTACAGCCCTACTCAACTGTGCGGAGGTGGGACGACGAAATCGAATTCTAACGAATTACCGATTTCTGTCCCACTCTCTATTCTATTTTGGAGAGATTTTGATGATGGGAAAAAAGTTTTCTAATAGCTATTTGGCTTATTTTTTGATGTATAATTTTTATTTTCTGTCCAATTCATTGTTTTCGACCTTGATATCCGTTTATATGTTGGATAAGGGGTACACGGCTGGTCAAGTATCTATCGTCGTATCAGCTTCTTTCTTTTCTTCCATGCTGGCTCAGCCAATCATGGGGCTGTTAAATGATACTCTTGGCATCAAGAGGGTTTCGCTTATCAGTTTTTTCCTGATTATCCTGGGAGACATTTTTTTCATGGAGGCTGATAATCTATGGCTTTTAGTTATCTGGTATAGTTTTGTCTTGATGCTCATCAATGGGGTGGGTACCGTGATGGATGTACTAGCAACCCAAAGTCCTTATAAATATGGGAAAATCCGAATTTGGGGAACAATCGGTTATGCCGTCGGTTCACAGCTGGCAGGTTTGATTTATAAGAATATCTCTCCCCAGGCCATTTATTTGGTCTTTATTGGAACCATGCTGCTGAGTATTATAGGGGTTCTTGGTATGAATCCTAAGCGGGATAGGTTGGCTAAAAAGAGTGAAAAACGAGGCCATTCGCTCTTTTCAGCTATACTTAAAAACAGAACCTATCTTTTTTATCTTTTCCTTGTTGCCCTTTACTCTGGTGTGGGCAATACAGGGCATACCTATATTCCGTCCATGCTAGAATCCAGCGGTTTGAGTGTTGATTGGGCAACGACAGTTGTCGCAGTTTCTGTACTATGCGAGGCGCCCTTGATCTTTTATTCCTATCTTTTCATGGATAAGATAGCTGTCAAAAAGTTGCTCTATATTTGTTTAGGTATGATGCTCCTTCAGTACACAGTTTATGCTTTGAACTTTGGCTTGGATTCGAAAATTGCAGTTACCCTGCTTTCCAAGCATGCTTCTGGCATGGTACTGACTATGCTTAGTCTGCGCATCGTAGCAAATTTGGTAGATGAAAAATATTTGGTGACCGCTTTTGCGTTACTACAGACAGGGAGAAATCTAGGAACAATTTTCATTCAGAATATGTCAGGGTCTATCTTAGATGGTTTTGGCTATGGTAGTATGAATTTCATGCTGGCATCGATTATAGGTCTAGTGCTCTTGCTTGCTCTCTTTTTGAAAGTTCCTGAAAAAAAGAATCAGAATTTATTTGGATAAGAAAAAACGAGTTTGGAATTTTTTCAGCTCGTTTTTGTTTAGGGATATTACATAAGTGAGAGAATAAATAATACTTCGTTTTATTTCACAAGCCCTCTCTTTGGTGTTTTAATTACGAATAAAGATATAAAAGACATTGTTTTGAAAGGGAAATACTCATGTTGCTTGCGAAAAATAAAGAGGGGATTTTGCTGAATGCGATGGAAAATCAGCCTTCTCTAGGCGAACAAACCTTTTGTCCGGCCTGTTCGGGAGCGGTCCGCTTCAAAAAAGGAAGGGTCATGCGACCGCATTTTGCGCATATTTCTCTTGAAAATTGTTCATTTTATACGGAAAATGAAAGTGTGGAGCATTTGAACTTGAAAGCTGGACTTTATAGCTGGGGGAAGCAAAGCCAAGAGGTGCAGGTGGAGGCCTTTTTGCCTGAGATAAGGCAGATTGCCGACCTTTTGATAGATGACCGTATAGCGCTGGAGGTTCAATGCAGTCCACTCAGTCAGGAAAGACTTGAGGAACGGACGCTGTCTTATCGACAGCATGGCTATCAAGTTCTCTGGCTTTTGGGCAAGAAATTATGGTTAAAACAGTCGCTGACGAGACTGCAAAAGGACTTTCTTTATTTTAGTCAAAATATGGGCTTTCATCTTTGGGAATTGGATGAGAAAAAGCAGGAGATTCGGCTTAAATATCTCATTCACGAGGACTTGCATGGGCGTGCTCAGTACAAAGTCAAATCCTTTCCTTTTGGCCAAGGCTGCCTGTTATCCGTCTTGCGCAGCCCCTTTCAAAAGCAGGGGTTGGAGAGTTATCTGGCTAGGCAGGATCCTGAAATCTGTCGCTATGTTCGACAGCAGCTTTATTACCAGCAGCCTCGTTGGATGAAGCTCCAAGCTCAGCTCTATCAGAAAGGAGACAATCTTTTAACCAAGTCGGCTGAGGATTTCTATCCGCAAGTTCGGCCTGTCCAAGCTAGCTCCTTTTGTCAAATAACAAGAGACTTGGCGCCCTATTACCAGCACTTTCATCGCTATTATCAGGCTGAAAAAAATAAGCAGCTTCAAATTATCTATCCACCAGTATTTTATGCGAGGATTTCCCCCACTTTTATGATAAAATAGAAAAGATGGAGGAAATTTCTATGGCAAAACAAAGAAATGAAATTGAAGAAAAATATACTTGGGATTTGACTACTATTTTCCCGACTGATGAAGCCTTTGAAGCAGAGTTAGCGCAGGTTTCAGAAGAAGTGAAGAAAGCAGCTAGTCTGGCTGGGCATTTGCTGGATTCAGCGGACAGTCTTTTGACAACGACAGAAATCCAGTTGGACTTGATGCGCCGGATTGAAAAGCTTTATTCTTATGCTCACATGAAGAATGACCAGGATACTCGTGTGGCCAAGTATCAAGAATATCAGGCTAAAGGTATGACTCTTTATAGCGAATTTGGTCAAAGTTTTGCCTTCTATGAGCCTGAATTTATGGCGATTACAGAAGAGCAGTACCAAGCTTTCTTGGCTGAGCAGCCAGGTTTGCAGCTGTATCAGCATTATTTTGATAAGCTTTTGAAAAAGAAAGCCCACATCCTAACCCAGCGCGAAGAGGAGCTATTGGCTGGTGCTGGTGAAATCTTCGGTGCAGCGGGCGAAACTTTTGCTATCTTAGATAATGCAGATATTGTCTTTCCTATGGTGCATGACGAAGATGGAAATGAAGTTCAGCTTAGTCACGGCAACTATATCACCTTAGTCGAGTCTAAGAACCGAGAGGTCCGTAAGGAAGCTTATGAGGCTCTTTACAGCGTCTACGAGCAGTACCAGCATACCTATGCTAAGACTCTGCAGACCAATGTTAAAGTTCACAATTACAATGCGAAAGTCCGCAAGTTTTCATCGGCTCGTGAAGCGGCCTTGTCAGCTGACTTTATTCCAGAAAGTGTTTATGACAGCCTAGTTTCAGCTGTCAATAAGCATTTGCCTCTTTTGCAGCGTTATATCGCTTTACGAGCGAAGATTCTAGGCATTTCTGATTTGAAGATGTATGATATGTACACACCTTTGTCAGAGACAGACTACAAGTTTACTTATGAGGAAGCCTTGGCTAAGTCTGAGGAAGTTCTGGCTATTCTGGGTGAGGATTATTTGAGCCGAGTGAAGACAGCTTTTTCAGAGCGCTGGATTGATGTTCATGAAAATCAAGGCAAGCGCTCAGGAGCATACTCAGGCGGTTCTTATGATACCAATGCCTTTATGTTGCTCAACTGGCAGGACACGCTGGATAATCTCTTTACCTTGGTGCATGAGACAGGCCACAGTATGCACTCCAGCTATACTCGTGAGACCCAGCCTTATGTCTATGGAGACTACTCTATCTTCCTAGCTGAGATTGCTTCAACGACTAATGAAAATATCCTGACAGAGAAGCTCTTGGAGGAAGTAGAGGACGATGCTACCCGCTTTGCTATTCTCAATCACTTCTTAGATGGCTTCCGAGGAACCGTCTTCCGTCAAACCCAGTTTGCTGAGTTTGAGCATGCTATCCACAAGGCTGACCAAGAAGGTCAAGTTTTGACCAGCGAGTTTCTCAATGAGCTCTACGCTGACTTGAACGAGAAATACTATGGACTGAAAAAAGAAGATAATCCACAGATTCAGTACGAGTGGGCTCGGATTCCGCATTTCTACTATGATTACTATGTTTTCCAATACTCTACAGGATTTGCAGCCGCTTCTGCCTTGGCTGAAAAGATTGTCCATGGCAGTCAGGAAGACAAGGACAAGTATCTGGACTATCTCAAAGCCGGGAACTCTGACTATCCACTCAATGTCATTAAAAAAGCAGGTGTGGATATGGAAAAAGAAGACTACCTAAATGCTGCTTTTGCTGTCTTTGAGCGTCGCTTGGACGAATTCGAAGCCTTGGTCGAGAAGTTGGGACTGGCGTAAGATGGTCGAGACTTATAATCAAAACTCTAATCCCAATATGCGCCGGCCAGTGGTCAAGGAAGAGATTGTAGACTTTATGAGACAGCGACTCCAGCCAGTTTCTGGTGGACTCAAGGAGCTGGAGGATTTTGCCAGAGCTGAAAATGTGCCCGTGATTCCCCATGAGACAGTGGCTTATTTCCGCCTGCTACTCGAAAGCCTCCAGCCTGAGAAGATTTTAGAAATCGGGACGGCTATCGGTTTTTCGGCCCTTTTGATGGCGGAACATGCGCCTCAGGCTCAGATTACGACTATTGACCGCAATCCAGAGATGATTGAGCTGGCTAAGGCTAATTTTGCTAAGTATGACAGCCGTCAGCAGATCACCCTGCTGGAAGGCGATGCAATGGACCTGCTTGAGACACTGGAGGATTCCTACGACCTTGTCTTTATGGACTCTGCCAAGTCCAAGTATGTGGTCTTTCTGCCTCAGGTTCTCAAGCGCCTCAATCCTGGTGGTCTGGTCCTCATTGATGATGTCTTCCAAGGCGGTGATGTTGCCAAGCCTTTTGAGGACATTAAGCGCGGTCAACGGGCTATTTACCGAGGTTTGCACAGCCTATTTGACGCAACTTTGGATAGTCCAGATTTGACTGCGAGCTTGCTTCCTTTAGGAGATGGGCTGCTTATGATTAGAAAAAAATGACATCTTTGATTTTTTCTTAATTTCCAAAAATTTTTAGGAAAAATTAAGATATCAAGTTGGATTTGTGGTACAATAGACAAAGTGAATTTATTGAAGGAGTAGATAAAATAATGAAGAAAAAAATCCTTACAGGAGCAGTAACTCTCTTTTCTGTAGTGGCTTTAGCAGCATGTTCACAAACAGCAAAAGATAAAGATATTGTGACAATGAAAGGTGAAACAATCACAGTAAGTGAATTTTACGATCAAGTAAAAAATAATGGATCCTCTCAACAAGTCTTGCTTCAAATGGCCATTAAGCAGGTTTTTGAAGAAAAGTATGGCAAAAAAGTAACGGATAAAGAGGTTGAAGAAGCCTTTGAAAAAATGAAATCCGCTTATGGTTCTGCCTTCCAAAATGTTCTTGCTCAAAGCGGAATGACAGAAGATGCATACAGAGACCAGATCCGCGCAAATAAATTGGTTGAATACGCTGTTAAGAAAGCAGCTGAAAAAGAGTTGACAGATGACAACTACAAGGCTTTCTTTGAAACTTACACACCAGAGGTAACGGCTCAAATTATCAAGGTAGATAGTGAAGAAAAGGCTAAGGAAGTGCTTGAAAAAGCTAAGGCTGAGGGAGCAGACTTTGGTCAGTTAGCCAAGGAAAACTCAACCGACAAGGACACCAAAGATAAGGGCGGCGAGGTGAAATTTGATTCAACCTCAACAACAGTTGCGGATGCTGTTAAAAAAGCTACTTTTGCTTTGGAAGAAAATGGCGTTTCTGATGTAATCACTGTACGAGGTAAGCAGAATTATTCAGCAAGTTACTACATTGTTAAATTGGTGAAGAAAACTCAAAAATCTGCAAAATGGACAGATTACAAGAAGCAACTAAAAGAAGGAATCCTGACTCAAAAACAAAACGATGCAAGCTTTATTCGTTCCGTTATTTCTAAAGAATTGAAGGAAGCGAATCTGAAAGTGAAGGATCCAGCTTTCCAAAATGTCTTTGCCCAATATGTAGAAGGGGATACTTCTAGCTCATCGTCTAAAGAAGAAAGCAAGTCACAGTCTTCTAGTTCAGAAGAAAAGAAATCACAGTCTTCTAGCTCAGAAGAAGCAAAATCTGGGGCTTCAAGCTCAGAAGAAAGCAAGTCAGAAGCTGCTCATACTGAAGAAAACCCAGCTCCTGCAGCAGAATAAGCTTGACGAAAAGCCAAGAAGTCAGTATAATAAAATTATTGAGAATTGATTTTCTAGATCTCAGCTCAGAGAATTGGCGGTGCTGCGAGCCATGTGAGAGGAAAATTCATGCTACTCATGTTTCAAACTAAATAGTTAATGAGAATGACAAGTTCATTGAATGAAGGTGGTACCGCGGTTTTTCGCCCTTCAGACAAAGAGCTTGTCTTTTATCTTGACTCTGGAGGTAAAGCGATGAAAACCTATCTTGTCAAACAAAAATTGCGCCTAGGTGGCGAACGCTTTGATATCAAGGATGATCGAGGTAACGTAGATTACCAAGTAGAAGGATCATTTTTCCAGATTCCTAAGAGTTTCACCATCTATGATGCCCAAGGACAGACAGTTAGCCAGATCAGCAAAATCTTTCTAACATTTTTGCCTCGGTTTGAAATCAAGCTCAGTGACGGGACAAGCTTTTATATTCGCAAGAAACTGACTTTTTTCCGTGATAAGTATGAGTTTGATGATTTAGGCCTTCGTATTGAGGGCAATATCTGGGATTTGAACTTTAAATTACTAGATGATCGCGATCAAGTCGTGGCAGAGATTACCAAGGAACTTTTCCATCTGACCTCCACTTATCAGGTGAGTGTCTATGATGAGGCTTACTCAGATTTGGTCATTTCCCTCTGCGTCGCCATTGACTATGTGGAGATGCTGGAAAGTTCATCATAAAAAACATTAAAAAGATTGAAGGAGAAAAATAAAATGAAACAAATGTCAAGTGCTCAAATTCGCCAAATGTGGCTGGATTTCTGGGCAAGCAAAGGCCACTCTGTAGAACCATCAGTCAGTCTGGTGCCAGTTAACGACCCGACTCTTTTATGGATCAACTCAGGGGTAGCAACTCTTAAGAAATATTTTGATGGGACCATTATTCCTGAAAATCCACGCATTACCAATGCGCAAAAAGCGATTCGTACAAACGACATTGAAAACGTAGGGAAGACTGCGCGCCACCATACTATGTTTGAAATGTTGGGGAACTTCTCTATCGGGGATTACTTCCGTGATGAAGCTATTACTTGGGCTTATGAACTCTTGACAAGCCCTGAGTGGTTTGACTTCCCAGCTGAAAAACTCTATATGACCTACTATCCAGACGATAAAGATTCTTACAACCGCTGGATTGAAGTGGGAGTGGATCCTAGCCACTTGATTCCAATCGAGGACAACTTCTGGGAAATCGGTGCGGGACCTTCTGGACCTGATACAGAGATTTTCTTTGACCGTGGAGAAGCCTTTGACCCAGAAAATATCGGTATTCGCCTGCTTGCAGAAGATATCGAAAACGACCGTTACATCGAAATCTGGAATATCGTTTTGTCACAATTTAACGCGGACCCTGCTGTACCTCGTAGCGAGTACAAGGAATTGCCACACAAGAACATTGATACGGGCGCTGGTTTGGAACGTTTGGTGGCAGTTATCCAAGGGGCTAAGACAAACTTTGAAACAGACCTCTTCATGCCAATCATTCGTGAAGTTGAGAAATTGTCTGGTAAGGTCTATGACCAAGATGGCGACAATATGAGCTTTAAGGTTATCGCTGACCACATCCGTTCTCTTTCATTTGCCATCGGTGATGGTGCCCTTCCAGGAAACGAAGGTCGTGGTTATGTCCTTCGTCGTCTTCTCCGTCGTGCTTCTATGCACGGTCAAAAATTGGGTATCAATGAGCCTTTCCTTTACAAACTCGTTCCAACTGTTGGAAAAATCATGGAAAGCTACTACCCAGAAGTACTTGAAAAACGTGATTTTATCGAGAAAATCGTCAAGAGCGAGGAAGAGTCATTTGCTCGTACCCTTCACTCAGGTCAACACTTTGCCCAAGGCATCGTAGCAGACTTGAAAGAAAAAGGTCAATCTGTCATCGCTGGTTCAGATGTCTTCAAACTCTATGATACATACGGATTCCCAGTTGAATTGACAGAAGAAATCGCTGAAGAAGCTGGTATGACTGTAGACCGTGAAGGTTTTGAAGCAGCCATGAAAGAGCAGCAAGAACGCGCGCGTGCGTCAGCTGTTAAGGGTGGCTCAATGGGTATGCAAAATGAAACCCTTCAAAACATCACAGTGGAAAGTCACTTTAACTACAATGCTAGCCAATTGCCCTCTAAGTTGGTGGCTATTGTAGCTGACAATGCTGAAGTTGAAGCTGTTTCAGAAGGAACTGCCTCTCTCATCTTTGCAGAGACTCCATTCTACGCTGAAATGGGTGGACAAGTAGCTGACCACGGTCAAATCTTGGATGCTGCAGGAAACGTCGTGGCTACTGTAACAGATGTTCAAAAAGCACCAAACGGACAACCATTGCATACAGTGGAAGTTCATGCTCCGCTTGCTTTGAACCAAGAATATACCTTGGCAATCGATACCAATCGTCGTCACCGTGTCATGAAAAACCACACAGCAACTCACTTGCTCCATGCGGCTCTTCACAATATCCTTGGTCACCATGCGACACAGGCAGGATCTCTGAACGAAGTCGAATTCCTTCGCTTTGACTTCACGCATTTCCAAGCCGTAACTCCCGAAGAATTGCGCGCCATTGAACAACAAGTCAATGAGAAAATCTGGGAAGCAATTGCAGTAGAAACTGTTGAGACAGATATTGACACGGCTAAAGAAATGGGCGCTATGGCCCTCTTCGGCGAGAAATACGGTAAGGAAGTCCGAGTTGTAACCATCGGTGACTACTCTGTCGAACTTTGTGGTGGTACCCACGTTGGCAACACTTCTGAGATTGGTATCTTCAAGATTGTCAAAGAAGAAGGAATCGGATCAGGAACTCGCCGTATCTTGGCAGTGACTGGTAAGGAAGCCTTTGAAGCTTATCGTGAACAAGAAGATGCTCTGAAAGCAGTCGCAGCAACCTTAAAAGCACCTCAACTCAAGGAAGTACCTCATAAGGTTGAAGGCCTTCAAGAACAACTCCGTCAATTGCAAAAAGAAAATGCAGAATTAAAGGAAAAAGCCGCAGCGGCGGCAGCAGGTGATGTCTTCAAGGATGTGAAAGAAGTCAACGGCCACCGTTACATCGCTAGTCAAGTTTCTGTATCAGATGCAGGTGCCCTTCGTACCTTTGCGGATAACTGGAAACAAAAAGACTACTCTGATGTGCTTGTCCTAGTTGCAGCTATCGGTGACAAGGTCAATGTGCTTGTTGCAAGCAAGTCAAAAGATGTGCATGCAGGAAACCTTGTCAAAGAATTGGCACCAATCGTCGATGGACGTGGTGGTGGTAAACCAGACATGGCCATGGCAGGAGGAAGCAACCAAGCCAAGATCCAAGAACTCTTGGATGCAGTAGCTGGTAAATTGTAATCAAGTAAAGATCTATCCACTTGGGTAGATCTTTTTGCATACTCAAAAAGCTAAATCCGACTGGATTTAGCTTGATTGTAACAGCTAAAAAAGAAAGTAAAATTTACTATACGTCTGAATACAAGTTATAGCTCGTAAGGAAATTTAAAAGAGAGTGGGACAGAAATCGGTAATTCGTTAGAATTCGATTTCGTCGTCCCACCTCCGCACAGTTGAGTAGGGCTGTAAAAGCTGATGAAATCAGCGTAATAGAGCCCACTCAACCACTGCGTCTTGCTCGATAATCCAAAGACAATTGAGAGGCTAGGATTTCTGTCCCACTCTCTTGCTATCTAGTCCACTGTTTTACTTTTAATTCTAGCTCTCAGAAAGCGCAAATCATTAAAAATATAAATTAGAAAAATGATTTGACAAGAGTAAACGCCCCAATCTAACCTATAAATATCTATTTGAATAGTGATGGAAAACAGGGCATACATCATTAAGATAAAACTAGCTATGAAAAGTAGGAAGGATTGTAGGCTTGCTATAAAAGGATAGCCTCTCTTTTTCAAAATGGATTTGAATAAAAGAGCTAGGGCAGGTAAAATGGGAAATAAGGTAAAACAAGTCAAAAAATAGGGACCAGTTAAACTTCTAAAATATTTTCCCCAAAAGATAGAATCCTTGTTTTGAAAAATATAAATTGGATGTGATCCATCGTTTAAAAAGGGTAGGCCAAGGATGACCAGATAAAATACAATCAATAATCCAATTTGCCAAGAGAAACCTGCTTTCCTTCTCTCTTTATTGTCTGACATGTCTATCTCCCTTCTATGATTTTTCCTTGCTTAACCTCAACATAATCACCGTTAGTTTCATCAATAGTCCCCAAGACATAGGTTCCATCAGGTAAGCTTAATTGTTCTAGTAACTGTTGGATTTGGTCTCTTAGATAAAAATGTTCCTTGTATCTTTCTTCTGGCAAGATAATTTGAACATAAACTGCGCTATGTGATAAGGCATCATTTAAAGGTAAATCGTAGAATTCTTCAAGAATAGAATGTTTATTCCAAACGGCCTCTCTCATACGATCGCTATACCAATCTATACCTATAGTAAACCTATTTTTGTCAGATAGAATGCTTCTCAGCTTAACAGTTCCCCCTTTTAGGTGTGAAGCCTGATTTAGCTTACCCGTTAAGGATTGTTCCAATTTAGTTCGCTCAGGGTTAATTTCTAAAGCTTTTTCAAGAATTGGCGCATATACTCTGATAGATTCATCATAAGTCACCCCTAACTCAGATATAGGGTCCTTCCATACATCCATCCTGTCGAAATAAGGCATGACTAATTGTTTGAAGCGGACCGATTTTTTTACAGGAACAGAGATGGTTTTGTCCTTAATTTTTTCAGTATAGTTATAATTGACATCTATGCCCCAATTTTCTTCAGCCCAGGAAAAGCCAGTCATCTTAACATCTCCAAGAAAATTACGATTGGCGTAAAAGCCTTTGAGATGAGCTTCTAGATTCTGGTAGAAAAACAAAGACGAGACCACTAGAAAGCATACAAGCACCATGAAACTTTTTATCTTGTCCGTATCAATCTTTAAATTCTTTTTCAATGGCTTCCTCCTTAATGACTTGCTTAAACTCCTCTTCCGTACGGATTATTTCTGCTTTGCCACTCTTTGTATACTCCCTGCCAATACTCCAGTAAAATGAGTCGGCATCGGGGAAGAACATTTTTGTTAGGGTGATGCTATCGTTGAGGGGCATGTTTTCTTTTAAAACTACTATATAGCCGTATTTTTTCAATATTGAAAGGAGTAGGCTATCCTCTGGTTTGCGATCACTATCATCAGCATCACTATCCGTTAAACGTGATTGGTAATCGTTCTTTTTGTAACTAAACAAAGTAGGCCAATCCGTAGTTACATTTTCGCTATCATCCTTATATGCCTCTGTAATAAATGATGGACTTGAAAGTACCCGGTAGATCCCTCCATATCCGAAATGAATCGCCTCTTTAGGTCGTTTCTTTGTTGCTTTTTTAGTGGTTAGGTTTACATAGATTTCATCATTGTCTTTTATCTGGATTTTTACATATTCATCTTTTCCATCAGAATACATAAGATTATCCATCTCGCCTTCTATGGTGACATAACCCATATCTTGAACGAGTTTTAAGACATCAATGGTTTGGCCATCCCCTTGCTCCTGACCCAGTAGTTTATAATAACGAATTCGGAAGTATTCTTCCTTGTCCTTTTCTTTCAGTGTTCCTACATACTGCTTGGAATCCTGAAATGCTAAAAATTTCCGTCCGACAGCAAAATCATAGGAACTCCACTCGTCGCTCTCTTTAAAAGAAAGAGCCATCATAGGGAATTCTGGTGAGGTCTCGGCAATAGCTATATAATCAGTTAAACGCTGATTCTTTCCTTTATAGACATAATTTCGTTCTTTGACCACATAAGCAGCTTCTTTTGTGAAAAAGAAAGAACAAGCACCAGCGATCACAAAAATGACCAGTGCCGCTAAAGCATAAATCTGCCACATTTGCCAAGAGAAATTCTCTAGCTTCTTCATCCTATTCTCCTTTTAGATAGATTATGGACTATTATATCATTTTTTGTAAACTTCCTGCCATAAGCAAAAGAAAAGTATGATAAAATGGTATTATTATAGTTTTATAAGGGAAAAATATGAATCAAACACGTCTCAAAAAACTCCTAAAAATATCGAGTTTCTTTCTATTCGCTTTTGTGACATATCATGTCTACTATCAATCTCTCGTCCCTCATCTTACAGCCAGGAACGAGGAAGATGCTAGACTGAGCCAGTCCAAATATCAAATCGCCTATGGTCAAGTAAGAGATTTCCAAAAAATCGGAAATTTTGCTTTGGCTATTGATATGTTTGGTGATGTCCAGCAAAAGGAAGGCTACATTATTGCTCAGAATTATCGCATTCCCAAAACTCAGGATCCTTCTGAGGGGCAAGCATTTTATGACAAAGAAAAGTCTGAGTATTTTTATCAAATTGATATTTACAAAGAGGATGAAGGGATTCAGTCGCTGAGGAAGATTGATGTAAAAGATATCCTTCTCAAAGAAAAGAAGAAATATAAGATCATCAGTACGGCGAAAATAGATGCTTTTGACTCACCAACCAAGGCTCCCTATTTGGAAATAGGGCTGGAAGAAATCGATGGAGATACTCGAGAGTTCTCTCTTATAATTGATTTACAGACCTTAGAAAGTCGCATTACTCGCCTTATAGGCTCTTCATCTGAGGAAAAAATCACTAGCAGGACTAATAGAGAATTATCGGTTGTCAGAGCCAATCCTGTCTTTGCAGAGCGCTTGAAGAATCTGAGCTTCGTTATTGCTAGTAATGATACCATCACAATGCGACCATATCAGGGAGGAGAACTCATCAATCTCTACCAAGAATATCCTCATATTTTTGAAATGACTAAAAAAGGTAGTTTTACGATCTACCCACAGTTTCAATACAAAGAAGATTTAACTCAACAAGTTTCAAATTTTGCTAATCTTTTCAATTATCCAGGTGAGGCTCCCTTTTGGTCTGCTCAACAGAAACAAGATTACGAGGCAGACCGAGCTTTAAAACAGACAAAAGATTTATCGACTTCCCTTTCATATGATTTTTTCATGGAGAGGGTGAAAGAAGAAGGCAAGCTTAATGCGGTAGAAGGAGTGATTCCTATCGGTTTTGATATCAATACTGGGGAAATAGTCACCGTTGATTTCAAAAAAGGACCTGTTTATCTCCAAAATTTTGACCTAGAAGACCATATAGATAGTCTAAGCTTTATGGAGTCCAACTATTCCTATATAAGGGATGTGCGGTTTGATCAAGTCAGTATCGACACAGCCATGTCTTATAAATTAGGTAGAAAATCAGTAAATGATTACAGTAGGTTGATTGAGGATTCTAAAATTAATAAACCGCGAGAGACACGCTACATCACTTGGCTTCAATATAAAGCAAATAACAATGTACATGAATCCGATATGAATATCGTTAAGGGAATTGTGGATCAAGGGATCTTGTACAAAATCTTCTCCATATTTAGTCTTGAAGAAGGGCAGATGACAGTGAATCAGACTGGGACCAACAGCAATCTTGCAGTAGGGAAGACCAAAATATTAGTACAAAATGGCCATCAGCTTCTTGATTCATTACAGTTTGAGACAACTGATGTGCCTAGCTTGAATCACGATGAAATGATCCAGTCTGGTCGGATTATATATGTCCTTATCGATGGGCAGCTTCGTCAAGTAAAAGTTCCGGAGGAAAAGTAGGTGCAGAAGATAGTGATAAAAATAAAAAAATGCTTTCAAAATAAATTCTTTTTGAATGTTGCTGGCTATACCTTGGCTTTTACACTTGGTTTATTTTTGGCTTTTTATGTTTTTGAGAGGGAAAAAATAGCCATTCAGTCTGAGCAAAGACAGGCTAAAACATCCCAAGAAAAGAAAGCTACAAGAGCGAAAGATGAGACTGTTCAGATAGAAAAACTTGCAGATAAGATCTATATGGTAAAAAATCCTAATTCTGCCATCTTGTCTGATAAGTACGTCTTACAGCAAGAAATGAATTACTCTGATCAATCCTTCCACTTCGACAGCTATCAGGCCTTTAGTAAGGACAATAAACATAGCAACCATGTAAAAATTAAGCTTTTTAATCAAGTTGAAGCGTTGTATAAAGATTACGATTTAGTCCAATTGGCTCAAAAACTGCATAGTCAAGCTATACCGGGTAAAGTTAGCCATCAGCTCTATCAAGATCCTCAGGATGGGCAATATTATTTTGCTTGTGAAGTCTATCTACCGGGTGGTAAGGATGAAAATGATTACTCAAACGCTCATGAGGAGAAGCCTATCTATACTCTCTATACCAATATTGAAAACGGGCAGACCTTTTATCTAAAAGATTATTTTAAGCCCCTGAGTATCCGTGACAAGTATCCTGTCTATGGTGCTAGTAATCTGGATGACAAACTAGAGAAGTACGGCTTGGTTTTGCTCAACAGTCCGCATAACTTTACCCTCATTCAGGGGGAAGAAAATTTACAGATCAAAAAGTTAAAACTAAGCCAGCAATTTCCAAATGTAGAGGAAAAACTTGCTAGTGGCTGGAGTTTAGTTGTAACTGGAGAGGATTCTTATGAAACCAGTATCAGACTTCTAGCGTCTGAAGGAGAAACCGACCTCTATACAAATGTCAAACTAGATCGTTCTTATTCATCTGATGACCAAGATCATCTCTTAAAATCTTATCAGAATTTCCTTGAGTTATACAAGGAGAAATAAGCAAATTCCTTTCTATCAAAAAACATCGTTCCATATGAATCTTTCCAATGATACTTTTCATTGCTTTCATATGGAGCTTTTTTTATGCCTTCAGAAAGTTATTTTGGATTTACCAACTGGACATCCTTAAGAATATCTTTCTCAAACATTTGTAAAAGATCTAAGTCTTTATGACAAAAATCTTTATTTTTTTGACAAATATACTTGTCAAAAAGAAAAGAATCTGTTACAATGTATTTAAGTTAAGAAGAAAAGATAAAAGGAGGAACTAATGGAGATACTGTTTTGGTGTCTACTTCCGATATTTTCTGGTTTGTGGCTGACGTCATCCAGTGAATTGAAAAATGTAAAAAGGAAGTTGAAACGTTTAGAGAGAAATAAAGAAAGGAGTGGAGAAATGTCACGTTTTTTTAAAGAAATGATTGGGAAAAAACCGATCATCATTGGTGAAGTTTTCGGGACAGATTGCTGGGAGGTAGTTGATGCTGATGACGATTGGGTTAAGTTGAGTAAGACCAATAAAAAAGGTCAAACAAGAATGAAATTGATGCGAATTGACGATATCAAGTCTGTTGAACTGAAAGAAGACTGAGAGGTGCTGTCATGAAGCTGAAAAATCGACTTAAAGAGCTGAGGGCCAGAGACGGGCTGAATCAAACTGACTTGGCTAAGAAAGCCGGCGTGTCGCGGCAGACGATTAGCTTGCTGGAGCGGGATGAATACACGCCCTCCGTGATCATTGCTCTCAAAATTGCTCAGATTTTCAACGAAAGTGTCGAAAATGTCTTTCGCTTAGTGGAGGAAGAGTAGATATAAATGAGATGAAGTAGATACAATAATATCTTAGTGATTGTATTTATATTTTATTGGCCCATTTTGTTGCGATTATCTTGGGTGGTTTGCATATGCTGTCTTGGCAGCGACTGCTTGATTTTCCTCTGATAATTTGTGTTTATATCGTTGTTATGGCTGAAATGGATGCTGAGAAAAAAAGGAGAATTAGAATGAAAGAAAAAAGAAAGAAGTCAACTCGATACCGTTTTTGGAGAAATATTGTGTTTATTGCTGTGGGAGGTGTAGTGGGTTTTATCGCTGGCTCTCTGGTCGTTTATTATGACTTAGCAGTTAGAATTGATTTTAGCCAGCTGATTAGCCTGAAGGCAGTGCAAGATATCATGATAGTAGCCATATTTCTGCTTTTTCTAGGAACGCTTTATTATCTTCACATCAGCCGGGAAAGTATGTCACGCTTGGAGAAGATGGAAGATGACGAGGAGATAGAATCATTAGAACAAGCGGGAAATCGAGCTTATGCTCTAGCTGGTATTTTAACGAATTTAATGCAGATTCCCTTCATGTTTTATGCGGCTACTGGCTTTGCAGAGGGAATCCGTCACGCAGATTTTAATATTCTGCCAGTCTTTGGTAAATTTTTCTTCTTGGTTCTTTTAATAACTGTAGCTAGCATTCTAGTTCGAAAAGGATTTAAAACGGTGAATGGAGAAGAGCTCCCTCGCTATAGCAATGTCAGGGAAACCAGAGATTTCTTAATGGATAAGATGGATGAGGCAGAAAAACAGATTAATTATGAAGAAAATTTTGAATTAGTCATGAAATTAGTAAGCTTTATCTTTCCTAGTATCTATATTGGACTGATACTGTTAAATCTTCTATTCCAACTGGATACGATTTTGGCTTGGATTGCGGTATCGGTCATCTATCTTTATGTTACTGTCAGCCAGTACAAAATCGTTAAGCGTTATTACAAGTAAGAAAGTGAGAAGAGGCCTTATGTCACAAGTGATTCAAGTAGAGAATATTTCTAAAAGTTTTGGAGATAAAAAAGCTTTAGAACGGATTAATTTTCATATCGATCAAGGAGAAATTTTCGGATTTCTAGGACCATCTGGCTCGGGAAAAACAACCTTAATTAATATCCTGACAGGCCAGCTTGATGCCGACAATGGTCAAAGTAAAATCCTTGGTAAAGCTTCAGATGCTATTAATGCTCAGGATTTGGTGAAAATTGGCCTAGTATCTGATACAAGTGGCTTTTATGAAAAGATGACTCTCTATAAAAACCTGCAGATATATGCGAAATTATACGATTTAAAAAATGAGCGGATAGATGAAGTTTTAGAGCAGGTTGGTCTGTTAGAAAGCAGAAATATTGTAGCAGAAAAACTTTCGACAGGTATGAAGCAGCGGATGTTTCTAGCTCGGGCTCTTTTAAATAATCCTGAGGTCTTATTCTTGGATGAGCCAACGAGTGGACTTGATCCCCGTACTTCCAAGGTGATTCATGAGCTTTTGCTTGAGCTGAAGAAAAAGGGAACAACCATTTTTCTGACGACGCATGATATGCATGAAGCTAGTGCCCTTTGTGATCGACTGGCCCTGCTAAATAAGGGAGTATTAGTAGAATATGGCGAGCCGAAAGCTATTATTCAAAAATATAACACAGCCAAGAAAGTTAAAATTAGCTATGAAAATGGAGAAACCGAGCAAATTTCGTTCTCAGAATTGGCTACAAAAGACCTAAAATTGGCTATTACAGTACATTCTTGCGAACCTACATTAGAAGAAATCTTTATTCAATTAACAGGAGAAAAATTAGATGTATAAAAAAATTAAAGCTCTCACATGGCTGCGTACTCAGATTTTATTGACAAATTCTTCTTTGCTTATGTCCGTCTTGCTGCCCTTTGGCCTCCTATTTTTGTACAATATGATTTTAAATAAGAATGGCAATGCAGGCCAAGGACTATTGAAGATGATCCTGCCTATGACCTTTGCCATGAGTGGCGGCTACATGGTGTCTATTATGATGGCAGAGGACAAGGAGAAGCGTAATCTAAAAACCTTGATGCTGAGCGGGGTTCGTTCTGGCGAATACCTCTTATCCATGTTGGTTTATCCCTTCCTATTTACAGTCTTTGCCTTGCTTTTTTTCCCATATTATTTGCATGTAGACCTCTCTGGCAAATGGCCTATCTATCTTTTGATCAATCTCTTCATTATTGTTATTATCCTTTTAATCAATCTTTTTATTGGTGGTATTTCCAAGACACAATCTCAAGCTCAGGTTTATAGTTTATTTCCGCTGTTGCTGATTAGTTTCGTACCCTTATTTGCTAGTTTTGATAAAACAATACAGCATATTCTGCGGTTTACTTTTATGAATCCATTTATCAACTTCTTTGAAACAGGAGACTATTCTTTTAAAATTGAAGATTTCTCTAATTTGGTGATTTGGCTTCTTATTTTTATCAGTGCAAGCACTTATGTCTTGAGTAAAGGTCGAAAATGATGGAGGAGCCTTTATGAAACTCATTAAAAAAATCAACTTTATGGAAGAAAAGAAATATGTAATCGGTCTAAATGTAGCGGGGCTCTTGCTGATTTTTCCCTTCTCCATGCTTTTTGCGAAATTGACCCAGCTAATCTTCCGAGCCGATCATTATGATTTTTCGGGTCTAGATCTTGCCTATTTGTTAGTTTTTACCTTTATCCTTGTCGTCATCCATGAGTACATCCACGGTTTCTTCTTCAAGTTTTTTGGTAAAGGGAAGGCCAAGGTCAAGTTTGGTTTTAAAAATGGAATGGCTTATGCGACTAGTCCAGGAACTTTTTACAATCGTAAGGACTTCTTGGTCATTGGTTTGGCTCCCTTTGTTTTGATTAGCTTGCTTCTGACCTTGTTGGCCATGCTGGGCTTGCTCAGTTCAACTCTCTACATGCCTTTGGCTAGTATTCATGCAGCGGGCTGTGTTGGTGACTTTTACATCGCTTTGCTGCTGTTGGGCCAGACTGATGACATTCTGGTCGAGGATACTGAGGTTGGGATGAATTTTTACCAGAAAGAAGAGCCTAGTCAGGAATAGGAATCAGTGGCATTAGATACTTCTTGTAAAATGTCTATTAAAGAGTAATATACTTGATAATTTAATGATTTAGAGCAATGTTGATCCTGCCTAAATGGATGGCAGCGTGATACCAAATTCAAATTTAAGACAAATGAAACCCGAAGGACTAGGAGTTCCTTCGGGTTTTGTATATAAGAGAAAAATGCTTAGACAAGTTCGTCAATAGAAGTATAATCGAGATTCAAGCCTTCTGCAACTGGTCGGCTAGTGATGTGACCGTGATAGGTTGTGACACCTTCACGCAATCCAGCGTCGTCTGCAATAGCTTGTTTGAAGCCTTTGCCAGCCAACGCTTCGATATAAGGAAGGGTGACATTGGTCAGGGCGATAGTAGAAGTGCGAGCCACGGCACCAGGGATATTGGCTACTGCATAGTGGAGAACACCGTGTTTCTCATAAACTGGCTCATCGTGGGTTGTCGCGCGGTCAGCAGTCTCAATAACGCCACCTTGGTCAACAGCCACGTCAACAATAACAGAGCCGGGGCGCATTTGCTTAACCATATCGTCAGTCACCAGTTTTGGAGCTTTAGCACCAGGAATGAGCACAGCTCCAATCACGACATCTGCTTCGCGGACGCTTGCCTCGATGTTAAATGGATTGGACATGAGAGTTTGAATTTGGTTGCCAAAGACTTCTTCTAGCACGGATAGACGTTTGGCACTAATATCGAGAATCGTAACTTGAGCGCCTAGTCCCAGAGCGATACGGGCTGCATGAGTTCCTACAACACCGCCTCCGATAATGGTAACTTTACCTTTTGGAACTCCGGGGACACCGCCAAGGAGAACGCCAGAGCCACCTGTTTGCTTGGTTAGGAAATGAGCTCCGATTTGAACCGCCATACGACCAGCAACCTCACTCATAGGTACTAAGAGTGGTAGTTGTCCTTGTCCGTCACGTACAGTCTCGTAGGCTACCCCGGTAGTTTTAGCTGTTACCATAGCTTGGGCTAATTCGGGAGCAGCGGCCATGTGCAGGTAAGTGAAGAGTAGGAGGTCATCACGCAAGAATTGGTATTCAGCTTCCAGCGGTTCTTTAACCTTAACAACTAACTCAGCTGCCCAGGCTTCAGCAGCAGTGGCAACGATTTTTGCACCTTGCTTTTCATAGTCTGCATCTGCAAAGCCAGATCCAAGTCCAGCATTTGTTTCGATCAGTACCTGATGGCCTTTTCCTACAAGACTGTGTACACCAGCTGGCGTCAGAGCAACGCGATTTTCATTATTTTTAATTTCTCTTGGAATTCCGATTAACATAGAGCTTTACTCCTTTTTCTAACACTAGGATCTCCGAATACAGGACTACAAGGGGACCTAGGCCAATTATTGTGATGTTTTAATTTTAAAGGAAACTATCGCAAAAAGCAAGAAAAAAAGATTGTTTTGAGCAGGGAATTATGCTATTCTGTTAAGAAAAAATAGGAGGAAGAGATGGAAAATATCTATGTTGAGCTGAGTCAGCATTCCAGATTGGAAACGGAACGATTGATCTTGCGTCCAGTGACTTTGGATGACGCTCCAGCCATGTTTGAATATGCTTCAGACGAGGAGAATGTTCGCTATACCTTTGCGACCAACAAAAATTTAGAGGAGACCCGCAATAATATCGCCCTGTTTTATCTAGCCAGTCCTTTGGGGCGCTGGGGTATTGAGCTGAAGGAAACTGGCGACT
Source organism: Streptococcus sp. Marseille-P7375 (assembly GCF_902460365.1). Classification (NCBI taxonomy): domain Bacteria; kingdom Bacillati; phylum Bacillota; class Bacilli; order Lactobacillales; family Streptococcaceae; genus Streptococcus; species Streptococcus sp. Marseille-P7375. The sequence continues at coordinate 1,000,696 of NZ_CABPTR010000001.1, read as the reverse complement.
TTATCGGGACGATTGACCTGCATAAGATCCGCTTGGACTTGAAAACGGCAGCTATCGGCTATGTGATCCATAAAAAATACTGGAATCAGGGCTACACGACTGAGGCCACTCGGGCAGTGCTTGAGCTGGCTTTTGAAGAAATCGGCATGAACAAATTGGTTGCCCTGCATGATATCGACAATCCTGCCTCTGGTCGTGTCATGCAAAAGTCAGGCATGATCTTTTCGCACGAAGAGCCTTACGCAGCCCTGGACAACCATGAGGAAGGGCGCATCGTGACACGGGTGCATTACTATCTGACTAGGGATCAATATTTTGCAAAAAAATGAGAAAGAATATTGACAAGTACCTATCTACATGATATAGTAGATAGGTAATGCTGATTTAGCTCAGTAGGCAGAGCGCATCCATGGTAAGGATGAGGTCGCCGGTTCGATCCCGGCAATTAGCACTAGATAAAGAGGTTGAGATTTTCTCAGCCTTTTTTGGTTTTAAATCAGGATTTCTCCTCGTTTAAATGCAATGCTTGTGGCTCTCATAGGCGCCCAAATATGATATAATAAAAGTAATATTAGCAAGGCAGGTAAAATATGTATATCGAAATGGTGGATGAAACCGGTCAGGTTTCTCAAGAAATCATCAAGCAGACTCAGGAAATCTTGGAGTTTGCGGCTCAGAAAACGGGCAAAGAAAATAAGGAAATGGCTGTGACCTTTGTGACCAATGAGCGCAGCCATGAGCTCAACTTGGAATACCGAGACACAGATCGGCCGACGGATGTCATCAGCTTGGAATACAAGCCAGAGCTGGATATTGCCTTTGACGAGGAAGACTTGGCGGATAATCCTGAGCTGGCTGAGATGCTGGAGGATTTTGATGCTTATATCGGCGAGCTCTTCATTTCGGTGGACAAGGCGCGGGAGCAGGCAGAAGAATACGGCCACAGCTTTGAGCGAGAGATGGGCTTTTTGGCGGTGCATGGTTTTCTGCATATCAACGGCTATGATCATTATACGCCGGAAGAAGAAGCGGAAATGTTTGGCTTACAGGAAGAAATTTTGACAGCTTATGGACTTACAAGACAATAAAAAAAACAAGCGCAAGTGGAAAAATCGAGATGTCATATCGAGTTTGGAGTTCGCTCTGACAGGGATTTTCACAGCTTTTAAGGAAGAAAAGAATATGCGGAGCCATGTTCTTTCAGCTGTAGCTGCCATCATTGCAGGTTTGATTTTTCGGATTTCAGCGACGGAGTGGCTGTTCTTGCTGCTAAGCATCTTTTTGGTGATCGCCTTTGAAATCATGAATTCAGCCGTTGAAAATGTTGTGGATCTGGCTAGTGATTATCACTTTTCTATGCGGGCTAAGAATGCCAAGGATATGGCAGCTGGTGCAGTTTTGGTGGTTTCTGGTTTTGCAGTTATTACAGGTTTGATTATCTTTCTGCCAAAACTGTGGGATATTATTTTTTAGAGAAGGAATAGAACAATGACTTTTAAATCAGGCTTCGTAGCCATTTTAGGTCGACCAAATGTCGGCAAATCAACTTTTTTGAATCATGTCATGGGGCAAAAGATTGCCATCATGAGTGACAAGGCTCAGACGACCCGCAATAAGATTATGGGCATTTATACGACGGATAAGGAGCAGATTGTCTTTATCGACACACCGGGCATTCACAAGCCTAAGACGGCTTTAGGCGATTTCATGGTGGAAGCAGCCTACAGCACGCTGCGTGAGGTGGACACGGTTCTTTTCATGGTGCCAGCTGATGAGGCGCGTGGTAAGGGCGATGATATGATTATCGAACGCCTGAAAGCGGCTAAGGTGCCAGTTATTTTGGTGGTTAATAAGATTGATAAAGTCCATCCGGATCAGCTCTTGGCGCAAATTGATGATTTCCGCCAGCAGATGGACTTTAAAGAAATTGTGCCGATTTCGGCTCTGCAGGGCAACAATGTTTCCCGTCTGATTGACATCCTCAGTGAGAATTTGGAGGAAGGTTTCCAATATTTCCCAGAAGACCAGATTACCGACCATCCAGAGCGTTTCTTGGTTTCAGAAATGATTCGCGAGAAGGTTCTACACCTGACTCGTGAAGAGATTCCCCACTCAGTTGCGGTGGTTGTTGACAGCATGAAGCGAGACGAGGAGACGGACAAGGTCCATATCCGAGCGACGATCATGGTCGAGCGAGACAGCCAAAAAGGCATTATCATCGGTAAAGGCGGCTCCATGCTAAAGAAAATTGGTTCCATGGCTCGTCGCGATATCGAGCTCATGCTCGGAGACAAGGTCTTCCTCGAAACTTGGGTCAAGGTCAAGAAAAACTGGAGAGACAAGAAGCTGGACTTGGCGGACTTTGGCTATAATGAGAAGGAATATTAAAAGAGCAAGAATTTTTCATTTCTGGTTATCGATTGAATTGTAGATAGGGAAATTGAATGAACAAAGACTATATTTCCTATATTCGCTCCAAGGTAGGGCATGATAAAGTTATCCTGAATTTTGCTGGTGGAATTCTAGCAGACGAGGACGGTCGTGTGCTTCTGCAGTTGCGAGGTGATAAGAAAACATGGGCGATTCCTGGAGGAGCTATGGAGCTCGGGGAGACTTCTCTGCAAGCAGCCGTGCGTGAATTTTACGAAGAGACAGGCATTGCTGTTGAAGCCAAGCGCTTGCTGAATGTTTATACGAATTTTGATGAATCCTATCCTAATGGTGACCAAGTACAGACGGTTGTCTTTCTGTATGAGTTGCAGGCACTGGAGGATTTTGATATTTCCAATTTTCATAATGAGGAAACACTGTGTTTAGGCTTTTTTTCTAAAGAAGAAATAGCAGAGCTGGAAAATGTATCGAATAAACACCGCCTGATGCTGGATGAGTATTTTTCGGACAGCTTTGCTATGGGGCTATGATATTGAGAATACTAAGAAAGGAGCTTTATGCCTGAATTACCTGAAGTGGAAACGGTTCGGCGTGGTTTGGAGCGTCTGGTTGTTGGCAAGACGATTGGGCAGGTGCAAGTCCGCTATACCAAGATGATTGGAACGGGAGTGGATAGCTTTGTCCATGACTTGCCAGGTCAGACCATTGAAAGGATTGGTCGTCGGGGCAAGTATTTGCTCTTTTACCTGACGGGCGGAGTGCTGGTTTCCCATCTGCGAATGGAAGGCAAGTATCTTTTTTATCCTGAAGCGGTGCCTGAGCGCAAGCATGCTCATGTTTTTTTTCAGATGACGGATGGTGGGACGCTTGTTTATGAGGATGTCCGCAAGTTTGGGACCATGGAGCTCTTGAGAAAGGATCAGCTGGAGCCTTATTTTGCTGCTAGAAAGCTTGGTCCTGAGCCGACAGATTCAGACTTTCTCTTGGCGCCTTTTGCAGCAGCTTTGGGTCGTTCCAAGAAGCCCATCAAACCTTATTTGCTGGAGCAAACCTTGGTCGTTGGGCTAGGGAATATCTATGTAGACGAGGCCCTTTGGCGGGCGCGGATTCATCCGGCAAGGTCAGCAGCTAGTCTGAAGCCTGCTGAAGTGAAACGGCTGCGTGAGCAGATTATAGAAGTTTTGCAGCTTGGGATTGAAAAGAGAGGATCAACCATTCGGACCTACCGCAATGCTTTGGGCGAAGATGGCACGATGCAGGATTTTCTGCAGGTCTATGGAAAGACCGGTCAACCTTGTGCTAGATGCGGCAGCCCGATTGAGAAAATTAAGCTGGGTGGACGCGGTACTCATCTCTGTCCTCATTGCCAGAAAGCGAGGTAGCTGTTGTGGTAAGAATTATTGGTATCACCGGCGGCATTGCTTCGGGTAAGTCAACAGTGACAGAGTTTCTGCGGCAGCAGGGCTATCAAGTCATTGATGCGGATCAAGTGGTGCATGAGCTGCAGGAGCCTGACGGACGGCTTTATCAAGCTCTTTTATCCGCTTTTGGCTCAGCTATCCTACAGGAAGATGGCCGCTTGGATCGGCCCAAGCTGGGAACTATGATTTTTGGAAATCCCGAAGTCTTGGCGCAATCCAGCCAGCTTCAGAACGAGATTATTCGAGAGGAACTGGCTAGCAGGCGAGATTTACTCGCAGAGACGGAAGATATCTTTTTCATGGACCTTCCCTTGTTGTTTGAGTTAGGATATGATAACTGGTTTGACCAAATCTGGCTGATGGATGTGACGGAGGAAATTCAGCTCAGTCGTCTTATGGCTCGAAATGCTCTCAGTCGGGAAGAAGCAGAAAAACGCATAGCAGCTCAGCTATCTCTCCAAGAAAAACGAAAGAGGGCGGACGTGCTGATTGATAATAATGCCTCGCTTGAGGGAACACGACAGCAGATTCGCGATGCTTTGCAGAAATTAGAAAGAAGATGATTCTATCACGATACAAGTAAATTGGAAACATAATCTGAAAATCGCCTGGTTTGGGAATTTCCTGACAGGTGCCAGTATTTCTCTGGTCACTCCTTTCATGCCCCTTTTTGTGGAGCAGCTAGGAGCGCGTGGTCACGAAGTGGAGTACTATGCAGGTCTTGGCATTGCCCTTTCGGCTGTTTCGGCAGCCTTTTTATCCCCTGTCTGGGGTAGTTTGGCTGACCGCTATGGCCGTAAACCTATGATGATTCGGGCAGCTACGGCTATGGTCTTTACCATGGGCGGCATTGCCTTTGTGCCTAATATTTTTTGGCTCTTGGTCTTACGCTTTCTCAACGGCGTTTTTGCGGGCTATGTGCCCAACAGCACCGCCTTGATTGCCAGTCAGGTTCCTAAGGAAAAGACTGGTTATGCGCTGGGAACTTTGGCAACTGGTGTCGTCGCTGGCAATCTCATGGGGCCCTTAATTGGTGGAGTGATTGCTGAAGTTTTTGGTATCCGCAATGTCTTTCTACTGATTGGCTTTTTCTTTCTGATTGCGACCCTGATGACGGCTGCTTTTATCCGAGAAGATTTTAGGCCAGTCACCAAGGAAGAGGAGATTGGCTTTGGGGAACTCATTCGCCAGATTAGATATCCCAAGCTCTTGCTAACTCTTTTTCTGACTAGCTTTGTTATCCAGTTTGCAGCCCAGTCTATCGGTCCGATTCTTTCCCTTTATATTCGGGAGTTAGGCCAAACGGACAATTTAATTTTTGTATCTGGCCTGATTGTTTCGAGTATGGGGCTGTCTAGTATGCTGAGCTCAAGTATTTTAGGTCGGATGGGGGATCGGATGGGCAATCATCGCCTGTTGGTTTTAGCTCAGTTTTATTCCATTATCATTTACCTGCTCTGTGCTCATGCAGGCTCGTCACTCCAACTCGGTTTTTATCGATTCTTGTTTGGTTTAGGGACCGGAGCCTTGGTGCCCGGGGTCAATGCTCTATTGAGTAAAATCACGCCTAAGTTTGGGATTTCTCGAATCTTTAGCTACAACCAGATTTTCTTTTATCTGGGTGGTGTCATCGGCCCCATGTCAGGCTCGGCTATTGCAGCGACAGCAGGCTATCATTCAGTCTTTTATGCTACAGCAGGCTTAGTGGGATTGAGTCTCCTTAGCAACCTTTTTTGTTTTGGAAATTTATTGAAAAAGAAGGAAATCTAGTGCGCGTTAAAATTCATTTGAAATGCTCCAGTTGCGGCAGTCAAAATTATCTAACTAGTAAGAATAGTAAGACTCATCCTGATAAGATTGAGGTATTGAAGTACTGCCCCAAGGAAAGAAAAGTAACCTTACATCTTGAATCTAAGTAGATTTTATGGTAAAATAGAAAAGATTTTAAGGAGTTTTATTTATGTATAGCCTATTATTAACGATTTTAGTCATTTTATCAGGTTTTATTGTCATTGCTATTTTCATGCAACCAACTAAAAACCAATCTAGTAACGTGTTTGATTCGAGTGCCAACGACCTTTTTGAGCGGTCAAAAGCACGGGGATTTGAAGCTGTGATGCAGCGTCTGACAGGATTTTTGATCTTTGTCTGGTTGCTGATTGCCTTGATATTGGCAGTATTATCTAGTAAATAAAATGGGCTCTGACTTTGTCTTGGCCTTTTTTTAAAGTTTAAAAGGGGCAATAACAAGAGTCCCTCATAGTATAGAAAGAAAGTATGAAAGAAGAAATCATAGAATATTTAAAAGAAAAGCAGCAGGCCAGCGTGGATGAGCTGGCGGCTGCTCTGGGGAAAGAGTCTTCCAAGGACTTTAGTGCCTTGGTCAAGATGATCTCCCAAATGGAAAGAAAGCATCAGATTCGCTTTGATGATGAGGGGCGGATTGAGCTTTACGAGAAAAAAAAGCAGGAGCGTCTGACGCTCAAGGGTGTTTTTCATGCCCACAAGAATGGCTTTGGCTTTGTCACCCTGAATGAAGAAGAGGATGATCTTTTTGTCAGCCGTAATGATGTCAATCATGCCATTGATGGCGATACGGTGGAAGTGGTCATTACCAAGGTGGCAGACCGCATCAAGGGAACGTCAGCTGAGGCTAAGATTATCGATATTTTGGAACACAGCCTGACGTCGGCAGTTGGCCAGCTGGTGTTGGATGAGGAAAAGCCCAAGTATGCCGGCTATATCCGCTCAAAAAATCAGAAAATCCGTCAGCCTATTTATGTCAAAAAGCCAGCTATGGTTTTGGATGGCACAGAGGTGCTCAAGGTCGCTATTGACAAATATCCGACCAAGAAACACAATTTCTTCGTGGCTAGTCTGGTCGATGTGGTCGGTCATGTCAATGATCCAGGTATAGATGTACTGGAAGTGCTAGAGTCGATGGATATTGTCTCCGAGTTTCCAGAAAAGGTCTTGGAAGAAGCCGAGCGAGTTCCAGACGCACCGACGGAGAGTGATTTGGAAGGACGTTTGGACCTGCGTGAAGAGATTACCTTCACCATCGATGGAGCGGATGCCAAGGACTTGGACGATGCGGTTCATATCAAGCGCTTGAAAAATGGTCATTTTCAGCTGGGCGTCCACATCGCAGATGTATCCTACTATGTCAAAGAAGGCTCTGAGCTAGACAAAGAAGCCCTCAATCGAGCAACCTCAGTCTATGTGACCGACCGCGTGGTGCCTATGCTGCCAGAGCGCCTGTCCAATGGAATCTGCTCTCTCAATCCCAATGTGGACCGTCTGACCCAGTCGGCTATTATGGAGATTGATGCCAAGGGGCGCGTGGTCAAGCATACCATTACTCAGTCTGTCATTAAAACGACCTTCCGCATGACCTACAGCGATGTCAACGACATCATCGCAGGTGATGAGGAAAAAGCTGCGCAGTTCAAGGCCATTGTGCCTAGTATTGACAGCATGGTTCGCCTGCATGAGATTCTGGAAAGCATGCGCTTTAAACGCGGAGCGCTCAACTTTGACACCAATGAAGCTAAAATTATCGTCAACAAGGAAGGCCGGCCAGTGGATATTGTCCTGCGTCAGCGGGGGATTGCTGAGCGCATGATTGAGTCCTTTATGCTGGTGGCGAATGAGACGGTGGCTGAGCATTTTGCTAAGCTAAATTTGCCCTTTATCTATCGGATCCACGAGGAGCCTAAAGCAGAGAAGGTGCAGAAGTTCATCGACTACGCCTCTAGCTTTGGGATTCGGATATACGGGACGGCTAGCTCTATGAGTCAGCAGGCTCTGCAGGATATTATGGAGGCGGTCAAAGACCAGCCTTATGAGGATGTCCTGTCTATGATGCTTTTGCGCTCCATGCAGCAGGCTCGCTACTCTGAGCACAATCACGGCCACTATGGTCTGGCAGCGGAGTATTATACGCATTTCACCAGTCCGATTCGCCGCTATCCGGACCTTCTGGTTCACCGGATGGTGCGGGATTATGGCAAATCTAAAGAAATAGCAGAGCATTTTGAGCAAGTGATTCCAGAGATTGCCAGTCAGTCTTCCAGCCGAGAGCGTCGGGCTATCGAGGCCGAGCGTGAAGTCGAAGCCATGAAGAAGGCTGAGTACATGGAAGAATTTGTTGGAGAAGAGTTTGACGGCGTGATTTCAAGCGTGGTAAAATTTGGACTCTTCGTTGAACTGCCCAATACGGTTGAAGGCTTGATCCATGTTACCAACCTACCAGAGTTTTACAGCTACAATGAGCGGACGATGACCCTGCAAGGAGAAAAGTCTGGCGTGGTCTTCAAGGTCGGTCAGCAGATTCGCATCAAGCTGGTTCGAGCGGATAAGGCTACGGGCGAGATTGACTTTGAATACCTGCCTAGTGAATTTGACCTGGTAGAGAAGACTAGCAAGAGTGGCAGAGGCAGGTCAGGCAAAAAGAGACGCCGTGAAGATGACAAGCGCAGCCATTCTTCCAAAGAAAAAGGCAACAGAGATAAGAAAGATAAGAAGTCCAAGAAAGGCAAGAGCCAGAAGGCATTTTACAAGGAACTAGTCAAGAAAGGAGCCAAGCATGGCAAAGGGAGAAGGAAAGGTCGTCGCGCAAAATAAAAAGGCCAGACACGACTACACCATTGTGGATACCATAGAGGCTGGCATGGTGCTGACCGGGACGGAAATCAAGAGTGTCCGGGCTGCCCGTATCAATCTCAAAGACGGCTTTGCCCAGATCAAGAACGGTGAGGCCTGGCTCAGCAATGTCCATATCGCTCCTTATGAAGAGGGCAATATTTGGAACCAAGAGCCTGAGCGTCGTAGAAAGCTGCTGCTGCATAAGAAGCAGATCCAAAAGCTGGAGCAAGAGACCAAGGGAACTGGTATGACGCTGGTGCCGCTTAAGGTCTATCTCAAGGACGGTTATGCCAAGCTCCTCCTCGGTCTAGCCAAAGGGAAGCACGACTATGACAAGCGCGAGTCCATCAAACGCCGTGAACAAAACCGCGACATAGCAAGACAGATGAAGAACTTTAATACAAGATGAAAGATCTTCAGGACAAGCTGTCGTATAAGATAAAGGGATATAATTTATAAAATAAAGCTTAATGTACGATATGAGCAAGAATTGACTACTGAATCATTTCTTGCTTTTTTGATAGTGATACCTTGAATGCCTTAGCACTTGTCAAGTCTGCTCTTTTCGAGTATGATAAAGACAGTTAAAATTTTGAAATTTGGCTTTCAGAGAAAGGATTTTTTATGACAGAAAAATTGCTAGCTTATAAACGCATGCCAGTGTGGACAGCTGAGACCATGCCCGAACTGGTCAAGAACAAGCACAATACCAAAGAGGGAACTTGGGGCAAAATCACTGTTCTCAAGGGACGCCTTAAGTTTATTGAGATGTCAGAGGAAGGTGAGGAGCTAGCTGAGCACATCTTTGAAGCTGGTCAGGATAATCCTTTCTCCCAGCCCCAAGCTTGGCATCGGGTCGAAGCCTTGACAGATGATTTGGAGTGGTATTTGGAGTTTTACTGTCGGCCTGAGGATTACTTCCCTAAGAAATACGGCAGCAATCCAGTGCACTCAGAGGTTTTGGAAGCCATGCAGACGGTCCGACCAGGACGGGCCTTAGATCTCGGCTGTGGTCAAGGCCGCAATGCTCTCTTTTTGGCCAAGCAGGGCTTTGAAGTAACGGCCGTAGATCAGAATGAGCTGGCACTGGAAATCCTACGTAGCATTGTCGAGCAGGAAGATTTGGATCTGCCAGTTGGGACTTACGATATCAACTCAGCTAGTCTGACCCAGACTTATGATTTGATCGTTTCTACCGTTGTTCTGATGTTCCTGCAGGCAGAGCGGATTCCAGATATTATCCGCAATATGCAAGAACATACAGCGCTTGGTGGCTACAATCTCATCGTCTGTGCTATGGATACAGAGGATTTCCCTTGCTCTGTTCCCTTCCCATTTACCTTTAAGGAAGGGGAGCTTGCCGAGTATTATAAAGACTGGGAACTGGTTAAGTACAATGAAAATCCTGGCCACCTCCATCGCCGTGATGAAAACGGGAATCGGATTCAGCTCCGCTTTGCGACTATGCTGGCTAAAAAAGTGAGATAAATTCTTTGAAGCTCAAGTCGGCTCTGCCAAAATCTCTAGTGAATTGATTATAAAGATTTTATAGTAGGATATTTTCTGATAAGACAAAAAATAATAGCCTTTCCTCTAAATAAGATGGGGCTATTTTTTTGTTTATCTGCTCTGATTTGAGAAAAAAGTAGAGGAAATATAGATTAGATAAAAAATATACACAATTTTGTGTAAACGCTTGCAAAAAATTTAGAAAGAGAGTATACTAAAATAGGAATGTTAAGGTATTACGGTTTATGTTGTTTAGACTGGGAGTTGATTCCAGCCCCGCAGATAGTCAAAAGGAGATAGACTATGAAGAAAATACTGCTCAGACTAATGTTCCTTGCAATGTTAGTTGCTCTTTTGCCTGTTCATGTGGCACAAGCGTGTTCTGCGTTTATTGTCGGTAAAGACCTGACAGCAGATGGCTCTACTCTATTTGGTCGGACAGAGGACTATCCCTACGCCCCTGACGGTGGTCGGCACAATCAAAACTATGTAGTTGTGCCAGCTAAGACCTATAAAGATGGCGATAAGATAGAAGACGAGTCAAATGGCTTTACCTATCCGCATTTGGCGAATGAAATGAAATACACAGCTGTCTACGACTCTGATCGTGACAACGGAAGTAACGGAAACTTCGCTGCGCATGGCTTTAATGAACTTGGTGTAGCTATGACAGCGACCGTTTCAGCAACACCAAATGACAAAGTGTTAAAAGAAGACCCACTTGTAAAAGATGGTCTTCCAGAAGCATCATTAGTTGACCTGGCTTTGCCTCGTGCAAAAACAGCACGTGAAGTTATTGAGACAGTTGCGAAAGTTCTGGACGAAAAAGGATCAGCAGAAGGAAATATCATCGTTGCAGCAGATAAGAATGAGCTGTGGTACATGGAAATCCTGTCTGGTCACCAATACGTAGCTATCAAATTCCCAACGAATAAGTATGCTGTCTTTGCGAACACTTACTATCTTGGTCACGTTGACTTGAACGATAAGGAAAATGTCATTGCTTCTAAAGATGTGGAAGAAGTAGCTAAAAAAGCAGACAACTATAAGACTGACAAAGATGGCAACTTTATGATTGCTAAATCATACGGACCTGATAAATATATGGAACGTAACCGTTCTCGGACCTATGCAGGTATCAAGTGGATGGATCCACAAGCAAAAGTAAATTATGACGATGAAGCTTTTGATCTCTTGCGCGAACCAACTGATCCAAATAAGAAATACACAGTTCATGATGTGATCGCTGAACAAAGAAATCGTTTTGAACACTTGCCAGAATATAAAGCAGATGACTTAGTTGAAGTCGGTAAGAAGATCGATGGCAATGTTTACAAATATGCACTAGGTAACGAAAACGTAATCGACGCCCACGTTTATCAAATCAAACCAAACCTACCAAATGCCTTTGGTGGTGTTATGTGGCTGGGTCTGGCACAAAGTCGCAACACACCATATGTACCATTCTATGGTAATGTAGAAGATACTTACGAAGCTTTCAAGAACCGTTCTACTAAATATGACGGAAAATCTTGGTATTGGACTGTATGGCATATTGACCAAATGGTTATGAAATATCCAGAAATCTTTGGTAACAGCATCCAAGAAAAATGGAAAGAAAAAGAAGCTGAATGGGATAAAGAACAAACCGAACGTGATGCCAAATATGCAAACTACACAGATGAACAAGCCAAAGCCGCTGGTCCAGAAGTGACGAAGGAAGCCTTGGAACGCTCAGAAAAAATCTTTAAGGAAATCAAAGCAGTTGAAGCAGAGATGGAAGAAAAGATTAAGAAGGAAAAAGGTAAAGATGCAGATCTTGTCTATACAGGATATAACAAAGCAAACCTCTTAGCTGATGCAGAAAAAGGAAAATCAGCGGACAAAGCTAGCGATACGAAGAAAGATAGCTCAAGTCAAACTACTTGGATTGTCATCGGCGTATTGGTTGTGCTAGTTGCTGGATTCTTCGGATACAAACAATTTAATAAAAAGAAGGAGGAAGAATAAATTTTGAAAGAAAAGCTAGAAGCTTAAGACTTCTGGCTTTTTTCCTCTCTCGGATAATAAACCTATATCCTAAAATACTTAGTAAGGAGATGAGGATAGAAGATTAGAATTGTCAAAAAACTAGGCTCCATCTTGCTTTTAGCGGTAAATTGCTATAAAATAGATAGGGTTAAACATCAATACTTTTATATTGCAAATAGGAGAAAAGATGACAAAAAAATTAAAACGTCCAGAGGTGCTGTCACCAGCCGGTACGTTAGAAAAGTTAAAAGTAGCTGTTCGCTATGGGGCAGATGCTGTTTTTATTGGTGGTCAAGCCTATGGCTTGCGTAGTCGTGCGGGGAACTTCACTTTTGAGCAAATGGAAGAAGGTGTCCAGTTTGCGGCTGAGCATGGTGCCAAGGTCTATGTAGCGGCCAATATGGTCATGCACGAAGGAAATGAGGCTGGAGCTGGAGAATGGTTCCGTCGTTTGCGAGACATTGGGATTGCGGCTGTTATCGTTTCTGACCCAGCCTTGATTGCGATTGCAGCTTCTGAAGCACCTGGTCTGGAGATTCACTTGTCAACGCAGGCTAGTGCAACCAACTATGAAACGCTTGAGTTTTGGAAAAATCTTGGTTTGACACGGGTTGTTTTGGCACGTGAGGTTTCCATGGCTGAGCTGGCTGAGATTCGCAAGCGTACCGATGTAGAAATCGAAGCTTTCGTTCATGGGGCTATGTGTATTTCTTACTCTGGCCGTTGTACCCTTTCCAATCACATGAGTATGCGTGATGCCAACCGAGGCGGTTGCTCACAATCTTGTCGTTGGAAATATGATTTGTACGACATGCCTTTCGGACAAGAACGCAAGAGTTTGAAGGGTGAAATTCCAGAAGAATTCTCAATGTCAGCTGTTGATATGTCCATGATTGATCATATTCCTGATATGATTGAAAATGGTGTCGATAGTTTGAAAATCGAAGGTCGGATGAAGTCTATTCACTACGTTTCAACGGTAACTAACTGCTACAAAGCAGCCGTGGATGCTTATTTGGAAAGCCCAGAAAAGTTTGAAGCTATTAAGCAAGATCTAGTAGATGAAATGTGGAAAGTAGCTCAACGTGAGTTGGCAACTGGCTTTTACTACCATACGCCAACTGAGAATGAGCAGCTTTTTGGAGCCCGTCGTAAGATTCCAGAATACAAATTTGTAGCAGAAGTGGTTGCTTATGATGAGGCTACACAAACTGCGACCATTCGCCAGCGGAATGTTATCCATGAAGGCGATCAAGTGGAATTCTATGGACCTGGTTTCCGCCATTTTGAAACCTACATTACTGACCTCCATGATGAAAAAGGGAATAAGATTGACCGTGCGCCAAACCCAATGGAATTACTGACGATTACAGTTCCGCAGCCAGTCCAACCTGGTGACATGGTTCGTGCCCGCAAGGAAGGTTTAATCAATTTGTATAAAGAAGATGGCACTAGTGTGACTGTTCGTGCTTAATTCGGAGCTAAGTCTGGAGAAATTTGCTAGTTAAGCAAGACTTGCCTGAGTTGATGCGAATTGATAGCAGAACTAGTTATCCTATAAATTCTGCTGTTGACTTTCAAAGAAAAAACTCTTCAAATCGCTTTTGATTTGAAGAGTTATTTTTTGAATTTGCGGCTTTCGGGCCGAATATCTTTTCTCTGGGCTTCACGGATGTTATTGGGAACTAGACTGATGCGTTGGATATCAGGCACACGGATGATGGTCGTCATGCTTTTTTTGAAATTTTTGACAATCAACTGTTGGCGGTCACGGTCATATTTGACAATATCTCCAGTAAAATTCTTATCCAGAAAAATAACATGGACACCAGAATTTTTCCGCAGAGCTAAGTCAATCGTATGTAGGATATGACTCTTGTCGTCCTCTTCCTGATCTGTCTTTTTATAATTGATAAACTCATTCGTCTTTTGTAAAATCATTTCGAGATATTTTTTCATAGATAAAATCTCCATAACTTGTTACAATATATTATATAATAAAATAAGTAAAAAAGTAAAATCTTTTACGAATAATGAGATAGAAAGTAGAAAAGAGGTAAAGTATGGCAGATTTTAAATTTGAAATCGAGGAAAAATTGCTCGTTTTATCGGAAAATGAGAAAGGTTGGACCAAGGAGCTAAACCGCGTAAGTTTTAACGGGGCGCCTGCCAAGTACGATATTCGCACTTGGAGTCCTGACCACAGCAAGATGGGTAAGGGAATCACCCTTTCCAATGAAGAATTTCAAGTTCTTTTGGATGCGTTTAAAAACGGGTAGAGAAAACTCTATCCGTTTTTTCTATTTCTCTGAAAAATAGGGATGGAATTTCAGACTCTTAAAAATAGGAATGCTGATGAGCGTAATTGCTACAATTTTTAAAAGATCAGGAAGAATGAAAGGTGTGACACCAACGGCAATGGCTTTAGAAAATTCCATATTAGCTAGAAAATGAAGTCCGATAACTCCACCGACGAAGACCAGTGTATCTCCGATCAGATTAGCCAAAAAGATCGTGTAAAACTTGCTATCCTTGCTTGTCAGACTGGAAGTAAGCAGCGCAAAGAGTAGATAAGCCCAGAGGTAGCCCGCGCTTGGACCAAAAAGTGCTTGAAATCCACCGCTTCCTCCGGCAAATACCGGCAGACCAATAGCTCCTAGCAGCAGATAAAGCAGAACAGACAAGACAGCTTCGCGGGTTTTAAAAATGGTTGCAATTAAGCCCACGGCAAAGGTCTGCAGCGTAATGGGAATGGTACCGATAGAGAAACTAAGCTGGGAGAGTACAGCTAAGAATGCAGCGCCGATAGCTGGGAGGGCAAGAAGAAAAGCTTTGTTCTTGTTCATAATAGTAAACCTCTTTTTAAAATTATGGTAACTATTTTAAATCAAAATAAAAAAAAGTCAAGTCTTTTTACATCAGACTAGACAGTTGTTTGCTTATTTCCGCTTTTTGCGGCTCCGAATGAGGAGGAAGATAAAGGCGATTAAACCAAAAATATTAAAGAAAATAATTCCCAGAGCTGCTAATAATTTTTTCGTCTTGCTCATTTCCAATCCCCTTTCTCTTAGTATTTCTTACTATCATATCAAAAATACGGTTTTTTGAATAGCAGAAAGGGTAAAAGATGGTTGGGAAGTCATGAATATTTCAAGAAAATAAGACTATCTTCAAAAATTACAATTTATAAGTTTGTCCAGAAGAAGTGAGCCAACTAAATAAAAAAGAGGAAGATCCATTAAATAAATCTTCCTCAATTTTAGAAATAATTTAGAATTTCTTGAATGATAATTGAATTTTGTGCTTTAAAATAAAGAAAGAAGTCAAAGAACAAAGCCAGATAGTGTGACTAGCTCTAACCAAATGGCATAAGACTTCTTTCTTACAAAAATGTAAGATAAAAATCAAAAATGAAAGGATAAGTTATGGTTGTCTTCTTTTCTTTATTTTATGATAATACTGAGCTGTAGAAAGGCAAAAGAAGAAACTTTTAGCGCATGGTGACAAATTCTTCGGAGCCAGTTGGGTGGATGGCAACGGTGGCGTCGAAGTCGGCTTTGGTAGCTCCCATCTTAATAGCAACAGCGAAGCCTTGGATCATCTCATCTACGCCATAGCCAATGCCGTGGAGGCCGACAACCTTTTCATCCTGACCAGCAGTGATAAGCTTGAAGCGAGCCTGCTGGCGGTGCTGGGTGACAGCTGAGTACATGGATGTGAAGCTAGAGGTGTAGACATGAACTTGCTCAGCACCATAATCTCGAATAGCTTCTTCCTCCGTCAGCCCTACTGTGCCAATAGCGGGGTGGGAGAAGACGACAGTCGGAATAGTGGAGTAATCCATCTTGGCATCTGTCTTGCCGTTAAAGAGGCGCTCAGACAGGGTGCGGCCAGCCTTGATTGCTACTGGCGTCAGCTCTTTTTCGCCCGTCACATCGCCCAAGGCATAGATGCCAGGTACGACAGTGTTTTGGTACTCATCCACAGCGATAAAGCCACGGTCATTTAGGGTAACTCCTGCAGCATCAAGATTGAGCCCTTGGACATTTGGCTTGCGGCCAATAGCCCAGATGATCCGATCGGCAATATGGCTACTGCCGTCTTGGAAGTAGAGTTGTAGTTGGCCATCAGGAAGTTTTTCCACTCGTTCGGGTATCTTGTGAGCATGAAGACTAGGGCCAGATTTTTCCATCTCAGCTACCAATCCGTCAATCAGATAGCTATCGAAATTGCGGAGAGGACGGTCGCGACGGACAAAGAGATCCGTCTTGACACCTAGAGTATGGAGGACACCAGCAAGCTCCACTGCGATATAGCCTGCTCCGACGACAGCAACAGACTTGGGTAGCTCTTCCCAAGCAAAGACATCATCAGAAGTCTCACCGTATTCGGCACCAGGAATCTGAGGAATGGCTGCATGTGCACCCGTTGCGATAACGATGTGCTTGGCGCGAATCAATTCTCCATTGACTTCGACTGTATGCTTGTCAACGAAATGAGCGCGACCTTCGATCAGTTCAACGCCGTTGCGTTTGAAGCTGCCATCATAGGATGAGCGAGCGCGGTCAATGTAGGCTTCCCGATTCTTTCGTAAGGTAGCAAAGTCAAAGTGCTGATTTTCTGAAGTAAAGCCATAGTCTGGTCCGTAGTGTTGGATGGCCTCGGCAATCTGAGCACCGTACCACATGATTTTTTTAGGGACACAACCGACATTGACACAGGTTCCCCCTAATTTCTTTTCTTCAATGACAGCTGCTTTAGCACCATGCTCACCAGCACGATTCATGGTAGCAATACCCCCGCTACCACCGCCAATTGCAATAATATCGAATTCTTTCATAGTTAGATAGAAGCTCCTTTAATCAATATGAAGTAATTGTACCTTTTTTAGAAAATGAATGCAAAAATCTGCTATGATTTAGAGATCCTGCAGCGTTTTTAGAGGAAAAATGGTCTTTTAGGGATTTTGTCTCTTTTCCTATCACAATATGTTAGGCATATGATATAATGTAGTATAAAAGAAAAATGGTTTTCATCAAGAGGAGGAAAAAAGATGAAAAAGCTGAAAAAATGGCAGCTATTTAGTATTATCGGAGTTGCTGTTGTAGTTGTATTGGGAGCAATTTCTGCAATAGTCCTGAGCAATCTTAGTTCTACAACAGAACCTAAGGAAGTTGCACCAATTGTGCAGCAGGCAAAAGAAGGTAGCATAGCCTCATCTGTCCTGTTGACGGGGACCGTAACGGCTAACTCAGAGCAATATGTTTATTATGATGCTACCAAGGGCGACTTGGAGTCCGTCCTAGTCAATGTTGGCGACCAAGTAGCTGTAGGACAAGCACTTGTTCAATATAAGAGCACAGAAGCTCAAGCAAATTATGATGCAGCAGTTCGTGCTGTCAATAAGGCTGACCGTCAGATTAATGACTTACAGACTAATGGGGCGACAGTAGAAAAAACTGGCGATGAAGAGACGGATAGTAAATCCCTTGCTTCTGCTCAACGTACCGTCGATTCTCAACTGGCTGATTTGCGTGATGCACGTTCAGACGCTGTGGACAATATGAACAAGGCGCAAGCTTTGTTGAATGCAGCGACTGTTACAAGTACTGTTGAGGGGACAGTAGTAGAAGTAAACCGCGATGTATCCAAATCCACAACAGGAACTAACCAAACCTTGGTGCACATCGTCAGCAATGGTAGCCTTCAAATCAAGGGAGAACTCTCTGAGTACAATCTGGCTAATTTGTCAGTTGGACAAGAAGTAACCATTACCTCAAAAGTGTATCCAGATAAAAAATGGACAGGTAAAATTAGCTATATTTCCAACTATCCTAAGGATGGACAGCAAGCTTCATCAACTAATACAGGTGGCGCAGCTTCCTCTGCAAAATATCCATTTACAGTCGATATTACAAGTGAAATTGGTGATTTGAAGCAAGGTTTCTCTGTCAGCGTTGAAGTGAAAAACAATACAAAAGGGATTCTTGTACCAGCAAGCAGTATCATCTCAGACGGAGACAAGAACTACGTTTGGACTGTCGAAAAAGGTAAAGCAAAGAAAGTGGAAGTGACCTTAGGAAATGCTGATGCTGAAAATCAAGAAATCTCATCTGGTTTGACAAAAGACAGTAAAGTTATCACCAATCCAACAGATAGCTTGAAAGATGGTCAAGAGGTGAAAGCGGATGAAAAAACTCATTGATCTACGGAATATTAATAAAACCTATCGGAATGGTGATCAAGAACTTAAAGTTTTAAAAAATATCAATTTGACAGTTGAAGAAGGCGAGTTTGTGGCCATTATGGGGCCGTCAGGTTCCGGAAAGTCCACCCTGATGAATATTATCGGGATGTTGGATCGTCCTTCTACTGGTGAGTATTTTTTAGGAAATGAAGATGTTGCAAACTTGGGTGACAAAAAATTAGCCAAGGTTCGCAATAATCAAATCGGCTTCGTTTTTCAGCAATTTTTCCTCTTATCTAAATTAAATGCCCTTCAAAATGTGGAACTCCCGTTGATTTATGCGGGGGTGTCACAAGGAAGTCGAAAAAATTTAGCTAAGCAGTATTTAGAAAAAGTAGATTTGGGCACTCGTATGACTCACTTGCCATCAGAGTTGTCTGGGGGACAGAAGCAACGTGTTGCGATTGCGCGTGCCTTGGTAAACAATCCTTCGATTATTCTTGCCGACGAGCCGACAGGAGCCCTCGATACCAAAACTGGCGAGCAAATTATGGAACTCTTGACGGAGTTGAACGCTGAAGGAAAAACGATTATCATGGTTACTCACGAACCTGAAATTGCTGCCTATGCTAAGCGTCAGATTGTCATTCGTGATGGGGTCATCTCTTCAGATAGCGCTGAGAAGGAGGAACGTGATTAATGCAAAATTTTAAATTTGCCATTAGTTCCATTCTTGGGCATAAGATGCGGGCTTTTCTGACCATGATTGGGATTATCATCGGGGTTGCGTCTGTTGTCGTCATCTTGGCACTGGGAAATGGAATGCAACAGGGAGTTACCAAGAGCATCACAAAAGAACAGAAGTATGTCAGCTTGCTTTATTCTCCCACTAAAAATAATTATACGATGGGAGTTAATTTGATGGAGGTCAATGGTGGTCAAGATGCAGATAGTGAGATACTAGAGGAACCACCTGTTGTCCAAGAGTCTTGGGTCAAGGAACTACTCAAAATTGACGGAGTCAAGGGCTATTATGTGACCAACGGTTCGACAGCTGACTTTTCTTATCAGAACAAGAAGTCTGATAAGGTCAACATTACGGGCGTGAATGCTACATTCTTTAAAATTAGAAAATATGAGATTTTAGCTGGACGAACTCTCTTGCCTAGTGACTATCAAAGTTTTTCTAATGTGATGATGATTGATGAAACAGTGGCAACCAGCCTGTTTGGAAGTAGTGCGGAAGCCCTGAATAAAATAGTTTCAGTCGGTGATAGTAATTATCGGGTTGTTGGTATCTATAAGGATCCCAATGCTGGTCAGAGCATGAGTATGAGCTCAGGTAGCGCCTTGATGGCTAATACACAGGTAGCATCTGAATTTCATACAGATGAAATCTCAACTGTCTATATCTATGTGCCAGAAGTGGATCGTATCAACGAAGTTGGTGTAGAAGCGGCCAAAGAATTGACGGCTCTTTCAGGAGCTCGTCAAGGAGAATATCAAATCCTGAATATGGATACCTTGCTGGAGCAGTACAATCAAATCACAGGAACTATGACCGGTGTTATCGGAGCTATTGCAGGAATTTCCCTCTTTGTTGGTGGTATCGGTGTGATGAATATCATGCTAGTATCCGTTACAGAGCGGACACGGGAAATTGGTTTGCGAAAAGCTCTTGGAGCAACGCGTGGAAATATTCTCACGCAGTTCTTGATTGAATCCATGGTATTGACCCTTATCGGTGGCCTGCTTGGTCTTAGCCTTGCCTACGGGATCAATGCTCTGCTAGCTGCAGTCGTGCCTGAAAACGTATTTGGAGGCCCACCAGTTGTCTCTGTCACTGCAGCAGTTGGAAGCCTTGTCTTCTCAGCCATGGTTGGGATTGTCTTTGGTATCCTGCCAGCCAATAAAGCATCTAAATTAGATCCGATTGAAGCGCTGAGATATGAATAATGTAAGTAAAAGTCTGGGAAACCAGACTTTTTGTCATGTGAAAAATCCCACTGGAATTCCAGTGGGATTTGTTTTTTAAAAATTGTGTAAGTTTGAGATTACTTCATTGTTGGGAAGAGCAATACATCGCGAATGGTAGTCACATCTGTGAGCAACATTACAAGACGGTCGATACCGATTCCGAGGCCTCCAGTTGGTGGCATACCGTATTCCAAAGCTTCAACGTAATCATAGTCGATACCAGTTGCTTCGTCATCGCCCAGTTCTTTAGCTTTTGCCTGTGCTTCAAAACGTGATAATTGATCGATTGGATCGTTCAACTCAGTGAAGGCGTTGGCATATTCTTTGGTCATGATGAAGAGCTCAAAGCGGTCCGTGAAGCGTGGGTCTTCTGGGTTTTTCTTAGCCAGAGGTGACACAGCAACGGGGTGACCGTAGACAAAGGTTGGCTGAATCAAGGTTTCTTCAACAAATTCTTCAAAGAAAGCATTGATGATGTGTCCAACTTCAGTATAATGTTTTTCAACTGGTACTTTCTTTTCCTTAGCCAAGGCAGCAGCCTCTTCGAAGGTCATATCTTGCCAGAAGTCTACGCCAGTGATCTCTTTAATAGCATCCACCATATGAACACGTTTGAATGGCTCGTTGATCTTGATCTCAGTGCCTTGGTAGTTGACTGGACCATCACCTTTAACTGCTTTAGCAGCATGTTGGATAATGCCTTCTGTCAAGTCCATGATGTCTTGGAAATCAGCATAGGCTTGGTAAACTTCGATAGAAGTGAACTCAGGGTTATGAGTGGCATCCATCCCTTCGTTACGGAAGATACGGCCAATTTCATAGACGCGTTCCATACCACCGACGATAAGGCGTTTCAAGTGAAGCTCAGTTGCAATCCGTAGCACCATGTCAATGTTTTGAGCATTGTGGTGGGTAATGAATGGACGAGCAGCAGCACCGCCTGCTTCGTTGTGGAGAACAGGTGTTTCAACTTCAAGAAAGCCTTGACCATCCAAGTAACGACGGATTTCTGAGATAATTTTTGAACGAGTGACAAAGCGCTCAAAGCTTTCACGGTTAGAAATCAAGTCCAAATAACGTTTGCGGTAGATAGTTTCAACGTCAGTCAAACCGTGGAATTTCTCTGGAAGGGGACGCAGAGCTTTTGAAAGGTGAGTAATATGTGTTGCTTTGATAGAGAGTTCTCCCATATCTGTGCGCATCACATCGCCTTCAATTCCCAAGAAGTCACCCAAGTCAGCTTTTTTGAAAATCTCATAGTTTTCTTCACCAACCTCGTCCTTACGAACGTAAATCTGGATTTGGCCTTCACAGTCTTGGATGTGGGCAAAGCCGACTTTCCCTTTTCCACGTTTAGTCATCAAACGACCAGCAATAGTTGCTTTTTCGTTCAATTCATGTAATTCTTCTTTGGATTTGTCGCTATATTTTTCTTTAAGTTGAGCAGAATTTGCAGTGCGTTCAAAACGTTTTCCGAAAGGATCAATTCCTTGCTCAGCCAGCGCGGCCATTTTTTCACGGCGAATAATCTGCTGGTCATTTAATTCTTCAATATGTTCAGTAGTCATTTTCTTCCTCCTAAGGCTTTCCCTTCTATTCTATCACAAAATAAAATGAAATTCAGCAATAATTATCGATAAAAATAGAAAAACTGCGATGTTTAAAGATTCGCAGTTTCATCAGTTAGCATGTAATCTAAGTTGTTCCAAGTAAGTAACTTGAAAGAGTCAAAATCGTCTGTTTCCAAAATGGTGACACTAGCGTTGGCCAAGCCTCCGTCCTTACGGAGCAAAGATGTTTCGTAACCGAGCAGGCGACGAATGCTGGCAGTTAGGTTGGCTCCATGTCCGATAATCAAGACATTTTGATAACCTTTCCCTTTGAGAGACTTCACGAAGGCAATTGTCCGATTGGTGGTTTGAGCGACGGATTCTGCATCAAATAGTTGGTGATCAAACTGGGATAGATCGTGGCGAAAAGCCCACATCTGCTGAGGATAAGTGTTTTCTACAGTAGTAATTTTGGCTCCTTCTAGTTTTCCAAGAGCCCACTCTCTTAGTTCAGGAGTCGAAACAATGTCGGTTTGATACTGGTTTTCACTTTGGATAATTTCTGCAGAACGGTAAGCACGCGGCAAATCGCTAGAGTAGATTTTATCGAATTGAACGTTTGATAAATGCTTGCCCAAACGCTTGAGCTCATCAATGGATGTCGCCAGTAGTGGAGAATCTCCGCTTGCCCCTTGGAAACGCATTTCTAGATTCCATTCGGTTTTTCCATGTCGGATAAAATACAATTTCATATCAAGATCCTTTTTCTTTTTGAAGCTAAAAACTTAGTCCTCTTTCAAGTCTGCGAACTGCGCTTGAACAAAATCAGCCAAGTCCTGAGCCTTGATCTGGATGCTACGGCCGATCTCGCCAGCAGAAACAATGATGCTTTCGCGACTCAGAGCCGTTTGGTCAATGAAAATGGGGAAGGAGTGTTTTTGGCGAATGCCTATAGGATTATTGGCGCCATGGATGTAACCAGTCGTTTTTTCTAAATCTTTCTGCGGAATCATGCTGACTTTTTTATTGCCTGAAATTTTTGCTAATTTCTTTTCCGACAGATGTTCGGTGATGGGGAGAATGCCAATGACTGTTCCTGTTTTATCCCCGTTTAAAGCCAGTGTTTTATAAATGAGTGAGCGGTCAAATTCCTCTGTCAGGCTATCATCCAAAGCATTAATCTGCAAGCCTTGGTGCTCGATTTTTGCCTTGTTTAAAATTTGCTCAACCAGTGTTTTTTTGAGTTTTGTCTTTTTAGCCATTATTTATATTTCTCTTCTAATTGGGACATCCAAATTCCTAGCCAGATACCTAGTCCAAAGAAAAAGGCAGCAAGAACGAGTGTGAAAATGGATACGCCTGCATAACTAATGCTCTCACTGTTGCCACTTTGAGGGAGAACAATGAGCAAGGTGCTGGACAATACAATGCCAATGATAAAATGGTAAACGCGGGAATGATAATGCTTCAAAATGTAATCCATGGCTTTTGAAAAGAGAATCAGAGCCAGAGCGCCACCGATACCGATTGGCAGGAAGGTGCCAAATAAATCCAGGCGTTTAAATCCTGTCAGCATGGGAGTATAGAGCCCTAAAATCAATAGCAGATTTGAAGGGCTGAGTCCCGGAATCAAGATTCCTAAAGCGATAAGAGCACCCGCTAAAACAAAGGACAGGAAATTAGCTGGCAGTGTTCCCACCATTCCATTCAGCGAGTAAAGAAAGATCCCTGACAAGATGAAACTAAGCCAGAAGGTAACAGTGTCGGCTCGATCTCTGTCGGATTCCTTGACGGATTCTTTGATTAGGCTGGGAATGGTGCCGATGATGGCTCCAGCAAAGCCCCAGAGAACGATAACCTTGTAATTATCCAGCAAGAGATTGACTGGATAGGAGAAGGCTGCGATCCCTAAAACCATCCCAATAGCTACAGGAGTGAAGTAGAGAACATTCTCGATAAAATTTTCTTTGATATGGGCTAAAAAGCGAATCATTCGCTCATAAATCCCCAAAATAGCAGCTAATACACCGCCAGACACACCAGGCAGAATGAAGCCAAGCGCGATAATCATTCCTTTTAAAACTCTAGCAATCCATGAAATCATAATATCTCCCTACAAGTTTTTTCATTAGACTATTGTACCATAAAGCTACACACTTTTCTGAAAAAAGCAAGAAAAATATCTTGTACAGAGAAAAAAGATACAAGATTTCCTAACAGTTATCTTGCATCTTTTTTATTTTGGTGTTGAAAATAATTTCTTATAAGTCTCTTTTTTATCCTGTACAGGAGAGAGCTGATTGAGGTCTAAGTTATGTGGGAAACCTTCCAATTTACCTTCTGAGGTGTATTGATGGAGGTCATAGGGCTGTTCAGTATTTGGAGCAGCGTTATAGTAGCCGTCATTATAGCCATAAGTTGGAATCCAAACGGCAGTAAATTTCTCAGTTGAGATACTATGCTCTTCCATGAAATAGGTCCCAATGTAGATACCAATATTTTGAGCTCCAAGACTTTCAAGCTTGGCACGAAAGGCCTCAATTCCTGCGTTCATGTCGCCCATGGTCTTTTCTTCAACATCAAGCCAGTAAAAGGTAGGTTTATATTTCGAAGATGCCTTGTAGAAGCTTTCAGCCTCTTTTTCCATTTCTTTGATATTGCCTGCTGCTATATAAGCATACACAGCCACAGGAATCCCCCGTTTTTGAAACTCTTGGATATGGGTAGCAAATGATTTGTCAAGTCCATTTAAATGAGTGGCAACATTTTCTTTTTTTGCTTGAGCTCCACTATGCACGCGAATGATAGCACCAGAAATATTTGTTGATAAGGTATCATAGTCTATTTCGCTGGGCAATTGCCAACCGGAAAGGTCAACGATAGGCTTATTAAGCAATTCTTCCTCAGGTTCGTCTGAAGGAGTTTCCTCCTTTTTTTTCTTGGTTGTCACCTGACTGACTTGAGATTTTTTTGTTTGGGCTTGTTTAATTTGCACATCAAGATGGTGCTTGCTTATGACAATATATAGAATAAAGCAAGCAAAGAATAGCAAGAGTGCAAGCGGTTTAATCCTTTTTCTCATACTGTTTCATTGTAACGTAAAATAAATAGAAAAGCAAAGTATTTATCTATATTTCCATCGAAATACGAAAATGTAATCTGATTGCAATAGAAGATAAAACAATTTGAAATAATTGGATATTTGAGGCGATAAATAAGTAAATATCTATTGAGACCACCCTAATGCTTTTTTTTCGAATCAAAAGGTGGTATAATGAAGGTTGAATTTTTAGAAATTAAATGGTGAAATATGAAAATTGACAAAAAGCATTTATTGAATTACTCAATTTTGATTCCGTACATGCTGTTATCTGGCATTGGCTTGATTGTCGTTTATTCCACGACGAGTCCTATCCTCATTCAAAATGGGCTCAATAGTTTTCGAATGGTCGCCACTCAAGCAGGTTTCTGGCTCTTCAGCTTGGTGATGATTGGGATTATTTACCGAATGAAGCTGGATTTTCTGAAGAGGCCAGGAGTGATTACGTTTGTTATCATAGCTGAAATTATTCTTCTTTTACTCTCACGCTTTATCACAGGAACGATCAATGGGGCACATGGTTGGCTCAAAATAGGCCCAGTTACTGCTCAGCCGGCAGAATACCTGAAGATTATTTTGGTCTGGTATTTGGCCCTACAGTTTTCTAAGAAACAAGAGCAAATAGAAGTATATGATTATCAAGCAATCACCTTTAATCAGTTGATTCCGCGTGCCGTTACTGACTGGCGGGTTATTGTTGCTTTCCTGATAGGCCTGGTGGTTATTATGCCCGATTTGGGAAATGCGACCATCCTGCTCTTGACAGTTTTGATTGTAATTTCTACCAGCGGAATTGCTTACAGATGGTTCTCGACCATGCTTGGCGCTGTTGTAGGAGGGTCGGCAGCAGTTTTAGCGAGTATTTGGTTGATAGGTGTCAAGCGTGTTGAGCAAGTTCCTGTTTTTGGATATGTTGCAAAGCGTTTTAGTGCTTTTTTCAACCCTTTCGACGATTTGTCTGGCTCAGGTCACCAGTTGGCCAATTCTTACTATGCCATGAGTAATGGTGGTTGGTTTGGCTTAGGCTTAGGAAACTCCATCGAAAAACGAGGTTACCTACCAGAGGCTCATACAGACTTTGTTTTCTCGATTGTTATTGAGGAAGTCGGATTCTTTGGAGCAACTTTAATTTTAGCCCTGCTCTTTTTCTTGATTTTACGGATTATTCTCGTAGGTACAAGGGCTAAAGACCCATTTAATTCTATGATGGCTTTGGGAATTGGTGGTATGATTCTAATGCAAACCTTTGTCAATATTGGTGGTATCTCGGGCTTGATCCCTTCAACCGGTGTAACCTTCCCATTCTTATCTCAGGGGGGGAACAGTTTATTGGTTCTATCAGTTGCCATTGCCTTTGTTTTAAATATTGATGCTAATGAGCGACGAAACGCCATGTATCAGGAACTAGAAGTAAGTCAATCCTAAAAGATCTTCTTGTATGTTAGCTCTTCAGCAATAGAAAGGTGTAAATAATGTCATTTACAAAATTAGAAAATTATAGCAATAAAGAAATGATTCGAGAAGAAGTCTCTATTTTAACGGACTTGTTGGTAGATATTACTCGGGATATTCTCAGTCCTGACACTTTTGCTAAAATCTCCATGATTGAAGAACTAGCAGTTCAATCTAAATACCAAGAGCTGAAAGCAGTAGTAGAAGAATTATCCACGGATGATATGGTCTATATCTCACGCTATTTTGCTATTTTACCTCTGCTCATCAATATTTCTGAAGATGTTGACTTGGCTTATGAGATCAATCATCAAAATAATATTGACCAAGACTACCTTGGTAAGCTTTCGACGACGATTGATTTAGTTTCAACACGAGAAAATGCGCAGGAAATCCTGGAAAATCTAAATGTTGTTCCTGTTTTGACTGCTCATCCGACTCAGGTTCAGCGCAAGACCATGTTGGATTTGACCAATCATATCCATACACTTTTGCGTCAGCATCGTGATGTTAAAGCTGGTCTGGTGAACGAAAAGAAATGGTTAGCCAATCTCCGTCGCTATATCGAGCTGATGATGCAGACCGATATGATTCGGGAAAAGAAACTTAAGGTTACCAATGAAATCACTAACGTTATGGAGTACTATAACAGTTCTTTTCTTCAAGCAATCACGAACCTGATGCTAGAGTATAAACGCTTAGCAGAAGAAAAAGGAATCCATTTGGAAAATCCTAAACCAATCACCATGGGAATGTGGATTGGTGGTGACCGTGATGGAAATCCATTTGTAACCGCTGAAACTCTGAAATTGTCTGCGACGGTACAGAGCGAAGTTATTCTGAATTACTACATTGACAAGGTTTATACGCTCTATCGTAACTTCTCCCTATCTACTAATCTTTCAAAAACAAGTGAAGCTGTAGCCAAGATGGCAGCTTTGTCCAGCGACAAGTCTGTTTATCGGGAAAATGAGCCTTATCGCCGTGCTTTTCATTACATTCAGTCCAAGTTGATTCAGACCTTACTTTATCTGAAAGAAGGTAATTTCTCCGGTGAAGGGCATCGTTTGGCTGATAAAGCTGAAGCAGTCCTGCATGCAAATGCTGCTACCTCGGTCAGCCATAATGGTAGAGAAATCATTCCAAATTATATCCAGTCTAAACTTAGTGGTAGTTTAGATGAATTACGAAAAGAACAACTTCCATCTTACAAAGATGCGCAAGAGTTTAAGGAAGATCTTCTAGTTATTCGTGATTCTTTGCTGGAGCACAATGGACAAGCTCTGGTGACCGGAGAACTTACTGAATTGCTACAAGCAGTTGACATTTTTGGTTTCTTCTTGGCCAGCATTGACATGCGTCAGGATTCCAGTGTCCATGAGGCTTGTGTGGCGGAGCTCTTGGCTTCTGCTAATATCGTAAAAGATTACAGCAGCTTGTCAGAGGAAGAAAAATGCCAAGTTCTCCTCAAGCAGCTTCTGGAGGATCCACGGATCCTGTCAGCCACTCATGCACCTAAATCTGAACTTCTACAAAAAGAATTGGAGATTTTCAAGACGGCTCGTCAGCTTAAGGATGCGATTGGCGAAGATGTTATCAAGCAAAATATTATTTCCCATTCGACTAGCGTATCAGATCTGCTAGAGTTGGCGATTATGCTCAAGGAAGTCGGCTTGATCGATGAAGAAGGTGCGCGTGTGCAGATTGTTCCTCTGTTTGAAACGATTGAGGACTTGGATAACTCCTGCGATACTATGGAGAAATATCTGTCTCTGCCAATTGCTCAAAAATGGATCGCTTCTAAAAACAACTACCAAGAAATCATGCTGGGCTACTCAGATAGTAATAAGGATGGTGGCTATTTATCATCGTGCTGGACACTTTATAAGGCTCAGCAACAACTGACAGCTATTGGTGATAAGTTTGGCGTCAAGATTACCTTCTTCCATGGTCGTGGAGGAACTGTCGGTCGTGGCGGTGGCCCAACCTATGAGGCAATCACTTCGCAACCATTGCGAAGTATCAATGATCGTATCCGCCTGACAGAGCAGGGTGAGGTTATCGGCAATAAATATGGTAATAAGGACGCTGCT
This sequence comes from Streptococcus sp. Marseille-P7375, assembly GCF_902460365.1. Classification (NCBI taxonomy): domain Bacteria; kingdom Bacillati; phylum Bacillota; class Bacilli; order Lactobacillales; family Streptococcaceae; genus Streptococcus; species Streptococcus sp. Marseille-P7375. The sequence continues at coordinate 972,338 of NZ_CABPTR010000001.1, read as the reverse complement.
TACTACAATCTGGAAATGCTCGTATCGGCAGCTATTAACCGTATGATAAGCTATAAGAAGAGTGATAGTAATACGAGCAATGAATACGAGAGAGTGATGGATCGAGTGGTCGATCGAAGCTACCAAATCTATCGCGATCTAGTCTTTGGCGACGAACGTTTCTACGATTACTTCTTTGAGTCTAGTCCTATTAAGGCCATTTCTAGCTTTAATATCGGTTCTCGTCCAGCGGCCCGTAAAACGATAACTGAAATCGGCGGCTTGAGAGCCATTCCTTGGGTCTTCTCATGGTCTCAAAGTCGGGTTATGTTCCCTGGTTGGTATGGCGTTGGCTCTAGCTTCAAAGAATTTATCGATGAAGATCCTGAAAAGAATCTGGCCTTCCTTCAATTTATGTATCAGAGATGGCCATTCTTCCAGTCCCTCTTGTCAAATGTTGATATGGTGCTGTCCAAGTCCAATATGAATATCGCTTTTGAATATGCGCAACTTTGTGAAGACCAAAATGTACGCGATATTTTCAATACAATCCTAGATGAATGGCAGCTGACCAAGGATGTTATCTTGGCGATTGAAGGCCATGACGAGCTCTTAGCAGAAAATGCCTATCTCAAGGATAGCTTGAACTATCGGATGCCTTATTTCAATGTTTTGAACTATATTCAGCTTGAGCTGATCAAGCGTCAGCGCCGAGGAGAACTTTCACCAGAACAAGAACGTTTGATCCACATTACCATCAATGGAATTGCGACAGGACTACGAAATTCTGGTTGATGCACAAGGAGCTTTAAATACTATCAATAAAAAATCGGCTTTTGAGCCGATTTTTTATTGAGTTTAAACTATTTTGAATCAATAACTTATTTCCTGTGATTCGTGTAAATAAAAAATGAAAAAGTTTTCATATCTGTGCGCTAAAATACTTGAAAGTGTTTACAATTAGTGATACAATGATAAGTGTAGAAAAATGAAAACGATATTTTCAACAAAAGAAAGGAAACTATATGAACACAGACGACACAGTAACCATTTATGATGTCGCCCGTGAAGCGGGAGTTTCAATGGCGACAGTCAGCCGAGTTGTAAATGGTAACAAGAATGTAAAAGAAAATACACGAAAAAAAGTACTAGAAGTAATTGAACGTCTTGACTATCGTCCTAATGCAGTTGCCCGTGGCTTGGCCAGCAAAAAGACGACCACTGTTGGTGTTGTAATTCCTAATATCACGAATAGTTACTTCTCTACTTTAGCCAAAGGGATTGATGATATTGCCGAAATGTATAAGTACAATATCGTCCTGGCAAACAGCGATGAAGATGATGACAAGGAAGTTTCGGTTGTTAATACCCTTTTCTCTAAGCAAGTAGATGGTATTATTTTTATGGGTTACCATCTGACAGAGAAAATTCGCTCAGAATTTTCACGTTCACGGACACCAGTGGTTCTAGCGGGCACGGTGGATGTAGAACATCAGTTACCAAGTGTCAATATTGATTATAAACAGGCAACGGTTGATGCTGTGGAACTATTGGCTAAACGCAACAAGAAAATTGCTTTTGTCAGCGGTCCTTTGGTAGATGATATCAATGGTAAAATCCGCTTGTCTGGCTACAAAGAAGCTCTGAAGGGCAAGAAAATTTCATATAGCGAAGGCTTGGTCTTCGAGTCTAAATATAGCTACGATGACGGTTATCATCTAGCTGAACGTCTGATTGCTTCAAAGGCAACGGCGGCTTTTGTGACCGGAGATGAGTTGGCAGCAGGTTTGCTTAATGGTTTGGCTGATCGAGGTGTTCGTATTCCTGAAGACTTTGAAATCATTACTAGCGATGATTCGCAAATTGCTCGCTTTACTCGCCCTAATCTGTCTACTATCGGACAACCTCTGTATGACATCGGTGCGATTAGTATGCGGATGCTGACGAAGATTATGCATAAAGAAGAGTTGGAAGAGCGCGAAGTTCTCTTAGCTCATACGATCAATGAACGTAAATCGACTCGTAAATAATAAAATTGATACGGAATGGGACAGAATTAAATTTTGAAAGAATTTAGTTCTGTCTCGTTTTTTGTTTTAGTTAAACACAGTCGCCGAATATAAGAGACTCTGAGTTTCTTCTTTACAGAAATTTAGGTATAATAGAAGTAGGAATGCTGAAATTAGTTCTTGTTCCACTTATTTGACTGACGAAGGTTAAGAAGAAATAGGCTAGTTAGAGCTTGGGATAGATTTTCAGTAAAACGAAAAAAATAAAGAAGTGGAAACGCATTTTTTCTGTCTTCTTTTTACTAGTAGGCATCATTTATCGTAGCTGTATTAAGGAGAATTTTGTGATTACACAACTAGATACCAAGACTGTTTATAGTTTTATGGATAGTTTAGTCTCTATCAAAAAATATGTTCAAGGGGCCAAGGACTTGGGCTACAAAAGTCTAGGCATGATGGATGTGGACAATCTTTATGGGGCTTATCATTTTCTAGAGGAGGCAAAAGCGGCAGGACTTCAGCCCTTGCTAGGTCTGGAAATAGAAATTTATAAAGATGGAAATCCTCTCAATCTGAGACTGTTGGCCTTGGATAGTCAGGGCTATCGCAATTTGATGAAGATTTCGACTCTGAAAATGATGAATCGTCAAAATTGGGAAGACTTTCAACATCTTTTTAAAGGGCTGGCTCTGATTGTGCCAATCTTTGAGGGCGTGGATCAACTAGATCTTGGCTTGGACTTTTATGTTGGAGTCTTTCCAGATACGCCAAGGCAGGAATTGACTAGGCCAGTCCTGCCCTTACATACGGTTCGTTACTTTGAGCAGGGAGATTTGGAGACCTTGCAGATGTTGAGGGCGATTCGGGACAATATCAGCTTGCGAGAGGTAGGTCATCTGTCAAGCCATGAATTTTTATTAGCACCAGCCTCTTTAGAAGAAGCTTTCGCTGAAAACTTTCCAGAGAGTTTGGCCAACTTAGAGCGATTGGTGGCCGGTGTTCACTATGAAATCAATACTGAGTTGAAACTTCCGCGCTTCAATCCAGAGCGTCCTGCTGTAGAGGAGTTGCGGGAGTTAGTTGAGGCAGGATTAGCCAAGCGAGGACTTGCAGGTGAAGCCTATCAAGCAAGGCTGGATCAGGAGCTGGATGTCATTCATCAGATGGGCTTTGATGATTATTTCCTCATCGTCTGGGATTTGCTGCGCTTTGGCCGCAGTCAAGGTTATTACATGGGGATGGGACGTGGCTCTGCAGTTGGCAGTCTGGTGGCCTATGCTTTGGAAATTACAGGCATTGACCCAGTAGAAAAGAACCTGCTGTTTGAACGTTTCCTAAATCTAGAGCGCTATACCATGCCCGATATTGATATTGATATACCCGATGTGTATCGGCCAGAGTTTATCCGCTATGTCCGAGATCGCTATGGTAGCATGCATGCGGCTCAGATTGTGACCTACTCAACCTTTGGAGCCAAGCAGGCCATCCGAGATGTCTTTAAGCGCTTTGGTTTGCCAGAGTACGAGCTGACCAATATGACCAAAAAAATCGGCTTTCGAGACAACTTAACCACTGCTTATGAGCGAAATATAGCCTTTCGTCAGATTATCAATAGCAAACTAGAATACCAGAAGGCCTTTGAAATTGCCAAAAAAATCGAAGGAAATCCACGCCAGACCTCAATCCATGCGGCAGGTGTCGTCATGAGTGACGATGATTTGACCAATCAAATCCCCTTAAAATACGGGGAGGATATGTATCTCACCCAGTACGATGCCCACGGTGTGGAAAGTAATGGACTGCTTAAGATGGACTTTCTGGGCCTGCGCAATTTGACCTTTGTCCAGCGGATGAAAGAAGCGACTCTAGACAAATACGGAGTTGATATTGATATTGCTGGTATTGACCTGGAAGATGAGGAAACTCTACGCCTCTTTGCAGCGGGTAATACCAAGGGTATTTTCCAGTTTGAACAAGCGGGTGCCATCAGTCTTTTGAAAAGAGTCCAACCCGTCCAGTTTGAAGAAGTAGTGGCTACCACCTCTCTCAATCGTCCCGGAGCTAGTGATTATATTGATAACTTTGTCAAGCGCAAGCATGGTCGCGAGCGCGTGGAGATGATTGATCCGAGCTTGGAGGATATCTTGGCTCCAACTTATGGCATCATGCTTTATCAAGAGCAGGTCATGCAGGTCGCCCAGCGCTTTGGTGGTTTTAGTCTGGGGAAGGCCGATATTTTACGACGGGCGATGGGCAAGAAAAATGCTGCTGAAATGCATAAAATGGAGGAAGAATTTGTCAGGGGAGCTGTCAAATTGGGGCACTCAGAGACTAAAGCCAAGGAAGTCTTTGCGGTTATGGAGAAATTTGCCGGTTATGGCTTCAACCGCAGTCATGCCTATGCTTACTCAGCCCTAGCTTTTCAGTTGGCCTATTTCAAGGCTCATTATCCAGACATCTTCTTTGATGTTATGCTCAACTACTCGAGCTCGGACTATATCACGGATGCACTCGGCTTTGGCTTCGAACTGGCTCCTTTGACCATCCACAACATTCCCTATAAAGATAAGTTTCAGGAGCGGAAAATTTATCTTGGCCTGAAAAATATCAAGGGCTTGCCAAGGGATTTTGCTTTCTGGATCATAGAAGAGCGCCAAAAGAATCCCTTCAGCAGTGTGGAAGATTTCATTTTACGTCTGCCTCAGAGTTATCATAAGTTGCCACTTTTAAGTCCTTTGGTGCAATTGGGGCTCTTTGATGTTTTTGAGCCCAATCGCCAGAAGATTTTGCACAATCTACCGAATCTTTTTGTCTTTGCAGATGAGTTGGGGAGTTTATTTGCTGATACTAGCTATTCATGGACGGATGCTGAGGATTTTACTGCTGCAGAAAAGTTTGAGCAGGAGCAAGCCCTGATTGGGATTGGACTTAGTGCTCACCCGCTCATTAGCCTAGCCAAGAAAGCCAATCGTTCTTTTGTCTGGATTGAAGAGTTGGCAGATAATAGTAAGGCGACCATTCTAGTAGAAGTCCAGTCTATCAAGGTTATTCGCACAAAAAATGGTGAAAACATGGCCTTTATGCAAGTGACGGATACCAAGAAAAAGTTAGATGTTACTTTATTCCCTGAAGTTTATCGCCGCTTTGCTCAACTAATCCAAGAAAAAGGCTATTACTATCTGACTGGAAAAATTCAGGAGAGAGATGGCCGACTACAGATGGTTCTAGCAGGGGTGGAAAAAGCAAGCTCAGAACGCTTTTGGATCCAATTAGCTGATACTAGTCACGACAGGCAGATTGCGGAGATCCTGCAGCGATACCCAGGGGATATTCCCGTGGTGCTACGCTATGAGAATGACAAGAAAACGGTTCCTGCATCAGGCTTTCAAGTTCAAAAATCAGACCAACTTCAAGCTGAACTAGAAAATTACAGCATGAAAACGGTTTTTCGGTAAAAAATCAGGAAAATAAGAGAATTTTTATTCTTATTGTGGTATAATCTATAAGAATGTTAAAAAGATAAAGGAGCATATTACGAAATGAAACGTATTGCTGTTTTGACCAGTGGTGGAGACGCCCCTGGTATGAATGCTGCCATCCGTGCAGTAGTTCGCCAAGCAATCTCAGAAGGAATGGAAGTTTTTGGTATCTATGATGGGTACGCAGGTATGGTTGCCGGTGAAATTTATCCACTTGATGCTGCTTCAGTAGGAGACATCATTTCACGTGGTGGTACTTTCCTTCACTCTGCTCGTTACCCTGAGTTTGCACAACTTGAAGGCCAACTTAAAGGGATTGAGCAGTTGAAAAAACACGGTATCGAAGGTGTCGTTGTTATCGGTGGAGACGGTTCTTACCACGGAGCTATGCGCTTGACAGAGCATGGTTTCCCAGCTATCGGACTTCCAGGAACTATCGATAACGATATCGTTGGTACTGATTTCACGATTGGATTTGACACTGCAGTAACTACTGCAATGGATGCGATTGATAAGATTCGTGATACATCATCAAGTCACCGTCGTACTTTCGTTGTTGAAGTAATGGGACGTAACGCTGGTGATATCGCTCTTTGGGCAGGTATTGCAACAGGTGCTGACGAAATCATCATTCCTGAAGAAGGCTTCAAGATGGAAGATATCGTAGCTAGTATCAAAGCTGGTTATGAATGCGGTAAAAAACACAACATCATCGTTTTGGCTGAGGGAGTTATGTCTGCCGATGAATTTGGTAAGAAACTCAAGGAAGCTGGAGACACTAGTGACCTTCGTGTAACTGAGCTTGGACATATCCAACGTGGTGGTTCTCCAACTGCGCGTGACCGTGTATTGGCATCACGAATGGGTGCACACGCTGTTAAACTCCTTAAACAAGGAATCGGCGGTGTCGCTGTTGGTATCCGTAACGAAAAAATGGTTGAAAATCCAATTCTTGGTACAGCAGAAGAAGGAGCTTTGTTTAGCTTGACTGAAGATGGCAAGATTGTGGTGAACAACCCACACAAAGCTGATCTTGAACTCGCTAGCTTGAACAAGAGCTTGTCCTAATCAACTTTCATTAATTTGGTAACATGACCATAAAGGTCGAATTATATAAAGGAGTCACAAAAATCATGAACAAACGTGTAAAAATCGTTGCAACTTTGGGTCCTGCGGTTGAAATCCGTGGTGGTAAAAAATTCGGTGAAGATGGATACTGGGGTGAAAAACTGGACGTTGAAGCTTCAGCTAAAAACATTGCTAAATTGATTGAAGCAGGAGCAAACACTTTCCGTTTCAACTTCTCACACGGTGACCACCAAGAACAAGGTGAGCGTATGGCAACTGTTAAACGTGCGGAAGAAATCGCTGGTAAAAAAGTTGGTTTCCTTCTTGACACTAAAGGTCCAGAAATCCGTACAGAATTGTTCGAAGGCGAAGCAAAAGAGTACTCATACAAAACTGGTGAAAAAATCCGTGTTGCAACTAAACAAGGAATCAAATCAACTCGCGATGTGATTGCTTTGAACGTTGCTGGTGGACTTGATATCTACGATGATGTTGAAGTAGGTCGCCAAGTATTGGTTGACGATGGTAAACTTGGTCTTCGCGTTGTAGAAAAAGACGATGCAAGCCGTGAATTTGTAGTTGAAGTTGAAAATGACGGTGTTATCGCTAAACAAAAAGGTGTAAACATCCCTAACACTAAAATTCCTTTCCCAGCTCTTGCTGAGCGCGATAACGACGATATCCGCTTTGGTTTGGAACAAGGTATCAACTTCATTGCGATTTCGTTCGTACGTACTGCAAAAGACGTCAACGAAGTTCGTGCAATCTGTGAAGAAACTGGTAACGGACATGTTCAATTGTTCGCTAAAATCGAAAACCAACAAGGTATTGACAACTTGGATGAAATCATCGAAGCTGCTGACGGTATCATGATCGCTCGTGGTGACATGGGTATCGAAGTACCATTCGAAATGGTTCCAGTTTACCAAAAAATGATCATTACTAAAGTTAATGCAGCTGGTAAAGTTGTTATTACAGCAACAAACATGCTTGAAACAATGACTGAAAAACCACGTGCGACTCGTTCAGAAGTATCAGACGTATTTAACGCTGTTATCGACGGAACTGACGCTACAATGCTTTCAGGTGAGTCTGCAAATGGTAAATACCCACTTGAGTCAGTAACTACAATGGCTACAATTGACAAAAACGCTCAAACTCTTCTTAACGAATACGGACGTTTGAACTCAGATACTTTCGAACGTAACTCTAAGACAGAAGTTATGGCTTCAGCTGTTAAAGATGCTACTAACTCAATGAATATCAAATTGGTTGTTACTTTGACTAAGACTGGTCACACTGCTCGTTTGATCTCTAAATACCGTCCAAATGCTGATATCTTGGCATTGACATTTGACGAATTGACAGAACGTGGCTTGATGTTGAACTGGGGTGTTATCCCAATGTTGACAGAAGCACCTTCATCAACTGATGATATGTTCGAAATCGCTGAACGTAAAGCAGTTGAAGCAGGTCTTGTTGAGTCTGGTGACGATATTGTTATCGTTGCAGGTGTACCACTTGGCGAAGCTGTTCGTACAAACACAATGCGTATCCGTACAGTACGTTAATTTATTTCATAGTATTCAAAAACCGATAGATCCATTCTATCGGTTTATTTTTTGTTCTAGAATTTTTAATTGATTTCGTAATTGTGAAAACTTCAAAATAAGAATATTAACATTTTGCATATCAAAAAGGAGAAGAACCTTATAATCTTCTCCAGATTTTATATTTTCTTCAATTGACCACAATTTATAAGGAATAAAAAACAATAGTGTAACTATGATAATTATGGATTATCGTTATATTATTGGTTAATAATGGATACTCTCTATATCACTTTTTCTCTTTTCTAGATTCTAATCCCCAACCGATTATCCAGCAGCAGACGAGCAGATAATTTTCAATCCAGCCCAGTAGGTTTGCTTGATTTGCTTTTTCCAGATGGCCTAGCAGATGGTTGGTACCAAAGCCCAGTCCACCCAGAATCAGTGCTAGCAAGGTCATACGCAGATAGAACCAATCATACTTTATGTTGGCGGCAATGACTAAAGGCAGAATAGCCAGATTCCAGAAACCTATTTCCCGCTGCCAGTAGGGAGCTAGGCCGTAGATGGACTCATTTCCCAAGAGTTGGGGCTGGAAAATCTGGATTATAGCCGCGCCCAGCATAGCTAAGATCAGTAAAATGAAAGTCACTCGTAAAAATTTATTCATACTTGTCTCCTTTCTTCTTTGTAGATTATAATGTTTTTGAAAATGATTTTCAAGTTTTCATTTTTTACAAAGGAATCTATAATAAAATATTTTACAGCCAAGTTCTATCTTTTTAGGTACTTTTGTGGTATACTAGATTAGTTGCAGAAATACAGTTTTTCTATTCAGTGGGAACTAGCGACCGAGTCGGCGCTTTTTTAGTGCCTGGACTTGAGAGACCATATTTACGAAGAGAAGAGCGAATACTCTCAGAAAATCAAGATTTAGCAAGCGACAAGTGCTTGGTATGTTTCGATAGTTGAGTATCAAAAGCCTTATAAGGTGGCTTCGCACCGCCTTTAGAAAGAAGAAGAACATTGAAATTTAATGAATTACATTTATCTGCTGAATTGCTAGCAGAGATTGAAAAAGCTGGTTTTGTAGAAGCAAGCCCTATTCAAGAGCAGACCATTCCGCTTGCTATGGCAGGTAAGGATGTCATTGGTCAGGCCCAGACTGGGACAGGAAAGACAGCAGCCTTTGGCTTCCCAGCTCTGGAGAAAATTGATACAGATAATCCTACTGTGCAGGCTTTGGTTATCGCTCCAACCCGTGAATTGGCTGTGCAGAGTCAGGAAGAGCTTTTCCGTTTTGGCCGCAGCAAGGGTGTCAAGGTACGCTCTGTCTACGGTGGTTCCAGCATCGAAAAGCAAATCAAGGCCCTCAAATCAGGTGCTCATATTGTCGTAGGAACACCTGGCCGTCTCTTGGATTTGATCAAACGCAAGGCGCTTAAGCTGAATCAAATTGAAACTTTGATCTTGGACGAAGCGGATGAAATGCTTAACATGGGCTTTTTGGAAGACATTGAGTCTATCATTTCCCGTGTGCCAGAAGAACGTCAGACATTGCTCTTTTCAGCGACCATGCCTGATGCTATCAAGCGTATTGGTGTCAAGTTCATGAAGGAGCCTGAGCATGTCAAGATTGCTGCCAAGGAATTGACAACGGAGCTGGTAGACCAGTATTATATCCGTGTCAAAGAAAATGAAAAATTTGATACCATGACTCGCCTGATGGACGTGGAGCAGCCTGAGCTGTCAATCGTCTTTGGTCGGACCAAGCGCCGGGTGGATGAGCTGACTCGCGGTCTGAAAATCCGTGGTTTCCGAGCAGAGGGTATCCATGGTGATTTGGATCAAGGCAAGCGCCTTCGCGTTCTGCGTGACTTTAAAAACGGCAATTTGGATGTTTTAGTGGCGACAGATGTGGCTGCGCGTGGATTGGACATTTCTGGTGTGACCCATGTCTACAACTACGACATTCCGCAGGATCCAGAAAGCTATGTTCACCGGATTGGTCGGACTGGTCGTGCTGGTAAGTCAGGTCAGTCTATCACTTTTGTTGCGCCAAATGAAATGGGCTATCTGCAGATTATCGAAAATCTGACCAAGAAGCGTATGAAAGGCCTTAAGCCAGCGACTGCGGAAGAAGCTTTCCAAGCTAAGAAAAGAGTTGCCCTTAAGAAGATTGAACGCGATTTTGCTGACGAAAGCATCCGTTCTAACTTTGAGAAATTCAGCAAGGATGCCCGCAAGCTGGCAGCAGAATTTAGCCCAGAAGAGCTGGCCATGTATATCCTCAGCTTGACGGTACAGGATCCAGATACCCTTCCTGAAGTAGAAATCGCCCGTGAAAAACCATTGCCATTTAAAGCATCTGGTGGCGGTTTTGGTGGAAAAGGTAAGAGTGGTCGTGGAAACGGTCGTCGAGGCGACCAAGGCCGTGATCGCCGTGGCGGACGTGAAGATCGAGAGGGTGGCCGCCGTGACTTTAAACGCAAGTCAAACAAGAACAGTCGCGACTTCGAAAGCAGAGGAAATAAACGCCCACAACGCACTTCCAGCGAAAAGAAAACCGGCTTTGTTATCCGTAATAAAGGCGATAAATAAACAAAAAATCCGATGTCAGCTGACATCGGATTTTTCTATTGAAAATAATTTGAATATCTTTCAAGATTTGTTTGAAAACAGCACAATGAAAACGCATAAACAAACAATAATCTATTTTTTTGAAAAAAAGTATACATTTTTTTGTTTATATGAAAAAATTGTAGTATAATGATATAAGCAATGGTGCATGGACATTAAAGTGATTTGAGGTGTCCAAGGAACCTAAGAATCAAAGGGGAAACTTTGATGAGACGTCTCTAGACATCAACAACAAGGAGGATTGTACATGAAGGAAAGTCGTCATAAAGTGATCTTACAAGAGCTGGACCAGACGGGAGTTGTGTCTGTAAAGAACCTGAAGGAATTGCTGAATGTAACAGATATGACCATTCGGCGAGATTTGATTGATCTTGAGAAGCAAGGACTTTTGATTCGGGTGCATGGTGGAGCTCATAAAAAGGTGAAAGATAGCTTGAATGAAGCTTCGCATTCTGAAAAAACGATGTTAAATATCGAAGAAAAGAAGCTGATCGCTAAGAAATGTGCTGATTTGATTGCTGAAGGAGACACAGTTTTTATCGGATCAGGTACTACAACGGATTTTATAGGCGATTATTTAGATGGGAAAAATATTAGTATTGTAACCAATTCTCTCCCTATTTTCGAAAAGTTGAAGGATTATCCTAATTTTGATTTGATTTTGATTGGAGGACGCTATCGGGTCAAGACCCAGACTTTTGTGGGGCAGTTTGCCAATAAACTTTTACGAGAAATCAAGGTATCAAAGGCCTTTATTGGAGTGAACGGAATTGACGGCCACAATGTGACGACTGCCAATGAAGAAGAGGGGAATGGGAATGCCATTATTCTCAACAATGCAATTGAAAAATACATTGTTGCAGATAATAGCAAATTTGATAGCTATTCTTTCTATAGTTTTTACCGTTTGGACAATATTGATGCGATTGTAACGGATGACCATATCTCTCCGAAAGTGAGAGCAAAATATAGTTCTTACACCAAGATTCTCTGATTTGATCGCGTTGTCATGAATATTAATTTGAGATTCTGAAAGCTGCGAATTTCGTAGCTTTTATTTCTTGTTTCAAATGAATTGCATTTAATAGTGGGGGAAAAGTTTTTGTATATCAACTTAGACTTGCTAAGGATATTTTTATGACTCGTGTTATTCCTTAACAATTCAGAATGACGAAATGTTCTATCTTCATATGAACATTAAAATTTTAAGTTATTAGGTAAATAAACAAAAAATAACAAAACAAACTATTGACAGCGCTATCACATAATGATATAATTAATTAAACGAACAAAAAGAAACAAAAGGAGAGATGATAAAATGGCGCTTGCCCAATTATTTGATGAAAATCTAGTGTTTTGTTTACATGCAGAAAATCAAGAAGATCTTTTTCATCAAGTAGCTGATTTGTTAGAAGAAAGAGAAATTGTAACTTCTTCTTATCGAAACGCTTTACTTGAAAGAGAAAAGGCGTTTCCAACTGGATTGGATATGGAATTTTTAGGCAAGGAATTGCCGAATGTTGCCATACCTCATACGGATATTGCGCATAATTTGACTGAAAATGTGGTAGTTGTTAAGCTAGATCAGCCTGTAACCTTCCACAATATGATTTCTCCTACGCAAACCGTTGAAGTGTCTCTCTTGTTCTTTATTATCAACAACTCTAGCTCAAGCCAGACTAATATCTTAGCTCAGTTGATGGATTTCTTCACTAGCGAAGGAAATCTAGCTGGTTTAGCTTCTTTGAACTCAAAAGAAGAGTTGTTCCAATATATTTCAAAAGTTATTAAATAAATAAATCGGAGGATTTTATTATGATTAAAATTTTAGCAGCCTGCGGAGCAGGGGTAAACTCAAGTCACCAAATCAAGAGTGCTCTTGAGGAAGAGTTGTCAAACCGCGGTTATGATGTACATTGTGATGCCGTGATGGTTAAGGATGTCAATGAAGATCTAATGCAAGGTTATGATATCTTCACGCCAATCGCTGCAACAGATCTTGGTTTTGAACCAGGAATTCCAGTTATCGAAGCTGGACCAATTTTGTTCCGTATTCCTGCAATGAGCGCTCCAGTCTTTGACAATATTGAAGCAGCTATTAAAGAACACGGACTAAGTTAATCTATTCTTTATCTTGTTAACATTCATATAACAAAAAAAGGGAGGAATTATTATGGATGTCATTATTGACCTAGCCAATAAGATTTTCAAGCCAGTCTTGGAAATGGGTGGTCCTATCATCATGCTGATCATCTTGACAGTATTGGCCTTACTATTTGGAGTGAAATTCTCCAAAGCGCTTGAAGGTGGTATCAAACTTGCCATCGCTCTTACTGGTATCGGTGCCATCATCGGTATGCTTAACGGAGCTTTCTCAGCATCACTTGCTAAATTCGTTGAAAACACTGGTATCCAGTTGAATATCACAGACGTTGGTTGGGCGCCACTTGCAACCATCACTTGGGGTTCTCCATGGACCTTGTACTTCTTGCTCATCATGCTCATTGTCAATGTGGCAATGTTAGCTATGAAAAAAACAGATACATTGGACGTGGATATCTTTGATATCTGGCACTTGTCAATTACTGGCTTGCTCATCAAATGGTATGCAGATAAGAGCCATGTAAGTCCTGCTGTGTCACTCTTGATTGCAACTTTAGCAGTTGTCTTGGTTGGTGTCTTAAAGATTATCAACTCTGACTTGATGAAACCAACTTTTGATGATTTGTTGAATGCGCCAAGTTCATCACCAATGACTTCAACTCACATGAACTACATGATGAACCCTGTTATCATGGTTTTGGATAAGATTTTTGACAAATTCTTCCCTGGGTTGGACAAATATGACTTTGATGCTGCCGCTTTGAATAAGAAAATCGGTTTCTGGGGATCTAAATTCTTCATCGGTTTCCTTCTTGGTATAGTTATCGGTATCATGGGAACTCCGCACCCAGTGTCTGACGTTGCTGAAGCAGCAAAATGGTCACTTGTTATCAAAGGATGGTTGTCTCTTGGTTTGACTGCCGGTGTCTGCTTGGAGCTCTTCTCACTTATCGGATCATGGTTTATCGCAGCCGTTGAACCACTTTCACAAGGTATTACAAACGTAGCAACAAAACGTCTTCAAGGACGTAAATTCAACATCGGTCTTGACTGGCCATTTATCGCTGGTCGTGCAGAAATCTGGGCCTGCGCTAACGTGCTTGCACCAATCATGTTGATTGAAGCAGTTCTGCTTTCTAATGTAGGGAACGGTATCTTGCCATTGGCTGGTATCATTGCGATGGGTGTGACACCTGCCCTTCTGGTTGTTACTCGTGGTAAATTGCTTCGTATGATTGTCTTTGGAACACTCTTGTTACCACTCTTCCTTCTTTCAGGTACCCTGATTGCACCGTTTGCAACAGAACTTGCTAAAGGTGTAGGTGCTTTCCCTGAAGGAGTTAGCCAAACTCAATTGATCACTCACTCAACACTTGAAGGACCAATCGAAAAACTCTTGGGCTGGACTATTGGTAATACTACTACAGGTGATATTAAAGCTATCATTGGTGCTATTGTCTTCCTTGGTGCTTATATTGGAATCTTTGCTTGGTACAGAAAGCAAATGATCAAACGGAATGCGGAATATGCAGCAAAAGCAAAATAATATCCGTTAACTATTGTTAAATATTGTAAGACTAGGGAAGCTAGATTGTCCATTTCCAAATGGGAATGTTGATAATCTAGCTTTTCCTATGTAATGAATAGAAAAGGCTAAGCAGAGAGAAGTCAGAAGCCTGCCTTTTTCTCTGAAGTAGAGAGGAGATTTGGATGGTGATCGCGCTAGAAAATGATGAATTAACAGTGCAGTTTAAGCAATTGGGAGGAGCGCTTTCTTCAATCAGGGATAAGGATGGTGTAGAATACCTCTGGCAGGGAGATGCGACCTATTGGAGTGGTCAAGCTCCAGTTCTTTTCCCCATTTGTGGGAGTTTGCGTAATGACACTGCTCACTATGTATTAGAAGATGGTCAAGAAGCGAGTGGAGTCATTCCACGGCATGGGCTCATTCGCAAGAAAGAATTTGAATTAGTAGAACAAACGGATACGAGTGTGACTTTTGCTATTGAGGACACAGAGGAGATGTTTCAGAACTATCCCTATCATTTCCGCTTATCAATTCGCTATAGCTTGATTGGTAAGAAGCTTCGTACCCAGTATATTGTGGAGAATCTTGGAGATAGTGGCGCCATGCCGTACTTCATCGGAGGCCACCCCGGTTTTAACTGTCCTTTACTTGATGATGAAAAGTATGAAGATTACTATTTGGAGTTTGAAGAGGAAGAAACTTGCAGCGTTCCTCTCTCTTATCCTGAAACTGGTATGTTGAACTTTTTCGAACGTTCAAGCTTCCTAGATCATCAAAAAGAACTGGCTTTGGACTATGCTCTATTTGCTAAAGATGCAGTGACCCTTGATGAGCTAAAATCGCGGACTGTTGCTCTTCGTTCTCGGAAACATGATAAAGGGTTACGTTTGGATTTTCAAGAATTTCCAAATCTAATTATCTGGTCAACTATTAACAAAGGACCATTTATAGCCTTGGAACCTTGGTCAGGTTTGTCGACCTCATTAGAAGAGGGTGATTATTTAGAAAGCAAGAAAAATGTCCGTCTACTCCCAGCAGGAGAAAAAGAAGAAATTGGATTTGATATTACTATTTTTTAAAGAAAAATTTCAAAAATGTTTAAAAACAAACATATAATGTTGACAGCAAACACGAAATGTTGTATTATAAACTTGTGAATCAAATAACGTTTAATGTTTTAAAACATTTTAGTTCATTATATAGAAAATTAAAGGAGGACTTAATATGTCTATTATCATTGGTGCAGATGCTGCAGGTTTGAGATTGAAAGAAGTTGTGAAAGACTTCTTGGAAAAAGAAAACTTCCACGTTGTGGATGTTACAGCTGAAGGTCAAGACTTTGTTGATGTGACTCTTGCTGTTGCTGCAGAAGTAAACAAAGAAGAACAAAATCTTGGTATCGTGATTGATGCTTATGGTGCTGGCCCATTCATGGTTGCAACTAAAATCAAAGGAATGGTTGCCGCAGAAGTATCTGACGAACGTTCAGCTTATATGACTCGTGGCCACAACAACTCACGTATGATTACTATGGGTGCACAACTTGTTGGTGATGAATTGGCGAAAAACATTGCTAAAGGTTTTGTTAACGGTAAATACGATGGCGGTCGTCACCAAATTCGGGTCGACATGTTGAACAAAATGTGCTAATTAGATTACAGTAAGAAAGGTAAGATAAAAATGAGAATTGCAATTGGATGTGACCACATCGTAACAGATGAAAAAATGGCGGTTTCAGAATTTTTGAAATCAAAAGGATATGAAGTCATTGACTTTGGTACCTATGATCATACACGTACTCACTACCCAATTTTTGGTAAAAAAGTCGGTGAAGCTGTAACTAGCGGTCAAGCTGATCTTGGTGTTTGTATCTGTGGTACTGGTGTTGGTATCAATAACGCTGTCAACAAAGTTCCTGGTGTACGTTCTGCCTTGGTTCGTGATATGACAACAGCTCTTTATGCTAAAGAGCAATTGAATGCCAATGTTATCGGTTTTGGTGGTAAAATCACTGGTGAATTGCTTATGTGCGATATCATTGAAGCTTTCATCAAAGCTGAATACAAACCATCAGAAGAAAATAAAAAATTGATTGCGAAAATTGAGCACGTTGAAAGTCACAATGCTCACCAAGCAGATGCAAACTTCTTTACAGAATTCCTTGAAAAATGGGATCGCGGTGAATACCACGACTAAGAGGTAACGCATGATTTTAACAGTCACGATGAATCCATCCATTGATATTTCCTATCCTTTGGATGAATTAAAAATTGATACTGTCAACCGTGTGATGGACGTGACCAAGACAGCTGGTGGAAAGGGTCTCAATGTTACGCGAGTTCTTTCAGAATTTGGTGATTCTGTTGCTGCTACTGGTTTAGTTGGTGGCAAACTTGGTGAGTTTTTGGTAGAACATATCGATGATAAAGTAACGAAAGATTTCTTCTCCATTCAAGGAGAGACTCGTAACTGTATCGCAATTCTACACGGAGACAACCAAACAGAAATTCTTGAGAAAGGGCCTGAAGTTCTGGAACAAGAAGGTCAAGATTTCTTGGCTCATTTCAAAAATCTCCTTGCCACCGTGGAAGTAGTAGCTATCTCTGGTAGTCTTCCAGCAGGTCTTCCGGTTGATTACTATGCAAACTTGGTAGAGCTTGCTAATCGCGCAGGCAAACCAGTTGTTCTAGACTGCTCAGGTGCAGCTCTTCAGGCGGTTCTTGAATCACCACACAAACCAACAGTTATTAAACCAAATAACGAAGAATTGTCTCAGCTTCTTGGGAAAGAAGTTTCTGAGGATTTGGATGAATTAAAAGAAGTTCTTCAAGAGCCGTTATTTGCAGGGATTGAGTGGATAATCATTTCACTTGGTGCCAATGGTGCTTTTGCTAAACATGGTGATACTTTCTACAAGGTAGATATTCCAAGAATTCAGGTAGTCAATCCTGTCGGATCTGGAGATTCTACTGTTGCAGGGATTTCATCAGGACTTCTTCATAAGGAATCGGATGCAGAACTCCTCATCAAGGCAAATGTCCTTGGTATGCTCAATGCTCAAGAAAAGATGACAGGTCATGTCAATATGGCTAACTATAAAGCTCTATATGATCAATTAATAGTAAAAGAGGTATAAAATGGCTTTAACAGAACAAAAACGCAGATATTTGGAAAAACTCTCTGACGAGAACGGCATCATCTCAGCTCTTGCCTTTGACCAACGTGGTGCTTTGAAACGCCTCATGGCTCAATACCAAACAGAAGAGCCAACAGTGGCTCAAATGGAAGAACTCAAAGTCTTGGTAGCAGATGAATTGACAAAATACGCGTCATCTATGCTTCTCGACCCTGAGTATGGACTTCCAGCTACAAAAGCGCTTGATGCTAATGCAGGTCTTCTTCTTGCTTATGAGAAAACAGGTTATGACACAACTAGCACCAAACGCTTGCCAGACTGCTTGGATGTTTGGTCTGCCAAACGCATCAAGGAACAAGGTGCGGATGCTGTGAAGTTTTTGCTTTACTACGATGTAGATAGCGCTGACGAACTTAACCAACAAAAACAAGCCTACATTGAACGCATCGGCTCTGAGTGTGTGGCAGAAGACATTCCATTCTTCCTTGAAATCTTGGCTTACGATGAAAAAATCGCTGATGCTGGCTCTGCAGAATACGCCAAAGTGAAACCACACAAGGTTATAGGTGCCATGAAAGTCTTCTCAGACCCACGCTTCAACATCGATGTCTTGAAAGTGGAAGTTCCAGTCAATGTTAAATACGTTGAAGGTTTTGGTGAAGGTGAAATCGTGCATACACGCGAAGAAGCAGCAGCCTTCTTCAAAGCGCAAGATGAAGCAACTAACTTGCCATATATCTACTTGAGTGCGGGTGTATCAGCTAAACTTTTCCAAGAAACACTTGTCTTTGCCCACGAATCAGGCGCAAACTTCAATGGAGTTCTTTGCGGCCGTGCAACCTGGGCAGGATCAGTTGAAGCCTACATCAAAGACGGTGAGACAGCAGCTCGTGAATGGCTTCGCACAACTGGATTTGAGAACATTGACGAACTTAACAAGGTTCTTCAAACAACAGCGACTTCATGGAAAGAACGTATCTAATTTAATCTTGAATGTAGAAATCAAAAAACGTAGTAAGTTTCAGGACTTGCTACGTTTTTCTTCTATATAAGCTAGTTTTTCAGCTCGTTTCTTCTTTTTGAAGAGGGCTTCAGCCGACATGGCTGCAGATTTGTCGGGGTATTCTTCTTGATAGATGAGTGTGACGGGCAATCGGGCGCGAGTGTACTTGGCTCCTTTTCCAGACTGATGTGTTTTGAGACGAGCTTCTACATCGGTGGTATAGCCTGTGTAGAGGGTGCCGTCTTCGCATTCAAGGACGTACATATAGGCTTTATTTTCCATAGTAAATCTCTTGAATTTCTGGTGTATAGCTGCCGTCTTGCTCGTGGATAAAGAGAGGTGGGAGGATTTTCAGGCCGTCTGGTGAACCATCTTTAATAGCCTCGATTAAGAGCATATTGGCTTCTCTCCCCTGCTTGGGATAGACAAACTGGATGCGCTTGGGCGCTAGATTATGGTTTTTCATAGTTTCTAAAATATCCAAAAATCGGTCAGGACGGTGAACCATTGCTAAGCGGCCATTGGACTTGAGGACTCGCTGGGCTATCGTACAAATCTCTTCTAAATTCGTAGCAACTTCGTGACGTGCTAGCAGATAATGCTCACTGCCGTTAAGATTGGAATGTTCATCTACCTTGAAATAGGGAGGATTACAGAGAATGATGTCAACCTTACTGCCAGAGATGTGGTTGCCTAGATTTTTCAAGTCGTCATGGATGACCTGCATCTGTTGAGTAAGGTTATTTAATTCAATGGAACGCTGGGCCATATCTGCCAAACGTTCCTGAATTTCCACCGCTAGAATCTGGGCCTGAGTCCGTGTGCTAGCAAAGAGACCAACAGCCCCGTTTCCAGCGCAGAGATCAACGATGAGCCCTCGTTTGGGTAATTTTGGAAAGCGAGAAAGCAGGACACTATCGACTGAATAGCTAAAAACCTCGCTATTTTGAATGATTTTTATATCAGTGGAAAAGAGTTGGTTGACTCTTTCCCCGTCTTTTAATTTTGCTTCTGTCATACCAACATTATAGCATGATTAAGTGCTATTCCAAAGAAGAAAGAGAAATTTTATAGGAAAAAACACCTGACTATGTCTGTCAGGTGCGAATTTTAGTTGAATTCATATTTTTGCTTGATAGTACAAGCGATGAAAATTCCGATAAAGAAAACCATGAGAATCAGATAGACTGGCAAGGTTGCGGCTGTCAGCGTTGCAATTTCCAAAAGGTGTTGCAGGACAAAGGCGGATAGATAGAAGCCTGCGACTGAAAAAATGATCAGAAGAGCGCGCCAGAGGTTGAGTGGCAGGCAGGCCCGGATGACGGACAAGAAGCTGATGCTGCCTAGCAAGTAGTAGGACAGAGTGGCCATTTCAATGTCGCTCCAGCCATGGCTGCTGCCCCAGATACGGACAAATAGCACGCTGAAGATAATCATGAGGGAGCTTGGCAGAGCCAGCTGCAGGGAGCGTTTGAGGAAGTGCTTTTCAACCGGCTTAATATTGCGCTCAAAAGTGAGGACAAAGGGTGGGAAACCTTCGACAAACTGGTCAATCAAGGTGATTTGAATCGGAATGAATGGGAAAATCAATAGATATTCCGGCTTGCCTAGCAGGACGCTGGCGATACAGATGATAGCTAGGATGAAAGAATAAATGGTCTTGATGAAGAAAATCGGAGCAATCCGGCCGATATTGTTAACAACACGGCGGCCTTCAAAAAGAATCTCAGGGACATCGTTAAAGTCGGAATTAAGAAGGACTAAGTTGGCAATCTGCCGAGTTGCGGGGTCGCCCTCTGCCATGACGATGGAGCAGTCAGCTTCACGCAAGGCTAAGATATCATTAACACCATCTCCTGTCATAGCTGTTGTCCGGCCAGCTGCCTTGAGAGTCTGGATGAGCAGCTTTTTCTGATGAGGAGAAACACGGCCGAAGATGGCTGTTTCTTCTGCTTGCTCAACCAGTTCTTGATCGCTGATTTTAGAGCAGTCGATGTAGCTGTCGTAGTTGGCAAATCCAGCCTGGCTCGCAATATGGGAAACGGTCACAGGATTGTCGCCAGAGATGATTTTCAAATCAACATCCTGAGAGCGCAGGTAGTCCAGTGTCTCGGCTGCTCCCTCACGAATAGGGTCAGTGATTTCCAGGACAGCCAGAGCGGTCATATCTTCAGGCAGTTGGATACTGTGTTTGTTTAGCACTTGGTCGCTGTGAGCCAGCACCAAAACCCGCGATCCGCGTTTTTGAGCCTCTCCAACCGCTGCAGGATTGCTGTCCAGCAGCATTTCGGGCGCTCCCAAAAAGATAGTTCCGACACTGGATAAGTGCATAGCGCCCCATTTTCGGTCACTAGAAAATGGAATAACATTGTCGCTAGTATAGGTGTGCTCCAGGTGGCCGTATCCCTTGCGGATAGCCTGGGCTGTTGGGTTATTATCCTCACTGGTTTGGATGTAGGCTGCTAAGATTTGACCGACTGTCTCATCAGAAAACTTATCTGACAGACTATGCAAGGCTTCAACAGTCATCTTACCTTGAGTAATTGTCCCGGTCTTGTCCAGGCAGAGAGTATCCACTCGAGCCAGAGTTTCAACTGAATACATTTCCTGAACAAGAACCTTGCGCATGCCCAGCTTGATGACAGCTGTCAGGAGTGAAGTGACTGTCAGCAGGGCGATTCCCTTAGGCAGCATACCCAAAAGAGCTGTCGAGCTGGTAATGACAGAGTTTTTGACAGGCAATCCCTTTATCATTAGGGCTTCAAAGAAGAGAGCCAATCCGAAAGGAATGATGATTTTTCCGGTAAAGCGGGAAATTTTCGCAAGATTGTATAGAATGCGCGAGTTGATAGGCTTGAGGGTTTTAGCTTCAGTCATGAGCTTGTTGGCATAGTTGTCTGCGCCGACATGGTGCACCTCAGCATAGATCTGCCCACTGGCCAGAAAGCTACCAGACAGCAACTCAGCGCCTTTTTCCTTGAGAACCAAGTCACTCTCCCCTGTCAGCATGGCTTCATTGGCCTCGGCAACACCCTCTACTACACGGGCATCACTGGGAATTTGCTCGCCGGCTGACAGCTTGATCAGATCGCCCAGTACAATTTCTTCTGGCTGAATCTTGACTTCCTGGCCGTCTCGGATGACTGTGACCAGCTCTCGGCTGACCAGATTGAGCTTGTCAATCATGTGCTTGGCTCGTAGTTCCGTAATAATACCAGTGACAGCATTAAAGCTGATGACGGCGAAGAAGACCAGATTGCTCCAAGCTTGGACAGAGACCAAGGCCAGAGCGATCACAAAGTTTAGGGCATTAAAAAGGGTGAAAACATTCCGCTTAACGATTTGCCAGTTACTAGTACTGGTGTCACTAGTAAAATCGTTGGTCAAGCCCTGCGAAATCTTTTCATCTATTTGGATTTGGTTTAAACCGATTAATTCTTTCTTATTCATGAGACTAATGATACCATTTTTTTATAGAAATAGCTATCAGAATCAGCTGTTACAGCCAAAGTTTGGAAAAATATTGCAGACTATAAGGGTATAAGGTATAATGGGAAAGGATGTAATAAATTTCAAGTACAATCACAGTTTGAAATAAGGAGAGTTTATGTTTTATACTTATTTGCGAGGTTTAGTGATTTTTATCCTGTGGACCTTAAACGGCAATGCGCATTACCACAATAAAGAAAAGATTCCTTCAAAAGATGAAAATTATATCTTGGTTGCCCCTCACCGAACATGGTGGGATCCAGTTTACATGGCTTTTGCGACCAAGCCCAAGCAGTTCATTTTCATGGCTAAGAAACAACTCTTTGAAAATCGAGTGTTCGGCTGGTGGATTCGCATGTGTGGTGCCTTTCCCATCGACCGAGAAAATCCTGGACCGTCAGCGATCAAGTACCCAGTCAATATGCTGAAAAAGAGCAATCGTTCCCTGATTATGTTCCCGAGCGGCAGCCGCCATTCTACGGATGTCAAGGGAGGAGTGGCAGTGATTGCTAAGATGGCTAAAGTCCGTATCATGCCTGTAGTCTATGCTGGTCCCATGAGCTTCAAAGGCTTGGCAGCTGGGGAGCGCGTGGATATGAACTTCGGTAATCCAATTGATATTTCGGATATCAAAAAGATGAATGATGAGGGAATTGAGGAAGTGGCTCGTCGGATTCAGGCAGAGTTTGACCGCTTGGATGCAGAAGTGGCGCCTTATCAGACAGGTAAAAAGCCAAATATCTTCTGGCGGATTTTACGAGCAATTGCCTTTATTCCAGCAGCATTGATTGGTATTCTAACTTTCATTTTTAGTTTCCTTGCAAGCTTTGTCTGGGATCCAGATAAGCATAGAAAATAAGATACGAATCAGCTTCCTTAGCAATCTTGCTTGGGAGCTGATTTTTTTATGCGAGTGAGCTATAATGTTGGTATGTTTTATAAGGAGGATGCTATGTCTCTTGCTTTTTTATCTTTTGTAACCTTATCACTGTTTATGCTGCACGAGTTTGATGAGATTATCCTGATTCGGCCTTGGATTTCTCAGAATCAAAACCATCAAGGCTATCAAAAGGAGATGTTCATTGCCAGAAGAGGAAGTTATCTTTCTGCTGAAAGCATTGCTCTGATGATTGCGGAGGAATTTCTACTGGCTTTTATTCTCTTGCTGCTTGCCATTCTATTTCGCATTCCCGAGCTGGCTCTGGCTATTGGCTTCTGTCATACTCTCCATCTGCTGGGCCATATTATGCAAGTGTTTCGCTTTCGTCGCTGGGTACCGGGCGGCTTCACAGCTTTGACGACTTTTCCTATACTCATCTTAGTCTTTGTCCTTTATCTGAGTCAGCAGTCAGTTTCTTGGCCGCTGCTTCTGATTCTAAGCGTGCTTGTGATGGCTTTTCTTTTGGCAAATCTGGTTTTTTTACATAGCAGAGCTAAAAAGTTAGAAGCTTGGATATACAGGATAAGCAAAGCAGATTGATATTACAGCTTCTATTTTCATCAATGGCCTTTCTATCTATACGACTTCTTGCAAAATAAAGATTTTAAAATATGATAAGCTGAAAATTCTCTCGGTTTGTCATATTTTTTTTGAATTTTTTACGAATATAAAGATAAAGGAGAAAAATTATGTTTGAAAAAATAGTTGAAAAATTAAAGGAATACAAGATATTTATTGGACTTTCTTTGATAGGAATCGTCTTGGCTGGCTTTTTCTTGCTGAAGGGGAACGCTCAGCCACAGAATCAGGTCAGCGCACTGGCTCAGGAAGTGGTTACATCAGCTTCATCTGAAACCAATGCAGAAAAAAGAAGTGCGAATCAAGAAAAAATCGATTCAGAAAAAGATATGGATTCAGAGGAATCTGAGAAAGAAGTCACCGTTGATGTCAAAGGTGCTGTCAAAAATCCAGGAGTTTATCAGTTGCGGGCAGGAGCGCGTGTGCATGATGCCCTACAAAAAGCAGGTGGCCTATTGCCAGATGCCGAGTCAAAATCCATCAACCAAGCACAAAAATTAACAGATGAGGCAGTTGTCTATGTAGCTAAAGTCGGTGAGGAAGGAGCAGATGTGACGCAAGCTAGTCAGACGCCCGCTGGAAATGGGGGAACAGAGAAAGGAAAGTCTGACTTGGTCAATCTCAATACGGCGACCGAAGCTGAACTTCAGACAGTTTCAGGCATCGGTCAAAAGAAAGCGCAAGACATCATTGCTTATCGGGAAGCCAATGGTAAGTTTAAGTCAGTAGACGAGCTGAAAAATGTTTCAGGAATCGGTGCAAAAACCTTAGAAAAGTTAAAAGACTATGTCACAGTGGATAAATAAATTTCCCATCAAACCAATCTATTTTTGTCTTTTGCTGGTGCTGACCTACTTTGCGATTTACACTAGTAGTCTGTCAGCTTATCTAGGTTTGGCAGTTCTCCTTGTTCGGCTCTTTTGGCTTTATTCGACTAGAAATAGTCTGCTTGTTTTGGTGTTCTTGAGTCTCTTTGCAGGATTTTTCCTATTTCGGAGAGAAATGGCTAATCAAGCCTTTCGAGATGAACCGGAAACCATTTCTACCATTGTGATCAAGCCAGATACAATTAAAGTCAATGGCGACTCGCTTTCTTTTCGCGGTCATTCCAATGGTCGAACCTATCAGGCTTTTTATAAAATCCAGTCAGAAAAGGAAAAACAAGCTTTTCAAAAGCTGAGCGATCAACTCCTTGTGAAGATTGATGGAGAACTCAGTTTAGCAGAAGACCAACGCAATTTTTCAGGCTTTGACTATCGGGCTTATCTAAAAACGCAAGGGATTTACAGGATTTTGAAAATCAATCACATCAAGTCCAGTCAGCATTTTAGCAGTCTTAATCCTTGGGACTGGCTGTCGGTTTGGCGGAGAAAAGCCTTAGTTTACATCAAGGAAAATTTTCCTAGCCCCATGAGCCACTATATGACTGGACTTTTGTTTGGTGATTTGGACACAGATTTTGCTGAGATGAATGAACTTTATTCTAGTCTGGGGATTATCCATCTCTTTGCCCTATCTGGGATGCAGGTCGGCTATTTCATGGATGGTTTTCGCAGGATTCTTCTCAAATCTGGTTTGAAAAGAGAAACCGTCGATTGGATACAGTTGCCCTTTTCCTTTATCTATGCAGGTTTGACGGGCTTTTCAGTGTCAGTCGTGAGGAGTTTAGTACAAAAGCTGCTCTCGCAGTTTGGTGTGACTAAGCTGGACAACTTTGCTTTGACAATCATGCTATTAGCCATTTTCATGCCCAATTTTCTCTTGACGACGGGTGGCGTTCTTTCCTGTGCCTATGCTTTTGTCATATCTGTCATGGATTTTGAGCATTTACCTCCCGTGCGAAAGGTGCTGGCAGAAAGTCTGACCATTTCACTTGGAATTCTACCGATTCTGATTTTCTATTTTTCCGAATTTCAGCCATGGTCTATTCTGCTGACCTTTCTATTCTCAGTCATTTTTGATCTTTTTATGCTTCCAGCCCTGACCTTTATTTTTGTCCTATCACCTCTTTTGAAAATCACTCAGGTCAATGTCTTATTTGAACTGCTGGAAGGGCTAATCCGTTGGACAGCCTCTATTTCTTCTCGACCAGTGATTTTCGGTCAGCCATCTATCTGGATGATGCTAGGCCTGCTTATCACTCTTGGCTTGCTCTATGATTTTCGCAGACAGAAGAAAGTTGTGACCTTACTTAGCTTGGTTCTTGCTCTGCTATTTTTTCTCACAAAGCATCCTCTACAAAATGAAATTACAGTCATTGATATTGGGCAGGGAGATAGCATTTTCTTACGTGATTGGCGGGGGAAATCTGTTCTGATTGATGTGGCTGGTCGAGTGGAGATTGGCAAGAAAGAAGCCTGGCAGAAGCGGATTTCTTCAACAAATGCAGAAAAGACCTTGATTCCCTATCTGAAAAGTCGGGGAGTGAGCCGCTTGGATGTGCTGGTTTTGACCCACACAGATACCGATCACATGGGTGATATGTTGGAGGTGGCCAAGCATTTTTCTATAAAGGAAATTTACGTATCTAAGGGAAGTTTGACCCAGTCGGATTTTGTGGAGAAACTGGATCGGATGCAGACGAAAGTCCATGCGGTAGAGGTAGGGGATAAGCTTCCGATTTTTGATGGAGCTTTGCAGGTTCTTTATCCTGAGGAGACGGGCGACGGCAGTAATGATGACTCTGTCGTCTTGTACGGGAAGTTTTTTGGAACCAGCTTTTTGTTCACAGGAGACTTAGAGGAAAATGGCGAAGCTACCTTGATGCGGCGTTTTCCGCAACTCAAGGTGGATGTCTTAAAAGCAGGCCACCACGGTTCTAAAGGATCCTCTAGCCCAGAATTTTTACATCAGCTTCAGCCCAAAATTGCCCTCATCTCTGCCGGTAAGAATAACCGCTACAAGCATCCTCACCGGGAAACTCTGGACAGATTTGAGAACATTCAGACACAGATTTTCCGTACAGATGAACAAGGAGCTATTCGCTTCAGTGGCTGGGATTCATGGGAAATCGAAACGGTAAAGTAACACCTGTTTCCTTGCTCTGAGAGTGAGCCAAGATTAACTTACCTTGATTTCGAGCTAAAATTATGATACAATGAATTCTGTTAATAAAAATTTAGAGGAGATTTCTATGTTTTCTGCTTATAAAAAATTTTGGACTCGTTATGCAGACTTTAGTGGTCGTTCAAGTCGTTCGGATTACTGGTGGGTTGTCCTATGTCATTTTTTGATTACCTTACCATTTTCGTATATTGCCCTTTTTGGTTTTCTCATTCCGCTTTTTAGTGAAGTTTATTATGCAGGACTATACGATTATGAACCAGATTTATCGGGAGTTACGGCTGGCGCTGGTTTGGCTGTGTTCATAATGTTCTTACTTGCCATCTATTGGGTTGCAACAATCGTTCCTAATCTTGCCATCGCTGTTCGTCGTCTTCGTGATGCTGGCTTCCATTGGGCATTTATTTTTCTCACTGTAGGGCCTTCACTAGCTTCCTTCATTCCAGTGTTGAATATCCTAGCTGCTTTAGTCAGCTTGCCATGTAGTATTGCTTTAATTGTCTTGCTTTGCCAAGCTAGCAAACCAGCTCAGCAAGTTAAAGGAGCTCCTTATGGTCAACAAGGATTCCAAGGTCAGCAATTTGGTCAAGCTCAACAACCAGTTCAAAACCAACAGTTTGCTCAGCCTGGATTCCAAGGACAACAACAGCCGGCACCAAACCAACAATTTGGTCAAGTTCAACAGCCAGCTCAAAACCAACAGTTTAGTCAGCCTGTTAACCAAGAGCAACCATTTGCTCAGCAACAAGCACCCGTTCAGAATCCAGAATTTAGCCAGCCTCAGCAACCTTTTGGTCAAAATCAAGTGAACCAGCCAACTCAACCGTTTGCTGCTAGCCAAGCCCAAACTCAAGATTCAACCCAATCAGCATTCTCAGCCTCAGTTTCAGAACCAGCTGAATCAGTTCATTCAGTAGAAGCTCATCAGTCTCAGGCTGAAACTGCAGAACAGGCTCTGGGAAATGCTTCTGAACAAATCACTAACTCAGAGTCAATCTCTCAATAAAATCTATAAGATATCAACCCTAGATAGTTTCAATCTATCTGGGGTTTTTTGTCGTCTTTTAAACTTTTGTAACCAAAATGTCTTTCTATTCGTTATACTAGTAGAAAGGGGGAAGAATAGAAAAGTATTGCATAGAGAAAAGTAGTATCAAATGAAAAGTAGCAGCTGCGAGCTTTGGATTAGAAAGACTTTTCACTATTATTCTGCTTTTTAAAGGAATGCAAGTAGGGAGAGATTTGAAGAGAAGTTGTGGGGAGGTGAGATTATCAAACTGGATGAATACGAAAACATCTTGATTGGCTTTGCCCGAGAGATTGTTTTCTACTTGCAAAAGTCAGGAGCTTCTAAGGCCGAGGCAGAAGATGTGGTACAGGATGTTTTTGTCAAAATGTTAGAGACTGATCTGGTCATCCCAGCAGAGAAGATGCGAGCTTGGATGTATCGGGTGTCCATTCGCCGCTATATCGATCGCTATAGGCGCGATCAGCATTATCTAGAAATTTTGCAAAAGGAATTTTTTAAACAAGATGAGATTCGACCGTTTGAAAACGACCATTATGAGCTGTTAAGGACGACGATAGAAGAACTCCCGACTAAGGAAGTAATGCTTTTAGATCTTTATTATTTCCAAAATTTTACAGTAAAGGAAATCGCTCAAATTATGTCGTATTCTGTAAGTAAAGTGAAAGTGCAACTCATGCGTAGCCGAATTAAGCTCCGCCATAAATTGGAAAAGAAAGGATATAAAAATGGAAACATTTGAAATTTTAGCGAAGAAAAGTAAAAGAAAACGACTTTGGAAGACAGTTGCCATCAGTAGTCTTGTCTCCTTAGCTTTATTGCTTTTACTAGGAAAGGGATTGATAGAATTAGCCTCGAGTAATGGTCGAAATTTGCAGAAAGAGTACGAAGTTATGTCGGAAATCGCCTACCCTAATGTTGACTATGACAGTCTTTACTACACTCAAAATTCTTTGTTTTCAGGAACCTTACATTCTGATCGTTTCAAAGATTTAGATGGAGTGAAGGTGGCTTATCCTTCCTATGAGGGGAACTATTCACTCATAGGTGCTTTTAGAGATCCGACTGCGGAAGGGACTTATTTGTCTCTCTCAGGAACCTATACGCGAACCCTGCGTCAAAAATATCCGGTCTTCTACAATATTAATGCTAAAGGAACAATAGATACAAAGCGAATCCCTCAAGAACTTGCTTCTGTCAAAGAAATGCCGAATCAATTGGTGGAAGTAGCTTTGACTTTTGATAAAGCTTATACCTATAAGGAAATCCAGCAGATGATACCGAACAATCTCAAAATCAACTGGTACTGGATTGGCAGTCAGTCAGAAGATGGTGAAAAAGGTATTGAACTGTTTTCCGATCCCCAGTTCACCTACGGAGCTAACACTAGTCTTCTCTTTACTTATGATTCAGATGTTAGGAAGAAGGCAAAAGAGGCTAAGAAAGAGCAGCAGACTTTCTTGGATTATCTGAAAAAGGCAGATAAAAATCTTTTCCCAAGTCTTAGTGGGTACAACATGTATAATGATGTTGAGGCCTATCTAAAGAAATTTGGTCAGCTAGATATTCGTGAACCAGAAAATCGGGATCAATTGACTTTCTCCGGTGTTATCTTGACAGGAAAAGCTGAAAATTTCACTCAATTAGAAGGAAAAGGGTGGATTTATGCTTCGAGTATCGGTGCTTCCGTTCCCAATCAGCCTTACTATAAGCTAGATAAGGAATAATTGACAAAAAATGTGTAAAAGGCTTGCATTTTCAGTAAAATTTGATAAAATAGTAAGGAAAGTTAGACTGTATTGCCTACTGTCTATCTATAAAATATATTTTATTGGAGGCTTTTACTCAAATGGCAAAAGAAAAATACGATCGTAGTAAACCACACGTTAACATTGGTACTATCGGACACGTTGACCACGGTAAAACTACTTTGACAGCAGCTATCACAACTGTATTGGCACGTCGCTTGCCTTCATCAGTTAACCAACCAAAAGACTATGCGTCTATCGATGCTGCTCCAGAAGAACGCGAACGCGGTATCACTATCAACACTGCGCACGTTGAGTACGAAACTGAAAAACGTCACTACGCTCACATCGACGCTCCAGGACACGCGGACTACGTTAAAAACATGATCACTGGTGCCGCTCAAATGGACGGAGCTATCCTTGTAGTAGCTTCAACTGACGGACCAATGCCACAAACTCGTGAGCACATCCTTCTTTCACGTCAGGTTGGTGTTAAACACCTTATCGTCTTCATGAACAAGATCGACTTGGTTGATGACGAAGAATTGCTTGAATTGGTTGAAATGGAAATCCGTGACCTCTTGTCAGAATACGACTTCCCAGGTGACGATCTTCCAGTTATCCAAGGTTCAGCTCTTAAAGCTCTTGAAGGTGATACTAAGTACGAAGACATCATCATGGAATTGATGAACACTGTTGATGAGTACATCCCAGAACCAGAACGTGATACTGACAAACCTCTTCTTCTTCCAGTCGAAGACGTATTCTCAATCACTGGTCGTGGTACAGTTGCTTCAGGACGTATCGACCGTGGTACTGTTCGTGTCAACGATGAAATCGAAATCGTTGGTATCAAAGAAGAAATCCAAAAAGCAGTTGTTACTGGTGTTGAAATGTTCCGTAAACAGCTTGACGAAGGTCTTGCAGGGGACAACGTAGGTGTACTTCTTCGTGGTATCCAACGTGATGAAATCGAACGTGGTCAAGTTATCGCTAAACCAGGTTCAATCAACCCACACACTAAATTCAAGGGTGAAGTTTACATCCTTACTAAAGAAGAAGGTGGACGTCACACTCCATTCTTTAACAACTACCGTCCACAGTTCTACTTCCGTACAACTGACGTTACAGGTTCAATCGAACTTCCAGCAGGTACTGAAATGGTAATGCCTGGTGATAACGTAACTATCGACGTTGAGTTGATCCACCCAATCGCCGTTGAACAAGGTACTACTTTCTCTATCCGTGAAGGTGGACGTACTGTTGGTTCAGGTATGGTTACTGAAATCGAAGCTTAATTCGATTTCGTTCCCAGATAACAATTATAAAATCAGACACGAAAAGTCTCGCTTCGGCGGGGCTTTTTCTTTTAGAGAAAGCCTTTTTCTCGCAAACATGATATAATAATTCTATATTTTGTTGTTGAAAAGAGACGGTATGAAATTACTTTATACGGATATCCGCAGTCCTTTGACAGCGCATTTGGCTAAGCAAGCTCAGGACTTGGCAGCGGCTGGCAAGCGGGTCTTTTATATAGCGCCCAACTCCCTTTCTTTTGAAAAGGAACGAGCAGTTTTGGAAAAATTGGAAAATCAGGCTTCCTTTGCCATTACGGTGACACGTTTTGCCCAGATGGCTCGCTATTTTGTCCTCAATGATGTTCAGGAAGGACAGGCCTTGGATGATATTGGGCTGGGCATGTTATTTTATCGGATTTTATCGGGAATGGATGACCGGGAGCTCAAGGTTTATGGGCGGATTAAGAAAGATGCACAATTTATCCAGCAACTGATAGACCTTTATCATGAGCTTCAGACAGCCCAGATGACTTTTGCGGATTTGAATCATCTAGAAGAGCCAGAGAAGCGCGAGGATTTACTCAAGATTTTCACGGCTTTTTCTGCTGCTCTTCAGGCAGGAAATTATGATGCGACCTCTAAACTCACGATTTTTACCCAGCATATTCTAGCTGGAGATTTGGATGGGGAATTGGCTAATCTCGCGCTGGTTATTGATGGCTTTACTCGCTTCTCAGCAGAGGAGGAATATCTAGTAGATTTGCTGCATCGCAAGGGAGTGGAGATTGTCATCGGCGTTTATGCTAGTCAAAAAGCCTACCGGACAGCCTTTCGTGAGGGCAATCTTTATCAGGCCAGCGTGGACTTTTTGCTCAAGCTAGCTCAAACTTATCAGGTCAAGCCAGAGTATCTGGCAGATGGTTCGAGTCAGCTTGATGATGCCTTTGGCAAGATTTCCAAGATTTTAGAGAGTCGCTATGATTTTTCTGAAACCCATGTGGAATTGACTGCGGAGGATCGCTCTCACGTAGAGATTTGGTCGGTGCGCAATCAGAAAGAGGAACTGGAATATGTGGCCAAGTCCATCCGTCAGCGGCTCCACGATGGCGCCCGCTACAAGGATATCCGATTGCTTTTGGGTGATGTGGAGGCCTACCAGCTCCAGCTAAAGACCATCTTTGATCAGTATCAGATTCCCTTTTATTTGGGGCGGTCTGAGTCCATGTCCCAGCATCCTTTGGTCCAGTTTTTAGAGTCGCTGGAGCGCTTGAAACACTATAATTTTCAGACGGAAGATTTACTCAATCTTCTAAAAACGGGCCTGTATGGTGGCTTGAGCCAGGAGGAGCTGGATAACTTTGAACAGTACCTTCGATTTGCTGAGATTAAAGGGGCAACCAAGCTAGGGAGAGATTTTACCATTAATCGTCAGGAGAAATTTGACCTGAAGCGGCTCAATGTCCTGCGTCGGAGTCTTATCACGCCTCTGTTAGACTTTTTCAAATCTCGTAGTCAGACAGTGGCTGGTCTCTTAGCTAAATTTACCAGCTTTATCAAAGAAGTTCGCTTGGATGCCAATCTGACTGGTCTGCTGGAAGGAGCAAGTCAGCAGGAAGTGGAACGGCAGGAGGAAGTCTGGAAGACCTTCTGCCATGTCTTAGAGCAGCTTGCACAGGTGTTTGATGCTAGCAAGCTCAAGATCGATGATTTTCTGGCTCTGATTCTGTCTGGCATGCTTCTGGCCAAGTACCGAGTTGTACCAGCGACAGTGGACGTGGTGACAGTTCAGTCCTATGATTTGATTGAGCCCATGGCTGCGCCTTATGTCTATGCTATCGGATTGACGCAGGAGCGCTTGCCCAAGTTAGCGCAAAATAAAAGTCTGCTCAGTGACGAAGAACGTCAGAAATTAAATCAAGCGACTGGGGACGAGGCTGAGTTGCAGATATCCAGCAGTGAAAATCTCAAGAAAAATCGCTTTGCAGCGCTATCCTTGCTTAATTCAGCGACAGAAGATTTGGTTTTGTCTGCTCCTGTCTTAATCAATGAAGTAGAAGATGCCATGTCTTCCTATCTGACAGAGCTGGAAATAGCGCCTATTTCCCTACCTATCATCAGCAAACGACCACAGGCTAGTAGCGACGATATTGGGACTTATCGGGCTCTGCTGGCGCGCGTGATTGACCTCTATCAGGAAGATATTGACCGCGAATGGACTCCGGAGGAGCAGACTTTTTGGGCGGTGGCAATTCGAGTCTTGCGTAAGAAGTTGGCAGCTGAAGGGATTTCTATTCCCCAGATCAGCGAGGAATTGAAGACGGAGACTCTCAAGTCTGAAACCCTCAAAGCTCTGTATCCTTCAGAGCAGCCTTTGAAACTGTCAGCTTCTGCCCTCAATGAATATTTTAAAAACCAGTATGCCTATTTTCTTAAGTATGTCTTGCGGTTGCAGGAGGAGTGGACCATTCAGCCGGATGCGCGCAGTCACGGGATTTTCCTCCACCGAATCTTTGAAAAGGTTATGCAGGAGCAGCTGGAGCAGGATTTCGACACTCGCTTGCAGCGGGCTATGGAGGAGACTAGCTGGGAGGATGAGTTTGAGTCTATCTATGGAGAAAATGGCGAGACCCAATTTGCCCGCCGTTTGCTATTGGACACGGCTCAGGCCACTGGTCGTATCTTGGCTCAGTCGGATGGGCTGGAGGTCATCGGTGAGGAGACTGACTTTGGTCATGATCGGCCTTTCTTGCTTTTGGACAATGGCAGAGCTCTTCAAGTGAGCGGCAAGGTGGACCGGATTGATCGGCTGACGGAGACGGGGAGTCTGGGAGTTGTGGATTACAAGTCAGGCGATACCAAATTCAGCTTTGAGAAGTTCTTTAATGGGCTTAATTCTCAGCTGCCGACCTACCTAGCAGCTATCCGAGAAATGCCAGAATACCAGGAAGACAAGGGAATTTTCGGTGCCATGTACCTACAGATGACGGAGCCTCTAGCTAGCTTAAAGGAGACCAAGGCGCTGGACGAGGCGGTGAAACAGGTTATGAAAAGTCAGGTCTATAAAGGCCTCTTTCTGGCTGACCAAGCCAAGGACTTGGGCACTAACTATGAGAAAAGCAAGGTTAATTTGCTGACAAAGGAAGAATTGGAAGTGATTTTGGCTTATAATGCTTATCTCTATCAGCAGGCAGCAGAAGGCATTTTAGCTGGTCGTTTTGCCATCAATCCTTATACAGAAAATGGTCACAGTATTGCCCCTTACGTGGACCAGTTTAAAGCCATTACAGGCTTTGAGGCCAATCTTCATCTGGGGCAAGCTAGACAGCTGACCAAGTTAAATCTTGAGCAGTACGAAAAGCGGCCAACAGGTGAGAAGCTGCGTCAAGCCTGGCTAGAAAAAATCAAGGAGGAGTTGGACAAATGAGACGGATTCCCTTTTTAAACGAGCAGGATATCCTAGTCAAGCAGGCTGAAGAAGCTGCCTCTGACAAGCCGCAAAAGCGCACACCAGAGCAGATCCAGGCCATCTACTCCTCTGGTCAGAATATTCTTGTTTCGGCTTCGGCTGGATCTGGTAAGACCTATGTTATGGTTCAGCGGATTATTGACCAGATTCTCAGAGGTGTGGAAGTCAGCCAACTCTTTATCTCTACCTTTACTGTCAAGGCGGCAGGTGAGCTCAAGGAACGGCTGGAGAAGGAGCTGAGTCTGTTACTCAAGGAGACTTCAGTTCAGGAACTCCGCCAGCATCTGGCTCAGCAGTTGGCTGAGATTGCCAATGCGGATATTGGCACAATGGATGCCTTTACCCAGAAAGTGGTCAATAAGTACGGCTACTTGCTGGGGCTGGCACCGCATTTTCGGATTTTACAGTCGGTCAGTGAGCAGCTCATTCTGCAAAATGAAGTCTTTGACCAGCTTTTCGATACCTACTATGATAGCGATCAGCAGGAATTATTCAGCCGCTTGGTCAAAAATTTCTCTGGCAAGCGTAAGGACATTGCTGGTTTCCGCCAGCAGATTTATAGTATTTATAGTTTTCTCCAGTCTACCAGCAATCCGCGGAAATGGTTGGAGGAAACCTTTCTGCTAGGCTATGAAACCAGTGATTTTGATGCAGAGCGGGAGCGAATACTCTCTGGAGCTAGGCAGTCTTTGCTGGATTTGGAAGATTTTTTTCAGAGCCATCTGGCTCATGAAGGACAGGCTTTTGCTGGGGCTAAATATCAGGAAAATATTCAGGCGGCCTTAGATATCTTGGCTGAGCTGACAGAGCAGACCGGATCTGAGCAGTTACTAGACCTGATTCAGCGCTTTTTAGAATTGGCCAAGACCTCTAACCATCAGGCTTTTACTGCCCGAGTTGGTAAGAATGCGGACGAACTAAAAAAAGAGCTTGCCCAAGCCTATAATGAAGCCCGTAAGCCCTTGATAGAGCGAATTAAAGAGCTGGATGTCCGCCTCTATCATCTGAACTTTATGGAGCAGCATCAGGCAGAAGCTCTTCCACTACTGGATTTGTTGCGAGATTTTGTCCGAGATTTCTCACAGGCTTATTTGGAGCGTAAAGTAGCAGAAAATGCCTTTGAATTTGGTGATATCAGTCATTTTGCTATTGAAATTTTAGAAAATTATCCAGAAGTGCGGCGTTTTTATCAGGATAAGTACCATGAGGTGATGGTCGATGAGTATCAAGACACCAACCATACTCAGGAGCGAATGCTGGAATTGCTGGCTCGAGGAAATAATAGCTTTATGGTCGGCGACATTAAGCAGTCCATCTATCGATTCCGTCAGGCCGATCCGCAGATTTTTAACGATAAGTTTAAACTCTATCAGGCCGATCCTAGTCAGGGCAAGCTGATTATTCTCAAGGAAAATTTCCGCAGTCACATCGAGGTGCTGGAAGCGACCAATGATATCTTTAAACGACTCATGGACGAGGAAGTCGGTGAGATTGACTACAATGAGACCCACTATTTGGTGGCGGGAAATCCAGCCAAACAGGAGCCAAATCCAGCCAATCAGGCGGAGTTCCTGATTTATGATGGCAGTGCCGATAGCGAAGAAGAGGATTCTGGCCAAGGACTACCTAGTATTTCAGCTGGTGAAGTCGCCTTGGTAATCAAGGAAATCATCCGCCTCCATAATCAAGAAGGGGTGGATTTCAAGGATATTACCTTGCTAACAGCTTCGCGGACCCGCAATGATCTGATTTTGGCAGAGTTTGACCGGCATCATATCCCGATTGTGCCTGATGATGGCGAGACCAATTATCTCCAGTCGGTAGAGGTCATGGTGATGCTGGATACCCTGCGGACCATTAACAATCCTCTCAATGACTATGCCCTGACCGCTCTCCTAAAGTCGCCAATGTTTGACTTTGATGAGGATGAATTGGCTCGGCTAGCCTTGCAAGCTTCCAGTACCAAGTCTATGGAAAATCTCTACGAAAAGCTGAGGAATGCTCTGGCTGATCAAGGTCTGGAACCTCAGCTTATCCATGATGAATTGCGCAAGAAACTGCAGCACTTCCAGGAAACGCTGAATGACTGGCGCAACTATTCCAAGATGCATTCTCTCTATGATTTAATCTGGAAGATTTATCAGGATCGTTTTTACTACGATATGGTCGGGGCTCTGCCCAACGGTGAGCAGCGTCAGGCCAATCTCTATGCCCTGTCCTTGAGGGCCAACGACTATGAAAAGTCGAGTTTCAAGGGTCTGTCCCGCTTTATCAGCATGATTGACCGAATTTTGAAAAATGAGCACGATTTGGCTAGTGTCCCTCTGGCTGCTCCGAAAAATGCAGTCCAGCTAATGACTATCCATAAGAGTAAGGGGCTGGAGTTCAAATATGTCTTTCTGCTCAATATGGACAAGGCCTTCAATCGTCAGGATAGCAGCTCTGCTATTATCCTTAGCCGACAAAAAGGCATCGGAATCAAATATGTAGCCGATGTGGATGTTGAGGCTCAGGATCCTCATGCGCCCAAGCAGATCCGTATTTCTATGGAGACCCTACCCTATCAGCAGAATGCCGAAGAACTTAAGCTGGCGAGCCTGTCTGAGCAGATGCGCCTGCTCTATGTGGCCATGACGCGGGCTGAAACCAAGCTCTATCTGGTCGGAAAGGGCAAGCAAGCTAAGCTCCAAGAGCGCAAGTGGGGGACTAGCCAAAATGGTCGCTTATCTAGCAGTCTTCGAAGTCAGCTGACCAATTTTCAGGATTGGCTCTATGCTATTCAGTCAGTGTTTGAAAAGGAAAATCTGGCTTATCAAACCCGCTTTGTAACTGATCAGGAGCTGACAGATGAGCAGATTGGAGTAGTGAAGCAGGCTGATCCTATTCCAGTAGATGATTTGACGGGCAACCGTCAGTCAGAAGATATCCGCCGAGCTCTGGATATCTTGGAGAACGTAGACCGGCTCAACAGCCTCTATCAAGTGGCTATTGAATTGCCTAGTGTCCGTACACCCAGTCAAATCAAGAAGTTCTATGAACCAGTTATGGACTCAGAAGGGCTGGACATTATGGATGCACCTCGAAGTTATCAGACTCAGCTGACTTTTGAACTGCCTGATTTTGGCAAGAAGAAGCAAGTCACAGGAGCCCAAATCGGTTCTGCTGTCCATGAGCTCATGCAAAGGATTCCGCTGGATCGTCCTATTACTAAGACTAGCATTCGCCAAGCCTTGACTCAGGTTCAGGCAGATGCGGCAGTTAAGAAAGAGATTGATTTAGCTAAGATTGAGGCCTTTTTCGCTACAGAACTAGGTCAGCTAATCCAGCAGGAGGCGAATCATCTCCATCGGGAAGCACCTTTTGCCATGCTCAAGCAGGATCCAGCCAGCGGTCAAGACTTTGTCGTTCGGGGAATCTTAGACGGCTACCTGCTCTTTGATGATCGCATTGTCCTATTTGATTATAAGACTGACCGCTATCATGAGCCGACAGAGTTGGTAGAGCGCTACCGAGCTCAGCTGGATCTCTATGCCGAAGCCCTCAGTCGTTCCTATGGTCTTAGCCAAGTAGATAGATATTTGATTCTACTAGGAGGGACTGAGTTGCAGGTGGTCAAAGTGGACTAGTTTGCTTGGAAAATAATTAGAGTTCTAGCAAGAAAGGATATTACTAAGGGAATTGCTTGGTGGAAGGCTAGGTACACGAATTAAGTACTAATCTTCCCTTGGCGTTTCCTTTTTTTGCTTCTTTTGGGTATAATAGAAGATATGAAAGTATTACTATATCTAGAAGGAAAGTCTGTTTTAGAAAAATCAGGTATCGGACGTGCCTTGCAGCATCAAATGCATGCACTGGATCTGGCAGGAATTCCTTATACCACAGATGTTTTAGGGGATTATGATGTCGTGCATATCAACACTTACGGACCTCGTAGTTTGCTTCTTCTTCATGCAGCTAAGCGGAGAGGCAAAAAAGTGATCATGCACGGACATTCGACCAAAGAAGACTTTGAAAATTCTTTTATTGGCTCCAATCTTTTTGCGCCCTTGTTTGGTAAATATCTAGCGCACATGTATAAAATGGCGGATTTTATCATTACTCCGTCTGAGTATTCAAAAAAATTGATTGAATCCTACGGTGTGACGACGCCCATTATGGCTGTCTCAAACGGCATTGACCTGTCGAAATACAAGAAAGATGAACGCAAGGAAGCAGTCTTTAAAAAACATTTTCAGATTGCAGATGGGCAGAAAGTCGTAATTTGTGCCGGACTTTATTTCAGACGAAAAGGAATCGAAGACTTTGTCGAAGTAGCTCGCAGAATGCCAGATGTCCGCTTTATCTGGCTGGGTTCTATCAATCTTTGGCTTATTCCGCGCAAAATTCGAGATCTTGTCCTCTTTAATCATCCTGAAAACGTAGAATTTCCGGGTTATTTCAAAGGTGCAGTTTTCCAAGGAGCCATGTCAGGCAGCGATGCCTTCTTTTTCCCGTCTTATGAAGAGACTGAAGGGATTGTAGTCTTAGAAGCGCTGGCCAGCGGCCAACACGTAGTTCTGCGTGATATTCCTGTTTATAATGGCTGGATTGATGAGGAGTCGGCGGAGCTTTGTCATAATGTAGATGAGTTTGTCGAATCGCTTCGTAAGGTTCTCGACGGAAAAGTAGATAAACGTGAAGCAGGCTATCGTGTTGCGGAGAGTCGCTCTATCGATGACGTCGCACTGCAGTTAGTCAAGGCTTACCAAACAGTTTTGGAGATGTGATATGCGGATTGGTCTTTTTACAGATACCTATTTTCCTCAGGTTTCCGGGGTGGCGACGAGCATTCGCACCCTCAAGACTGAGCTAGAGAAACTAGGTCACAAAGTCTTTATTTTCACTACGACGGACAAGGATGTCAACCGCTATGAAGATTGGCAGATTATCCGTATTCCCAGCGTGCCTTTCTTCGCTTTTAAGGATCGGCGCGTGGCTTATCGTGGTTTTTCCAATGCCTTAGAAATTGCTCGCCAGTACCAGTTGGATATTATCCATACTCAGACAGAGTTTTCACTGGGTCTCTTGGGCATCTGGATTGCCAAGGAACTGCGGATTCCAGTGGTTCACACCTACCATACCCAATATGAGGACTATGTGCACTATCTTGCCAAGGGCATGGTGATTCGCCCAAGTATGGTCAAGTACATCGTGCGTGGTTTCATGAGCGATTTGGATGGTGTCGTTTGTCCTTCTGAGATTGTCTACGATCTTTTGGTCGGCTACAAAATCAAGGCGGAAAAACGGGTCATTCCAACAGGAATCGACTTGGTCAAGTTTGACCGCCCAGAACTCTCACGGGAAGACATTAAGAAACTGCGCTTTAAGCTGGAAATAGCAGAAGATGAGGTCATGCTGCTCAGTTTATCAAGAATTTCCTACGAGAAAAATATCCAGGCGATTGTTGAAGCACTGCCAATGGTGTTGGAAGAAAATGCCAAGGTGAAGTTGGTCATTGTTGGAGATGGGCCTTATGCTGAGGACTTAAAAGCCTTGGTAGCCCAGCTTCATATTGAGGATTCAGTCATTTTTACAGGGATGATTGCACCAAGCGATACAGCCCTCTACTATAAGGCGGCAGATTTCTTTATCTCAGCCTCAACCAGTGAGACGCAGGGGCTGACTTATCTGGAAAGTCTAGCCAGCGGTACACCCATCATCGCCCATGGCAATCCTTATCTGGATAATGTAATCAGCGATAAAACCTTTGGCACTCTTTATTATGAGAGCCGGGATTTGGCGGGAGCTATTTTGGAGGCCATTTTGGCAACACCAGATATGGACGAGAAAAAGCTAGCCGATAAATTATACGAGATTTCCGCCGAGAATTTTGGTCGTCGAATCTATGAATTCTATTTGGATTTGACCATTAGTAAGGATTTTCATAATGATCTCAATCCAGAAGAAACGATGGCCAAACGCTTGGCCAAGACCATTGTCTATTTACCAGGAAAAATCATGTCACTGCCGGTCAACAGCTCAACTAGGATGATAAAAGCATCTAAGAAGCAGATTAAGAATATTCGGAAATATTGGGAATAAACTTTCTCATAAGGCCTAATGAACGGAGGTGCTCTTATGAAAGTCTATAAAAAAGAAATTTTCTTTTTGCTCCCCCTTTTCTTTTTCTATTTTGTCTTTTACATACTGTTACGGTATGTTCCAATGGATTCCATATTAAGTAAGGGGCTAGTAGTTGGAAATGTTCTCATCTACTCTCCTCTGGCGACCCTGTTGGTGTCCTTGCTCTATGCAGCTTTATATGGATTTTCTTTGCGCTTTTCTTTCTTGGTTGCCCTCTTATTTTTCCTGACTATTTTCACCTTTGGGGAGTGGATTCCTCTTTATCATGCCACCTATTTCCTATGCTCACTAGCTGGAAATGGCTTGGGGCATGTGATTTATCGATTTACTAGGAAAAATAACAGAGCTGAAAACCAATAAAAGTTCTTGCAAATTTTTTCAATCGTGCTATAATAATTTTTAGAGACATATCACCTGCAGGAAATCTTTTAGAGAGCGCGTGGAGCTGGAAATCGCGCAGAGGATGTAGTTGGGACTACTCTACTGACTTTTATGAAAACATAAAACGGTGGCTACGTTAGAGCCAATCAGAGGTGTAGGTCTTTTTGACTTGCATAAATGAAGGTGGAACCACGTTGCGACGTCCTTTCGAG
The DNA here is from genome assembly GCF_902460365.1 of Streptococcus sp. Marseille-P7375. NCBI lineage: Bacteria > Bacillati > Bacillota > Bacilli > Lactobacillales > Streptococcaceae > Streptococcus > Streptococcus sp. Marseille-P7375. Next base: position 931,517 of record NZ_CABPTR010000001.1, on the reverse strand, counting down.
GATGTCGTTTTTTGTATGGAGAATAGTTACGACAAAGTTAAAATGAAATTTAGCTAAGAGCTGAATGAGGTGATAGATTTGAAGAAATATTTATCTTGGATGATGACTTGTACCTTCCTATTAGTCTATGTTTGGCTAATGAAAACTCTTAGCCTATGGGGAACGGAAAATATTATCGTCTTTTCATTTTTTCTACTCATTCCTCTCTTGCCATTTCTTGCCCCCTTTCTTGGTATCTTAATGTTTTTCAACAACAAGAAACTAATTATAACAGGATATCTTTTAAGTTTGACAGCTGCTATCTATTTGGTCAATGCAATCAAAAGTTATCCGATAAGAATATACATGAGAGGTGAGATGACTCAGGAGGAATATTTGTCTCTCATTCTTTCTTTGGTAGGCTATCTATTTATTTCTACGCTTTTCTTTATTTTTAGAATGAAAAAGCTAAAATGAAATTGATTGTTATCATTCTTTGTTGATAGCTGGTTTCCCAGTTCTTCAAAACTCAGTTATAAAAATATGATAAAATTTTAAGGAGAAAACCATGATTAAGATTACTTTCCCAGATGGCGCTGTTCGTGAATTCGAAGCTGGCGTGACTACTTTTGAAATTGCCCAATCTATCAGCAATTCCCTAGCTAAAAAAGCTCTCGCTGGTAAATTCAACGGCAAACTCATCGACACGACTCGTGCTATCACTGAAGATGGAAGCATCGAAATCGTGACACCTGATCACGAAGATGCCCTTCCGATTTTGCGCCACTCAGCGGCTCACTTGTTCGCTCAAGCAGCTCGTCGCCTCTTCCCAGACATTCACTTGGGAGTTGGTCCAGCTATCGAAGATGGCTTCTACTACGATACGGACAATCAAGCTGGTCAAATCTCCAACGAAGACCTTCCTCGTATCGAAGAAGAAATGAAAAAAATCGTTAAAGAAAACTTCCCATCTATTCGCGAGGAAGTGACCAAGGACGAAGCACGTGAAATCTTCAAGAACGACCCTTACAAGTTGGAATTGATTGAAGAACACTCTGAGGACGAAGGCGGTTTGACTATCTATCGTCAGGGTGAATACGTAGACCTTTGCCGTGGACCTCACGTTCCTTCAACTGGTCGCATCCAAATCTTCCACCTGCTCCATGTAGCTGGTGCTTACTGGCGTGGAAATAGCGATAACGCTATGATGCAACGGATCTACGGTACAGCTTGGTTTGACAAGAAAGACTTGAAGAACTACCTTCAAATGCGCGAAGAAGCCAAAGAACGTGACCACCGCAAACTTGGTAAAGAGCTTGACCTCTTTATGATTTCTCAAGAGGTTGGTCAAGGTTTGCCATTCTGGTTGCCAAATGGTGCGACTATCCGTCGTGAATTGGAACGCTATATCGTGGATAAGGAGTTAGCTTCTGGCTACCAACACGTCTACACTCCACCACTTGCTTCTGTAGAGCTTTACAAGACTTCTGGTCACTGGGATCATTACCAAGAAGACATGTTCCCAACCATGGACATGGGTGACGGGGAAGAATTTGTCCTTCGTCCAATGAACTGCCCACACCACATCCAGGTCTACAAACACCATGTTCACTCATACCGTGAATTACCAATTCGTATCGCTGAAATCGGGATGATGCACCGTTACGAAAAATCTGGTGCCCTAACTGGTCTTCAACGTGTTCGTGAAATGTCTCTCAACGACGGCCACCTCTTTGTAACTCCAGAACAAATCCAAGAAGAATTCCAACGTGCCCTTCAGTTGATTATCGATGTTTATGAAGACTTCAACTTGACTGAATACCGCTTCCGTCTCTCTCTTCGTGACCCTCAAGATACTCACAAGTACTTTGACAACGATGAGATGTGGGAAAATGCCCAAACTATGCTTCGTGCAGCGCTTGACGAAATGGGCGTGGACTACTTTGAAGCTGAAGGTGAAGCAGCCTTCTACGGACCAAAATTGGATATCCAGGTTAAGACAGCCCTTGGAAAAGAAGAAACCCTTTCGACTATCCAGCTTGACTTCTTGCTTCCAGAACGCTTCGACCTTAAATACATTGGGGCTGACGGGGAAGAACACCGTCCAGTCATGATCCACCGTGGGGTTATTTCAACCATGGAGCGCTTCACAGCTATCTTGATTGAGAACTACAAGGGTGCCTTCCCAACATGGCTTGCACCACATCAAGTGACCCTCATCCCAGTATCTAACGAAAAACACGTGGACTATGCATGGGAAGTGGCTAAGAAACTCCGTGACCGTGGTGTCCGTGCTGATGTGGATGAGCGCAATGAAAAAATGCAGTTCAAGATTCGCGCTTCACAAACCAGCAAGATTCCTTACCAATTGATCGTTGGGGACAAGGAAATGGAAGACGGAACTGTCAACGTTCGTCGCTACGGCAAAAAAGAAACACAAACTGTCTCAGTCGATGATTTTGTTCAAGCTATCCTAGCTGATATCGCCAACAAATCACGTGTGGCTAAAGAAGATTAAAATAAAAAGGCAAATTCGATTGAGGGAGCTCCTCAATAGGCTTTGCCTTTTCATTTTTTACAATTTTGTTAAACGTAATCCTCTCTCATCCCTGTGTTTTGTCTAATCCCATGAAAAATGATATAATAGACTAAAAGGACAGGGGAGAGAGATGTTAAAGAGAGATTTACTGAGAAATATTATTATTGTGACGGTATTTATTGCCATTCTGGTGGGGCTACGCTTGTTTGTCTATACACCTTATCGCATCACCAAGCAAGATGCCAATTCTTTCTTAGCGGAAAATGATTTGGTCTTGGCGGATAAGACAGCCAAGCTTGCTCGTGGGGAATTTGCCCTCTATGAGGTCGATGGAAAAGAGTATGTCGGCCGTGTCATTGCTATAGAAAATGACAAGGTGACCTATATGGATAACTTACTGTATCTGAACGATCAGGTGCAATCAGAGCAATATATCGAAAAGATGCGAGAGAAATATCTGGCTTCGGCTGCCAGCACGGGCTATTATACCCACGATTTTTCTGTTGTTGACTTAAAAGGAGCGACTTCTGATACCATCCCTAAAAATTCTTTTTTAATCTTAAATGATCGGCGAGAAAACACGAAAGATAGCCGTGAGTTTGGTCTGATCAAAAAAGATCAAATTAAGGGCAGTGTAGAATTTCGCGTATCTCCCTTAAACAAATTTGGTTTTATTGAAACGAAGTAGTAAAAAACTAGGCTGGAAATTCCAACCTAGTTTTCTTTTTTAGATGTTTTAAGACTTTCTTTGGTTTTCTTAAGCTCTTTTTTCAGCGAGAAGTTTTTAGACATGCTGATGAGAAAGGTTGTAATAGAGCCTAGGAGGACAGAGACCAAAATCAAAATGATTAAGGGAAGTTTAAAGCTGAAGAGGATAAAGCTAACATTGACGCTCTGCATATTGGCCAAGGAAATGCTAGCAACCAATAGGATGGTAATCAATAGCAGGATATAGTGTAATTTTTCTTTCATAACGATCTCCTAATTATTCAAATTCAGCCTTGCTCTTGATATCGCCATATTCTTCTTGAGTTTCTTGGGCTAGGATATCCTCATAAGCTGCTAATTCAATGTTAGAGCCATACTTGTTTTTCAGAGCAGTGGTCACCAGACGGTAGGCCAAGTTCGCATTGCGAGACAAGATGGGACCATGGAAGTAGGAGCCGAAGACATTTTTATAATGAACGCCTTCGTTGCCGTCTTCTTGGTTGTTGCCGTTTCCATAAACGACCTTGCCCAGAGGTTTTTCATCGTCAGAGAGGAAGGTTCGTCCTTGGTGGTTTTCAAAGCCGTAGTAGGTCTCGTTAAATTCTTCGTTATGAATCTTGATGTCACCAATATAGCGATTCTTGACTTGGTTGAGAGTATAATGTCCCATGATGCCCAGACCTTCGATTCGACGGCCAGAAGCCTCGATATAGTATTGGCCAAGAAGTTGGAAACCGCCGCAGATAGCTAGCACAACGCCGTTTTCATTGATAAAGCTTTCCAAAGCTTCTTTTTTAGCTGGCAGATCACGAGCCACGATCGTTTGCTCATAGTCTTGACCTCCGCCAAAGAAGACGATGTCATAGCTATCCTTATCAAAGTCATCCTCTAGGGAGACAATATCAACCTCGACTCTAGCGCCTAGCTTTTCAGCTACATACTTGAGCATGAGGACATTGCCGTTGTCGCCATAGGTATTCATAAGGTCGCCGTAGAGATGAGCGATTTTTAAGTCATAGTGATAGTCCTGGTTTTCAGGAGAAACGAGGGATCTATAAACCATTAGTTCATCTCCTTTCTGATTACTTGTCGTTCTGCCAGCAACTCGCGGAATTCCAGCATAGCGGTATAAGTAGCTAGGATATAGGCGTGCTTGGTTTCTTGCTGTTCAATGGTCTTAAAGACTGCTTCCAAATCTTTGACTTCGGTAATCTGCTCTGCTGGATAGCCCGTTACCCGCAGTCGACGCGCAATCTCAGAATGGCGGACTCCGCCTGCAACGACCTGAGGGATATCCATCTCTAAAATTTTCTCAAAATCTGCATCCCAGATCCAGCTAGTATCAATACCGTCCGCATAGTTGGCATTAAGCAGGACAGATAGGCTAAAATCAAAAGGTGCCAGCTCAATCATTTCCAAGGCTTGGGTGGCTCCGACCGGATTTTTGATCAAGACCAAGGTACATTCCTTATCGCCGATTTTGAAAGTTTCCTGACGGCCAAAGACAGCCCGGCTCTTGTCAAAGCCAGCCTTGATAGTAGCCGGCTCAACTCCGAAGAACTGAGCAACTGACACAGCGGCCAAGGCATTGTAGATATTGTAGAGACCACCGATATTGATCTGATAGTCTTGCCCATCAATGGTAAAGGCAGAGCGATTGTGCTCAAGTGCTTTGAGTGCAGTCAGACTGTAGTCTAGCTTAGGACGCTTGAAGCCACAGTCCTCACAGATGTAAGCTCCGAGATTTGCATAAGTATTGAGCTCGTACTTGAGGATATGCTCGCACTTAGGACAGAGGATACCATCGGTATTGTAGTGTGCTAGCTTAGGTTGGCTTTTCTCCGTGTCAAATCCATAGTAGCGGACAGGATTTTTCAGGCTGACCGAGTTAAAGAGCGGGCTGTCACCATTCATCAGCACAGTTGCTTCAGGTACCTTAGCTGCAGCATCTAAAATCATCTGGTAAGTTGTGTAGATCTCACCATAGCGGTCCATTTGGTCACGGAAAATGTTGGTAAAGACGAAGAGGCTAGGCTTGATATAATCACAAATCCGAGACAGGCTGGCTTCATCTATTTCCAGCACAGCGATATTTTTGCCAGATTTGCCTTTTTTAGCTGTCAGGAAGGTTGTCGTAATCCCCGTAATCATATTGGCGCCGCTGGGATTGGTCACCACTTCTCCGAAGGCTTCCTTGAGAATGCCCACTGTCAGAGCTGTAGTCAGAGTTTTCCCATTGGTTCCGGTAATAACCACAACTTCGTAGTTTTTGGCCAAGTTTTGCAAAATGTTTTTGTCAAATGTGAGGGCAACTTTCCCTGGCAGAGTCGAGCCGCGTCCCATTTTGCTGAGAACAAAGTGGGAGGACTTGCCTGCCAAGAGGCCCAATGCTGTATTTATCTTCATAAGAAATATTTTATCATAAAAAAGTAAAGAAGGTTACAGAAAAATATCCTTAAAAGTGATATAATAGTTGAGAACTGTTTGTTTTTGACTGGGAGGGCCACTATGCAATGAATTTTCAACAACTAACCAATCTCCAATACTGGGCTAATGTATTCAGTAATCCTTGGAATATTTTAATCAACATTATTGATATTGCTTTAGTCACCTGGATTTTATATCATTTTACTAAAGCAATTGCCGGGACTAAAATTATGATTCTGGTTCGAGGAGTGCTCTTCTTCATCTTGGCACAGTTTTTAGCGAATATCATTGGTTTGACGACCATTTCATGGTTGATCAATCAGGTTATTACCTACGGGGTCATTGCGGCAGTGGTGATTTTCTCGCCTGAGATTCGGACTGGTCTTGAAAAGTTGGGTAGAGCAACCGAGATTTTTTCAGCCACGCCAGTCAGCAGCGAGGAGAAATTGATTCAAGCCTTTGTTAAGGCAGTGGCTTATATGAGTCCGCGTAAGATCGGTGCCTTGGTGGCTATTCAGGGCGCTCGAACGTTGCAGGAATACATTGCAACGGGAATCCCACTGGATGCGGATATCTCTGGGGAACTGTTGATCAATATTTTCATTCCTAATACGCCTCTGCATGATGGGGCGGTTATTATCAAAGATAATAAGATTGCTGCTTCGTGTGCCTATTTGCCGCTTACAGAAAGCACAGGTATTTCCAAGGAATTTGGGACTCGGCACCGGGCTGCGATTGGCCTTTCAGAAGTTTCAGATGCCTTTACTTTTGTCGTGTCTGAGGAGACAGGCGGTATTTCTACGACACATAATGGAGTCTTCAAGCATGACTTGAGTTTGAGCGAGTTCGAATCACAACTGCGGGAAGTTCTGCTATCAGACAAGCATGAGAAAATGAGCCTAAAGAATCGTATCCTAGGAGGATGGAAGAATGAAAGAAAGTAAAAAAATTCTTTATATTGTCTCCTCTTTATTCTTTGCGATAATTTTGTTTATTTATGCGACCTCTAGTAGTTTTCAAAATAGTATCAGCATTCGTCAAGTGACCTCGGAAACGTACAGCAATACGATTTCCAATGTTCCGATTGATATCAAGTATGATAGTGAACGGTACTTCATTAGTGGCTTCACTTCCGAAGCTAGCGTTGTTTTGACGGGTTCTAATAGAGTGGCTTTAAGTAGCGAAATGCAGGAAAGTACACGGAAGTTCCATGTGGTAGCGGATTTATCCAATGCATCAGAAGGAACAGTCGATGTGCAGCTGAAAGTCGAAAATCTACCTAGCGGCCTGTCTGCTACGGTTAATCCGCAAAAAATTTCAGTCAAGATAGGTAAAAAAGCAAGCAAGAAAGTACCAGTGAAGTATCTCATCACAGGCAGTCAGGTTGCAGAAGATATTTCTATCACAAATGTGAGCTTGGAGCACGAAGAAGTTACAGTGACAAGCGATGAAGAAACTTTGGAAAAAGTTAATCATGTCGCAGCAGTCTTACCAAGCAACGTCACTATTTCAGGAAATTATAGTGGGGCAGCTTCCTTACAGGCCATGGATGCCAATGGGAATGTTTTGCCAAGTGTTGTGACACCGTTTGAAACAACGATGAAAGTTACGACCAAAACGACACATTCGAATTCGTCAAGCTCAAAATCGAGCTCAAGTTCGAATTCATCTAGTAAATAAATGCAAGATTTGAAAGGAAAATTTTAAAAATGGGTAAATATTTTGGAACCGATGGTGTTCGTGGAGAAGCCAATGTGGAATTAACGCCGGAATTGGCCTTTAAACTGGGCCGTTTTGGTGGATATGTTCTGAGCCAACACGAAAGTGAAGTTCCTCGAGTGTTTGTTGGCCGTGATACACGTATTTCGGGAGAAATGCTGGAGAGTGCCTTGATTGCAGGTCTACTTTCTGTGGGGATTCACGTCTACAAACTAGGTGTGATCGCTACTCCGGGTGTTGCTTACTTGGTTAAATCCGAAAAAGCTAGCGCGGGTGTCATGATTTCAGCTAGCCACAATCCTGCTCTTGATAACGGCATCAAATTCTTTGGTGGCGATGGTTATAAACTGGATGATGAGCGCGAACTTGAAATCGAAGCTTTGCTGGACGCAGTAGAAGATACCCTTCCACGTCCAAGTGCAGAGGGCTTAGGAAAAGTCGTGGACTATCCTGAAGGCCTGCGTAAGTACCAACAATATCTTGTTTCAACAGGTTTAGATCTTGAAGGAATGCACGTTGCCCTCGATACGGCAAATGGCGCTGCTTCAACTAGCGCCCGTCAAATTTTTGCTGATTTGGGTGCCCAGCTGACTGTTATCGGAGAAAATCCAGATGGTCTCAACATTAACTTAAATGTAGGCTCAACTCATCCAGAAGGCTTACAGGAAACAGTCCGTGAATCAGGAGCAGCGATTGGTCTCGCTTTTGATGGTGATAGTGACCGTTTGATTGCTGTTGATGAAAATGGCGATATTGTAGATGGTGACAAGATTATGTACATCATCGGCAAGTATCTTTCTGAAAAAGGCCAATTGGCTCAAAATACAATTGTGACCACCGTTATGTCCAACCTTGGTTTCCACAAAGCCTTGGAGCGCGAAGGCATCAATAAAGTAGTGACTGCTGTTGGGGATCGCTATGTGGTAGAAGAAATGCGCAAGAACGGTTATAATCTAGGCGGTGAGCAATCTGGACATGTCATTATCATGGATTATAATACCACTGGTGATGGTCAGTTGTCAGCGGTACAATTAACCAAAGTGATGAAAGAAACTGGCAAGAGCTTGTCTGAACTTGCAGCAGAAGTGACCATTTACCCACAAAAATTGGTTAATATTCGTGTCGAAAATGCCATGAAAGATAAGTCAATGGAAGTTCCTGCTATCAGAGACATTATTGAAAAAATGGAAACTGAAATGGCAGGAAATGGCCGTATCCTTGTCCGCCCAAGTGGAACAGAACCGCTTCTGCGTGTTATGGCTGAAGCGCCAACTCATGAAGAAGTGGACTATTATGTGGATACAATTGCGGATGTTGTCCGTGCTGAAATTGGCATCGATTAAAAGCGAGATAAAATTCAAAAGATTGGAGAAGCCTCCTATTTGGAGTGAGTTCTTCAATCTTTTTAAATTATTTCCATAAATATCCTTTAGGATTCTTTAGCTAATGGAGTAAAACTTCTCTTTTTCTTTTTCATCTCGTAAATATTTGAAAAAGTATACTAATCGTGTTAAAATATAGGGAGTAATCTTGGAATTGAGGTAATAAAGTGGCTTTTGGAGATAACGGACAACGTAAAAAAACTGGATTTGAAAAATTGACAATGCTGGTCGTGGTAATCATGTTACTTGTAACGATTGGTGCAATTTTTGCACAAGCTATTGGCGTAATCTTCTAATCCTAAACGCTGCAAGGCGTTTTTTTAGAGTAAAAAAGAAGCGAGAATTTATATGAGTATGTTTTTAGATACAGCCAAGATTCAGGTCAAGGCTGGCAAAGGCGGCGATGGCATGGTAGCCTTTCGTCGAGAAAAATATGTACCCAATGGCGGACCTTGGGGCGGCGATGGCGGTCGTGGCGGCGATGTGATTTTTGTCGTGGACGAAGGACTGCGCACCTTGATGGATTTCCGTTACAACCGTCATTTCAAGGCTCAATCAGGTGAAAAAGGAATGACCAAGGGAATGCATGGTCGAGGAGCGGAGGATTTGATTGTCCGTGTGCCGCAGGGGACGACCGTTCGTGATGCTGAAACTGGCAAGGTCATTACGGATTTGATTGAACACGGTCAACAATTCATCGTAGCGCATGGCGGTCGTGGTGGTCGTGGGAATATTCGCTTTGCTACACCTAAAAATCCTGCTCCGGAAATTTCTGAAAATGGGGAGCCTGGTCAGGAAAGAGAACTACTGCTGGAGCTAAAAGTGCTGGCCGATGTTGGTTTGGTTGGTTTTCCTTCGGTTGGGAAATCAACCCTACTAAGTGTGATTACATCAGCTAAGCCGAAAATCGGAGCCTATCATTTTACTACGATTGTCCCTAATCTGGGCATGGTTCGGACTCAGTCTGGGGAATCTTTTGCTGTAGCCGATCTGCCAGGGTTGATCGAAGGAGCCAGTCAGGGAGTGGGCCTAGGTACCCAGTTTCTTCGTCATATCGAGCGGACACGGGTCATTTTGCACGTTATTGATATGTCTGCCAGTGAGAGACGCGATCCTTATGAGGATTACCTTGCAATCAATAAAGAGCTGGAATCCTATAATTTGCGCTTGATGGAACGGCCACAGATCATTGTAGCCAACAAGATGGATATGCCTGATAGTTCAGAAAATTTGAAAGAATTCAAGAAAAAACTGGCTGCCAATTATGACGAATTTGAAGAGTTGCCGCAGATTTTCCCTATTTCTAGCCTGACCAAGCAGGGACTTGCCACGCTCTTGGATGCGACAGCTGAGCTGCTAGATAAGACACCTGAGTTTCTTCTTTATGAAGAATCCGATATGGAAGACGAGGCTTATTATGGCTTTGATGAAGAAGCACCAGCCTTCGAAATCTCCCGTGATGATGATGCTACATGGGTACTTTCAGGTGATAAACTAGAAAAACTCTTTACAATGACCAACTTTGACCGCGATGAGTCCATCATGAAATTCTCTCGTCAGTTGCGCGGTATGGGCGTTGACGAAGCGCTTCGGGCGCGTGGTGCCAAGGACGGAGATTTGGTGCGCATCGGTAAGTTTGAGTTTGAATTTGTTGACTAAGGAGATATGTAATGGGTGATAAACCAATATCTTTTCGAGACGAAAATGGCAACTTTGTCTCAGCAGCAGATGTTTGGAATGCAAAAAAGCTGGAAGAACTCTTTAACCGGCTAAATCCGAATCGCAAACTTCGCCTTGAGCGAGAAAAATTGAAAGAAAATCAATAATTGAAACCAATCCTTTGAGATGAAGGAATGAGTGACAGTAGTCATGCTGCCTCATTCTACATTTCGAAGGATTTTTTATTGGAAAAAATAAAAAAGCCAAATCCGATTTCTCGGAAATGGCTTTGTATCAACATTTGTTTTAATGTCAATACGGTTCTTATTTGAGACCGTATTTTTTGTTGAAACGATCCACACGTCCATCTGCTTGAGTGAACTTTTGACGTCCAGTGTAGAATGGGTGTGAGTCTGATGAAATTTCTACACGGATCAATGGGTAAGTTTCCCCTTCGAATTCAACTGTTTCGTTTGAACGCTTAGTTGAACCACTAAGGAACTGGTAGCCGGTAGAAGTGTCCATGAAGACAACTGGGCGGTATTCTGGGTGAATGTCTTTTCTCATTTTAAAAATTCCTTTCTGCCATGGTCTCTTTGCGAGCCATAGATTCGTTACTTTGATAGTTTATCAAATTCTAACTAATTTGACAAGTCTTTTGGGTGATTTTCTTACTTTTTTGCTCTTTCTTTTAATTTTTGATAAATTAAGTCAACCTCATCTTTGGAATAAGCATTAGCACCGCTGGCAAGTGGATGGCCGCCGCCATTGTGTTGCTTGGCAATTTCATTGATTGGAGTAAATTTACTGCGCATCCGCACGCGATAATGGCCGTCAGGTTGTTCGACAAAGATGGCCCACATCTGGACATCTTCGATCCGTCCGGGGGCAGCTACAATAGCTGAAGTATCAGCATCTGTCAGATGATTTTCTTTCAATAATTGCTGAGATAGGATAACGCGCGCAGCACCATTCTCATCAATTTCTAGATTATCGTAAACATAACCTTGCAGTTTGGCCACTTGATGCGTGATGGAGTCCATTTTTCGAGAAAGCTCTGAAAAATTAAAAGCGTATTGGCGAAGTTTGCCAGCTACCTCAAATGTGCGTGCAGTAGTCGCTGGATAGAGGAAGCGCCCGGTATCCCCAACAATGCCAGCATAGAGAAGTTTAGCGATATAGTCATTTGCTTCTAAGTGATTCTCGAAAGCAAAAAGAGCGATAATTTCGCTTGTACTACTAGCATCTGTATCAACCAGCAGCAAATCTCCGTAGGCATCATCGTTGGGATGATGGTCGATTTTAATCAAAAAGTCGCCCATGCTATAGCGCTGATCATCAATGCGGGGAGTGTTGGCTGTATCGCACACGATTACCAAGGCCTGCTCATAGTCCGCATCTGTCACCTCATCCATCTTTGCTAGCCAAGTAAGACTAGGCTCGTCGTAACCTGTTACTTTGATGGATTTTTCAGGAAAGTTGAGCTGGAGAAGTTTTTGTAAGCCGACTTGACTGCCAATTGCATCTGGGTCGGGGCGCATGTGGCGGTGGATGATAATTTTATCGTATTCCTTAATTTTTTTCAGAATTTTACTATAGATACTCATTGTAAACCTCTTAAACTTTCTCTAGTTATTGTAGCACAAGAATTTTTATTTTTAAAATAAAAAAGATGTGTTATAATGAATGAAGATTATAATTTGGAGGGAACTATGACCTTAGCGAAAATTGTATTTGCCAGTATGACTGGAAACACCGAGGAAATTGCCGATATTGTGGCGGATAAGCTAAGAGAACTAGATGTAGAAGTTGAAGTGGACGAGTGTACCACTGTCGATGCAGAAGATTTCTTGGAAGCGGATATTACGATTGTAGCGACCTATACCTACGGTGACGGTGAGCTACCTGATGAAATGATGGACTTCTACGAAGACTTATCTGGATTGGACTTGTCTGGCAAGGTCTATGGGGTAGTCGGTTCAGGCGATACTTTTTATGATGAATTCTGCAAGGCTGTTGATGACTTTGATGCTGTTTTTGCGGCTACAGGAGCAGTGAAAGGTTCAGAATGTGTCAAAGTAGATCTTTCTGCAGAAGAAGATGACATTGAGCGCTTGGAAGCATTTGCGGAAGAGTTGGTAAGTAAAGTTTAAAATGACAAAATGGAAAACGGCTGTGGCCGTTTTTCTTTTGTTAAAGTATTATTTTCTGACAATTCTCATGATTAGGAGTATAATATAGGTAAGCGTTATCCCTTAGATAAAGGAGGAGTTCCTATGAAAGAACGCGACTATGCCTTTGGCTTCCATGATGATGTCAAGCCACTCTTTTCAACTGGTAAGGGTCTGACTGAAGAAGTTGTTCGAGAAATCTCAGAAATAAAAAATGAGCCCCAGTGGATGTTGGACTATCGTCTGCGCTCTTTGGAACTTTTTCATAAGTTACCCATGCCCGACTTTGGACCAGATTTATCTGGTATCCGCTTTGATGATATTATCTACTATCAGAAACTAAGCGGAGATCGGGCTCGCAGTTGGGATGAAGTCCCAGAGGAGATTAAGAAAACCTTTGATCGCCTGGGAATTCCAGAAGCTGAGAAGCAGTTTCTATCTGGAGCTGTTGCACAGTATGAATCGGAAGTGGTTTATTATAATATGAAGGAAGAGTTTGCCAAGCTGGGGATTATCTTCACCGATACGGATACGGCTGTCCAGGAATATCCGGACTTGGTCAAGCAGTATTTTGGTACTGTGATTTCAAATGCTGAGCATAAATTTTCTGCGCTTAATAGTGCGGTTTGGTCCGGCGGAACTTTTATCTATGTGCCCAAGAACGTCCAGTGCCAAGTCCCTGTTCAGACCTATTTCCGTATTAACGGAGAAAATGCCGGTCAGTTTGAGCGCTCCTTGATGATTATCGAGGAGGGCGGCTCTATCCAGTACATCGAGGGCTGTACAGCACCGACTTATACGACTAATAGTCTTCATGCTGCAAATGTTGAGATCATTGTCAAAAAGGATGCCTTTTTCCGCTATACGACCATTCAAAACTGGTCGGACAATGTGTATAACCTCGTAACGGAGCGGGGGATTGTTGAAGAAGGCGGCACCTTAGAGTGGATTGATGGGAACTTAGGCAGCAAAGTCAATATGAAATACCCCTGCAGTATTCTCAACGGCCGAAATGCCAGAACCTCTGTCCTCTCTATGTCCTTTGCCAACTATGGCCAGCACTTGGATGCGGGTTGCAAGGTCTTTCATAATGCGCCCAAGACTTCCAGTACCTTGATTTCTAAATCAGTTGCCAAGGATGGTGGTAAGACCGACTATCGTGGTCAGGTTCGCTTTGGTAAGAATAGTGCTGGTTCCAAATCTCATATTGAGTGCGATACCATTCTGATGGATGGTGAGTCCAGTTCTGACACTATTCCTTTTAATGAAATCCATAATTCAAATGTCGCGCTAGAGCATGAAGCCAAGGTTTCCAAAGTATCTGAGGACCAGCTCTACTACCTGATGAGTCGAGGAATCAGCGAAGAAGAAGCCACAGCTATGATTATCAACGGATTTATGGAACCCATTACCAAAGAACTACCAATGGAATATGCCGTTGAACTCAACCAACTCATCAACATGAGTATGGAAGGCTCAGTTGGTTAAAAATGTCCAGGGGACCTTTTTAATCTGCGGATAAAAACTCGCCTTTGCGAGTTTTCTTTTAATTTAAGGTCCAGTGGCCCTTTTTTATTTAGGATAAAACTAGAACATTTTACTATTTTTTGATATGATAGATAGAATATGAGGAGGAATGAGATGACGTTAGAAGAAATCAGACAGGAAATTGACCAAGTAGATGACGCACTCGTTGCCTTACTAGAGCAGCGTATGAATCTGGTTGGCCAAGTTGTGGCTTTTAAACAATCGAATGGGAAGGCCGTCGCAGATCCTAAGCGAGAAGAAAGGATCTTTGCTAGAGTTGCGAGCAAGATTGAAAATAAGGACTATCAAGAAACGATTCTTGCGACCTTTGCGGACATCCTAAAGCATTCACGTGCTTTTCAGGAGAAGCAAATAAGATGAGTGAAGTAAAAAATTCTTTAGCAATCTTCTTGGGAGCTATGCTAGGCGGTTTACTTCGTTATCAATGCTCATCCTTTTTCACATTTACGGGATATTTCCCTCTTGCAACACTTTTAGTCAACTATCTAGGAACTTTCTTGCTCATCTATTTAGTTAAAGGCTATCTCAGTCGCAAGCAAGTTTCTAAGCGTTTGTTATTGGCTTTGTCGACGGGATTTTGTGGCGGCTTGACGACTTTTTCTAGTCTTCTATTAGATTCGCTCAAATTGCTGGATTTGGGTCGTTATCCAGAATTGCTCCTATATCTTGCCTTGAGTATCGGCGGCAGCCTTTGCATTGCCTTATGGGCTGGAAGGAAGGTGACCGCATGATTTGGGTTTTGCTCATTGCTTGCGGTCTAGGAGCTCTCGTCCGTTACTTTTTTTCTAAGGTTAATAGCAGAGCTACTTTGCCAATAGGCACCTTGATGGCTAATGTACTGGGAACCTTTTTGATTGGATATTTTTATAATCATATCCAAGATAAACAGCTGTATAGCATTCTGGCAACAGGCTTCTGTGGCGGTTTAACAACTCTTTCCACGTTTAATGCTGAATTAGCAGAGCTGTTCTCAGATAGGAAGAAGTTTAGTCTCTATTTAATGCTGACCTACTTTATAGGATTTTTAGCCATTCTTTTAGGAATTTTTATCTAAAAATCTTTACTTTTGCTAGAATTTTGATATAATATATTTTGTGCATAAATGGATGCACTAAAAAAAGGCTAATCCGCTGTCGTCTAGAACTACAAGATTAGCAAGATAGGAGAAAAAATGAATCCATTAATTCAAAGCTTGACTGAAGGTCAACTTCGCTCAGATATCCCTGCATTCCGTCCTGGTGACACTGTCCGCGTTCACGCGAAAGTTGTCGAAGGAACTCGCGAACGTATCCAGATCTTTGAAGGTGTCGTTATCGCTCGTAAAGGTGCTGGTATCTCAGAAAACTACACAGTTCGTAAAATCTCTAACGGTGTAGGTGTTGAACGTACTTTCCCAATCCACACTCCACGTGTTGACAAGATTGAAGTCGTTCGTTACGGTAAAGTTCGTCGTGCTAAATTGTACTACCTTCGTGCATTGCAAGGTAAGGCAGCGCGTATCAAAGAAATCCGTCGTTAATATCAGAAATGACTCTGTCACTTGGCAGAGTTTTTCTCTAGTCCCCTTAGTTCAATGGATATAACAACTCCCTCCTAAGGAGTAGTTGCTGGTTCGATTCCGGCAGGGGACATAAATATTAAAACTACGTTCAAATGAACGTAGTTTTTTTAGTGAATTTGTTGAAAACGCTTTGAATTTCGTTGCCTTTTTATAGAAATAAGAGTAAAATATAGTTATTATAGTAAATAAAAAGCACCGAATCGGTGCGCACTTTTTCAAGTTGTGTACGGACAAAAGCCTTATTTTAACTTGCTGTGTTGTTTCGAATGGTTCCAAAACGTAGGCCAATGCAGCTTCTGCAAACTTCTTGTTTTAGAGCTGTGTTGTTTCGAATGGTTCCAAAACATGAAGTTGTCCACAACATGGTCATTATCTGTTTTAGAGCTGTGTTGTTTCGAATGGTTCCAAAACTATTTCTCATAACTATTTCATCAAGACCCAGTTTTAGAGCTGTGTTGTTTCGAATGGTTCCAAAATCGCTCCAAAAAGCCTTACATAGTCCAATAAATCCGATTCTTGAAAGGAGAGTCGGATTTTAATTTTATTCGACTTCGATTTTTGTGCTATAACTTTTTTGTAATATCTGCTTGTATTTTCTTGATATTCTGCTATAATGGTAAAATATTTATTTAGGAGGAAGAGAATGAGCTATATTTTGGAAATTTTACCTAGTCTTCTAAGTGGAGCAGCAACTACCTTGCAAGTGTTTGCTTTGGTCTTGGTTTTTTCGATTCCTTTGGGAATTATGCTGGCTTTTTCGATGCAAATTCGCTTGAAGCCCCTGCAATGGCTGCTTCATATTTATATTTGGATTATGCGTGGGACGCCGCTTTTATTGCAGTTAATCTTTATTTACTATGTGTTGCCAAGTATAGGGGTTCGGCTGGATCGGATTCCTGCAGCAATTATTGCCTTCACATTAAATTATGCGGCTTATTTTGCGGAGATCTTCCGCGGAGGCATTTCTTCCATTCCGACTGGACAGTACGAAGCTGCGAAGGTTTTAAAATTCACTCCTGTTCAGACGATTCGCCTGATTATTTTGCCGCAAGTCGTAAAAATTGTGCTACCTAGTGTCTTTAATGAAGTTATGACTTTGGTGAAAGACACCTCTTTGGTTTATGCTTTAGGCATTTCAGATTTGATTTTGGCCAGTCGTACAGCGGCCAACCGAGATGCCAGTCTGGCACCGATGTTTGTTGCAGGCTTGATTTACTTACTCTTAATCGGTTTGGCCACCTTGATTGCTAAGCAGGTCGAAAAGAAATTTAGTTATTATAAGTAGGTGCTATTATGTTAGAATTACGAAATATTAGTAAAAAATTTGGTGATAAGCAGATTCTAAAGGATTTTAATTTGATTGTGCCTGAAAAGCAAGTATTGGCCATTGTTGGACCATCGGGCGGAGGGAAGACGACCCTTCTGCGAATGCTGGCAGGCTTGGAGACAATTGATTCGGGACAAGTGATTTATAATGGAGAGATTTTGGATGTCGCAGAGCTTGAAAAGCGCAATCTTCTAGGCTTCGTCTTTCAAGATTTTCAGCTCTTTCCTCATTTATCTGTCTTGGAAAACTTGACCTTATCACCAATATATACAATGAACATTTCCAAAGAAGAAGCTGAAGAGAAGGCGCAGGCCTTATTGGCCCGCTTAGGCTTGTCCGAGCATGCCAAGGCCTATCCTTATTCGCTGTCAGGCGGGCAAAAACAGCGGGTCGCTTTGGCTCGTGCTATGATGATCAACCCAGAAATTATAGGCTATGATGAGCCGACTTCTGCCTTGGACCCTGCCTTACGCTTGGAAGTAGAAAAACTCATCCTCCAAAATCGGGAAATGGGGATGACACAGATTGTAGTCACACATGATTTGCAGTTTGCGGAAAACATTGCGGATTCTATTCTCAAAGTCACACCAAAATAAGGGAGGCCCAGATGAAACTAAAGAATATTCTTTTGGCCTGTTTGACCTTGATCCTAACTTTTCTGCTCGGTGCTTGTAGTTCCAATGTCAGCGATCCCAGCTTGGATAACTGGAGCAAGTATGAGGAGAAAAAACAGATTACAATTGGTTTTGATAATACCTTTGTCCCTATGGGATTTGAGTAAAAAGATGGCACTTATGCAGGCTTTGACATTGATTTGGCCAATGCTGTTTTTGAGGAATATGGAATTAAGGTGAAATGGCAGCCGATTGATTGGGATATGAAGGAAACAGAGTTGACCAACGGCACGATTGACCTTATATGGAATGGCTACTCCGCGACGGATGAGAGAAGGGAAAAGGTGCAATTTACCATTCCTTATATGAAAAATGAGCAGGTTTTGGTCAGCAAAAAGTCCTCTCATATTTCACAGGCCAGTGATATGGCAGGAAAAGTATTGGGTGCACAAGCAGGATCTTCTGGCTACGTAGCTTTTGAAAGCAGTCCTGAAATTTTGAAAACCATTGTCAAAAATCATACAGCGACCCAGTACCAAAGCTTCAACGAGGCGTTGATTGACTTGCAAAACGATCGGATTGATGGTCTCTTGATTGACCGTGTTTATGCCAATTATTATCTGACAGAAGAAGGCATTTTAGATCAATATTCAGTTTTTTCAGTTGGATTTGAGAGCGAGGACTTTGCGGTCGGGGCTAGAAAGGCGGACCGTACTTTAGTTGAAAAAGTAAATACTGCTTTTGGAAAATTATACCAAGAGGGAAAATTCCAGAAAATCGCTGAAAAGTGGTTTGGAGAGGATATTGCGACAGACCAAGTGAAAGCATATAAAAACAACTAGCAGAAAACTAGTTGTTTTTTCGTGTTTCTTGGTGAAAGATATTTTGCCAGACTTCGTGGCGGCGCCAGAGGCTAGTATGGATGACATCGCCGATTTGATAGCGAATCAGCTTGGTCTTTTGGCTGACGGATGTAATTTCTAAATTTTTGATGGGAGAAGTTTGGGCTCTCTCTAGTTGAAATTCCTCTTTGTTTAGCTGGCGACCGTCTTGGGAAATGTAGACAAAATCGGAAGATAAGAGTGCCTCCAATTGACTGCCTTGGTCGACTAATTGCTCACGCATCAGGAGTTTTTGATAGACATTATCCAGAATCTCATCTTCAGGAATAGGGGCTGGCTCAATATGAATATCAATGTCGAAGACGCCGAAGCGTTCTTTAAGCATGTCCTCCACCTGATCAGCTATTTCATGGCTTTCAAAGACGGAGAGGTCAGGGTTCATTTCCAGTATAATATCCAGATAGATATTGCTACCATAGGTCCGGCCACGCTGGGACTTGACGCGTGTGATTTTGGGAATTTGCAGAATGGCACGCTTGTAATCGTCTAAAAGATCTTGATCAAAGCCGTCTGATAGGCTGAAGGAGGATTCCATGAAAATATCATAGGCCGTTTTCAGAATGAAAAAAGTAATAATGATGGCTGCTAGCCTATCAACGATGGGAAACTTCAGGGAGCTGGCAATAATAGCAACCGATGTGCCCAGAGAAGTGATGGCGTCCGAGAGATTGTCCTTGGCAGCCGCATCCAGAGCTTTGGATTTTACCCTTTTGGCTAGGTTTTTATTGTAAAGATAAACGCCAAACATGATGATGGCTGATACAATCCCGACGATGGCTCCCACAGGATCAATCAAGGTTTCTTCCTTGTTAATGATTTTTTGAGCCGTATCAATGAGGACATTGAAACCGACAAAAAACATGATGAAAGAAGTAATTAAGCTGGCCAGATCTTCAATCTTCCAATGGCCAAAGCGGTGGTCCTTATCTGCTGGTTTTCGTGCCATACGAAGGCCGATTAAAACTGCTAGATTGGCAACGATATCGGAGACGTTGTTGAAACCATCCGCCGTCAAACTTGAGGATGTCAGTGCCGCACCTGCAATGATTTTTGTAACGGATAGGCCTATGTAGGTGGCAATTGCTAGGAGGGCGCCTCGTTCGGCAAGTTTGAGATTGTCACTTGGATGATTGTTCATGGCTGCTCCTTTCTAGACTACTATTATAGCTTTTTCACACTCGAATTTCAATTGAAGACAGTTGCCTTTTCGATAACAAATTCACTCGAATTTTGATATAATGGAAGCATTGATTTTCAGTTTGATGTTATATTGAAAGGATAGAAGATGAATCCCTTATTAAACGGTATGAATGACCGTCAGGCCGAAGCGGTCCAGACGACAGAAGGCCCCTTGTTGATTATGGCAGGGGCTGGTTCAGGAAAGACTCGTGTCTTGACCCACCGCATCGCCTATTTGATTGATGAAAAGATGGTCAATCCTTGGAATATCCTAGCCATTACCTTTACCAATAAGGCGGCGCGGGAGATGAAAGAACGAGCAGCAGCGCTCAATCCAGCCACCCAAGATTGCTTAATCGCCACCTTCCACTCCATGTGTGTACGTATCCTGCGGCGAGAAGCAGATCATATCGGCTACAATCGCAACTTCACCATCGTTGATCCAGGCGAGCAGCGGACCCTGATGAAGCGGATTCTCAAAAATCTCAATCTGGATCCTAAAAAGTGGAATGAGCGCGCCATTCTAGGGACCATTTCCAATGCCAAGAATGACCTGATTGATGAGGTGGCCTATACAAATATGGCTGGTGATATGTACACAGAGATTGTAGCTAAGTGCTACACGGCCTACCAAAAGGAATTGCGCCAGTCTGAGGCCATGGATTTTGACGATTTGATCATGCTGACTTTGCGCCTTTTTGACCAAAATCCTGATGTCCTGACCTACTACCAACAACGTTACCAGTACATCCATGTGGACGAGTATCAAGATACCAACCACGCCCAGTACCAGCTGGTCAAGCTCTTAGCTTCTCGCTTTAAGAATATCTGTGTGGTCGGAGATGCTGACCAGTCTATCTATGGCTGGCGGGGAGCCGATATGCAGAATATCCTAGACTTTGAAAAGGATTATCCAGAAGCCAAAGTTGTTTTGCTTGAAGAAAACTATCGCTCTACTAAAACCATCCTTCAGGCGGCTAATGAAGTGATCCGAAACAATCGCAAACGTCGTCCTAAAAATCTCTGGACTCAGAATGAAGACGGTGAGGAAATAGTCTACTATCGGGCTAATGACGAGCAGGACGAGGCTCTCTTTGTCGCCCGAACTATTGATCGGCTGAGCCGAGAAGGCTACAGTCATAAGGATTTTGCGGTCCTTTACCGGACCAATGCCCAGTCACGGACGGTGGAGGAAGCCCTGCTCAAAGCCAATATTCCCTACACCATGGTTGGGGGTACCAAGTTCTACAGCCGTAAGGAAATCCGCGATGTCATTTCTTATCTCAACCTCATCGCCAATCCTAGCGACAATATCAGCTATGAGCGCGTGGTCAATGAGCCCAAGCGGGGTGTCGGTCCAGGAACGGTAGACAAGATTCGGGATTTTGCGGCTAGTCAAGAAATCTCTTTGCTGGAGGCGTCAGCTAATATCATGCTGTCACCGGTCAAGGGCAAGGCGGCTCAGGCAGTTTATGAGTTTGCCAATCTGATACTCGATTTGCGGGATCGTTTGGATGACTATAGTGTGACTGAATTAGTAGAGCTTGTTCTGAAAAAGACAGGTTACTCAGCAGCTTTGGCAGCTCAGGCAACCTTGGAGAGCCAAGCTCGGATTGAAAATATCGAAGAATTCCTATCTGTAACCAAGAGCTTTGATGAAAATCCAGACAATCCAGCTGATGAGACGGGACTTGATAAGCTCAGCCGATTTCTTAATGACTTGGCCTTGATTGCAGACACAGACGATGGAGAGCAGGAGAGTTCTGAAGTGACTTTGATGACCCTTCACGCAGCCAAGGGATTGGAATTTCCAGTCGTCTTTCTGGTTGGTATGGAGGAAAATGTCTTTCCTCTGAGCCGGGCATCTGAAGATGAGGATGAGCTGGAAGAGGAGCGGCGTCTGGCCTATGTCGGTATCACCCGAGCAGAGAAGATTCTCTATCTGACCAATGCCAATTCCCGTCTGCTTTATGGTCGTACCAACTACAATCAGCCGACTCGCTTCTTGAGAGAAATCAGTTCAGACTTGCTAAACTATCAGGGACTGGCTCGACCAGCCAACAGCTCCTTTAAGGTTAGTTATACCAACAGCGATACTAGCAAATTCGGTCAGGGCATGAGTCTGGCCCAGGCTCTACAAGAGCGGAAACGTCAGGCAGCACCAAGTTCGATTTCTACAGGCAGCCTGCCTTTTGGCAAGAGCGGTCAGAACCAGCTATCTAAGCCGGAAGTTGCTTGGGCTATTGGAGATATTGCCCACCACAAGAAATGGGGCGATGGGACTGTTCTGGCAGTCTCTGGTAGCGGAAACAGTCAAGAGCTCAAGATTAATTTCCCAGAAGTTGGTCTGAAGAAAGTGCTGGCCAGCATAGCACCGATTGAGAAAAAATCATGATGAGGCGGTCGATTGAAGCCTGGATCTACCATCCAGAGGAACGAGAAATCTTGCTCTTGAAAGTTGAGGATGAGACAGTTTCCTTTTGGCAGCCCATTACTGGTGGGATTGAGAGTGGTGAGAGTCCAGAAGAAGCCTGTCTTCGTGAAATAAAGGAAGAGACCGGCTTGCTCTTAGATTGTTCAAATCTGACTAGTCTTGGAGATTTTACGGTAAAGATTGATGAAAATCTGACCATCCACAAAAATCTTTTTCTAGTTCTAACTGAACAGAAGGCAATCCAGATTTCTGATGAGCATGTGGGAGCTCAGTGGGTAGCTTTAGACAAAGTTTCGTCACAGCTGTACTGGCCCAGCAATCAGGCGACTTTTGAGATTATATCTGAGAAGCTATAAGATATAGCTTCTCTTTATTTCTTTTGATAAGGAAATTCTATTAGTCAAGCGAGGCGTTTAGTGGTAGACTTATCACATAACTATAGTGAGGTGACCTTATGACACGTGAATTTAAATTTGAAACTCTGCAGCTTCATGCTGGACAAATAGTGGACCCGACAACTAAGTCGCGGGCTCTGCCTATTTACCAGACAACTTCCTACGTGTTTGACGATACTCAGGAGGGAGAAGATCTTTTTGCCCTGCGTAAACCGGGTAATATCTACACTCGGATTACCAATCCGACCCTGTCTGCTTTTGAGGAGCGCATTGCGGCTTTGGAAGGTGGAGTCGGAGCTCTAGCAACAGCTTCTGGTATGGCAGCTGTTACCTACACCATTCTAGCTTTGGCCCATGCTGGCGACCACGTAGTAGCAGCCTCTACCATCTACGGTGGTACCTTTAATCTGCTCAAAGAAACCCTGCCTCGCTATGGCATTACCACGACTTTTGTTGATATTGAAAATCTGGCTGAAGTAGAAGCAGCCATTCAGGACAATACCAAGTTGGTTCTGATTGAGAGCTTGGGCAATCCGCTGATTAATATCCCTGACTTTGATGCTTTGGCCGAGCTGGTTCATGCCCATAAAATTCCGCTGATTTCCGACAATACCTTTGCCACGCCTTATCTGATCAATGTCTTTTCTCATGGAGTGGACATCGCGGTACATTCTGCGACCAAGTTTATCGGCGGTCACGGAACCAGCATCGGTGGTGTGATTGTGGACAGCGGTTGTTTTGACTGGGAAGCTTCTGGCAAGTTTCCGCAGTTTGTTGATCCGGACCCAAGCTATCATGATATCAGTTATACGCGCGATGTCGGAGCAGCAGCTTTTGTCACCGCCGTCCGGACTCAGCTCTTGCGCGATACGGGCGCAGCCATGTCTCCCTTCAATGCCTTTCTCTTCCTGCAGGGGTTGGAAACTCTCTCTTTGCGTGTAGAGCGCCATGTGTCCAATGCTGAGAAGATTGTGGAATTCTTAGCAGGGCATCCTAAGGTCGAGCAGGTCAATTATCCCAAGCTTGCTGAGAGTCCATATCATGCTTTGGCAGAAAAATATTTCCCTAAAGGCGTAGGCTCTATCTTCACCTTTAATGTCAAAGGCGGAGAGAAAGAAGCTCGTAAGGTTATTGACAGCCTAGAGATTTTCTCTGACTTGGCCAATGTAGCAGATGCTAAGTCCTTGGTCGTCCATCCAGCCACGACAACTCATGGTCAGATGTCACCAGATGCTCAGCTGGCAGCAGGCATTACACCAAATCAAATCCGTCTCTCTATCGGCTTGGAAAATGTGGATGACTTGATTGAAGATTTGAGAATAGCTTTGGAAACTATCTAACAAATAATAGCTATGATTTAGAATATTTAGAAATTGAATTTTTAAATATTCTAATTTTTTTTTGAACATAATGAATTTTTGTGAGATAATGTCAGTATATTTTAATTAGTTAAGGTTAATTTAAATGAGACATAAAATTTTAGTTACAGGTGGGGCAGGTTTTATAGGTACTCATACTGTTATTGAACTAGTTAATGCTGGTCATGAAGTAGTAGTAGTTGATAATTTAATCAATAGCAACAAAAAAAGCATTGAAATTGTTGAAAAAATTGTTGGGCAAAACATTCCATTTTATATAGCAGATGTCTGTGATGAGGAAAAGTTGCTCGAAATTTTTATGAAAGAGAAACCTACAGGAGTTATTCATTTTGCTGCATTAAAGGCGGTAGGAGAGTCTATGGAAATACCTCTTGCATATTATAAGAATAATATCACAGGTGTTTTAACGCTTTTAAAAGTGATGGAAGAGGTTAATTGTAAAAATATTATTTTTAGTTCTTCAGCGACGGTGTATGGGGACCCTCACACAGTTCCAATTTTAGAAGATTTTCCACTTTCAGTTACAAACCCATATGGCCGAACAAAATTAATGACAGAAGAAATTTTGACAGATATTTATAAAGCCGATATGAGTTGGAATGTGGTGATTCTTCGTTATTTTAACCCTATTGGTGCACATGAAAGCGGAGATTTAGGGGAAAATCCGAATGGAATCCCGAATAATCTTCTTCCTTATGTAACTCAGGTTGCAGTAGGGAAACTGCCATCAGTACGAGTATTCGGCAATGACTATCCTACAGTTGATGGGACAGGGGTTAGAGATTATATTCATGTTGTAGATTTGGCAAGAGGGCATGTTGCTGCGCTTCAGAAGCTAGAGGGAAAGGCTGGACTAAATATTTATAATCTCGGGACAGGAAAAGGCTATTCTGTTCTAGAAATTATAAAAAATATGGAAAAAGCAGTTGGAAAGAAAATTCCGTATGAGATTACAGAACGGCGTGCAGGAGATATAGCTTCTTGTTATGCAGATTCCAAAAAAGCTAAAGATGAACTAGGATGGGAAGCCAAGTTTGATATTGAGCGAATGTGCCAAGACGCTTGGCGTTGGCAGAGTAAGCATCCGAATGGTTTTGATGATTAGGGGGGTTCAAGTGAAAATCTAGTTTCTTCTATATTGATAGATAAATGCGAACAAATTCTCGAAATTAGTGTATACTAATCTGAGTTTGTTCGTATTTTTGTCTTATTTAGGATTATAAAGTTAGATATAAAGAAATCTTAGTCTTTGAATATTCTAAATTGGTTTATGATTGAGCCTACTATAATCATTTACACAGTAGAAAATGAGGCATATATATTGTATAATAGGTGTAAACTATTTTAAGGAGAGATCAAATCAGTGAAATCTTCAGATTTATTAATTATTATTCCGGCCTATAATGAAGAAGCATCAATTGTTAGTGTTGTAGATAATATTATTCAAAATTATTCTCAGTATGACTATGTTATTATTAATGACGGTTCGAAAGATCAAACATCAGCAATTTCTCATGCTAAAGGCTATAATATTGTTGATTTACCAGTAAATTTGGGGTTGGCAGGCGCTTTTCAGACGGGACTTCGATATGCTTATGAAAAAGGATATAAAAAAGCAGTGCAGTTTGATGCCGATGGCCAACACTTACCTGAATATATATCTATTTTAGAAGAAATGATTGATTCGGGATATGAAATGGTGATTGGTTCTCGTTTTGTTACAGAAAAACGAGAAAATTCTCTCAGAATGTTAGGGAATACATTGATTAGTGGAGCAATTAAATTAACAACAGGCAAAACGATTAATGATCCTACATCAGGGATGCGGATGTTTTCTGAGAATTTGATTAAAGAATTTGCACTTAATATCAATTATGGACCAGAACCAGATACAGTTTCCTACTTAATTCGTCATGGGGTAAAGGTCGCAGAAGCTCAGGTACGGATGGAAGAACGTCAAGCAGGTGAAAGTTATCTGACGCTTTCGCGTTCTATTCAGTATATGACACATATGTTTGCATCTATTTTGATTATCCAAAACTTTAGAAAGAGAGGTTAAAATTATGACAATTTGGTTTCAAGTTGTATTAACTATTGTATCTATTTTGACATGTGGTTTCATTTTACGTAGTATTAGAAAATCCCAAGTTCAAATTAATGATGCCTTATTTTGGATATTTTTCTCAATAGTTTTATTAGTTTTCAGTATTTTTCCAAAATTAGCAGAAAAAATTGCAAATGCCTTAGGAATAGTTTCAGCCGTTAACTTTATCTTTTTATTCATTATTTTTTTATTGTTGATTAATCAGTTTCAATTAACTTTAAAGTTATCAAAGCTGGATACAAAATTTAAAAATCTAGTACAGATAATTGCATTGAGGAACAAAGATGAAGATACGAACTAATCCCTCGGATAAAGAAATATATTTTTGGAATTTGTTGGGAAATTTAGCAGCATCTGGGGTATCTGTATTATATCTTTTAATTATCACAAGATTGAGTTCTGCTAAAGTAGCAGATCAATTTAGCTTGGCTAATTCCATCGGAACACTGTGGATAGTTATCGGTTTATTTCAAGTTCGGAATTATCAAGGCACGGATGTAAAGCAGCGGCATAGTTTTATAGGTTATTTTCAGACGCGTATCCTCACAATTACGATAATGATACTTACCTTGTTTCCATATTTATATATAATTGGTGAAGGCCGTTATTCATTAGAGACTCTTCTATTGACCTTTCTTATGATTCTTTATCGCATGTGGGATGCAGTATCAGATCTATTTCAAGGATTGTTTCAGCAAAGAGAGCGTATGGACATTGCTGGAAAAACAATGTTTATTCGATATTCTACGAGTGTTCTAGTATTACTAATAACATTACTACTATCTGAGTCTGTTGTGCTTGCTTTGCTTTCTTTAGTTATGTGGAATGGGCTACTCATTTTTTTCTACGAGATGCGTTTTGTAGCTTATTTCGAAAAAATTCAAGTCCGAGAATTGTTGTCTACTCGCTATAAAAAAGATATAAAGGATATATTGTTAGCCTGTTGGCCGCTATTTGTAAATGGATTTATTTTGTTATATATATTAAATGAGCCTAAAATAATCATTGAAAAAGGTCTTAATCAGGGCTTTTTACAAACTGGAATGCAACGTGATTTTAATATTCTGTTTATGCCTGTGTTCTTTATGAGTCTTATTATTTTAATTGTTAGACCCCTTATTACAAAATTAGCCATTTTATGGAATAAAAAAGAATATAAAGAATTCTCATTAATTATAAAAAGATTATTAGGATTTCTATCTTTAGGCGGTTTGTTTGTCACATTTATAGCTTATTTATTCGGTGTGCCTGCACTTAGTTTAATATTTGGTGTGGATTTGAACAAGTATGTACTTCCTTTTACTATTCTGATATTCTCGGGAGTTTTATATGCTTTAGCAATTGTTTTTGAGAATATTTTAACGATTATACGGAAACAGCATCTTTTAGTTGGCCTGTATATTGTTCTTTTGATACTTACTAAATTGATCACAGAACCATTTATTTATCAAAAAGGTATGCTTGGTGCCGCGATTAGTTTTTTTATTGTTATGTTAGTTTATTTATTTGGAATTGCAAGCATTTATTTTTTAGCAAGTAGAGATAAAGGAAGTAAAAATGAAATATGATTTAACGGTGATCATTCCTGTTTATAACACTGGAAAATATTTGAGAAGGTGTTTAGATAGTATTGTCCATCAGGAGGAAATAGAAAAGTGTTCATTGCGAGTACTCTGTATCAATGATGGTAGTACCGATAATTCAGAAAATATTATTAGAGAATATGTTGAAAAATATACATTTATTGAATTGTTTTCAAAAGAGAACGGGGGAGTATCAGATGCTAGAAACTATGGCATTGAACAGACAAAATATAGTGACTACATAGCATTTATTGATCCAGATGATAGTATCTATAAAAGCTATTTAAAGGAGTTTATGCTTGCCAAAGGAAAGGATGTTATTTATTTTGATATTGATCTGTTTGATAATGCTGAAAAAACAATAAAACATTTAAAAGTTAATCCTTTCTATGATTCTACCGCTACTACAAATAATATTCGTCTTTTTATGCTTACTAAGCATGCATCGTGGACTAGAATTTACAAAAGCTCACTTATAGAATCGTATCGTTTTCCAAAGGGAAAGATTTATGAAGACATCGCTCTTATGCCTTTTGTTACTTCAAAATGTTCGGATGTTTCATATATACAAAAATATTTATATAAATATACAGTGAATACTTCTAATTCCATCATGAATTCAAGTAAGTCTAATATTTTTGATATTTATGATGCCTTAGAATATCTTTTCTCTTTATTTGGTGATGAATTTGAAATGTATAGAGAAGAATTACAATATCTAGCCTTGGAGCATTTATGTGTAGGGCATACTTATCGGTTATTAAAATACCCTAAGGCAACGAAACAAGATTTTAAAGACATCATTTTATTTATGGAAAAATATTTTGGAAAAAATTGGGAAAGAAATAAATACATTAAACAAGGAATTCAAAAAGTAAATATAAATTCTGCATTAGCATATGTGGTTCCATTATTTTTGAAAATTTTGAAATATAGATGTTTCAGTTTATTACTGGTTATGAAACATAAAGTCAGTTAAATATAAAAGGATGAGTGGATATATGTTTGATGGATATTTTAAACACTTCCTTCATTTTGCACAACAATATTGCTTAGCAATAACTGTTAATGTAAAAAAAAGATGGAAATATTTGTTGCTATTATGGCTCATGGTTTTAGCTATATATGTTTATCTAGGTGGCTCGATTATTTTTATACCTAAAACATTATTAATCATAACGGGGCTAATTGGCAGTTTAGCTGTTTGTGTAGATGGGAAAATACATAATAAAGTATGTACAATGATTATCTTGATGGGAAGCATCTTTGCTTTCATAACTCCAGTTTTGGACGCTCCAGATGAGAATGCTCACTATTCGCGGGCTTTGTATATATCTGAGGGACATCTTTATTTACCTAGTAAACCAAAGGAATTTCAGGTTTCTAAAGATGTGGTTATAGCGGATAAAGTTATGAAAACACCTCTAATAAAATCGGGATTAGATAAGGTACGAACATCATCAGATAAAGCCTATTATCCGCAATTTGTTGCAACGAATGCTTCCTCTTTTGTTCCATACTTACCGCAAGTAGTAGGTATTTTAATAGCAAAAATTCTGGGACTAAGTGTATTTGCATCTATACTCTTGGGAAGACTCTCTAACTTAATTGTGTATTCATTATTGGTGAGATTGGCTATAAAAAAATCTAACGGAAAAGAATTATTATTCTCTACAATTGCCATGATACCGATGGCGGTTTATTTAGCTTCGTCTTTTAGTACTGATGGAATGGCGAATGGTTTAACTTTCTTACTGTTGGGAACATTTTGTAGTTTGGTAGGTCAGAATAAAGTGGATATGAAAGATATTTGTATTTTTGCATCTCTATGTTTATTAATGGCAACTATAAAACTTCCTTATGTTTTGCTTGTTGGTTTATTATTATTCATTCCTAAAAATAAATTTAAAAGCCGTCACACATACTTGTATATAATTACTGCAATCGTTTTTGTTGCAATAATTAGTTTCCTATGGTTACGTTTATCTAGTGGAATTAATATAACTCAGGTAAATGATGTTGCGAATCCAGTTGAAAAATTAAAGTACACTTTCGCCCACTTAAAAACATTTTCGCTATTTTCTTTCAAAGAGCTAATTAATTTAATTCCAAATTTACTCCCGTCCCTATTTACATTTGGTTGGTTAAGTTATGGTTTAGGAAATCTTATGTGGTTTTATCTTCCTTTTATTGCTTGTATCATATTTATGATTCCGCAATATAATCCATTACCTACTTTTAGTAAGTTTGGAACATTGTTAGTAGGTTTCGGTATAACATTAGGAATTTTGATGACAGCCTATCTGATGTGGGGAAAAGTAACGGAAATGAGTTTTAATGGCATTCAAGGACGATATTTTATTGGAGTCATACTTTCAATGGGATTAGCACTAAATGTTTCGCACTTCTATGTTCCTGCACCTGTCGTCTTGACTAATGAGGAAGAAGAGAGGAGGGATAGTCTCGTATTATTTATTGCGTTGTTATTTATTATTATGTCAATAGTATTGACAATTTTAGAATATTATGGTGTCAAAGCCTAGTTAAGGAGTTATAAATGAAGAAAGTTTATATTTTTATTGCTGTATTGCTATCTATGGTGTTTATAAACGTTTTGTCAGTAAGTGCAAACGATGGTGGAGTAGAAATGTATAGAATGTATAATCCAAATAGTGGAGAACATTTTTATACAGCAAGTTGGGATGAAAAAGAGATGTTAGTAGGTGTAGGGTGGCACTACGAGGGAATCGGTTGGATTGCTCCTCTGGAAGGTCAAGATGTTTACAGAATGTACAATCCAAATGCGGGTGATCATCACTATACTCTGAATGCAAATGAACGAGATTTCTTAATACGAGCTGGTTGGAGATATGAAGGAGTTTCATGGAAATCTTCAGGTCAGCATCCGTTGTATAGATTATATAATCCTAATGCAAAAGCTGGTAGTCATCATTATACTTTATCTGAAGGAGAGAAGGACTATTTGGTTCAAGTGGGATGGCGTTATGAAGGGATAAGTTGGAATGCTATCGGGCTGGGCAAACCAGTTTCTCATTCATCTAATAACTCTTCTGTAGAAAATCACTCAGGTACAATATCTGAAAGTGGAATTTATCCTAATTGTGAAGCTGCTAGGAGAGCAGGAGTTACCCCTATTTATCGTGGGCAACCGGGTTATAGTAGCAAGTTAGATAAAGATGGAGATGGAGTAGCGTGCGAAAAATGAGATAATCTATTGTCTATGTGTATAGGAAAGGAATAATATGACAATTTCGGTGATTGTTCCGTGTTTTAATGAAGAAGAGTCTATTCCTTTGTTTCATGAAGCTATGAAAGCGGTGAAATATCAAATCCGTGACCAGTTCGAATATATTTTTGTCAATGACGGATCGACAGATCAAACCTTGGCTGTTTTGCGTGAGCTCAGCAGTCGCTGTCCAGATGTGCACTATCTGTCCTTTTCTCGTAATTTCGGAAAAGAAGCGGCCCTCTATGCTGGTTTGCAAGAGGCGAGCGGGGATTTTGTGACGGTCATGGATGTGGATTTGCAGGATCCGCCCGAGCTCCTGATTGAGATGAAAGCCATGCTGGACTCGAATCCTGAGCTGGACTGTGTGGGGACTCGTCGCACTACTCGAGAGGGCGAGCCGCCAATCCGAAGCTTTTTCGCCAATTTGTTCTATAAGCTGATTAACAAGATTAGTCAGGTAGAGATGGTAGATGGTGCGCGGGACTTCCGCCTGATGCGCCGCCCAATGGTAGACGCTATTCTGGAAGTTTCAGAGTACAATCGCTTCTCCAAGGGGATTTTTGCCTGGGTGGGCTTCAATACCGAATACTTGGCATACAAAAATGTTGAACGAGTGGCTGGCAAGACCTCTTGGAATTTCTGGTCTCTTTTCAACTATTCTCTGGAAGGTATTGTCAATTTCTCTGATGCGCCGCTCAACATCGCCTTTTTAGGAGGTATCCTGTCTTGGATTTTAGCCTTCATCCTGATGGTAGTAATTATTATCCGTACCTTGGTTTTTGGTGACCCGACATCGGGCTGGCCGTCCCTTATGACCGTCATTCTCCTTATTGGAGGCTTCCAGCTGCTAACCATCGGTATATTGGGCAAGTACATAGGCAAAATCTTCATGGAAACCAAGAAACGCCCGATTTATGTGATTAAGGAGAAGAGTAAGTAAAGAAGCAGATTTTTTCTGCTTTTTTTGATATAATAAAATCATCGAATTTTTATGATCTGAAAGGACAAACAAATGATTTTAATCACAGGTGCGAATGGACAGCTGGGAACAGAGCTCCGCTATCTTTTGGATGAGCGCAATGAAGAGTATGTGGCTGTTGATGTAGCTGAAATGGATATTACCAATGCCCAAATGGTGGACAAGGTCTTTGCGGAAGTCAAGCCAAGCTTGGTCTATCACTGCGCAGCCTATACTGCAGTTGATGCAGCTGAAGATGAAGGTAAAGAGCTGGACTATGCCATCAATGTGACCGGTACTGAAAATGTCGTAAAAGCAGCAGAAGCACATGGAGCGACCTTGGTCTACATCTCAACAGACTATGTCTTTGACGGCCAAAAGCCTGTCGGTGAGGAGTGGGAAGTAGATGATCGGCCAGATCCACAGACGGAGTATGGCCGTACCAAGCGCATGGGTGAAGAGCTGGTTGAAAAATATTCTAGCCGTTTCTACATTATCCGTACTGCTTGGGTCTTTGGTAACTACGGCAAAAACTTTGTCTTTACCATGCAAAATCTTGCTAAGACACATAAAACTCTGACAGTAGTCAATGACCAACATGGCCGTCCAACTTGGACTCGTACGCTGGCTGAATTTATGACCTATCTGGCTGAAAATCAAAAGGAATTTGGTTATTACCATCTGTCTAATGATGCGGCTGAGGACACCACTTGGTATGACTTTGCAGTGGAAATTCTCAAAGATACGGATGTGGAAGTCCAGCCGGTGGATTCTAGCAAGTTCCCAGCTAAGGCTAAGCGACCTTTCAACTCAACTATGAGCCTGGCCAAGGCCAAGGATACAGGCTTTGTCATTCCAACTTGGCAGGATGCTTTGAAAGAGTTTTACAAGCAGGAAGTGAGAAAATAAGGCGTTGATAGACTAGTTCGCTATGAACTAGTCTATTTTATGGGTTAAACAACTTAATGAACCTTGTTGAAAGTTCCACAAATCACCAAGAAAATGATATAATAGACTAGATTGTAAATCTTTGAATTGAGGAAAAGCATGAGACATGTCTTCATCATCGGGAGTCGAGGACTTCCTGCTAAATATGGCGGATTTGAAACCTTTGTTGAAAAATTAGTAGAAAATAAGGTTTCTTCCAAAATCCAGTATCATGTAGCTTGTTTGTCGGATGATGAAGCTTTTCATCATTTTGATTACAAGGGAGTGGATTGCTTCACCATTAAGGCTCCTAAATTAGGGCCGGCTCGGGTGATTGCCTATGATATGATGGCCATCAATTATTCTTTAAAGCTAGTGCAAGAGCAGCAGATTGAGCGTCCAATTTTTTATATTTTGGGTAATACGATCGGAGCCTTTGTGGCGCCTTTTGCACATAAAATTCATAAAGCAGGCGGGACTTTCTTTATTAATCCAGATGGTCTGGAATGGAAGCGGGCCAAGTGGCCTAAGCCAGTTCAAGCCTATCTTAAATATTCTGAGAAGGTGATGACCAAGCATGCTGATCTGGTCATTGCGGACAACCAAGGTATTGAAAGTTATATAAAAGAATTCTATCCTTGGTCCAAGACGGCTTTCATTTCTTATGGGACAGATCTCCAGCTATCTTCTCTTGACTCTCAGGATGCTTGCGTGCGTGATTTTTTTGAGAAATGGCAGAGCAGAGAAAAGGAATATTATTTGATTGTTGGACGTTTTGTGCCAGAAAACAACTACGAGACCATCATTCGGGAATTTATGAAATCCAAAACCCAATATGACTTGCTGATTATTTGCAATCATGAGGGAAATCCTTATTATGAAGAGCTTAAGCAAAAAACGGGTTTTGATAAGGATTCTCGGATTAAGTTTGTCGGGACTGTTTATAATCAAGAATTGCTCAAATACATCCGCAATCAAGCCTTTGCCTACTTGCATGGCCACGAAGTCGGTGGAACTAATCCTGGGCTTCTGGAAGCTCTGGCTCAGACTGATGCCAATTTGGTTTTGGACGTGGACTTCAACCATCAAGTAGCCCAAGAAACAGCTTTTTATTGGCAAAAAGAAGAGGGGCAGTTGGCCCAGCTGATTGACAAAGTGGATGGTCAGCTTGATTTTTCTGAGCTAGGTCAGGCAGCCAAAGAAAATATGAAAGAAAACTACACCTGGGAAAAAATTGTAGGTGAATACGAGGAGCTATTTTTATCATGAAAGTGACTATTCTTCTGTCTACCTATAATGGAGAGCAGTTTCTGGCAGAACAGATTGAAAGTATTCAAGCCCAAACCTATAGGGATTGGCAGCTCTTGATTCGAGATGACGGATCTAGTGATGGAACGCGAGCGATTATTGAGGATTTTTGCCGTCAGGATGACCGAATTTTCTTTATCAATCCGGAAGAAGTTCAAAATTTGGGTGTCATTAAGAGTTTTCATAGCTTGCTTAAGTATCAGGATTCGGATGTTTACTTTTTTAGCGATCAGGATGATGTCTGGTTGCCGGATAAGTTGGCGATTCAGTTGGCGGCATCAGAAAACTATGATGATTCCGTACCTTTGTTGGTTTATATGGATTTAAAAGTGGTGGATCAGGAGCTAAATGTTGTTCATGAAAGTATGATTCGAACGCAGTCTGATCATGCCAATACAAAATTGATTCAGGAACTGACGGAAAATACGGTGACAGGTGGCGTTTCGATGATCAACCGCGCTCTGGCTGATTTGTGGACAGGGCAGGAGGAGCATGAACTGCTCATGCACGATTGGTATCTGGGCTTGTTGGCTTCGGCTTTTGGGCAACTCGTTTATCTGGATCAGCCAGGTGAGCTCTATCGCCAGCATTCGAATAATGTATTGGGAGCTCGAACCTTACGCAAGCGGATGAAGAACTGGATTCATCCTAGCCGTCTATTTGCTAAATATTGGAAATTGATAAAAGACAGTCAGACTCAGGCTCGCAACCTTCTCAGCCAGCCTCTGACAACTGAAAATAGAGAAATTATTGAAAATTTTGTGACAATCATGGAAGCCCCTTTTGTAGAGCGACTGCGACGGATTCGAAAGTATGGCTACAGAAAAAATCGTGCCTTTCATACTTTGGTTTTCACGACGCTCATTCTCACAAAATTTGCTTATAAGGAGTAATATGCATGCTAGATTATTTTAGCCAAAAAAACTGGATTCTCTTGAGAGAGATGATTAAAACAGATTTTAAATTACGTTATCAAGGCTCTCTTATTGGCCACTTATGGTCTATTTTGAAACCTCTACTACTATTTACGGTCATGTATTTAGTTTTTGTACGTTTTTTACGTTTCGATGATGGTACCCCTCATTACGCAGTATCGCTTCTCTTAGGAATGGTGACGTGGAACTTTTTCTCAGAAGCAACTAATATGGGCATGATGTCTATTGTGTCTAGAGGGGACTTGTTACGAAAGTTGAATTTCTCTAAGTCGATTATTGTCTATTCTGCTATTGCAGGTGCGGCAATAAACTATGCAATTAATCTATTGGTGGTTTTTGTTTTTGCGTTGATTAATGGTGTCTCATTTAGTTTTGGATGGTTAGTCATCATTCCTTTGTTTTTAGAGCTGGTTTTAATGTCGGCTGGTTTTGCCTTTATGCTCTCTACTCTCTTTGTAAAATATCGCGATATTGGTCCAATTTGGGAAGTAGTGCTGCAGGCAGGCTTATATGCGACACCAATCATTTATTCACTGACTTTTATTCTTCAGAGAGGACAAGTTACTTTTGCAAAATTAATGATGCTAAATCCAATTGCACAAATTATTCAAGATTTACGCCACTTTGCAATTTATTCAGGGAGCATGCGAGGATGGGATTTGATTGAAAATCCATGGATTGCTCTGATTCCTTATTTGTTGCCAGTAGTGATATTTGGACTTGGATATTATATCTTTAATAAAAATGCTAAGAGATTTGCGGAGATTCTATAATGTCAAATAATATTGCAGTAAAAGTTGACCATGTCAGTAAGTTTTTTAAACTGCCAACAGAGTCAACACAAAGTTTAAGAACAAGCCTAGTTAACCGATTTCGAGGAATCAAAGGTTACAAAGAACAACATGTCCTAAAGGATATTTCCTTTGAAGTGGAAAAGGGAGATTTTTTTGGAATTGTCGGCCGTAATGGTTCAGGAAAATCAACCCTTTTGAAAATCATTTCAGAGATTTATATTCCCGAAAAGGGAACAGTGACCATTGATGGCAAGTTGGTTTCCTTTATCGAGCTAGGTGTCGGCTTCAATCCAGAGCTAACCGGCCGCGAAAATGTCTATATGAATGGTGCCATGCTGGGCTTCTCAACTGAAGAAGTAGATGCCATGTATGATGACATTGTTGAATTTGCTGAGCTGGGTGAATTTATGAATCAAAAACTCAAAAATTATTCTAGCGGGATGCAGGTTCGCTTGGCTTTCTCTGTGGCAATCAAGGCTCAAGGGGACATTCTGATTTTGGATGAGGTTCTGGCTGTGGGGGACGAAGCCTTTCAGCGCAAGTGTAATGATTATTTCTTAGAAAGAAAGAATTCTGGGAAAACAACTATTCTGGTTACCCATGATATGGGAGCTGTCAAGAAATATTGTAATAAGGCTATTTTAATTGAAGATGGCTACATTAAAGCCAAAGGTGAGCCTAGAGATGTTGCCAATCAATATAGCTTTGACAATACAGAACAAGTAATCACTTCAGATCAACCGGGAATTGAAAGAAGTGGTTCAGTTGTTGAAAATTTGAAGTTATCACTATTGTCTTCTAAAAGAGCTGCACCAAATGAACCAATTTCATTTGATTTGACGTATACCTTACTAGAAGCTGTGCCGACTTATATTGCTATCTCATTTACAGATATTGATCGTAATATTTGGATTTATAATGATAATACGATGGATAATTTAACAAGTGGCAAGGGTGATGTTAAGGTAAACTATCAGTGTTCACTAGCAGGACTAAACGATATTAAGTTAAAACTTGAAATTACTGTGAGGGATGAGAATAATCAAGTTTTAGCCTTTCTTCCGACTGATGAGATTCCAGTTATTGTTCTAAATAGGGACGATATTGATGAAGATGATGAGTCAGCTAAAGATTCTGCAACTGGTATTATTCAAAGAAATGGGAAGTGGAGTTTTTCTTAAGAGAAAAAGGGAAGTTTGAATGAAAGTATCGATTATTTGTACCAATTATAATAAGGGGGATTGGGTACGAGAGGCTATAGATAGCTTTCTCAATCAGAAAACAAATTTTGATTTCGAGATTATTATCATTGATGATGCTTCAACAGATCATTCGTATGAGATTATTCAAGAATATCAAAATAAGTTTCCTGAAAAAGTTAGAACTTCTCGTAATGAAGTGAACCTTGGCATTACTAAAACTTGGAAAAAAATTTGCCGAGAAGCTAAAGGTCAATATATCGCAAGATGTGATAGTGATGATTTTTGGATTGACCCATTAAAACTTCAAAAGCAAGTTGATTTGTTGGATGCTTCAATTGATTCACTTTGGTCAAATACTGAATTTGATATGGTAGACTTAGACGGGAATCTTATCCAAAAAAATGCCTTTGCTAATAAGGCGCTTCCTTTGATTGATTCCTATGAAGAGATGCTTGTTATGAAAGGTATGACGATGGCTTCAACCTGGTTGGTTGATACCGCACTTATGCAAGATGTATCTGCTCAAATTAGCGATACAGCCGCAGACGATACATTTGAGTTACAACTTGAATTATTCAAACGCACTAAAATTTCTTTTTTGAGTGATTCTACCACTGTGTATCGTATGAATTTAGGGTCCGATTCAAAACCTATGGCATTGGAGACTGCTGAAAAGCGGTTCACAGGTATCTTGGATTCTCAAATTAAATATCTCAACAAGTATCCAGATCAGGATATTCAAAGAATCTCACACTTAGCGCTTGTTAAGGATCGTGATTTGGATGTCTTAGTTTTTAAAAAAGATCGTCAGATAGAAGACTTAGATTTAAGACTGAATCAGGTGTCGCGAATTTCTCATGACCAAAATGAGTATATTGAAGTTTTGAAGAAAGAGAGTCAAGAGTTTCAAAATGAGTTGAATCGTTTACAGATTTTATATCATGACTTACAAAACCAATATAACAGTGTTGTTACTTCGAGAAGATGGACAATACCAACTAAAATTATTAATTTCTTTAGGAGAAGTAAATGAAACGTCTATTGCTTTATGTTCATTTTAATAAATATGATCATATTAGTCGGCATGTATTTTATCAACTTGAACATATGAGACCATTGTTTGATAAATTAGTTTTTATTTCAAATAGTCGTCTTAGTGAAAGTGAAGTACAAAAACTTCGTGATAAACACCTGATTGATGATTTTATCCAACGTGAGAATAAAGGTTACGATTTTGCTGCTTGGCATGATGGTATGAAATTTGTTGGATTTGATAACTTGAAACAGTATGATTCTGTCACTGTTATGAATGACACTTGTTTTGGTCCACTCTGGGACATGGCACCGATCTATGATAACTATGAATCAAACCCAAATGTAGATTTTTGGGGTATGACTAATCATCAAGGAATTAAAGCCGGTGATATTTATATTCATGAACATTTGCAATCTTACTTTATTTCATTTAAAAAACACTTAGTTGAATCTAGTGTTTTCCAAAAGTTCTGGAAATCAGTTGAGAGTTTCGAAGATGTTCAAAAGGTAATTGATAATTATGAAACTCTTTATACCAAGAAATTCATGGATGCTGGATTTAACTATGAATCTATTCTCAATACGATTCCATTAAATGACAAGTTTTTCCATAGCAATTTCACTATTCATTATCCCCATGTTTTGCTTGATGCAGGAGTGCCGTTCATCAAGGTTAAAACATTTGATTTAACTCAGCATCTAGCTCCTTATTTGCTTAAGGAAATCGAGAAAAGAACGAACTATCCAGTAGAATTTATCTTATCTCACATGTCAGATATGAGTTTACCAACTCCACCTTATTTACTTGATCGCAAAGTTATTGAGGAAAGTTCACAGACATATTCAGACACTAAAAAAATTGCTGTACATCTTCATACCTACTATGTTGACTTACTAGAAGACTTTTTAAAGCAATTTGAAAATTTCCACTTTACTTATGACCTCTTCCTAACTACGGATTCAGAAAAGAAAAAATTAGAAATTGAAGCTGTTTTATTAAAACGTAATCAACCAGGGAAGATATATATTACTGGAAACAAAGGTCGAGATATTATCCCAATGCTGAAATTGCGGGAAGAATTGAGTACCTATGATTATATCGGGCATTTCCATACTAAAAAATCTCCAGAATATCCATATTGGGTAGGAGATTCATGGAGAAATGAGCTATTTGATATGTTACTAAAACCGGCTGATTTAATTATGGCTAAGTTGGAAAATGATGATCGTTTGGGATTAGTAATTGCAGATATCCCGACTTTTTTCCGATATACTAAGATTGTGGATCCCTGGAATGAAAATAAATTTGCTGACGATATGAATATTCTTTGGGAGAGAATGAACATTAATCGTTCTATTGACTTTAATAAATTAAATACCTTTATTATGAGTTATGGAACATTCATTTGGTTCAAGTATGATGCCTTGAAACCACTCTTTGATTTAAATCTACAAGATGGGGATATTCCTTCGGAGCCTCTTCCGCAACATACTATTTTACATTCTATCGAGAGAATTCTTGTTTATTTAGCTTGGTCACAAAGGTTTGACTATGCTATTTCTAAAAATGATATTTATATCACACCATTTGTAGATAACACTGTTTTAAATATCCGTCCAGATACTTTACCTAATACTTATATTAATTTTGATAATATCGGGGGGATCAAAGGCGCCTTAAAATATATTTATCGAGGGCCAGGTAGTGCGATAAAGTATATTATAAAAAAAATATTAATAAAGATAAATGGGACAAGAAATAGTTTATCAGATAAAGAGGGAAGAAGTTAGTTGAAAAAAGAACTGAAATTTTTAGGTGACTATTATGAACAGATTTGTTTTATTTTAATTAGTTGTTTAATCTTAGATGTGACAGCTGTTAATATTAATGTCTCCACAGCTTTTAGAATATTTACTATCAATTCCCCGTTCCAAATTTTTGCAATGATTATTAGTGGAATTGCATGCTGGTTGCTAGGACGCTATATTTCAAAATTTCTACGAAAAGAAACATTTATCGCTATTGTAGTTGTCTTTTTTATTTACATACTATTTTCTTATCTGTTAGAAATCACAAGAAACTTGAATGATTTTTCTTATAAAATATGGGATATTGACAAGAATCATTTATGGCAAACTAATAGTTTATATTTAATAATTCCCATACTAGTTTTTGGAATTATTAACAAATATATTCTGAAAAAAGGTAAGCAGGAACCATTTAAAACTTTTAATATTAATTACCAGAACTTAAGTTTTATGGAGACCTTAGTTGTTTCCCAGTTATTTATTATAATGTGTTTAACAGATTCTAAATTGCCAGCGGTAATGGATAAACTTTCATTATTTTTAGAATTTACGAATACAAATAGTGAGCAATATATTTTTCGATTAATTGGTTTTGTTATCTACATTGTGCTAGTCTCTACAATTCCAAGCTTCGTACTTGTGAAGGGTATGAGAGATGTTATTAACAATCGTTCTAGTTTTTCAGTAGCATTTACATTTAGTGCACTTTTTGCGCTT
This sequence comes from Streptococcus sp. Marseille-P7375, assembly GCF_902460365.1. Lineage (NCBI taxonomy): Bacteria > Bacillati > Bacillota > Bacilli > Lactobacillales > Streptococcaceae > Streptococcus > Streptococcus sp. Marseille-P7375. Next base: position 890,972 of record NZ_CABPTR010000001.1, on the reverse strand, counting down.
ATCTTCAATTACACAATTCAGGATAGTCTCAAGGCTGATGTAATCATATTAGATGTACGCTTATTTACAGGAGCAACACTTTTTCAGATTATTATCTTTTTTGCTTTATTTTTATTAATTTATTTAATTTGTAATAGTTTTTTATTCCCGACAATCATTTGTATATTTTTGGGAGTTGTTACAACTATTGCAAATAGTTTGAAATTTCAATTTAGGCAGGAGCCAATTCTTCCTAGTGACTTAGCTTGGTTGAAGACACCGAGAACCTTGCTAAGCTATGCAGATGGACATTATGGAATGTATATTTTACTTAGCGTTTCTATAGTAACAATATTCTATCTTGCTGTTAGAAAATATATTTTACCAAATAAATTAATCCAGAATTTCAAACATAGACTAGCTTTAATTTTACTAATCTGCAGTTTTTTTGCTACAGTTACAGGAATCTTTTCGTCTAAAAAAGATGGAAGAATTGCAGAAAATATCCCTGTGATTTCTATTTTGAATAATTACCATGATCTAACTTGGTATGGCAATACGATTAATTCTCAATTACGATCATTGTCATTCGTATGGTTCTCGCAGATGTCAGAAACTGTGATGACACAGCCGAATGGTTATAGTCAGTCTAAGATTCGTTCTTTGGAAGAAAAGTATAGACAATTAGCAGATTCAATAAATACTACTAGATCAAACCTAATAAGCGAACAAACTGTAGTTTATGTTTTGAGTGAAAGTTTTTCTGATCCTGAAAGGCTTTCAGGTATATCAATTACTACAACTCCGATACCAAATATTCGTGATATCAAATCACGAACGACAAGTGGTTTGATGCAATCAGACGGTTATGGTGGCGGAACTGCGAATATGGAGTTTCAAACAATTTCAGGACTTCCATACTATAATCTTTCACCAAGTATATCGGTTCTCTATACAGAAATTGTTCCTAGAATGAATGCATTTCCTGCAATTAGTGATCAATTTGAATCGAAGAATCGTATTGCCATACATTTAGCTGCTCCAACGAATTACTCTAGAGATATTATTTATAAGACATTAGGATATGATAAATTTATTTCTTTAGGAACTAGTGGATTATCTGTTTATAGACAAGGAGAGAATTATAGCGATGCTTCTACTTATCAACTAGTGATAGATAACTTAAAGAAAGAGCAAAATCAGTTTTTTTCAGTCATAACAATGCAGAATCATGCACCCTGGTCAGAAAGCGAGCCCTCAAATCTTATGGCACAAGGGGAGGGCTTTACAGCCAATGAAAATAACAAGTTAATAAACTATACTCGCTTGCTCTACCACACAGACAATGCGACCAAGGAGTTTCTAGATAAGCTTTCTAAAATTGATAAAAAGATAACAGTAGTCTTTTACGGTGATCACTTGCCAGGTCTGTACCCTCAGTCAGCTTTTAAGGATCATCCCGAAAATCAATATCTGACCGATTACTTTATCTGGAGCAATTATGAGACACCTAAGTTGAACTATCCTTTGGTCAATTCTAGTGATTTTTCAGCCTTGCTACTTGAGCAGACCAATTCGAAAGTATCTCCTTACTACGCTTTATTGACGGAGGTTCTCCATAAAGCCAGTGTGGACAAGAAAGCACTGGATTCATCAGCTCAGGAAATTGCAGATGATTTGAAATTGATCGAGTATGATATGGTTGGTGGGAAAGGATATCTTTCGAAGGATTTCTTTGCTGTACCAGCAAAATAAAAAATAGAATAGGTTTACCAATTCTATTTTTTATTATTTTATGCTAAACTAGTAGTAAGGGGGTGAAGATATGATAAAGATTTTTGGGAAAGTACGCTATCATTGGCAACCAGAAATGTCAGTGTTAGTGATTTATTGGTCTTTGTCAGTCATTCCGATTTTTATAGGACTGGCCTTGATGTACGAAAGCTCCAGTGTTCCGACTCTTGTCCTCTTTTCATTCTTTTTGTTTATGGTCTTACTGGCTATCGGTGTGCATAGATATTTTACGATTTATGATGACGGTATTTTGCGTATTATTACGGCAAATCCTTTCACGCCAATCAAGATTGATATTTCAACGATTGAGAAGCTAGAAGTTACAAAAACGTCTATCACCCTTCATTTTACAGGGAAGAGTCGTAGCAGGACCTTCTGTATGCGGAAGTGGCCAAAAAAATATTTTGTCAACGCCCTAGCTTTAAATGAGCATTTTAAAGGCGAAGTGGAATTAGTAGACAATCTGACTCTTCTAGATTATTTCGAGGTCTACTATGGTGACCAGGCCAATAAACATTAGTCTTTTAGCAGAGCTCGGGTTGGACAGTTTTTAATAGCCTCGAGAATCTCAGGCTGACTCTCAACCTCTTTCTCTAAGAGCTGGTCGTCTTGATAAAATTTGACAATGCCATTATCATGATAATCAAAGAGATCTGAGTAGGTCTGGCAGAGTCCGCAAGCAATGCAACGTTCGGGAATGAGTGTAACTTTCATACTCATATTGTAATAAGATTTTTAGAAAAACTCAAGGAGGAAGTCATGGAAAAAGAACCATGGGAAGCAGATGTATATGATAATGGAGCAGAGAAATTGAATCGCAGAAAGAAAAGTCAGGCGAGTCGAGTTGATCGCTGGCTGACCATATTAGCGGCTATTTTTCTAGTGATGGTCATTGCTATGGCACTCTTTTTCGCCTATCTATCTACTGGTGGAAGTAATAAAAAGACTGTTATGGATGGATTTTATGGCACTTCTAATGCAGCTGCATCTTCAAGTAGCAGCGCGGAACAACCAGCTCCATCAGAACAACCAAGTGAATCAGAAGAAAAGCCAACTCAGTCTTCAGAAGGTACCTTGACTGTTCAGCCTGGTGAAGGAGAGGCTGCGATTGCAGCGCGTGCAGGTATCTCTATTGCAAAATTGGAGCAATTGAATCCGTCGCACATGTCTACTGGTTCTTGGTATGCCAACCCAGGTGATATTGTTAAGATTCAGTAGGAGCGGGTTATGAAACAGATTCAGATTGCGATTGATGGACCTGCGTCAAGTGGAAAATCCACTGTTGCAAAGATTATTGCCAAAGATTTTAATTATACCTATTTGGATACGGGTGCCATGTACCGTGCAGCCACTTACCTAGCTTTACAAAATCATTTGACTGAAAGTGATGCAGATGAGATTGTAGCTTTGCTCGAGACTTATTCGATTAGTTTTGGTCGTTCTGAGAATGGTGAGCAGTTAGTGTTTGTAGGAGATGTCGATGTTACTCATCCGATTCGAGAAAATGAAGTAACCAATAATGCGTCGTGGGTATCAGCTATTCCAGAAGTGCGTGAAAAATTGGTTCATTTGCAGCAGTTGATTGCCGCACAAGGCGGTATCGTCATGGATGGCCGTGATATTGGGACAGTAGTCTTGCCAGATGCAGAATTGAAAATTTTTCTAGTTGCTTCAGTTGAGGAAAGAGCAGAACGCCGTTACAAAGAGAATCTCGAAAAGGGGATTCCAGCTGATTTGGAAACTCTCAAAAAGGAAATAGCGGAGCGGGACTACAAGGATAGTCATCGCGAAGTATCACCTTTGAAACCAGCGGCTGACTCCATTCATTTTGATACGACTGGCATTGGAATTGCTGAAGTTGTCAAATTTATTGAAGAAAAAGCGAAGAAAATTATTGACAAATAAAAAGAAACTTGGTATGATAGTAGAGTTGAGAAAAGCAGAAGTGAGAACTTCTCGCCTTGCGACTAACGTTGTCTGGCTCTACAGGATTCAGTTTCAGTGATGAAATACTATCATGTAGTGCGGGTTTGCGTTAGCAGGTCCGCACTTGTTTTTCTCGAAAAATAAAAAAAGAGGTGAAAACCATAGCAAAACAAGACTTATTCATCAATGATGAAATTCGTGTGCGTGAAGTTCGGTTGATCGGTCTTGACGGCGAACAATTAGGTATTAAACCGCTTAGCGAAGCGCAATCTCTTGCGGATGAAGCAAATGTCGATTTAGTCCTGATTCAGCCACAAGCTAAACCACCTGTTGCGAAAATTATGGACTATGGTAAGTTCAAGTTTGAGTATCAGAAAAAGCAGAAAGAACAACGTAAAAAACAAAGCGTTGTCACTGTGAAAGAAGTACGTCTCAGTCCTACCATTGATAAAGGGGACTTTGATACAAAACTTCGTAACGCACGCAAGTTCCTTGAAAAAGGAAATAAAGTTAAGGTATCCATTCGCTTTAAAGGCCGGATGATTACCCACAAAGAAATCGGGGCTAAGGTCTTGGCAGACTTTGCTGAAGCAACTCAAGATGTTGCAATCATTGAGCAAAAGCCTAAGATGGATGGACGTCAAATGTTCATGCAAATGGCACCGATTAGTGACAAAAAATAAACTGTCAAAAAGTTAGAAAAAGGAGATTTTATCATGCCAAAACAAAAAACACACCGCGCATCAGCTAAACGTTTCAAACGTACAGGTTCTGGTGGCTTGAAGCGTTTCCGTGCTTACACTTCTCACCGTTTCCACGGAAAAACTAAGAAACAACGTCGTCATCTTCGTAAAGCATCTATGGTGCATGCAGGAGATTTCAAACGTATCAAAGCAATGCTTACAGGTCTTAAATAAGAGATTTTGTAACAATTATCTAGGAAATATTGGAGGAAATAAAACATGGCACGTGTTAAAGGTGGCGTTGTATCACGCAAACGTCGTAAACGTATTTTAAAATTAGCTAAAGGTTACTATGGAGCAAAACATATCTTGTTCCGTACTGCAAAAGAGCAAGTAATGAACTCTTACTACTATGCATACCGTGACCGTCGTCAGAAAAAACGTGACTTCCGTAAATTGTGGATCACTCGTATCAATGCGGCAGCTCGTTTGAACGGACTTTCATACTCACAATTGATGCATGGTTTGAAATTGGCTGAGATCGAAGTAAACCGTAAAATGCTTGCTGACTTAGCTGTTAACGATGCAGCAGCTTTCACAGCTCTTGCAGATGCAGCTAAGGCTAAACTTGCTAAATAAGAATACAAAAAGTTGAAACATTGTTTCAACTTTTTTCTTGTCAGGATGACAATCGCCAAGTGTTTTAGTATAATATAGTGAGAATGGATGGAGGACTGAATAATGATGTCAAATCGGTTAGCTTGGGATGAATACTTTGCAGCACAGGCACTTTTGATTGCCAATCGTTCGACCTGTAAGCGCGCCAAGGTCGGTGCGGTCTTAGTCAAGGATAATAAGGTCATATCGACCGGCTACAATGGCTCTGTTTCAGGAACAGAGCACTGTATTGATCATGAGTGTTTGGTCATCGATGGTCATTGCGTGCGAACTTTGCATGCAGAGGTCAATGCTATCTTGCAGGGAGCTGAGAGGGGTGTTCCTAAGGGATTTACGGCTTATGTGACTCATTTTCCTTGTTTAAACTGTACCAAGCAACTGCTTCAGGTTGGCTGCAAGCGCGTGGTCTACATCAACCAATATCGGATAGATGATTATGCTCAGTACCTTTACAAGGAAAAAGAAGTGGAACTGGTGCATTTGCCACTGGATGATGTCAAGAAGGCCATTGCTCAGACGGAGTTGGTATAGTTTGCTTGAAATGTTTAGCACTAATAATCCGCTTAGATCGAATAAATCTAAATGATAAAGTTATAGTTTTGAACTATAGCTTTTCTTTTGAAAATGATTCAGCATAATTCTAAAAATCATGATATAATGGAGAGGTTATATAGTCCCGATAAGATGGTAGGAAACTTCTATCAGTACTTTGTAACTCGCAAACAATGACGGCTCCAAAGTCACTCGTCATTCAATGGTTGCCGCTATATTGCGGTCACCCTATGCGCCTTACTAGCTTCAGAAATAAAAAGGTATCGTTTTTATTTCTTTTGCGTTGTAACTCGTGGGCGAGATGATTTTAAATCATTTTGGAGTTTGTTTACTTGTTTAATATTTTTTAAGGGGGGACATTTCTATGTCAGAACGTAAACTTTTCACGTCTGAATCTGTATCGGAGGGACATCCCGATAAGATTGCAGACCAAATTTCCGATGCTATTTTGGATGCTATTTTGGCTCAGGATCCAGAGGCTCATGTTGCAGCTGAAACCGCTGTTTATACAGGCTCCGTCCATGTTTTTGGAGAAATTTCCACTACAGCCTATGTAGATATCAATCGGGTGGTTCGTGATACCATCGCAGAGATTGGCTACACCAATACAGAGTATGGCTTTTCTGCAGAGACAGTTGGTGTCCATCCATCTTTGGTGGAGCAGTCACCAGATATTGCTCAAGGGGTCAATGAAGCATTTGAGGTTCGAGGAAATGCTCAAAAGGATCCGCTGGATTTGATTGGGGCTGGTGACCAAGGTCTCATGTTTGGCTTTGCTGTGGATGAAACACCAGAGCTCATGCCATTGCCTATTTCTCTCAGTCACAAACTGGTGCGTCGTTTGGCAGAACTGCGCAAATCAGGTGAATTATCTTATCTGCGACCAGATGCCAAGTCTCAGGTTACGGTCGAATACGATGAAAATGATCGCCCAATTCGTGTAGATACGGTAGTTATTTCTACCCAGCATGATCCTGAAGTCAGCAATGAACAGATTCATCAGGATGTTATCCAAAAGGTCATTGCTCAAGTGATTCCAAGCGAATATTTGGATGGTCAGACCAAGGTCTTTATCAATCCTACTGGCCGCTTTGTTATCGGTGGCCCGCAAGGGGACTCTGGCTTGACAGGACGTAAGATTATTGTGGATACCTATGGTGGCTATTCTCGCCACGGCGGTGGTGCCTTCTCTGGTAAGGATGCAACTAAGGTCGATCGCTCTGCGTCTTACGCGGCTCGTTATATCGCTAAAAATATCGTAGCTGCTGGTTTGGCTAAAAAAGTAGAAGTGCAGTTGGCCTATGCCATTGGGGTTGCTCAGCCCGTTTCAGTCCGCATTGATACTTTTGGAACAGGCGTAGTTTCTGAAAGCAGACTTCAGAATGCTGTCCGCCAAATCTTTGATTTGCGTCCGGCAGGTATTATCCAAATGTTGGATTTGAAACGCCCAATCTATCGCCAAACAGCTGCTTATGGCCATATGGGTCGGACAGACATCGATCTTCCTTGGGAACGCACAGACAAGGTAGCTGCGCTCCAAGCAGCTTTGCAATAAAATAGTAGCTCTCAGTTTAAACTGAGGGCTTTTTTGTCTAGGAAAATAGACAGAACTATGATATAATAAAGAGTAATACCGTGAAAGAGCTAAATTTTAAAACATGAAAAAAATTGTAATTAATGGTGGTCGCCCTTTAAAAGGAGAGGTGACTATTAATGGTGCCAAAAATAGTGTTGTGGCCCTTATCCCAGCTATTATTTTAGCTGATAATGTTGTTACTTTAGATGGTGTACCGGCGATTTCGGATGTTGATAGCCTCATCGAAATCATGGAAATCATGGGAGCGACTGTCAAGCGGTCTGGCGATTGCTTGGAGGTTGATCCTAGAAACATCAAGAATATGCCGATGCCATCTGGTAAAATCAATAGTCTACGGGCTTCTTATTATTTTTATGGAAGTTTGCTAGGGCGTTTTGGAGAAGCGACAGTTGGGCTTCCTGGAGGCTGTGACCTTGGTCCTCGTCCGATTGATCTCCATCTCAAGGCTTTTGAAGCGATGGGCGCTCACATGACCATGGAAGGCAATTATATGAAATTGTCAACGGGCGGCAAACGCTTGGCTGGAGCTAGTATTTACATGGATACCGTTAGTGTCGGTGCCACGATAAATACGATGTTGGCAGCAGTTAAGGCTGAGGGGCGTACGGTGATTGAAAATGCGGCACGTGAGCCAGAAATCATCGATGTAGCTACGCTGCTTAACAATATGGGAGCTCATATTCGTGGGGCTGGGACTGATATTATCACGATTGAAGGTGTAGATAGCCTTCATGGAACGCGCCATCAAGTGATTCCGGATCGGATTGAAGCTGGGACCTATATTTCTTTGGCGGCAGCAATTGGACAAGGTGTCCAGATCAATAATGTCCTTTATGAACATTTGGAAAGTTTCATTGCTAAGCTAGAAGAAATGGGTGTGCGTATGACCATTTCAGAAGACAGCATCTTTGTAGAAGGGCAGAAGGAATTAAAAGCTATTAACATCAAGACTTCGCCTTATCCTGGCTTTGCTACGGATTTGCAGCAGCCAATCACTCCGCTTTTGCTGACAGCTCATGGCCATGGAAAAATCGTTGATACCATCTATGAGAAACGGGTCAACCATGTCGCTGAATTGGCAAAAATGACTGGTAAAATCTCAACCGCTAGCAATCAAATCGTCTATGAAGGACCAAATCAGCTGCAAGGTGCTTCTGTGAAAGCAACGGATTTGCGTGCGGGTGCAGCCTTGGTGATTGCTGGTCTGATGGCTCAGGGCCGAACAGAGATTACCAATATTGAATTTATTTTACGCGGTTATTCCAATATTATTGAAAAATTAAGAAGTCTGGGTGCGGACATCCAGCTCATCGAAGAATAAGCGTTTATCGCTTATTTTTTATAGGGGAAGCCTATGAATTTGTGGACACAGTTAGCAGCTTTTTCTTTTATTGAAACGGAGCATTCATTTTTACGCCCGATTCTTTTTGGAGATGCAGAATCCCTTTATAAAATTGCTTCCAATCCGGATAATACCGAGTTTATTTTTCCGACTGAAAGTAGCTTGCAAGAAAGTGAATATGTTATCGCCAATTATTTTATGAAAAATCCCTTGGGAATCTGGGCAATTTGTGATAAGGAAACGAATGAAATGATTGGTTCCATTAAATTTGAAAAAATGGACGAAATAAAAAAAGAAGCTGAACTAGGATATTTTTTGAGGAAAGACTACTGGGGACAGGGCTTGATGACCGAAGTTGTCTGTGAATTGGTTTTTCTTTCCTTTACGAAATTCGATTTTAAGCGTCTGACTATCATTACGCATGAAGAGAATATTGCTAGTCAGAAAGTTGCACTGAAAGCTGGTTTTAAGCTCTTCCGTCAGTTTAAGGGGAGCGACCGCTATACGAGAAAGATGAGAGATTACACCGAATATCGCTACGAAAAAGGAGATTTCAATGAGTAAACACCAGGAAATTTTGGCTTATCTTGAAAATCTTCCAATTGGCAAGCGAGTCAGTGTTCGGAGTATTTCAAATTACTTGGGGGTCAGCGACGGAACTGCCTACCGAGCGATCAAGGAAGCTGAAAATAGAGGAATTGTCGAAACCAGACCCAGAAGTGGGACTATCCGCGTGAAGTCAAAAAAAGTCGTCTTAGAACATCTGACCTACAAGGAAATTGCGGATATTACTGGTTCAGAGGTTCTTGCCGGTGAAAAAGGACTGGAAAAAGAATTTAACAAGTTCTCCATCGGAGCTATGACCGAGCAAAATATTCTACGCTACTTAAACGAAGGCGGTCTTCTTATTGTCGGGGATCGGACGCAGATTCAGATTTTGGCTCTTGAAAATGAGAATGCCGTGCTAGTAACGGGAGGATTTGAAGTTGATCCAGAGGTTTTAAAACTGGCCAATCGTATTGAAATTCCCGTCCTAAGAACCAAGCACGATACCTATACCGTGGCGACCATGATTAACCGTGCCCTATCCAATATCCAGATTAAAACTGATATTTTGACGGTAGAACAGGTTTATAGAGCTAGTCACGAATATGGTTTCTTGCATGACACAGATACCGTTCGTGACTATCTGGACTTGGTTCGTCGTAATCGCACTAGTCGTTTTCCAGTCGTTAATCAGCATCAAATGCTGGTTGGTGTCGTGACGATGCGGGATGCGGGAGATAAATCACCTTTGACTACCTTGGATAAGGTTATGACCCGAAAAATCTTCATGACTGGTCTTTCAGCAAATATTGCCAATGTCAGTCAGCGCATGATTGCAGAGGATTTTGAGATGATTCCGGTAGTGCGTGGCAATCAGACTCTCCTTGGAGTGATTACACGTCGGGATATTATGGAAAAAATGAGCCGCTCACAGATTTCCAGTCTACCGACCTTCAGTGAGCAGGTGGGCCAGAAGCTTCATCGCCAAGAGGATATTTTTTCTTTCACTGTCGAGCCTTTCATGCTGGAGCAAAATAGAGTCTTGGCTAATGGCGTCCTGACGGAAATTATCACTCGGATTACGCAGCAGTTGATGACGACGAATAGTCAGAGCTTAATCGTCGATCAGATGATGATTCATTTCTTTCAGGCTGTTCAGATAGATGATGTCCTGCAGATTCGGCCACGTATTATTCATCAGACGCGGCGGACAGCAGTGATTGACTATGATATCTACTTAGATTCGCTCATCGTTGCCAAAGCAACGATTACTGTAAAAATTACTTAGTAAAGAGGTTAATAATGATTACTATAAAATCACAACGTGAAATTGATTTAATGGACAAGAGTGGAGATTTCTTAGCTTCTGTTCATATCGGCTTGAGAGATTTGATCAAGCCAGGTATTGACATGTGGGACATCGAAGAATATGTCCGCAAGCGCTGTAAAGAAGCTAATGCCTTGCCCCTTCAGATTGGCGTAGAGGGCAGTATCATGGATTATCCTTATGCGACTTGTTGTTCTCTTAATGACGAGGTGGCTCACGCCTTTCCTCGCCATCAAAAATTGGTAGAAGGCGATATCATCTGTGTGGACATGGTTGTTGGCTTAGTCGACAAGGCTGAGCTGGATGTATCTAAGCTGGACTTTAACAACGTAGAGCAGATGAAGCAATATACAGAAAGCTTCCGTGGCGGTGTCGCAGACTCTTGCTGGGCTTATGCTGTTGGACAGATTAGTCCAGAAGCGCAGCAGCTCATGGCTGTGACTAAGGAATGTCTCTACCGAGGAATTGCAGCCGCACAAGTTGGCAATCGTATCGGAGACATTGGTGCAGCCATTCAAGAATACGCTGAGAGTCATGGATACGGAGTAGTTCGTGATTTGGTTGGTCACGGGGTTGGTCCAACCATGCATGAGGAGCCAATGGTGCCGCATTACGGCCGTGCGGGACGTGGCCTGCGTTTGCGGGAGGGAATGGTTCTGACTGTCGAGCCCATGATCAATACAGGTACTTGGGAAATTGACACAGACTTTGAGACCGGTTGGGCGCATAAAACCCTAGATGGCGGTCTTTCTTGCCAATATGAGCATCAATTTGTCATTACCAAAGATGGTCCTGTGATTCTAACCAGCCAGGGCGAAGAAGGGACTTATTAAGTAGAGGGCTGGGCTTGTCCCAGTCTTTTTGAATAGGAGAGAGATGTGACAGGATTCATCAAAAAGATAAGAGAAAATGAATTTCTCAGAGCGTTTTTCCATTTTTATCAGGCGTCGGAGGCAGATATTACCAGTATTGCTGTGGCCTATTATTTTCTGATTTCGATTTTTCCCTTGCTATTGATTGCGGCAAATATTCTGCCCTATTTTCAAATTCGGCCAGATGAGCTCTTGGTTGCGCTGAAAGACTTACTGCCAGAGTCATTGTATCTGACGATCGCCAAGGTTGTCCGCGATGTGCTAACCAAGCCTTCGACAGGTTTGCTGAGTATTTCTATCCTATCTGCCCTGTGGACTTTTTCCCAGAGTATGACTTTTCTGCAAAAGGCTTTTAATAAATGCTATGGTACGAAGCAAGGGCGGGGTCTTATCTGGGAGCGGATCTTTGCTTTTATCATGAGTCTAGGCTTGCAAGTCTTGCTAGGCTTGTCGCTTGTTTTGACCATATTCGGTCGAATGCTGGTTGGGATTCTTTATAATTTCTGGCACTTTGACCGTGGTCTCTACCAGCAGTTGCTGACCATGACAGAGCCTACGATTTATCTGATGCTCTTTCTTTCGCTGATTCTGCTTTATTTTTCTTTACCCAATGTGAAGATTCCCAAAATCCGCTATGTGCTACCAGGTGCGACCTTGGTTCTGGTTATTATTTATAGTCTCATGAACCTTTTTACTGTTTATATCGAAGCTTACCTAGATCGCTTTTTAGATGTGCGTTTTGTCGGCTCAGTGGTGGTTGTGATTATCATGTTTTGGTTTATCCTGATTGCCAAGGTGCTTATCGTCGGTGCTGTCCTCAATGCGAGCATCCAAAGTCGCTTCGTATCGCACTTTGAAAGCCGTAGTGGTGAGCTTATTCTGAGATTTGATGAAGAAGGAAAAGCGGATAAGGATACAGATGTATAATAGGTGAAATATGAAACAAACAATTTTTAATGCCTCGTTAGAGGAAAGTATGAATTTAGTGACAGATCAGTATATCAAAACTTCATTTGAGGATTTCAATGAAAAAGGTTATGAGGGAAAGCTTTTAGGAATTATTACAATGCAATTTATCCTATTCCTAATCTTTCTTTTTAGTATTTGGGTTGATTCTCAAAATCTGCAGTTTTTATTTATGAAAGTAGGCCTTATAAATGGTGCGTTTTTTGGATTAGGATTTGTAGGGTTTGTTGGTTATATAATTGATCTAACCAAAATAAAAAATCAGTCAATCCTATCCTATTATTACTTTAATAAATGGGTTAATTTTATGATTTTTCTTCTTGGTTTGCAGTGTATAGTAATAGGTATAGCTGGAGCAGGAACGATAATAGGAATGATTTTATCTGGCGCATTATATACGGTTGCTTTTATTTTGTACTTTATTAGACTATTTCAAAATTTTCAGAAGAATACGCTCGAAATTTTGTATCAAGAGTCTACTTACTCAAATAGAGGAGCGGATTTTCTCGATCGTTTTGTTGTATTTGCAAAAAGGTACGGAGGGCTTATCCTGTTCCTAATAGTCATTTTCCGTATCTTTTTCCCAAACTCGGATCTTATTCAGCAAAATGGTACCCTTCATTCAATTTTTATAGCCATTAATCCAATATTATTTGTCCCCTTCCTTTACTTTCTGTATGTTTTAAGTGTGAACAATTCTCAAGGCTACTATCTCAAAAAATATTTGGAAGATTACCGCCAGTTATCTGACTACTCCATCGAAGAGTGGTATGGGAAAGAGTCGAAAAGATACAAAGAATCGTTGGATCAGGAAGTTTAGTCAATGCTGGCTTACCCACTCGATTTTTATGGTGATGGTAGCCCATTTTACAATGGAACCTGAATCAAATAGGAGAAAATAAATGGATAAGATACAAAAAGATATTAATGATGCACTAGAAACAACGCGACGATGGAATATATTAGTAATGATTTTCGTAATACCATTATTTCTTGGTCTATGTATACTTGCTCCATGGCTTGCGATTGGTTTAGGAACATATATGAGTAAGAATAGTATAACTTTTTTGCAGCCACTTACTGAGTTAGAGTATCAACTAATTATCCCAGAAAAGGTTTTTGGTATTTTATTTTTAGTTTATTGGGCGATGTATATGATTATTTATATCATTTCAAAAAGAAATAGAATTTATGCTTATATACTCAATTTACTCGTCTTATTCACTCTTATTCATTTAAGCATTTTTGGACTATGTTTAGGCTTGCAATTCTTTGTTCCTTTTTTAATCATTCGGATTATTTATTGGCTAGCTTATTCTGTAGCAGTTATCTATATTTTTTATAGTCTCATAACAAAGTCATATACTAGAGTTTTTGATATTGACAAGGAGAAAATAAAGAAATATACAAATGTTATCTTGGCTTTATGGTTTATAAATTTTATTGCGGGTATCCTTATTTCAGGGTTTAAAAATTTACTTGCTCATTTACTTTTGGCTTTATTACCCATCGCTCCAATATTTCTCATTATTATCTTAATATCATTGAGTAAATCAACATTCTCTACATTATTTAATCTTAATGAAGTCAATAAAAATCAAGAGAAATACCGTGAAGAGTATGGCTATACTATCGAAGAGTGGTATGGAAAGAAGTCAAAAATGTATAAGCAATATGTTAAGAAAAAACGAGGCATTAGTAAATAAATATCTATCCGAAAATTTCCACCTGATTTGACTCCAGGTGGTTTTTCTATGCTCTTCTCAAGCTGATTTGATATTGTAGTATTACATGATGTGAGTAATAAGGCCACACTAATGGATTTTAAAGGTGAAGATTACACTCTAGAGAATTTAGCTAGTGATTGTACTGACCTTTATCAAAACATATCAAGAGATTACTTAACAAGCAGTCAGCTAACCTTCCCAGCATCTATTTCTAACAGAAAGTGAGGCTAAGACTTTTTCCTAGCCTCTTTTTTGATGGTCTGGATAAGGGAAAGGCGGAAGAGTTCTGTGCGGAGGTTTAGTTCTATATAGAATTTTTCTAAGATAAGTATTTTTAAACATTTTTATTGCATTTGCAACAAAAATCTGTTATACTATCTTCAGAAGGAGGAGGTATGTCAATTTTACGTGAGATTGGAATAATTGCTCGGGCTTTGGATTCCATTGCTAATATTGAGTTTCGTGACATAGATTTGGCGCGGGGGCAGTATCTCTATCTGGTGCGGATTGCGGAGAATCCTGGGATTATCCAGGAGGAGCTGTCAGACTTGCTCAAGGTGGATCGCTCAACGGTAGCTCGTTCAGTCAAGAAGCTTGAAAGCAAAGGCTTACTGGAACAGCGGCCAGCTGCCAATAACCGCAAGAACAAGGAATGGTTTGTCACCGAAAAGGGGGCGGCCCTCTATCCTCTTATCTTAGCGGAAAACGAATATTCGGAACAGGTGGCGTTGGAAAAATTTTCAGAAACTGAGCGAAAAGAGTTAGAAAAGTTGCTGGTTCGCGTCCGAGAGAATATTACAAAGGATTGGGAGCTGGTCAAAAAAGGTCAGAAAAGAAATTATTGAGGTAGAACATGAAAATTACAGTTGAAAATGAATTTTGGGCTTTGTTTCCAGAAGCGCAGATTAGTGTCTTAGTGGTCAAGGGGCTGGATAATAGAGTTGATGAAAGTAAGGACCCATATTTCAAATCCCTGCTGGATAAGGGCGCAAAGCGAGCAGCAGACTTTATTCCAGATGAGAATTTCACTCAGAATGATGTTATTCAGGAGTGGCGGCAGGCTTTCAGCCAATTTAAGACCAAAAAAGGAGCGCGTTCCTCTATCGAAGCCCTACTCAAGCGGGTCAGTCAAGGACGGGAATTCAACCCCATCAATCCCTTAGTAGATATTTATAATAGTGTTTCCCTCTCTTATGCGGTTCCATGTGGCGGAGAGGATTTGGACAAGATTATCGGTGGTCTTTATTTGGGTAAGGCTAAGGGTGGCGAAGCATTCTTTCCACTGGGAGCTGAGACTGATGCACCAGCTTTGGCAGAAGAAATCATCTACTATGATGAAGAGGGAGCGGTCTGCCGTTGCCTTAACTGGCGAGAAGCGCAGCGGACCATGCTGACGGAAGATACCAAGTATGCCATTTTGGTTATCGAGGCCATCAACGAAGAGCAGGCGGCGCGTGCTCAAGCAGCTATGACTGAACTCCAGACTCTGATTGAGGACTATTTTGGTGTCAAGGGTGATATTACCCACTTGACAGCTGAAAATCCCAGTTTGGAAGTCTAAAAATAAAAACAAATCTGGATCAGAATTATCTGGTCCAGATTTGTTTTTATAGGAGAAATAAGCCGAGCTATTTTTATTTTGCCTTGTTTTTAAAGACAAAAATTTTGCTGAAGACATAGTTGAGAACGATAATCAGCACTTGAGCTATCAGAGTTTCAATGGTGTTGACCATCTTAATATCGTTGTGGACGAATTGACCAATAATCTGCGGGAAGCTAGTGACAAAGATAAAGGTTAGCAGCAAATTCAAGGCCATAGTTGCCAGTCGGGCTGTGAAAAATTTGACCAATCGTAGTGGCCAGCCTTTTCTTTTCTGCTTGAAAACGATGGTATCGTTGGTCACAAAGGCAAAGAGAATACCTAAAATATCACCGATTATCGTAGCCAGTAATTCGTTTCCTGTCAATTCATAGCAGAGCATCCGACTGACAACGGAGACAAGAGTGGTTGCCACACCAAAGAAAAGATAGGATAGAACCTCATTGTCAAAGAATTTTTTAATCAAAGTTTTCATAAGCATAGTCTATCACATTTCTAGGATTTATGCTATACTAGTGAAGTTGTCGATTTTGAGGAGATAATTTTCCCGTCTGACGCAACCCTTGGCGCTTAGCTTCTTTCGCCAAGCATATTACACGCGCTCATGCGCTAAAGGAGAAAACATGAAACAAGAAAACTTATCAGTCCGTGATTTGATTCAGATTGCCATTGTTGCTGCTATTTATGTAGCCCTTACGATTACGCCCCCTTTAAATGCTATCAGCTATGGTGCTTACCAGTTCAGAATTTCTGAAATGATGAACTTTATGGCCTTTTATAATCGTAAATACATCATGGGAGTGACCATCGGCTGTATGATTGCCAATCTCTATAGCTTTGGAATCATTGACGTCTTTGTCGGCGGTTGGTCAACTTTAGTCTTCCTATCACTAGGTGTCTATCTTTTCAGTCGTTATAAGAATCAATACCTGATCAAAGATTTGCTTCGTTTGGATCATTTCTATTTTGCTATTTTCTTCTCTATTTCGATGGTGACAATCGCTGCAGAGTTACATCTCTTGCAAGGCTTGCCATTCTTCCTGACTTGGTTCACAACGGCTATTGGAGAATTTGCTTCCTTGATAGTTGGAGCTATCCTTATTAACCAGATTGCAAAAAGGATTGATTTAACAAAATAAGACAGCAGAGAGCGGAATTTCTGCTCTTTTTCTGTCCTCTTTTTTAGTGAGAATTCGGGACAAATAGAGGAAGATTTTGTGTATTTGTGATAAAATAGAAGTATGAAAGAAAGAATGTCAGAATTAGTCAAATTGCTTAACCGATACGCTCATGAGTATTATACGGCAGATAGGCCAAGTGTATCGGACAGTGAGTATGACAGACTCTATCGTGAGTTAGTGGAGTTAGAAGAAAAGTACCCAACTGATATCCTACCTGATAGCCCGACCCATCGGGTGGGTGGGAAGATTTTAGAAGGATTTGAAAAATATCCACACCGGTATCCTCTCTTTAGTTTGCAGGATGCTTTTTCACGTGAAGAATTAATGGCTTTTGACCAGCGGATTCGCAAGGAATTTCCTCAGGTTTCCTATATTTGTGAGCTCAAGATTGACGGGCTTTCTATTTCCCTGACTTATGAAAAGGGAATCTTGGTAGCAGGAGCGACTCGGGGAGATGGTTCTGTTGGTGAAAATATCACTGAAAACCTCAAGCGGGTCAAGGATATTCCCCTGACCTTGAAAGAACCGCTAGACATTACGGTTCGCGGAGAGTGCTACATGCCCAAGGCTTCCTTTGATGCGGTCAATCAGCTGCGGCAGGAGAACGGTGAGCCTGAGTTTGCCAATCCTCGAAATGCGGCAGCAGGAACCTTACGCCAGTTGGATACAGCAGTTGTGGCCAAGCGTAATCTAGCAACCTTCCTCTACCAAGAAGCCAGTCCGACTGAGGCTGGCAGCCAAGAAGCAGTTTTGAACAAGCTAGCTTCTTTGGACTTCTCAGTTAATCCGATTCATTTTCTAGCAAATTCTATCGATGCCGTTTGGGAGTTTATCGAAAAGATTGCCAAAGAGAGGGACAGTCTGCCTTATGAGATCGACGGTATTGTCATCAAGGTCAATGACTTGGCGGTGCAAGAGGAGCTTGGCTTTACTGTCAAGGCACCTAAGTGGGCCATCGCCTATAAGTTTCCAGCTGAGGAAAAGGTAGCACAGCTTTTGTCTGTTGACTGGACAGTCGGTCGGACAGGAGTTGTGACTCCGACAGCCAATCTGACGCCAGTGCAGCTAGCGGGAACGACTGTCAGCCGAGCAACTTTGCACAATGTGGACTATATTGCAGAGAAGGATATTCGTCAGAAAGACACCGTTATCGTCTATAAGGCAGGAGATATTATTCCTGCTGTATTGCGAGTGGTGGAGTCCAAGCGGGTCTCAGAGGAGGCTTTGAAAATACCAAGTCACTGTCCGAGCTGTGAGAGTGAGCTGGTGCATTTCGAGGACGAAGTGGCTCTGCGCTGCATCAATCCCCTCTGTCCAGCCCAGATCAAGGAAGGCTTGATTCACTTTGCCAGCCGGGATGCTATGAATATTACTGGCCTTGGTCCAGCAGTGGTCGAAAAGGTCTTTGATAAGAACTTGGTCAAGGATGTGGCTGGAATTTATCGACTTTCTGTAGAAGATTTGCTGACCTTGGACGGCTTTAAGGAAAAATCAGCGAATAAATTGTATAATGCCATTCAAGCTTCTAAGGAAAATTCAGCAGAGAAATTGCTCTTTGGTCTGGGAATCCGTCACGTGGGAAGCAAGGCTAGTCGGATTTTGATGGAGAAATTCCACGATATGATCAAGTTGTCACAGGCCAGTCAAGAGGAAATATCTTCCATTGACAGCTTGGGGACAGTTATCGCTCAGAGTCTGCATTCTTACTTTGAGCAGGAAGGCAGTCAGCTTCTGCTGCAAGAATTACAAGAAGCTGGCGTTAACCTAGACTATCTGGGGGAGAAAGTGGCAGCCGATGCCGCTCTCGCTGGCAAAACAGTCGTATTGACCGGAAAATTACAAAAATTAACACGGAATCAAGCTAAAGAAAAATTGCTGAGCTTGGGCGCAAATGTTGCTGGAAGTGTGTCTAAAAAGACAGATTTGGTGGTGGCAGGTAGCGATGCCGGCAGCAAATTGACCAAAGCTCAAGAACTTGGGATCGAGATTCGAGATGAGGACTGGCTAGATAGCTTATGAGGCTGAGTATGGAACATAAAATAAAAAAAGCAAGATTAATTTATAACCCAACTTCTGGGCAGGAAATTATCAAAAAAAATATTGCCGAAGTCTTGGATGTCTTGGAAGATGTTGGCTATGAGACCAGTGCCTATCAGACGACTCCAGAGCCTTTCTCTGCTCAGCGAGAAGCTGAAAGAGCAGCAAGAGCAGGTTTTGATTTAGTTATAGCAGCTGGTGGAGATGGGACCATCAATGAAGTAGTGAATGGGGTTGCGGGCCTAGATGTGCGCCCCAAGCTGGCTTTCATTCCAACTGGTACGACCAATGATTATGCGCGTGCCTTGAAAATTCCCATGGGAGATCCAGTGGCTGCAGCTCGAATTATCGAGAAAAATCAGACGATTCAGATGGATATCGGTCGGGCTTATGGCAGCAAATACTTTATCAACATTGCGGCGGCGGGTACGCTGACAGAGCTGACTTACAGTGTCCCTAGTGAAGTCAAGACCCGTCTAGGCTATCTGGCTTATGTAGCCGAAGGAGCCAAAATGCTGCCACGCTCCAAATCCCGTAAGGTACGGATTGAGCATGACCATGGTGTTTTTGAGGGCAAGATTTCGCTTGTCTTTGCAGCCTTGACCAATTCTATCGGAGGCTTTGAAAAACTAGCGCCAGATACCAAACTGGACGATGGAAATTTCACCTTGATTCTTGTAAAAACGGCTAAGTTGTTTGATATGCTTAGTCTCATCATACAAGCAATTAATGGTGGCCAACATGTGACGGATGCTAATGTTGAATATCTGAAAACCAGCAAATTGAAGCTAAAAGTATTGGATAAAAAAGCACCCTTTATGTTGAATCTGGACGGTGAGTACGGAGGAGATACACCAGTAGAATTGGAAGTTTTGCACAATCATCTGGAGTTTTTCGCCAATATAGATGAAATCGATGAGAGCGCTCTTTCCTTAGAAAAATTAGAATGAAGAGATAAATGAAAATGATAGACTATAAAGTCATTGTTCATTACCACAATCCCAAGGGAGATTACTTTTCTTATGATTTGTGGCAGTGGCAGACGGATCAGTGGGGAAAAGAAGCACCTTTTTCTAAACTAGATTATTTTGGTATCCAGGGAGAACTATCTTTTGAAAGTTGGGAACCTCTCAGTCAGGCTCATGTGATTGTCAAGCGTTCAGACTGGTCCAGCCAATCTTGCGACTACCACATTGATTTATTGCCAGTTCATTTGCCCACAGAGGTTTGGTTGATTGAAGGAGATCATCAGGTCTACTATTCCTTGCAAGCGGCGACGACGAGCCACCAATATTCGCGGCGACGTCCCCATAATTTCGATGTGGCTATGCGGTCGGATTATTTTGACGAATGCTGGGGCTACCAAGGTTGGCTTGGGCATCGTCTGCAGGGGCAAGTAAATGAGTTTAAAGTTTGGGCTCCGACAGCCAAAAAGGTTGAATTGCTAGTCTATGGAACTTCCGATAATCAAGCAGCTGTTTATAAAGAATTCCCTATGGAAAAGGGCGAAATTTACTCGCACGATCATGCTAAAAATACAATCGGAGTTTGGTCGGTGGAAGTGCCAGAAGATTTAGCTGGCAAGGCCTACCAGTATCATGTTCATTTTGAAAACCAGCATTTTTTGACGCGCGATCCTTATACAATCGCTACCAGTCCAGATGGCAAGCGCTCAGCTATTGTTGCCGAACAGGACAAGACTGTTGCTGGTTTTAAGGTATGTCAAGGCAAGGAGGCAACCTGGCGTTTAGATAACCCAAATCAGGCGGTCATCTATGAGATGCATATCCGAGATATTAGCAAATCGCCTAGTTCAGGGGTCGCAGAGCATTTGCGAGGGACTTTTTTAGGTGCTTGTCAACGTGGCACTAGAAATAGTCAGGGAGACCAGACTACTTTTGATTACATTCGCAATCTAGGTATCAATGTCGTGCAGCTCCAGCCGGTTTCTGACCGCCATAAGGACTATGATGAAAATGGCCAAGTTACCTATAACTGGGGCTATGATCCACAGAACTACAATGCACCAGAAACCAGTTTTTCTTCTAATCCAGATGATCCAGGTCAGGCCATTAGAGATTTGAAAACCATGATTCAGGCTTACCACGATGCAGGGATTTCTGTGACCTTGGATGTGGTTTACAATCATATTTATTCGACCTTTGACTCAGCCTTTCAGTCAACGGTTCCCGATTATTACTACCGAATGAATCCAAACGGTTCTTTCCAAAATGGTACAGGTGTCGGCAGTGAGACGGCCAGTGAGCATGAAATGTTCCGCAAATTCATGATTGATTCCCTTCGTTATTGGGTAGAAGAATTCAATGTGGATGGCTTCCGTTTTGATCTGATGGGAATCCATGATGTCACCACCATGAATATCATCCGAGAAGAAATGGATAAAATTGATCCACGGATTTTGCTTTATGGTGAAGGTTGGGATATGGGAACAGGCCTGATGCCAGAGGACAAGGCTAAGAAAGACAATGCTTATCAACTGCCGCGAATTGGCTTTTTCAATGATACCCAGCGCGATGCGATAAAGGGTGCTGAAGTCTACGGTGGTCTGAAAGCTGGTTATGTGAGCGGACAAGCGACTGAAGATATCATAGCCAAAGCCATTCTGGGCAGCAGTGAGTTAGGCTCCTATTTGACACCAACTCAGGTTCTGAATTATGTGGAGGCGCATGATAATTTCAACCTGCATGATTTGCTGGTTGACTTGCACCCAGATGATGATGAGGTCACTCGGACCAAAAGAATTGAGCTGGCAACAGCTATGAACTTGCTCATGCAGGGAATGGCATTTATGGAATTGGGCCAAGAATTTTCCCGCACAAAACTAGTAGGAACAGGCGAAGAGGGCCAAGTCCTGCCTAGCGACCGTGACAGAGCCATGAATAGCTATAATGCTCCCGATGCTGTCAACCAAGTGAATTGGGAATTGATTAGCCAACATCAGGAGAGTATTGACTATATCAAGCAGATCATTCACTTAAAGACAAGTCAGAAGGAAATTTCTTATCAAACCTATGAAGAGATTTACAAACATGTCTTTGTAAGAGAAGCCTTTGCTGGCAGTGGTATCGTCATTTTTGAGATTAAAGATGAAAAACATTATGAAATCATTTTTAATGCAAGTGGCCTGCCCTATTACCTTGAGAATGCGGATCATCTACGTTTATTGATCGGAAATAGTCGTCATAAGAGACCCTTCTATGTGGAGAATCTGACCGCTTCCGTTTTTGAAGTGATTGCATAATATGAATAAAAATAAGAAAAGATTGAAGACGGCTTTGCAGCTTAAGTCTTCAATTTTTTTGTGCTTCAAAAATAAAAACTCTCCCCAAAACATTTTCAATGTTTTAGGAAGAGTTGAGTAGCCTCATAGATTAGGGACTGGCACTTGAACTGGAGGAGCTAGAAGAGCTGGAGGACTCTCCGCTAGTTCCCTATTCGCTGCTAGTGCTAGAGTGAAATTGTTCTGGGTGAAGTGCTCGATAACTTGGTGAATTAAAGAGATCCACAGAGGATACACCGCCACGTTTTGAATAAAGGCTAGTTGATTGGTCGCCTTTTTCTTTCTCAATGGCCTTGAGGGCTTTCAACGAGTTGATGTAGTTGTAATCATCAGGATTGACTTTTCCTAGGTTATTGCCCGTGTAAAAGCGGAATAGGTCCCCTGTCTGAATAGCATCGCTCATCTTCAGCTGTGTATTTGCGGCTGTTCGGATAGCTTCTAGTTCAGCTGTTGTTGACTCGTCTGGCAGAGTGATCTCCTCCCCAGTTTGTGTGTTGTAAATGCGGCCGCTATAACTTGTGTATTTTGGTGTTACAAAGTTATTGGTTGAGCGGAAAGCCACGATTTGCTGGTGCTGAGATGAGAGGAGGTCTTGCCCGACTTGAAGGTAATTTTTAGAGTCAATTCCCAATAAATGCTCCAAGGTTGGCAGCATATCGATTTGTCCGCCAAAGGTATCAATGATTTTTCCCTTTTCCATTCCAGGTATCACGACCATGTATGGCACTCTCTGTAACATAGCGTTGTCATAACTAGACCAAGTCTCAGAGTTTTTATTGATCAAAGGTGCCAGAGCTGGATTACGAGAATTAGAAATTCCATAGTGGTCGCCGTAGAGGACGATAATTGAATTTTCATAGAGTCCAGATTCTTTCAGGTAGTCAAAGAAGGCTTTGACAGCGGAGTCGAGGTAGTTTGCTGTTGCAAAATAGCCATTGATGGTTTCGTCTTTGGTATCTGCCAGTGGGAAACCAATCTCATCGCCAATCAAGCTGGTCGTATAAGGATAGTGATTAGAGACGGTGATGTATTTGGCATAGAAAGGCTGCTGTAAATGTTCCAGATATTTGATGGAATCTTTGAACATAATTTTATCGTTCAAGCCATACTGGAAGGAGTTGGTCTCGTCTTGCTTGGTAAAGTAGGACGCATCGAAGAAATAATTATAGCCCCATTGTTTGTAGGCGGTGTTGCGGTTCCAGAAACTACCTGTATTTCCATGGAAAACAGCAGATGTGTAGTCTCCATTTTTTGATAGAATAAAAGGTGCTGCTTGCTGGGTATTGGTACCGCCGTAGTTTACCATGAAGGAGCCTTGGTTAAGACCAAAGAGACCTGTTTCAATCATGGTCTCAGCATCGGAAGTCTTTCCAGCCTTGACCTGGTTAAAGATGTTTGAAAAGGCTAAAGTAGAGTTGGAGTGGTAAAGGGAGTTAAGGAAAGGCGTAACTTCGTATTCCTTGCCCTCCATCTGTAGTTTATAATCAATCAGAAACTGCTGGAAGCTCTCTAGATGGACATAGATAACATTGCGACCTTTGGCAATGCCGTAGTATTCAGAGTTTGGCTCAGCATAATGGGATTGGATATATTGTTGAACGGGTTCTAGATCCTTGGCAGAGGCTTTGGAACGCTCTTTATTAGCAGCATAGGTTTGATTGGCACTGTAGCCCAGGAAGGCAGGAAGACCAAGGGCGCGAACGACATAGTAATTTGAAAATCCGCGTGTCAGGAGCTCAGGACGATCAATTTCTGCTAGGAAAAGATTGGCCGAAAAGAGCATCGCTGATAGGGACGTTACAGCAAAGCTGGCGCGGAAATTAAACCTACGATGATCCAAGCGGATATACTTTTTATAAAAAAGCCAGCCCAGAATTGGAAAATCAATGATATAGATAGCATCCCAAGGGCGGAAGAGTTCCATGGCTGCGGCTCCGAGCCCTGCAGACACCTTGCTAGAGGCCAACATGGTATTGACTGTCACAAAGTCGGTAAACTCACGGTAGTAGATGGAGTTTGAGACCAACCAGACAAAGAGCATGATGTAGATAGCCGTGCTGACACAATAAAAAAGCTTAGTCGGCTTGATATAAAGGGCAAGTCCAATCAGTAAAAGTCCAATTGGGAAAGGGTTAATCAGAGCCAGAAAAATTTGATAGGCTCCTTGAATATCTAAATTAAAATCAACGGTATAAGCCCACATGGTTTTTAACCAATAAATCGTGAGCAAGCTCAAGACGAAACCGAGCCTTGTACTCATAAAATTGAGTAAATTCTTGGTTATTTTTTTCACAGAAAGATACTTCCTTGTCTTATTTCCTAAAAATTCTCTTCTTCTAAGTATATCACAATTTTTCAAGTTGAGGAAAAATTGTGGTGATTTAGTGCTTAGTTTATTTTATTTATAAAGTAATTTAGAATAAGGGCAATTATTTCCTAGCTTCAAGATTGTTCGTAAACATACCTAAGGTTAAACAGGCTTTGCACCATGATAGATAGTGGAAAGTAGAAGTAGGGGAGCTTGCTTGAAAGTCCGCCTGATAAAACAAATATTTAATATATAAAATGTTGAAAATTTCTTCTACTAAAACAAGATTATGTGAAAATAATAAATATGCTTTGAGAATTTTCACAATATTTGGTATAATAATGCTTATGAAGAAACTTACTGTTAATAAACAGACAGAGGAAAAGTTGAGAAAAGGGATTTTAGTTCTAGATAAGAATGATTTTCCAACTCTTTCATTCACCGATCAATGTGTGGAATTGCATAGTCAGCAGGGGAAGTTCTTGGGAACAGCTTATCTCTCCTTACAAAATAAGGGACTTGGCTGGCTGATTTCCTATGCTAAGGTAGAGCTGAACTCAGCTTTCTTTCAGCATTTGTTTGAAAAAGCTAAAGACAAGCGTTTCTATTACCGTCATGCGGAGGATACGACAGCCTATCGCCTGTTTAACCAAGAAGGTGACGGTTTTGGCGGTTTTACGGTTGACATCTACGAGAACTATGCCGTTTTCTCTTGGTACAATTCCTTTGTTTTTTCAATCAAGGACCAGATAGTGGCTGCTTTCCAGCAGGTCTTTCCTGAGGTCACTGGAGCTTACGAGAAGATTCGCTTCAAGGGCTTGGACTATGAGTCTGCCCATCTCTACGGAGCAGAAGCGCCAGCCTATTTTACGGTTTTGGAGAATGGCGTGCGCTATCAAGTCTTCATGAATGATGGCCTGATGACTGGGATTTTTCTGGACCAGCACGAGGTGCGGGGGAGTTTGGTTGACGGCTTAGCTAGCGGAAAAAGTCTGCTCAATATGTTTTCTTATACAGCAGCTTTCTCGGTGGCAGCTGCTATGGGCGGTGCCAGTCAAACAACTTCGGTGGATTTGGCCAAACGTAGCCGCGAGCTTTCCCAAGCGCATTTTGAAGCCAATGGTTTGGATTTAGAGCCGCATCGTTTCGTGGTCATGGATGTTTTTGATTATTTCAAATACGCCAAGCGTCACGAGTTGAAATATGATGTGATTGTCCTTGATCCGCCGAGCTTTGCTCGCAATAAAAAGCAGACCTTCTCTGTTGCGAAAGATTATCATCGTTTGGTGGCTCAGGCCTTGGAAATCTTGAGTCCAAAAGGAACATTGATTCTTTCGACCAACGCAGCTAATGTTTCTAAAAGTAAGTTTAAAAAAGAAATTGAAAAAGGATTTGCAGGAGTTCCTCATCGCTATCTAGCGGAATATGGCCTACCAGCAGACTTTGTATACAATAAGAAAGATGAGAATAGTAACTACCTCAAGGTATTTACAATTAAGGTGGACAAATGAAATTAGTCGTTTCAATCATGCCCAGAAGTTTAGAAGAGGCTAAAGCAATTGATGTGAGTCGTTATGATGATGCTGACATTATCGAATGGCGCGCGGACTTTTTGCCGAAAGAGAGCATTCTCAACGTTGCTCCTGCTATTTTCGAGAAATTTGCTGGCCGTGAATTGCTCTTCACGCTGCGAAGTCGCGGAGAAGGTGGCGAAATTGATCTGTCAGATGATGAATATGTTGCTCTTATCAAGGAAGTAACCAATTTTTATTCGCCAGACTATGTTGATTTTGAATACTATTCGCATAAAGATAAATTTGAAGAAATGCTCGAGTTTCCTAATTTAGTTCTCAGTTATCATAATTTCGAGGAAACACCTGAAAATATGATGGAAATTTTGTCAGAATTGACAAGTTTGGCACCAAAAGTGGTCAAAGTTTCTGTTATGGCGCATAATGAGCAGGATGTCTTGGATCTGATGAACTATACTCGTGGATTTAAGATTTTGAACCCTGAACAAGAGTATGTGACGATTTCTATGGGAAAAGTCGGAAAGATTTCTCGCTTAGCCGCGGATTTGACGGGTTCGAGCTGGTCTTTTGCCAGTGTTGAACAGCCGAGTGCACCAGGTCAGGTTTCCCTAGCAAACATGAAGGTTGTGCGGGAGATTTTAAATGAAAATTGATGGCCATACTCGTCTAGCAGCAGTGGTTGCTAAGCCGATTAAGCATAGCATTTCACCATTTATTCATAATACAGCCTTTGAGAAGACTGCTGTCAATGGTGTCTACCTTGCTTTGGAAATTGGAGCAGAGGATTTAGAGGCGACCGTTGCTAATATCCGAAGGTATAATATGTTTGGGATAAATTTGTCAATGCCCTACAAGCAGGAAGTCATCCAATATCTTGATGAATTGGCTCCCAGCGCTCGTCTTATCGGGGCTGTGAATACAGTGGTGAATAAAAATGGTACATTGATAGGATATAATACGGATGGCAAGGGATTTTTTAAGAGCTTGCCGTCTTTTGCTATTCAGGGCAAAAAAATGACCATTTTAGGTGCTGGAGGAGCCGCGACAGCTATTATCGCTCAAGCTGCTTTGGATCAGGCAGAAGAAATCTTTGTCTTTACTCGGCAGTCTTCTTATGATAAGACTGTCAGCAAGATGGCAGTTATCAGCCGCCAGACTGAGAGTAGGATTCATGTATTGAATTTAGAAGACTTGGCTATCTTGCAGGATAAAATCAACCAGTCAGACCTTTTGGTCAATGGAACAAGTGTGGGTATGGATGGAAAAACTTTGCCATTAGCTGAAAGTATTCAGCTGCCGAGCCAGATTTTAGTCGCGGATGTGATTTATAAACCTTTTGAAACACCTTTTTTAAAGTGGGCTCGAAGTCAGAAAGTAGTGGCAGTGAATGGTCTGGGTATGTTGCTTTATCAGGCCGCAGAAGCTTTTGAGCTTTGGACAGGACAACCCATGCCTTCTCAGGAAATTTGGCAGCAGCTGGAAGCTCTGTATAAATAGTTACTCGTACTCAACTGCTCTATGGTTGGATCAGGAAAAACAAGGAGGCGCTTATGAAATTGAATGTAAATCTCCCCCATCATCCCTATGATATTCTCATCGAAAAAGGAGCCTTATCTCAGGCTGGAAACTGGCTGAGTCAGCTTTGGCAGCCTCAGAAAGTGGTCATCATCACGGACAATAGAGTCGCTCGACTCTATGCGGAAAAGGTCAAGCTGAGCTTAGAAGCAGCTGGGTTTGAGACTTTTGTCTTTGACTTTTTGGAGGGCGAAGCCAGCAAGAACTTAAAGACGGTCAACAAAGCCTATGAGTTTTTGGTCAAGGTTGGTCTGACCCGTAGTGATGGTATCGTGGCCTTGGGTGGCGGCGTTGTTGGTGATTTGGTAGGGTTTGTTGCTTCGACCTACATGCGGGGGATTCATTTCGTTCAGATTCCGACCAGTCTGACAGCTCAAGTGGACTCTTCTATCGGTGGTAAGACAGGTGTCAATACGCCTTGGGCCAAGAATATGGTTGGCACTTTTACTCAGCCTGATGGTGTCCTGATTGACCCTGAAGTCTTGCAGACCTTGGGCCAGCGGGAACTGATCGAAGGTATGGGCGAAGTGGTCAAGTACGGCTTGATTGAGGATAAGGAACTCTGGGATGAGCTGTCAGAAATGGATGGCAGCCCAGAGTCGATTTTGGAGCATGCGGAGAGTATCATCTACCATTCCTGCGATGTCAAGCGTAAGATTGTGGTCGAGGACGAGCTGGATAATGGCGTCCGCCTCTATCTGAATTTCGGCCATACCATTGGGCACGCTATTGAAGCGACAGCGGGCTATGGAAAAGTCATGCACGGTGAAGCTGTGGCGATTGGCATGGTACAGATTTCTCGTGTCGCTGAGAAGAAAGGCCTTATGCCAGCCGGAATCACAGAAGACATCATCCGTATGTGTCATAAGTTTGGCTTGCCGGTGGATTACCAGCCATGGAATGAGGCTGCTCTCTATCAGGCTTTGACCCATGATAAGAAGGCTAGAGGGAATTCTATTAAACTAGTACTGGTTCCTGAGTTGGGTTCGGCTAGTATTCACCAGATTCCGTTGGAAGAGATGAAAGAATTTCTGAAGAAATAAGTGCCAGATGGAGTTTAAGACGATTGGACAGTTTGGATAAAAATAGACAGGGTATCCATATCTTTCCATCCCAGAAATAGGAGAAAATGTATGAGATACTTAACAGCAGGAGAATCCCACGGACCACGCCTGACAGCTATTATTGAGGGTGTGCCAGCTGGTCTTCCTCTGACCGCTGACTATATCAATGCTGAGCTCAAGCGCCGTCAGGGTGGGTATGGCCGTGGAGCCCGTATGAAGATTGAAAGCGACCAAGTCGAGATTACGTCTGGAGTTCGGCATGGCTTGACCATGGGCGGTCCGATTACCCTCAATGTCACAAATCTCGATCATCAGAAATGGCTGGAGATTATGAGTGCGGCGGATGTAGATGAAAAGAAAAAAGGGCTGCGCAAGATTACCAAACCACGCCCTGGCCATGCGGACTTGGTCGGAGGTATGAAATACCGTTTTGACGATTTGCGAAATTCCCTTGAGCGCTCTTCAGCCCGCGAAACGACCATGCGTGTAGCAGTCGGAGCGGTAGCCAAGCGCTTGCTGGAAGAAATCGGTGTAGAGGTAGCCAGCCATATCGTGACCTTTGGTGGCATTGATATTGATGTGCCGGATGACCTGACTGTAGCAGAAATCAAGGAAAGAGCTGCCCAGTCAGAGGTTTCCATTGTCAGTCCCGATCGCGAAGAAGAGATCAAGGCCTATATTGATCAGATTAAGAAAGACGGGGATACCATCGGTGGTGTCATTGAGACGGTTGTTGGCGGTGTGCCGGTCGGTCTGGGCTCCTATGTTCAATGGGATAAGAAGCTGGATGCCAAGATTGCTCAGGGAGTCGTGTCCATCAATGCCTTCAAGGGAGTTGAGTTTGGTGTGGGCTTTGAAGCAGGCCGTCTCAAGGGCAGTCAAGTCATGGATGAAATCCTTTGGTCTGAGGAAGATGGCTTCACTCGCAGGACTAATAATCTAGGCGGCTTTGAGGGGGGGATGACCAATGGTCAGCCAATCGTGGTGCGCGGTGTTATGAAGCCCATTCCCACTCTATACAAGCCACTTATGAGCGTGGATATTGAGACCCACGAGCCTTATAAGGCGACAGTGGAGCGGAGCGATCCTACGGCTCTGCCAGCGGCGGGTGTTGTCATGGAAAGCGTGGTGGCAACAGTTTTAGCTACCGAAGTTCTGGAGAAGTTCTCTTCGGACAATCTGGAAGAACTAAAGGATGCGGTAGCCCGCCACCGGGAATTTGTTAAGAACTTTTAGAAGTAAGGAGAGGGTATGGAGAGAAAAACGGTCTATATCGCTGGTCTGGGATTGATTGGAGCATCTTTGGCTTTGGGCATCAGGCGCGCTCATCCTGAGATTGAGATTCTTGGCTATAATCGCAGCGAAGAATCGCGCAGAGTCGCCTTGGAACGTGGAATGGTAGACCGAGTGACGGCTGATTTTGCCGCCTTTGCTCCATTGGCTGATGTGATTATTCTGGCTGTGCCTATCAAGCAAACCATAGCATTTATCAAGGATCTAGCGGAGCTGAACCTGAAGGAAAATGTTATCATCTCAGATGCTGGCTCAACCAAGGCTGAGATTGTGGCAGCTGCAGAAAATTATTTGCAACATAAGCCCGTCCGCTTTGTCGGTGCTCATCCCATGGCTGGAAGTCACAAGACCGGAGCCAAGGCAGCCCATGTCACCCTCTTTGAAAATGCCTATTATATCTTCACCCCCTCTAATCTGACTAAGCCAGGTACTCTTGAGGAAATGCAAGATTTGCTGAGTGGTCTTCATGCCCGCTTTATTCAGGTAGATCCTGTAGAGCACGACCGAGTGACCAGTCAAATCAGTCATTTTCCGCATATCCTAGCCTCCAGTCTGATGGAGCAAGCGGCAGCTTATAGCCAAGAGCATGAGCTGACCCAGTCTTTTGCAGCCGGTGGTTTTCGAGATATGACGCGGATTGCGGAGAGTGAGCCGGGTATGTGGACCTCTATCCTCTTGACCAATCCTGAAGCTATCTTGGAGCGGCTGGAAGATTTTAAAGATCAGTTAGACAAGGTGGCCGCAGCGATTGAGGCTAAGGATGAGTCAGCAATCTGGGAATTTTTTGACCGAGGACGGCAAAGCCGCAAACAAATGGAAATTCATAAGCGTGCAGGTGTGGACAGCTTTTATGACCTCTTTATTGAAGTTCCTGACGAAGAAGATGCGATATTGGGTATTTTGGAGCTTCTGCGCGGAATTTCGGTCGTCAATATTCGTATCAACGAGGAAAATCGAGAAGATACCCACGGTATTCTGCAAATCACCTTTAAAAATCGCCAAGATTTGGAAAAATCTGCTAAAATAGTAAAAGAAAATACGGATTACCAAGTGTCCGTAGATTAATATAGAATGGAGAACTCTATGTCAAATATTTATGATTTAGCCAATGAACTCAGCCGTGGACTTCGCGAAATGCCAGAGTACAAAGCTGTGGTAGAAAGCAAGCAGGCTATCAATGCGGATAGTGAAGCCAAGGCTATTTTTGATGACTACCTAGCTTTCCAGAAAGAGCTGCAGCAACTGGCTCAAACAGGTCAAATGCCGACTCCAGACATTCAAGAAAAGATGCAGAGTTTTGGAGATAAAATCCAAGGCAATGATTTATTATCAGCCTTCTTTAACAAGCAACAACAGCTCTCTATTTACTTGTCTGATATTGAACGGATTATTTTTGAACCAATTCAGGAACTATTCTAATAGAAGAAGTTATAAAATTAGATGAAACCAAGAAGCCAGATCGGGCTTTCTTGGTTTTTTTATGCTTTAGAAGGGCTATTAAGGATGAAAATGAGTATTTTTAATTCAAGAAAGAGGTAGAAAACTTATAAAATCAGATTATAGCAACAATTAAAATATATTGACTCTGTTTTCTATTTACTATTGCCCCAAAGGCTGATATACTAATCAAAAAGCGCTTACAAGAAAATTTGAAAGGAACTGGTATGACTTTAGAAACAAGAAAGTTTGCGATTCAAGATTCATATGGCGACCGATTTCAACATTGCTGGGGCTGCGGCCCTAAGAATGATCTAGGCCTGCATTTAAAGACTTATCCTAGCTTAGATGGGAAGGAATGTGTCACTAGAATACGACCAGAATCTCACTATACTGGTGGTGTGCCGGCCAATCTTTTTGGTGGCATGATTGCTATGATTTTTGATTGCCATGGAACGGCTTCAGCGGCTTGGTTTGCCCATCAAGAAAAAGGCTTGGACTTGACTCAAGATACAGTCATTGGACGCTTTATCACAGCCCGCTTAGAAGTTGATTACCAGAGCCCGACGCCTATTGATCAGGAAATCATCGTCACTTCGCAGCTTGAGGAGTTGGGAGCAAGGAAAGCTATTATCGTGATGGAGATGTCAGTAGCAGGACAGCCAAGAGCCAAGGCTAGAATGGTAGCAGTTGCAGTGAAAGATCATATGTAGTCAAATTCCCTTGGTGCATTATATCAAGGGAATTTTAGTATCTTTGGAGTAATTTTATCTTGATTTTTGCAATTAGGACATTATTTTGGTATAATAGTTAGTTGTCTTGGGGTCGTTACGGATTCGACAGGCATTATGCGGCACATTTTGCGACTCATCTAGCGGATGTAAAACGCCAGTTAAATATAACTGCAAAAAATAACAATTCTTACGCTTTAGCTGCCTAAAAACCAGCCAGCGTGACCTGATTCGGATTGCTTGTGTCTGATGACCGGTCTTATTATGAGCAAGCTACGGTAAAATCAAGTCTAGGGATTTTACAAGAGATTGATAGACTCGCTTAGCTTGGGCTTGAGCCATGTGTCAAAGCTGAGTTAATTGAAGACATGGCCTATGGTCGTAGACAAATGTGTTGGCAGGTGTTTGGACGTGGGTTCGACTCCCACCGGCTCCATAGGGATATGTAAATGAGGTTTTTGATGATATGAGTTTTTTTGGAAAAATCTTAGGGACAAGTCAAGACAGTCATCTACCCATTGAGGAAGTTTCTGCTGATTTAGAGAATCTTCCGAATGAATGGGGCTCTTTTTCGACTATGATTGACGAGCGAATGGCTAGTATCCGTCTAAATTTAGCCTTGGATTCTGTCGCTCCCTATCCATCTTATACTTATGCACTACGTTTGAAAATCGCTATTTTGAATGTTGATCCAGAAACAGGGTTTCCAGATTATGACGAATTTTCTAATTTGAACCTCATCGAAGATCGTCTTTCAGAAGCGATGAAGCGCATTGCGGCTATCTATGTCGGAGTAGTCATCACAGATGGTCATATAGAGTTTTATTACTATTTGAAAGATAGAGAGCGGCACATGCCGATTATTGCTCAAGTAATGGAGCAATTTTCGAAATATCAATATAGTTCAGCTACTCTGGTGGATCCTGAATGGAAACAATACTTTGACTTCTTGTATCCAAATGAATATGAGTACCAATCTATCTTAAACCAGCGTATCTGGTATCGCTTAGAAAAAGACGGGGATGACCACAGTCAACTAAGGGAAATGACTCATAAGTTTAGTTTTGAGACTTACGATGATCGTGTTTCCTTTATGGGGGATGCCTCTGCTCTTGATTATGATATTTCTTCTAGGAAAAAAGAAGAAGGCGATCCTCGACCTTACAAACTAGAAATATCCCGATTTGATACCACAGAGCTCCCTAGCATCAACCAACATGTTTGGGAATTAATAGAAATTTCGAAAAAATATAACGGAAAGTATAGCGGCTGGAGCTGCAATGTGGTATAATGGATAAAGTTTTGAGAAAGCAGGTCTTTCTCTTTTATGGAAGATTACTCAAGAGGCTTAAGAGGCTGTGTTGGAAACGCAGTAGGCGTGTAAAAGCGTGCGTGGGTTCGAATCCCATGTCTTCCGTTGTATTTCAAGAAGCGCCTAAAGGCGTTTTTTTGATAGCAGGACGAAGAACGACAATCACTTTGTTTAATGCTAGACTCCGAGAATATAGAAGTAAGGATAGTATGCAAGCAATCAGATGGATTCGTTTCCATCTTTTTTATTTGAGAAAAACCTTGAAATTTTTCTGAAAAAGAGTAAACTGTACATAGAAAGTTTTGGAGGTTCTGAATGAAGTTATATGTCCAGTTGATGATTATTTTCTCGATTTCCATCATTGGAGAGGGGATATCAAGTGTCTTCCATCTTCCCATTCCAGGTAGTATTATCGGCTTAATCTTGCTATTTCTTGCTTTGCAGTTTAAGTTATTGAGACTCCGCCATGTCAGTATGGTCGGCAACTTCCTGTTAGCCAATATGACCATTCTTTTTCTGCCGCCGGCAGTTGGTATTATGGATAAATTTCATGTGATTGCTCCTTATCTACTGCCAATTATTCTGATTATCCTTGGTGCCATTGTTTTAAATGTGATCGTCATTGCCCTTGTCGTACAGTTCATCAAGCAGCATTTTGAAGGCGATTATGAGGAAGGAGGGATGGATCATGTCTAATCTTTGGAGCAATCCGCTATTTGGCCTCGCCTTGTCCATTTTGGCCTACCTCATTGGGATGCTGATTTTCCGTAGATTTCCTCATCCTCTGACAACGCCTCTCCTTTTAGCAGCGATTTTGGTCATTGCTTTCTTGGAATTAACGGGAATTTCCTATAAGGACTACTATGTCGGTGGGGCTTATTTGAACAATTTAATCGTACCGTCTACGGTTGCTTTAGGAATTCCGCTTTATAAAACCTTCCACCTGATGAAACACCATGCTCGCAGTATCCTACTAGGCACCTTTGTCGCTGTAGTGGTCAATACGACTTTCACGGCTCTGCTTGCGAAATTCTTTGGGATGGACTTCTTTTTAGCGATTTCCCTATTCCCAAAATCTGTCACAACAGCGATGGCAGTAGGAATTACTGATAAAATGCAGGGCTTGACAACTGTTACCTTGGTGGTTGTTGTAGCGACAGGTATTTTGACAAGTGTCATGGGACCGACTATTCTTAAACTGCTAAAAATTAAGGATCCAGTAGCGGTTGGCTTGGCCTTAGGTGGCACGGGGCATGCAGTTGGTACCGGAACGGCTTTCAAATATGGACATGTTGCTGGAGCTATGGCAGGTCTTGCAATCGGAGTGACAGGGATCATGTATGTAATTGTCAGTCCAATCGTCGCAGCCATTATCTTAAAATAAAAAAACATGAAGCAGTATTTCTGAGAAATATTGCTTCATGTTTTTCATTTATCTTAGTTGATAGCTGCTAGGAGGGCATCTGCTTGAGCAGAAAGCTCAGCAAGCTTGTCTTCTGAAAGGACTAATTGGCCAGTTCCCCAAGCTTCTGGGTTGATACCGACACCAGTAAATTGATCAACCACATTCATACGAATGAATGGAAGGAGGCTACGGTAGTGCTTGAAGACCTCATCAGGTGAAGTGCCGTTAGCAACAGATGAAACAGTTACCACTTTGGCGTTGAGAGCAGAAGGACCGCTAGGGTCTGACAGATCAAGTGCGCGTGAAGTCCAGTCGAGCAAGTTTTTCACAACGCCTGGGATGGCCCAGTTGTAGACAGGTGAGAAGATCCAGATAGCATCAGCTGCAAGGATTTCTTCACGAACCTTGGCAACAGCAGCTGGAGCTGGACTTTCGATATCTTGGTTAAAGAATGGTACATCCTTGTAGTCCAGATAGGAAACCTCAGCTTTACCAGCCAGAGCCTTTTCTGCTTGAGCTGCCAACTGATGATTGAATGAACCTTGACGAAGTGAGCCAACAATAAATAGTACTTTAGACATAAATGTGTCCTCCATTTTATCTTTATTTAAGAGGTGTCCCTCTTGTTACTAACTATGTTACAACAATTGTCACTAATTAGCAATAATTTAGCTCAGCCTTTTGAAAGTTTTTAAAATCCGCACCAAATCTTCCTTGTCTTTTTGGGAGAGGAATGCAGTCATATGGCGGATATTGGCGATGTGCTCTGGCAAGACAGCCTCGATCTTTTTCTGGCCTTGGTCGGTTAGTTGGATGAGAAAGGAGCGGCGGTCATTGGGATCGCAGCTGCGACTTATCCAGCCATCTCTTTCCATGTTTTTGATAACGACCGTCATATTTCCCGATGTAGCCAGCATGCTGTCAATCAAATCTTGAATCCGCAGTTCTCCTTTACTATATAAGGTTTCCAAAACGGAAAATTGGGTTGGCGTCAAATTATGCTTTTTAAAAATTTGAGCTTCGAGATTACGAATGGTGCGCTCCGCCTTATGGAGAACGATAATTGTCTTGAGGTCAAGTAGAGTATCCTTGTCTAGGTTTTCAGTTATTTTCATAGCAACATTTTATCAATAAGTAGTAATAAATGCAAATGTAATAAAAGTCCTAGAAAAATCAGGCTATTTGTAGTATAATGATTCAGTGAAACATAAAATTAAAGAAAGGGCTAAATTTCCTATAAGGCACTATGCCATTGGGCTTTTCCTCGTCCTCACGGCGCTTGTTTTTTCATTTTTTACGATATTGCACCTTGCTATCGAGCCTTGGCAGTCAGCCAAGGAAGGTTCTCAACAAATCGCTAAGAAATATGCAGATTTGGAAAGTCTGACGAGCTTTGCGATTTACAATGGCGAAGAGTCCTACTATAGCTTGATTGGGAAAACTAGTAAAAAAGAGGAAGAAGCTGTTCTGATTTCAAAAAATTCCAACAAGATCCATGTCTATCGCTTGCAAGATGGGATGAGTCAGGCAGAGGCAGAGCAGCTGGCCAAGGAAAATGGAGCGATCTCTATTGATAAGACTACTTTTGGTTATTTAGACGGTCAGCCTGTTTGGGAAATTAAGTCTGGAAGCACTTATTACAATATCGGATTTGAAAGCAAGACATTGCTCAGCAAGGAGGGGCTATGAAATTATCCAATCGTGTTTTAAATATGGAAGAAAGTGTGACTCTGGCGGCGGCAGCCAGAGCGAAAGCTTTGAAGGCGGAAGGCAGGGATATCCTTTCTTTGACCTTGGGAGAGCCAGATTTTCCGACGCCTAAGAATATTCAGAAAGCAGCGATGGCAGCGATTGAAGATGGCAGAGCTAGTTTTTATACGGTAACAAGTGGTCTGCCTGAGCTAAAAGCAGCGGTTGTAGACTATTTCGCCAAGTACTATGGCTATGAGATTCAGTCTAATCAAGTGATAGTGGCAACAGGTGCTAAGTTTTCTCTTTACACCTTCTTTATGAGCGTGATTGATCCTGGAGATGAAGTCATTATTCCGACGCCTTATTGGGTCAGCTATGCCGACCAGATCTTGATGGCCGAAGGAAAGCCTGTTTTTGTTCAAGCAACAGAGGAAAATAACTTTAAGGTGACGGTGGCCCAGTTGGAGGCTGCCCGTACTGAGAAGACCAAGGTCTTGGTTCTGAACTCGCCATCCAATCCGACTGGTATGATTTATACAGCAGAAGAGCTGCTGGCTATCGGGAACTGGGCTGTTGAGCATGATATCCTGATCTTAGCCGATGATATTTATGGCCGCTTGGTCTATAATGGCAATAAATTCACGCCGATTTCTAGTCTGTCAGAGGAAATTCGTAAGCAAACAGTCGTCATCAACGGTGTTTCCAAGAGCTACTCTATGACGGGCTGGCGGATTGGCTATGCTGTAGGTGAGCCTGAGATTATCTCAGCGATGAGCAAGGTTGCAGGGCAAACGACTTCTAATCCGACAGCGGTGGCGCAATATGCAGCCATTGAAGCCTTGACAGGTAGTCAGGATACGGTCGAAAATATGAGATTGGCCTTTGAAGAACGCCTGAATATTATTTATCCTTTGCTGGCTCAAGTGCCTGGCTTTGAAGTTGTCAAACCTCAGGGAGCCTTCTACCTCTTCCCAAATGTTAAAAAAGCGATGGAAATGAAAGGCTATACAGATGTGACGGCCTTTACCACAGCGATTTTAGAAGAAGTAGGAGTTGCTTTGGTGACAGGGGATGGATTTGGTGCGCCAGAAAATGTCCGCCTCAGCTATGCGACTGACATGGATACACTAAAAGAAGCGGTTCAACGCCTCAAGGATTTCATGGAGAAGTAAGAATGATTGATCATTTTGAGATTAAAGTAAAGGATTTAGAAATTTCAAAAGACTTTTATACAAGCTTTCTTGCTCCTCTTGGCTACGAATTAGATTTTAGAACTGACTCTCTACTCAGTTTTGTTGCCCCCAATAGTCCTCATCCTGGTGGAGATTTTTGGCTAGGAAAGGGAGAGCAGTCTCCTATTCACTTTGCTTTTTTTGCAGAAAACCACGAGCAGGTTAGAGCTTGCTACGAGGCGGGTTTGAAGGCAGGTGGAAAAGATAATGGTGCACCTGATTATCGGAGTGATCATCTACCTTACTATGCAGCCTTTGTCCTAGACCCAGATGGAAATAATGTCGAAGTAGTCTGCCACAAAGAATAAAAAATAGAAAAGAGAAAAAAACGTGTCGAAGAAAAATGTAACAATTATTGATGTAAAAAATCATGTTGGTGAAGAAGTAACGATTGGTGCTTGGGTGGCCAACAAGTCAGGAAAAGGGAAAATCGCTTTCTTGCAGTTGCGTGATGGTTCTGCCTTTTTCCAAGGTGTAGCTTTCAAGCCTAACTTTATTGAGAAATTTGGCGAAGAAGTAGGACTTGAGAAGTTTGATACGATCAAACGCTTGAGCCAAGAAACATCTGTCTATGTGACAGGGATCGTCAAAGAAGACGAGCGTTCAAAATTTGGCTACGAGCTTGACATTACTGACATCGAAGTCATCGGCGAGTCAAATGACTATCCAATCACGCCAAAAGAACACGGAACAGACTTCCTCATGGACAACCGTCACTTGTGGCTACGTTCTCGTAAGCAAGTTGCCATGATGCAGATCCGTAATGCCATCATCTATGCTACCTATGAATTCTTTGACAAGAATGGCTTTATCAAGTTTGACAGCCCGATCTTGTCAGGAAATGCAGCAGAGGATTCGACTGAGCTCTTTGAAACAGACTACTTCGGAACTCCAGCATACTTGAGCCAATCTGGTCAGCTGTACCTTGAAGCAGGAGCCATGGCATTGGGCCGTGTTTATGACTTTGGTCCTGTATTCCGTGCAGAAAAATCAAAAACTCGCCGTCATTTGACAGAGTTCTGGATGATGGATGCGGAGTATAATTTTGTTACTCACGATGAGTCACTCGACTTGCAGGAAGCTTATGTCAAAGCCTTGATTCAAGGTGTTCTTGACCGTGCTCCTCAAGCTTTGGAAACATTGGAACGTGATGTAGAACTCTTGAAGCGCTACGTTGCTGAGCCATTCAAGCGCGTTACCTATGATGAAGCGATTGACCTCTTGCAAGCCCATGAAAATGATGAAGATGCAGATTATGAGCATTTGGAACATGGTGATGACTTCGGTTCACCGCATGAAACATGGATTTCAAACCACTTTGGTGTACCAACTTTTGTGGTGAACTACCCAGCAGCTATCAAGGCTTTCTACATGAAGCCTGTTCCTGGAAATCCAGACCGTGTCCTTTGTGCAGACTTGCTTGCACCAGAAGGCTATGGCGAAATCATCGGTGGTTCTATGCGTGAGGAGGACTACGATGCCCTCGTTGCTAAAATGAATGACCTTGGTATGGATACGACAGAATATGAATTCTACCTGGATCTTCGTAAGTATGGATCTGTTCCACACGGTGGATTTGGTATCGGTATCGAGCGTATGGTTACCTTTGTAGCAGGTACCAAGCATATCCGTGAAGCTATTCCATTCCCACGTATGTTGCACCGTATTAAACCGTAAAACGAATTAAACGCCCATGTGGCGTTTTTTCAACAATGAACTATGAAATAATCCAAATATAGAATTTTAGAGAAAGAAGAGGTAGGAGTCATGTAAACAGCGGATTAACAAGTGATAAAGGATAGAAATGAAAAAACACTTGTTAAAGGAGAAAATATGTTTAAAAGAAGTTATCGGAAAAATATCGGTCTTATGGCCGGAGTTGAATTTTTTGCCTTTCTAGGCATTACTAGTTTTTGGATTTTATTTCTAAGTCAAAACGGCATGTCACTTTGGCAGATTGGGCTTTTGGAAAGTATCTTTCACGCTACCAGCGTCATTTGTGAAATTCCGTCTGGGATGTTGGCAGATCGATTTTCTTATAAGACCAATCTTTATCTGAGCCGAATAGCCGGGATTGTCTCTTCGATTCTTATGTTGGCGGGGCAGGGGAACTTTTGGGTTTATGCACTGGCTATGATGATCAGTGCTTGGTCCTATAATTTTGATTCGGGGACAAGCGCAGCTATGGTCTATGATTCGTCCGTAGAGGCGGGACTCAAGGAACGTTATCTGTCCATCTCCAGTTTCATGTCTGGAGTGGCTGAAGCGACCCGGTCTTTGGGAACGGTCTGGGCTGGATTTTTTGTCCATGGGCAGTTGCATCTGACCTACTATATCATGATTGGCACCTCTGTCATCGTTCTTTTCTTGACTTGGATGCTGAAGGAGCCAAGTGTCAAAGCAGAGAAAGCGGAATGCCTGACCATGAAAAAGATTATCTGGGCTGTCAAAGAGGAGTTGCAGAGAAATCCCAGCCTTTTCATCTGGATGATTCTGTCCCAAATCATCGGAACACTGATGTGCATGTTTTATTTTTACTACCAAAATCAATTGCCTGACTTAAAAGATTGGCAGATTTCGGCGGTCATGCTAATTGGTAGTGTCTTGAATATCTTGGCAGTCTATCTGGCCAGCAAGGTTGGAAAGAAGTATTCTGCCTTGAAACTCTTTCCTTCAGTAGTTCTTCTAACTGGAGCAAGCTACCTGCTGTCCTACTTTGGAACGCCGATCATTTATATTTTGGTTTATCTAATCAGCAACGCCTTGTATGCTCTTTTCCAGCCGATTTTTGACAATGATTTACAAAAGCAGCTGCCAAGTGAAGTACGGGCGACCATGCTTAGTGTCTATTCTATGATGTTCAGCCTGAGTATGATTGTCATCTTCCCTGTGACAGGCTGGTTGATTGATAATCTTGGCTTCGACTGGACTTTTATAGCTTTGGGTGGCTTCTTATTAACCGTAACGCCACTTTTGCATATAGGTTTAAAGAAAATAAGCCAGAGCTTACAAGAAGTCTAATATTAATGTTCTCTTTCTGCTGGTCAGAAGGAGAATATTTTTTACCCTTTGAAAATTATGGTAAAATAAATACAGTTTAATGGAGAAGTAGACAGTATGAAAGATTTATTGAAATATTTCAAGGGCTATATTAGGGAGTCTTTGCTGGGGCCCTTGTTCAAGCTTTTGGAAGCCAGTTTTGAACTCTTAGTTCCGATTTTGATTGCGGGGATTGTGGATGAGACCATTCCTAGACACGACAGCTCCCATCTCTACTGGATGGTTTTTCTTTTGATGGGCTTGGCTGCGCTGGGCGTGGTGGTAGCAGTGATAGCCCAGTATTATTCGTCAAAGGCGGCAGTGGGCTTTACTCGTCAGATGACAAGAGACCTCTATCAAAAAATCCTGCGCTTGCCCAAGGCTAGTCGGGATGAGTTGACGACTTCTAGCTTGGTTACTCGGCTGACGAGTGACACCTATCAGATTCAGACGGGCATCAATCAATTTCTTCGTCTCTTTCTGCGGGCGCCCATCATTGTTTTTGGCTCTATCATCATGGCCTTTACTATCAGTCCGGTCATTACCTTGTGGTTCTTGCTCATGGTGGCAATTTTAACGGCTATTATCGTTTTCATGTCTCGTCTCATGAATCCTCTCTATGCTAAGATTCGCCAGCTGACTGACCAGTTGGTCAATTTGACTCGTGAGCAGCTACAGGGCATGCGGGTTATAAGAGCTTTCGGTCAGACCCAGTGCGAGGTACAGACCTTTCGAAATCGTAACGAGCTCTATAAAACCTGGCAAATTAGGACGGGAGCTCTGGCTAGTCTGATTAGCCCTCTGACCTTTCTTACGGTCAATGCTACCCTGATTGCTGTTATTTGGCAGGGAAATGCTTTTATCGGCAAGGGCTTACTGACTCAGGGGATGCTAGTGGCCTTGGTCAATTATTTATTGCAGATTTTGGTGGAATTGCTCAAGCTGGCTATGCTGGTCAACTCACTCAATCAAAGCTATATCAGTGCGGGGCGCATCAGTCAAGTCTTCGAGCAAACAGAAGAAGATGTCCTGCAGGAATTAGTGCAGGAAACAGCTCTGCTAGATCAAGCCATTAAAGTCCAGCAGGTTAGTTTTTCTTATCCAAATGCAGCTAGTCCAGCCTTGACTGGTCTGACTTTTGATTTGAAAAGAGGTCAGACTTTAGGTGTTATTGGCGGAACAGGCTCAGGTAAGTCTACTCTGGTTCAGCTGCTGGCTCATCTCTATCCTGTGGCTGCTGGTCAGTTGACCATCTTTTCCCAAGGACGCAGTCCTAAAAATCTCAGCGAATGGCGGTCTTGGATTAGTCTGGTGCCTCAGAAGGCGGAGCTTTTTCAAGGAACTGTTCGCTCCAATCTGACTTTAGGACTGTCAACCAAGCCAACAGATGCGGACTTGTGGCAGGCTTTGGAGATTGCTCAAGCGGCGGACTTTGTCTCTCAGAAGGAAGGTGGCTTGGATGCGACTGTAGAGGCTTTTGGCCGAAATTTTTCTGGCGGTCAGCGTCAGCGTTTAACCATTGCCAGAGCTGTCTTGCGGAGGGCCACTTTCTTGGTTTTAGATGATGCGACTTCAGCTCTGGACTATCTGACAGAGGCTAGACTCTTGCAGGCTATTAAGAATGAATTGACAGAGACCAGTCTAGTATTGATCTCTCAGCGGACCAATAGCTTGCGCTCAGCGGATCAAATTTTAGTGCTGGATAAGGGAGAACAGGTGGCTCTTGGCCGCCATGAGGAACTCTTAGTCAGCTCTGCCATTTACCGAGAAATCCATCACTCACAGCATAGTCAAGGAGAGGAGGACAAGCATGAAGCATAAGAAATCATCTAGCAGCTTGAGGCGTTTGAGTCGAGATTTGCTGCAGGCGCGCTGGCTCTTTCTCCTAGCTAGTCTGGGAACGGTGGCTCAAGTGGCTCTGACTGTTCTTCTTCCAGTTTTAATTGGAAATGCGATTGATAGCGTTCTTCTTCCTCAAGCGGACCAACATTTGATGCCGATTTTGGGCCAGATGTCGTTGGTTATCTTAGCCAATACGCTGATTCAGTGGCTCAATCCCTTGCTCTATAATCAGCTGGTTTATCGCTATAGCCAGCAGCTCCGACAGGGTGTTATCAAGAAAGTTCATTATTTGCCTTTGGCTTATCTGGACCGGCAGGGAACTGGCGACTTGGTTAGTCGGGTGACGACGGACTTGGAGCAGCTCAGCAATGGCCTGCTTATGGTTTTTAATCAATTTTTTGTGGGTTTGCTAACCATCTTAGTCACTATCATTAGCATGGCCAGATTGGACTTTTTCCTCCTGCTTTTGGTCTTGCTTTTGACGCCCCTTTCTCTCTTCTTAGCTCGCTTTATTGCTAGAAAGAGTTTTAGCTTTTTCCAACGTCAGACGCAGGCTAGGGGAGCGCAGACCCAGCTGATTGAGGAAAGTCTGACCCAGGAAAGTCTGATACAGGCTTTTAATGCTCAGGAGCAGTTTGATACAGCTTTTACTC
The DNA here is from genome assembly GCF_902460365.1 of Streptococcus sp. Marseille-P7375. Lineage (NCBI taxonomy): Bacteria > Bacillati > Bacillota > Bacilli > Lactobacillales > Streptococcaceae > Streptococcus > Streptococcus sp. Marseille-P7375. The sequence goes on along the minus strand of NZ_CABPTR010000001.1, from coordinate 847,749 downwards.
GCAGTAATCAAATCTATGCAGACTATTCGCAGGCGGCCATTTTCTATTCTTCAACGGTCAATCCTTCGACTCGTTTTATCAATGCCCTGATCTATGCTTTGATTGTAGGCTTTGGGGCTGTCCGAATCATTCAGGGAACAGGCTTTACGGTTGGGCAACTGGTAACCTTTCTCAACTATGTCAACCAGTACACCAAGCCTTTCAATGATATATCGTCAGTCATGTCGGAATTGCAGAGCGCTTTGGCTTGCGCGGAGCGGATTTACAGCATTTTAGACCAAGAGGAAATAGCAGAGTCTGGTCAGGAAATCCTCCAGTCGGAAGATGTCAAAGGACAGATTAGCTTTGAGCATGTGGCTTTTGGCTATGAGCCTGGAAAAGAGTTGATTCAGGATTTGAATATAAGGATTCCAGCAGCTAGCAAGGTCGCAATTGTCGGGCCAACTGGTGCGGGCAAGTCTACTTTAATCAATCTCCTCATGCGCTTTTACAATGTTGATAGTGGCCTTATTTCTTTAGACGGTACTCCCATCACGCATTACACCAGAGCCTCTTATCGTCAGCAGTTCGGTATGGTACTGCAAGAGACTTGGCTCAAGACGGCGACCATTCATGACAACATAGCTTTTGGCCGGCCAGATGCCAGCCGAGAAGAGGTTATTGCAGCTGCCAAGGCGGCCAATGCTCATTTCTTTATCCAGCAGCTGCCTCAGGGGTACGACACCTACCTAGCGGATGCTGGGGACTCTCTTTCTCAAGGTCAGCGGCAGCTCTTGACCATTGCCCGTGTCTTCCTTTCCGTTCCAAAAATCCTAATCTTGGACGAGGCGACTTCCTCCATTGATACCCGGACAGAAGTCTTGATTCAGGAGGCTTTCAGCAAGCTCATGGTGGGTCGTACTAGCTTCATCATTGCCCATCGCCTGTCCACTATTCAAAATGCTGACATCATCCTCGTCATGGTAGATGGTGATATCGTCGAGCATGGTAATCACCAGGAGCTCATGGATGCCAGAGGTGTTTATTACCAAATGCAGACAGCGCAGGAGTAGAAGGAAGAGCTTTATTTAAGTTCATAGATTGATACTAAACAAAACGAAAAGAGTTGGAAATTCCAACTCTTTTTGCTTATAGTTCAACTTCCTCCAACCCTGTCTCTGTCAGTTTATAAATCTTCTGGCAGACTTCTTTGAGAAAGATGCGGTCGTGGGAAACAGCGATGATAGCGCCGGGATAGGTCGTCAATAGCTGGCGAACTTGAGGCTGAGAGGTGGGAGAGAAGTTGCGGGTTGGCTCGTCCAGAAGGAGGACATTGGGACGGTCTAAGACTAGTTTGAGCAGGAGGAGCTTGGCTTTTTGACCTCCGGAAAGCTGCCCAATCGGGTGGCGGGCCTCGTCGCGCGTGAACTGGAGACTAGCTAGATGGGTCAGAATTTTCTCCTCCTGAGCCTTGTCGCCAGAGGGAGCCAGAAAGACCAAAGGAGAGCTTTCGTCATCCAGCAAGTCGCCATAATGCTGGGGCATGTAGCCCACTCGCATGTCTGTCCGCCCACGCAGTATCTTCCATATTTCCTTCAGCAGAGTAGATTTGCCTGCACCATTAGCACCAATCAGTCCGATTTTTTCCTGGCCACAGACCTCCAGAGTCAGGTTCTTCGCCAGTTGTCGTCCGTCTACTTCCAGTTTTATGCCTTCTAATTTTAGGATTCTTTTGGTCAATGGCAGAGCTTCTATGTCTGAGAAGTGAAGGCTGATAGCATCTTCCTGTGTTGGGATTTCGGTCATTTCAGCGCCTACCTTTTCAAATCGTTTGCCCTGTGAGAGGACGTTTTTCATCTTCTTGGCTAATAGTCGGCCTTGGACATCATTTTTGGTATTTCTCAAGGCATTCTCAACATTTTGTTTAACCCGTCGGTGTTTTTCCATAGTCTTGGCATGTTCTTCCCGCTCTTTCCGTGCCAATTGACCTTGTTTTTCAAAAGCCTCCTGACGCTGATGGCGGTAATTTTCATAGTTCAGACTCTTGACGCTGGTTCTGGCCTCCTGTTTCTTTTTGATTCGCTCCAGATGAGCAATCTTGGTCGCAGCTTGAGCGAGAAAGTGCTCGTCGTGAGAGACGAAAAGGACAGTTTGCTGGCTATGGCTGATAAAGTTTTCCAGCCAAGTCAGAGTTTCAAGATCGAGGTCATTGGAGGGCTCGTCAAGAAAGAGAATATCCCAATCACTGGCTAGTTTCTTGATGAGCTGAACTTTAAGTTTTTCTCCTCCAGATAGGCTAGAGAGCTGCTGCTGACTGGCAAAACGCTGGCTGTCAAAGTTGAGCTCTCCAGCATAGCGATAGAGCTTGGCATAGTCCAGCTCTGTCTCAAAATCAGCAAAGAAATAGTCATTGAGCGTCAGTTGGGCATCCTCTGAAGGCAACTGCTGGGGCAGGTAGACAGCAGCAGTATAGGACTTGTCAATCTGTCCGCTGTAGCTGACATAGGAGCTGACCAGTCGCTCGTCTAGCAAGAGCTTGAGTAGGGTGGACTTACCATTGCCCTCCTCACCGATAATAGCGACCTTGTCTCCTTGATTGACAGTCAGTGACAAATCTTTGACTAACTCCTTCAGGTCTTTTAGGTGGGTAATGGTTAGATTTCTTATTTGCAGCATAGATGTCTCCTTCGTTTTATAATACAAAATACAGCCCTGCTTTATTTAGCAGAGCCGTTGAGATTGCACAAAGAAGACACAGGAGTGTCCAAATAGGGTCATTCGTTTGTAGGTTTCCAGCTGGAACTGTCATAGGAGCGACAGGATTAATCTAAAGATAAGCAAATAGATGCTTGAAAGCACAAAAAATGAACATCCCGCGGATATGCAGAAACATGACAAAATCTACTAAATAAAGTTTCCTTTAAAAAATAGACTTAATTTTTCATGTCTCCGTGTACCTCCGAAATCATTCTACCCTTAGTCTAGCAAAAAGGGCAGCATAAGTCAATAAAAATCCTGAAAGATTACTTTCAGGATTCGTCATATTTATACGTTGAGCACCTTGTCCAAGAAGTCCTTGAGGCGTGGATGCTGAGGGTTGTCGAAGATTTGGTCTGGTTTGCCGTCTTCTAGGAATTCACCGTCAGCAGTGAAGATGACGCGATTAGCAACCTGACGAGCAAAGCCCATTTCATGAGTCACGATCAGCATGGTCATGCCCTGCTGAGCCAGATCTTTCATAACGTTGAGAACGTCACCAACCATTTCAGGGTCAAGGGCAGAAGTCGGTTCGTCAAAGAGCATGATATCTGGGTTCATAGCCAATCCTCGAGCGATCGCTACCCGCTGCTTTTGTCCTCCTGACAGGCTGTCTGGTTTGGCATCGGCCTTGTCTGCCAGCCCAACCTTCTCCAAGAGCTCCATACCAAGCTTGTCTGCATCAGCTTGGCTCATTCGCTTATGCTCAACTGGTGCAAAGGTGATATTTTGCAGGACAGTCATGTGTGGGAAGAGGTTGAAGTGCTGGAAGACCATTCCGATATCTTCACGAACATGGTCCACATTGGTAGCCTTGTCTGTCAAATCATAACCGTTGACAGTAATGGTCCCACTAGTTACTTCTTCAAGCAGGTTTAGGCTGCGTAGGAAAGTTGATTTACCTGATCCAGAAGGACCGATGATACAAACAACATCTCCCTCATAAAACTTAGCACTAATCCCTTTTAGGACTTCATTCTCACCATAGTATTTATGTAAATCATTAACATCAATTTTTAATTTAGCCATTAGTGAATCCTCTTTTCTAAGCGTTTAGCCAATCTTGTTAAGAGTGTGATGATGACCAAGTAAAGCACTGCTAGGATAGCATACATCTTGAAGCTCTGATAGTTACGGGCAATGATGATTTTACCTGTTTGGAAGAGCTCAACAAGTCCGATAGCTGATACGATAGTTGTATCCTTGAGAGCGATGACGAACTGGTTGACAAAGTTTGGTAGCATGATTTTGGTTGCTTGAGGCAGGATAATCTTGCGCATGGTCTTTCCATACGAGATCCCCAGACTTCGGCTAGCTTCCATCTGTCCGACTGGAACGGCTTGAATCCCTCCGCGAACAATCTCAGCGATATATGCACCAGCATTGAGTGACAGAGCAATTGTTCCTGCAACGAAGTCGTTGATCGGACTTTGCTGACCAGTCATAGATTCAATGAGGTTTGGAATTCCCCAGAAGATGAAGGCAGCCAGAATCATAAGTGGAATACCACGAATAACGTCAACAAAAATTTCTGAAATGATGCGAAGCGCTTTGATAGGGCTGACGCTGAACATCCCAAAGATAATCCCGATCACCATGGCAATCGCAAAGGAGATCAGTGCTAAAGCAATGGTAATTCCAAGGCCGCTCAAAAGTTGTTTGTAGTTGTTTTGGAGAAGTCCCCAGATAGTTGTTTCATCAACGGTTGTGGAATTATCCTTCTCAGCTGAGAGATATTTATCAAGGATTTCTTGATATTTACCATTCGCTTTTAGATTAGCCAAACCATTATTGAACATCTCGATGAGTTCAGGGTTGGTGCCTGCTTTTACTGCAAAAGCAACTTCACCACTAGGGGTTCCCTCGATTGGTGTTTTCATTTTTTTGCCTTGATTGATGGCATATTTGACAACTGGCTCATCGTCCATAATAGCAGCGACAGAGCCAGAGTTCAGACTATCATACATCGAAGAACCGTCTGAAAAAGTTTTGATTTTGTAACCGTATTTGCTTTGATTTTCGACGAGGAAGGTTTGAGAGGCCGTACCGTTCTTGACTCCGACGGTCTTTCCTTTCAAGTCTTCATAGGAGCTAATAGTGCTTGATTCTGTCACCGCAAGGATAGAGTTAGCAGTGTAGTATGGTTCAGAGAAATTAAAGGTTTCTTTGCGGGCCTCTGTCACAGACATCCCCGCAATCATTCCGTCAGCTTGTCCAGATTGAACAGCATTGATGGCAGCGTCAAAACCAGGGTTAGAGATTTCCAGTGTAAAACCTTGGTCTTCGGCAATGGCTTTGATCAAGTCCATGTCAATACCAGTATATTGGTTGCTATCATTTTGGAAAACGAAAGGAGCAAAAGATGAGTCGCTGGCAATCGTATATTTAGCTTTGACTGGAGTGGCTTTTTGTCCAGATTTGGTTGTCGTCTCTGGTACTGCTGAGTTGGTTGAAGTGCCAGAAGCGGCAGTCCACTTGGTGATGATGTCCTTCAAGGTACCATCTTTTTTCATCTGAGTTAATGCTTCGTTAAACTCAGTCACCAGATATTCGTATTTGCTGCCTTTTTTGACACCAAATGCGAAGCTACCAACGGCCTCACCTTTCATTGAGATTTTCAAATCTTGTCCTTGGCTGATTGCGTACTCGATAACAGGTTGGTCATCCATAGCTGCATCAACGGCTCCAGCTGTTAGGCTGTTATACATAAGGTCGCCTGTATCAAATGTTTTGATAGTAAAGCCGTATTTGTCCTTGATCTTTTCAAGGAAACGTTGTGCGGCTGTACCATTTTTGACTCCGACTGTCTTTCCTTTAAGTTGATCGTAAGATTTTACTGTATTAGCCTTGGTCGTTGCGATGACAACTTTTGTGTCATAATATGTATCAGACATGGTAAAGACTTTTTCGCGTTCAGCAGTCTTGGTCATACCTGCCATAATGGCATCGGCCTGTCCTGCTTGAACGGCATTGACAGCAGCGTCAAAGCCAGGGAAGGACATTTCATATGCCCAGCCTTTGATTTCAGCAACTTTATTGATAATATCTACATCAATCCCTTTATAGGTTTGATCGGAATCTTTAAATTCAAATGGGGCATAAGCCGTGTCAGATACGATTTTGATGGTATCTGCATGAGTAGTTGTCCCTAGTGCAAAGATAGGGAATAACACTAGCAGAAAAGCTATGATTTTTTTCTTCATATTTTCTCTCCTTTAGTTGAATATTTTTTGATTATATCAGAAAAATTTAAGAAAGGCAAATATTTTCTGTTTTGATGTTATATTTTCTGACATAACGATAAATGTTGCCTCTTATACTATTATGATAAAATTTGTTATAATAAATAAATGATGAAAGGAGATTTCTATGTTTAAATCACGCATGTTAGATAATGTGAAGCTGTCGCGCTACATTCCTCCTATTTGGTTAGCAGTTCTGATCTCCATTGGCTTTATCCACGTAGGAGAAATCTTTGCAGGGATCATCATTGGAACTGTGCTTGCCATGGTAAATCCGATAGATGACAGGGCTACACTTATGGAAGTGTTCGGGCATTATTATATCTTTTTTCAGCTAGGTAGTTTTTTCTTTATGGCCTTACTTGTTTTTCTGTGGGTCAAGTTTCGAGAAAAGAGAGCTTTCTCCAGCCTGGGTTTCTTTAAGGAAGGATGGCTGAAAGAACTGGGCAGAGGCTTCCTGATTGGAGCCGTTCAGTTTTCACTGGTTGTTGTCTTGCTCTTGGTAACGGGGACAGGCGGTCTGAAATTTGGTCAGGTGAATTTGCAGTCTTTGATTTTTGTCCTAGCTATCATTCCTTTCTGGATTCTCCAAGGTGGGACAGAAGAGCTAGTGACGCGTGGTTGGCTCTTTCCAGCAGTTAGCGCTAAGTCAAATATCTTCATTGGTATCTTGATTTCTAGTGCTCTATTCGGGGCTCTGCACCTCTTTAACCCTGGTGTGACCGTTCTTTCTATTGTCAATATCATACTAAACGGTATCTTTGCTTGTTTCCTTATGCTCAAGTATGACAATATGTGGGTACTGGCTGGTATGCACGGCGCTTGGAATTTTGTGCAAGGAAATATCTATGGTATTCAGGTCAGTGGCCAAGGAGCATCTACCTCAATCTTGAACTATAGCTCACAATCTTCTGTGGATTTGCTGTCCGGCGGAGCCTTTGGAGCTGAAGGATCTATCTTTGCCACTATCGTTCTGATTGGCTGTACTGCCTATCTTTACTGGTCGCTCAAAAAAGAAAATCGCTTGCCTCAGGCATTGATGTTTAAGAAATAAAGACATCGCTCAGCTTAGCTGGGCGATTTTTGATGCGAATGAATGATCAGAATGCAAGACTAGCCGTTCTTAGAGATGTAGCTACTAAATCAGAGCCAAAGACAGAGAAAATGAAGCAAATATGGTAAAATGATAGAAGCACAATTTGAGGAATAAAAGATGATTAACAGAATTACAGATAATAAATTTGAATTGGTTTCCAAGTATGAGCCTTCAGGAGATCAGCCCCAGGCTATCGAGCAGCTGGTGGATAATATAGAGGGGGGCGAGAAAGCCCAGATTCTCATGGGAGCGACTGGTACTGGTAAGACCTATACCATGAGTCAGGTTATCGCTCAGGTCAACAAGCCAACTCTGGTTATTGCCCATAATAAAACACTGGCTGGCCAGCTTTATGGTGAGTTCAAGGAGTTCTTCCCCAATAACGCAGTAGAATACTTCGTTTCCTACTATGATTACTACCAACCAGAGGCTTATGTGCCTTCCAGCGATACTTATATCGAAAAAGATAGCTCGGTCAATGACGAGATTGATAAGCTTCGTCACTCAGCGACATCGGCTCTCTTGGAGCGCAATGACGTAATTGTCGTGGCTTCGGTCTCGTGTATCTATGGTCTGGGATCGCCTAAGGAATACTCCGATAGTGTGGTTAGCCTGCGTCCTGGACTAGAGATTTCCCGCGATAAGTTGCTCAATGATCTGGTAGATATCCAGTTTGAGCGCAATGATATTGATTTTCAGCGTGGGAAATTCCGCGTTCGTGGTGATGTGGTGGAGATTTTCCCAGCTTCTCGTGATGAGCATGCCTTTCGGGTGGAGTTTTTCGGAGATGAGATTGACCGGATTCGTGAGGTTGAAGCCTTGACAGGTCGAGTCTTGGGCGAGGTGGACCATTTGGCCGTCTTCCCAGCCACTCACTTCGTGACCAATGAAGACCACATGGAAGTAGCCATTGCCAAAATTCAGGCTGAGCTGGAGGAGCAGCTTGCTACCTTTGAGAAGGAAGGCAAACTGCTGGAAGCTCAGCGCTTGAAGCAACGTACGGAGTATGATATCGAAATGCTGCGCGAGATGGGCTATACAAATGGCGTTGAGAACTATTCCCGCCATATGGATGGTCGGAGCGAAGGAGAGCCGCCTTATACCCTTCTGGACTTTTTCCCTGATGATTTCTTGATTATGATTGATGAGAGTCACATGACCATGGGACAGATTCGAGGCATGTATAATGGTGACCGCTCTCGTAAGGAGATGCTGGTTAATTATGGCTTCCGCCTGCCATCTGCCTTGGACAACCGCCCGTTGCGTCGGGAGGAGTTTGAAAGCCATGTTCACCAGATTGTCTATGTATCGGCTACGCCGGGCGACTATGAGAAAGAGCAGACGGATACGGTTATTGAGCAGATTATCCGGCCGACAGGGCTTCTGGATCCAGAAGTGGAAGTCCGTCCAACCATGGGGCAGATTGATGATCTTTTGGGTGAAATCAATGCCCGTGTTGAAAAGAATGAGCGGACCTTTATCACAACCCTGACCAAGAAGATGGCGGAAGACTTGACGGACTACTTCAAGGAAATGGGTGTCAAGGTCAAATACATGCACTCAGATATCAAGACCTTGGAACGGACCGAGATTATCCGAGATTTGCGCTTGGGTGTCTTTGACGTTTTGGTCGGGATTAATCTATTACGCGAGGGAATTGACGTACCTGAGGTTAGTCTGGTAGCAATTCTTGATGCAGACAAGGAAGGTTTCCTCCGCAACGAACGTGGCCTTATCCAGACTATTGGACGGGCAGCCCGAAACAGTGAGGGGCATGTGATTATGTATGCCGACACTATGACCCAGTCCATGCAGCGAGCTATCGATGAAACTGCCCGCCGTCGGGCAATCCAGATGGCTTATAATGAAAAACACGGCATTGTACCTCAGACTATCAAGAAAGAAATCCGCGATCTAATCAGTGTGACCAAGGCTGCCCTGCCAGACAAGGAAGAAACAGTCGAAATCGAAAGCCTCAATAAGCAAGAGCGCAAGGAGATGATTAAGAAACTAGAAGGACAGATGCAAGAAGCTGCCGGACTCCTCGACTTCGAACTAGCCGCGCAGATTCGCGATATGATTCTGGAAATAAAGGCGATGGATTGAGGGATATCAAGGAGAAAAACAAATGGTCATCACTATCAAAACAATGGAAACAGCTGAGGAGATAGAAGGGAAATCCAGAGTTCATTGGCAGACATGGCGAGAAGCTTATGATGAGATTTTGCCTGCGGAATTTCAAGAGCAAATGACCTTGGATAAGTGCCGATTTTATAGTCAAAAGTATCCTGAAAATACCTTGATCGCCTTGGATGATGCTAAAGTGGTCGGTTTTGTTAGCTACGGTGATTTTCGAGATCCAGCTACGATAGCGGGTGAAATTATCGCTTTGTATGTCTTAAAAGATTATTATGGCAAGGGTGTAGGACATCAGCTCATGCAGGCTGCATTTGCCGCCTTGGATAGTTATCCAGAGATTTTACTATGGGTGTTAGAAGATAACAAACGTGCCATCGCTTTCTATGGAAAAATGGGTTTTGTTTTTGACGGCGAGGAAAAGATCATTGACCTGGGAAAAGCCGTGAGAGAAAAAAGGATGATTTATATCAGAAACTCGAACAGTTAGCTTGAAAACAATAGATATATTTGTAAGGAGCACATATGCGTTATGCACTTTTACTCCGCGGCATCAATGTCGGCGGGAAAAACAAGGTCGTTATGGCTGATTTGAAGAAAGATTTGGCTGGGTTGGATTTTGAAAATCCAGTTTCCTACATCAACAGCGGAAATCTTTTCTTTGATAGCGAGGAGCAGGAGGAGAGGATTCGGGAGATCTTGTCGGCTTATTTCAGTCAGTCTTACAATTTTCCTTTGCCTTTTGTCCTTGTCAGCTCTGCCATGCTTCAAAAAGAAATAGCCAATCTTCCTACTTGGTGGCAGGATGAAACTGCCTTTCGGCGCGATGTTCTCTTTTATCTGCCAGAGGTAGACAGGGAGAGTGTTCAAGAGCTGGCAGGCAGTTGGGCGAATGACAAGGAGCAGCTGCATTTTGGGCAGACGGCTTTCTTTTATAGCAATGCTGACCAAGCGGACTATCTCAAGTCCAACTACCATAAAAAACTGCTCAAATCTAGTTTTTACAAGCAACTGACCATTCGAAATGGCAAGACTTTCCAGAAGATTGTGGAGTTGGTTGGAAATGGGTGAGCTACATTTGGAAGATACAAGGGAAGAAAAAGCGAAGCGCTGGAAGTTTTCTAAAGTTATTTGGCTAGTGCTCTATATCTTGTTGTTTATCTTTGTCTTGCTGCATTCTAGCTTGAGTCCGTTTGGCTTGGCCTTTACGCCCCTGCTGTGGAACAATTGGCTTTTTCTTCTATCAGTGGTCGTATTTTGTCACTTATGGTTTCTCTTCTTGAAAAAGAGAGAGTTTCGCTGGTTCCATCTCATCTGGGGGATCCTGAGTGTACCTCTTGCATTGTTTATATGGTTTGCAATTTTCTTTCATTTCTCTATAGCCAAATCAGAAAATTCTGTCCCGATCAATATGGATTACGGGATAGAGGGGAATGAAGTTATTTTACGAAAAGGCTTTTTATTTGGGGAATATGATGAATACCATGATTTAGTCAATACCTATATCATGAAAACCAAGGTCAATCGTGTTCGCTATATTGATTGATGCAGGTCTTGTCAATGAATCTAGCTCAAAAGCCCGTTCAAACAAGCTAGTAGAGGGAGGTATATGGATGTGAATAAAAATAGGAATGAGTGGATGTGGCTGGATAAAGTGAATATATGGCTCAAGCGCCATGGTTTTCTAGCTTGGTTATTGGATTTCTCCGTCCTTATTCTTTTTGCAATGATTACGGGCATCCTAGTTTTTCAAATCCCCTTCCTCCCTACATATTTAAAGGGTAATTATGTTTTTCCTTTGTTTATAAATATTCTTGTTTTACTGTACTATGCCTATAGTTCTATCCTACGTGAAAATAGTGCAAGGAGGGTCACTTCTTTGAAAGACTTAGTCAAACCTCTCCTTTATATAAATCCTATGGCTCTTTTGTTTCATTACTTTGGAGTGAAGAGCCGCCGTCATAGAACTATTTTATTACCATTGCCTACTTTGGATCATCGCTATGTCTGGTTTCCAATTGCTACTTATCTTACTTTCTTTCTGATAGCAGTGATCATCATGATTGCAAGCAAAGGAAGTAAGAAAAAATAGAAAAGCCGCTTTATGTATTAAAGTGGCTTTTGTGCTTGTTCTGATAAATCTAAGGGCATAAAGGCAGCCATGACACGGCCGATGACCTTGGGTTCTTCTTGATGCGGGATAAATTTATCGCTGTATTTTTTATTGAGAGAGATGAGGCGGATGCCAGTTGGATCGTTGAAAACTCTTTTCAAAATGGTTTGACCGTCGTAATCAATGGCATAGATAGCACCTGCAAATTCAAAGTGTGTATTCTTGATGAGTGCCACAGAACCTTGCGGATACTTGGGTTCCAGCGAATCTGTCCGAATCCAGAGGGCAATATCATAGTCAAGCTCTTTGTCTAACCAGACGATGTCAGCTTGTTCGGGCTTGTTTAAGAAAGTCTGGAAGCTTTCATAGACCTTGTAAGGAAAATAATCATCTTTTAATCTTTCCTCAGTCGTTTGATTTTCCAGCTCTTTTTTAGCAAAGTCTGTCACAGCTTGCTTGCGGCTTTGGTCTAGAGATTGGAAAATATCCGTGAACTCTAGCGAAAATGGTGTAGGGCTATGAACAGATAAATAGCGAGGATCCAGTTCTTGAACATCCATATCAAAGAAGTCTGCAATTTTTTGCATATTGTCTAGGACAGGCAGGGAATTTCCTTTGATATAGCCAGTAAGAGTGCTGGCTGGGATTCCTGTTCCTCGGGAAAGTTCAATTTGTTTGATTTGCTTTTGCTTCAATAAAGTTTTGATTTTTTTAGAAATGAGCCGCATTGCCTCCTTATCCTGGGGGCTAGCGACACCGCGTCCTCTGGCCATGATATTCACTCCTTTTCTTTCTTCTATTTTAACGAATTAAATCGAAAAAGTAAAGAGCTGAATACGGATATTCAGCTCAAAAGGAGAGGATTAAATTTCGTAGCCCATCAAGAGGCCGCCTTCTTCTGCGTAAAAGCTGCAAAGTCCAGAAGTTGGCAGGAATGAAATGTCGGCAGCTGGGAATTTTTCCTTGATAACTTCCGAAAATTGCTGGCAAAATTTCTCGTTATTGCGATGCGCAATGATAATGCGGCCGCCCTTATATCCAGCTTTCAGAACTTCATCGACAGCAGCAGTCAGAGCTTTTTTAGCGCCTCTAGCTTTTTGGAGAAGCTCCAGAGTACCAGTATCGCTGGCTTCGCCCACCATACGAATATTGAGGAGACCGACAACCGCACCGATTAGCTTGCTGAGTCGGCCGTTTTTGACCAGATTATCTACCTTAGCCAGTACAAAGAGAAGCTTCGTATTTTCTTGGTAGTGGGTAATGGCTTCCACGACTTGCTCGAAAGAAAGCCCTTCTTTGATGAGGTCGTTCAATTTTTTGACGATCAGATCGACCTCGCCACCAGCCGAAAGACTGTCAATAATATGGATATTTGCTGTTGGATGTTCTTCTAAGAAGAGTTTTTTGGCTAATTGGGCGCTATTGTGGCTACCAGAAAGAGAGCCTGTAATCGTCACGACAAAGATATTTTCAGCCCCTTCAAAGCTTTTAAGGTAGTCATCAGGGCTTGGGCAGGCCGATTTTGAAGCACTTGAAGTAGCATATATTTTTTCCATCATGTCATCAATATTGAGATGAGCGTTATCTACAAAAATCTCATGATCAATCTGAATGGTCAGCGGCACACTCTCAAACCTTGTCTGGTTGGCCAGATCTGTGATCTCACGGTAGTCACAGCCAGAATCGGCAACAATTTTCCAAGTCATTTAGTTTCTCCTGCTCTATCAGTTCTCTACATTGACAAAAAACATGTCTTTTCTTACAATTATAACATGAAGATGCTTTGATATAAAGCCTTAATTCTCAGCTGATACAGGAAGAAAGAAATTGTTATGGCGGAAAAGAAAATATCAGAAAAATCCCTTGCAAATTTAAAAACTTATAATCAAGAATCTAATCGAATCACAAAGGAATCCTTGGAAATTTCTCTAATGCAACTGTTAGAGAAGAAAGATTTGAAAAAGATTACCATCTCTGAATTAGTCGAGCGAGCTGGGGTTTCGCGCGCAGCCTTTTATCGGAACTATAGCTCTAAAGAAGAAATTCTAGAGGGTATTTTCAAAAATACGGTTCAGGGAATTGTCGACAAGCTGGAGCAGTTTAATTTCAAGACAGAAATGTACCAGATTTGGCTTTTTCTTTTTAAGGAAGCCAAGAAGGAAGCGCGTGTTATTAGTCTGGCTATTGACTATAATTTTGAAAAGTTGCTGACGCAGGCGGTCTTTGATTTCCTTGAAAAGCGTAGCAAAGGTGGGAAGAAGACAGCCAATTCCTATATGAATTCATTCTGGAGTTCTGCGGTTGTTTCGGTGCTTTCCAAATGGATCAAAGAAGGCATGAAGGTTCCAGCTGAAAAGATTGCTGCATTGGGCATGCCCCTTTTCCCACAGAAAAAGAAAAAATAAGAGTTTATACAAATGTTTGGCACCAATACATCAGACTGAAATAATAGATCGTAAAAACTTACCTAACAAGTAAGTTTTTACTTAGTGCTTCTTGGACCATTTAAGACTTCTCAGCTACCATTTAGGATTTGGGAGTCATTTGCGATGCTACCTGTGCTATGCTAGAGCAAAGGAGGTAGACAAATGGCTACTATCATAATTAAAGACGGCAGCACCCTTCGAAAGCTGGATCTTTCAACAATTTACTATGTCCAGTCCCATCCTCAAAAGCCGCACATTGTTCTCATCGTGACTGGACAAGGCAACCACAACCTTAGGGCTTCTCTGGCTGAGCTGGCTAAGCTCTATCCTGATGAGCTGGTTCACTGTAATCGTCAAACACTGGTCAATTTAGCCAAGGTTCAAGGATTTGACAGGGAGAGTAAAAGTTTGTTTTTTGAGCAGTCTGACTTAGGAGATATTGTCTGCTCAAGGCGTCATTTAACCAGTCTCATCAAGCGCTGGTCTCAGGAAGGAAGAAAATAAGATGAAAATTTTTGTATTAGAAGACGATCTTAAGCAACAAGCTTATATGGAGTCAACCATTCAGGGGATTCTGGAAAAGAACGGCTGGGAATGCCATTTTTTAGAAATCTATGGTAAGCCGGACATGCTGATTGATGCAGTAAGGGAACGGGGGAGTCATCAGATTTTCTTTTTGGATATTGAAATTAAGCAAGAGACACAGAAGGGACTAGAGGTAGCCGGAAAGATTCGCAAGTTGGATCCCTATGCTCTGATTGTATTTGTGACGACTCACTCAGAATTTATGCCCTTGACTTTTCGTTATCAGGTATCAGCTTTTGACTTTATTGACAAAGGTTTGCCTGAGGAGGATTTTATCAAGCAGATTGAGCAGGACTTGGCCTATCTTTACGAGAGAAAGGACAGCTTTCAAGCTGAGGAAACTTTTCTCTTTGAGAATTCCAAGTCGGATTTTCAGGTGCCTTTTAATGAAATCTATTATTTTGAGACATCAGAAGTGCCTCATAGACTAGTTCTCTATACCAAGAAAGAACGCATCGAATTTTACGGTCAGCTTTCTGAGATTACAAAGCAGGACAAGCGTCTCTATCGCTGCCATCGCTCTTATGTGGTCAATCCAGCGAATATCTCTCAGTTGGATAAGATAGAAAACATAGCCTATTTTCCTAATGGCGCTAGTTGCTATGTATCACGCCTCAAGATGAAAGGATTACGGACAGCTTTAAGGCAGTAGGGAAGTAATATGATAGAAGTGGGAGAGGAATTATGCCAAGAATAATACAAGTTGTTTTACTTGTTTTCGAAATGATAGCTCTGTCTTTCTTATTTTCACGTATCAGTGGAGTTAAGTTGACATGGATTAAGTACGTCTTAATACCTTTTATTTATATATTTTTTAATATTCTACTTTTTGTTTTATTTAGTGAAACTTTTTTAACTTACTTAGATCTTCCAGTTTATTTTTTAACTTTTTCTTTATTATTAACTAGACAGAATTCTATTCCTATAACGTTATCTATCTTTTATGGTCTTTTCCCAGTTGTTCTTTGGAATCTTCTATATCGTATATTAACTTTTTTTGTTATTCCTATTTTCGGTTTGGAATATAACCAACTAATAAATGAAGAACAGCTTATTTTAAATATTACGGCTTTTGTAGCTAGTTTACTATCGTTATGGATCCCAAGTTTACTACATTATAAATTTAAGCGGTTAAGAGAATTTAGATTAAATGAGGCTGATAAACACCTAGTCATTTTCCTTAATATATCCATGATTTTTTATATTGTATTTGTACAATTTTTCTCTTATTTAGAAATAACTCATAATGCAGTTAATTTGCCATATAGAAAATTAATTGTGATAGTTTATATCATTCTCTTTCTCAGTTCGATAAATATCCTAGACCGTAATTTGCGAGAGCGAATTCAACAGCAGTTAAGTGAACAAAGAGAGTTGCAGTTGAGAAATATGTCCGATTACAGTCAGCATATCGAAGAACTTTATAATGAGTTGCGAAGTTTCCGGCATGATTACATCAATATTTTAAGGAGTCTGAAGTTGGGAATTGATACGCATGATTTACCAGCCATCGAGCAGATTTATAACCAAGTCCTTAAAGACTCAGGTCAAGCGCTCAACCAATCTAAATATGATTTGGGTCGTCTGTCCAATATCCACAATGATGCTCTCAAGAGCGTCTTGTCAGCAAAATTTCTAGAAGCTCAGAGCAAGGGAATAGAAATTGGCTTGGAAGTTCCGCAGGAAATCAAACCTCAAGGAATGGAGTTGCTTGATTTTATCACGATTGTTTCCATATTGGCTGATAATGCTATGGAAGCAGCAGTGGAGACTAGTCCTCCAGTGGTTTCTTTTGCCTTTTTGGAGCAGGAAGGTAGGCAGATTTTTATTGTTGAGAATACAATAAAAGAGTTTTCTATCCATTCCGATACTATTTTTAAAAAGGGCTTTAGCACTAAAGGAGAAAATAGAGGGCTTGGTCTCTCCAATGTTCAAAATATTATCAGCCACTATCCCAATGTTTCTCTGAGAACCACTAGTCATGATCACTCTTTTAGACAAGAGTTGGAGATAAAATGAATTTATTAGATTGCGAATGATTAGATTTGCCACTTGATTTAACTCAATGAGAGTAACAAGAACTGTTTATGAGTAAAAAAAGACAATTTAAGATTTTTTATGCCACACCTGTTTAAAAGTGCTATAATTAATATAGGGTTTAAGAATACGAAGGCACTAAGAGAAATGCCTTGTTTAGAGACAAATATAATTTAAATTCAAACTGTTGTCTGGTTTTTTGTTATTTAATTGTGAGGAGTGACAAGAAATGAAGAAATTATATAGCAATACATATCTAATGCGATTTTTAACTGCCCAGCTTCCTAGTCTGGCTCTATTCATTATGATTTTAAGCAACCAGGTCTTAAGAAAGCTCGTAAAGCATCACAATTCTCAAAACGTTAATCAATACGATTATATCAACGTTTCAAAGCACTTTGCAAAGATTTTGCAAAGTGCTTTTTTGTCGATTTTTGAGCTAGAATAGCTTTGTGATAACCTTCTGATAACCTCTTCAAAATTTTAAAAATCATAATTCTATTTTGCTTTATTGAGATAATCTGCAAATTTGTCAATAGAGTTTTTCTCACCAGTTTTTGTGGTGTGAGTATAGACATCTAATGTCATCTGACTGCTTGCATGACCGAGACGTTTTGATGTATTAGAAGGATCGATTCCAATTTCAGACATAAGTGTTGCATGTGTATGTCTAAACCCATGTGGGCTAATTGGTTTTAATTTATGCTTTTTAATAATTCGATTCAGTACGTTATTAATGTAATCAGCATGCAAAGGTTCAATTTTGTCATTACTTGATATGTAAGAGAACATATATTCGTTACTAATATTCAGCTTTGTAAGAGGAAAGTGAGATTGTTCTTTCAGATAGAAATTTCTCCATTGCTTAATAATATCGATTGTCTTATCATCAAGATAGATTGTACGAACTGAAGATTCATTCTTTGTGCTCTTTTCAATCGCTTTACCGTCAATTCTTCCTAGACTTTTATCTATGTTCAATAGATTGCTGTCAAAGTTAATATCAGCCCATTTTAAAGCATATAACTCCCCTTTTCGTAGTCCACTAAATGCAAGCAGTCTAAATAAAGCAAAATGTTTAAATGGCTCAGTTTCTTTCACTATATCAAGGAAATGATGTAATTCCTCCAGAGACCAAAAATTATCTAATCTAGTTTTTTTGATTTTAGGCATGATAACATTCTTCATTGGATTTCGATCAATGTAGTTCATGTTGATTGCAAAATCAAAAATTTTTGAGGTATAGGATTTTATCTGTTTGATATTTTTGAAAGTCTGAGATTTTTGTGTAATAAAGTTTTGACAGTCTAAAGGACTGATTTGGTCAATAAATTTATCGCCAAATATTGGTAGAATATGTATTCGATAGATATTCTTAGTTTGGGAAGAAGTTGTTTCTTCAACGGTACCAACATAGGCCTTAAACCATTCTTGATAAAGTTCTTTATAAGTGACTTTGGGGTTAGGTTTGTCGGTATTTACTGTGGGGGCAACGACACCAGCTTCTAAACGAGCTTCGTACAATTTTGCCTCTTTTTTGGTTTTGAACCCTCTCTTTAAGTGCCTTTTTTTCTTTCCATAAGCATCTAAGCCAATGTAAAAGCTGACATAGTATAGGATTCCTTTTTTTGTTTTGTATTTGTGTATAGACATTTTTTCTCCGTATCTAAGTTTTCGGAGCTTATGTAGTTGAGAAATGAGTGTCTATCTATTTTTTCTATCTTCTTGGCGGATAGCGTATTCGTCTGTTTTAATCCAGCTCTGCCAAACTTTAGAATCTTTATTTTGGTGATTCATATAGTCTATAAACTCAGACATAAAACGTTTATTTTTCTCAGCTAGGTATTCTGAGAATATATGACGAAATTCATCTGAAAAACTATCATCAAGTGGTAGTGTTAATGCCCTTTCGCCAAATTCGATACTTTTCTTTAACTTCTCCATATCGCTTTTAAAAGGTGTCACAGAACCAATTTTAGATGTTTTGAAACTATCTGTAACAATTTTAAGATTTGATGGAGCGTGTGGGTTGCTATCAAGTCCCATAATGTAAGCGACGGAAACATTAAAGTATTTTGCCAATTTTTCAGCATTATCTTTTTTAGGTTTGCGGATTCCTTGATTGTATCCAGAAAGTGTAGGATAGGCTATATTTGTAGCTTCGCTAATTTCTGTCAATTTTTTTCCGCTATTTTCTATCAGTTTAGTAATATGATTCGTCATAAGAACCTCCTTTTTATCATTATAACACATTTTATTCTTTTTGAATAAAAAAGCTTGACAAAAATTCAAAAAGGATATATAATTCAAAATGAATAACAAATTAAATGGTTTCGGAGCTTATTTAATTTAGAAATGAGGTGTTAATTTATGTCGGAAACTACTTTAGTTGTCCAGCTTCCTAAAGAATTAGAGAAGCAATTACGTGCTCACTATGATGAGATGATTTCAAATGCTGTAGTAAGAGTATTTGAAGATAAAGAACTTTATAAACCCATGGTTCGTATGTCAGGTTTGTCTAGGTGGTTAGATGTATCTACGACAACAATCCAAAAATGGACGAAAGAAGGAATGCCAACCATGGTGATTGATGGAGTGACTTTATACGATAAAAGAGCAGTAACACGATGGTTGAAGCAATATGAAAGATAGGTACTAGTATGAATGGTGTTCAGTGGATCAAGATAACAACAGATATATTTGATGATGAAAAAATTCAGCTAATAGAATCAATGCCAGAAGGAGATACTCTTATTGTAATATGGTTTAAAATTCTGGTGCTTGCAGGAAAGCAAAATAATAGTGGCATATTAAGTCTAGGGAACAAGGTTTATTATACAGAAGAGATGCTTTCAACAGTGTTTAGACGAAAGGCTACATCTGTAAAATTAGCTCTCAGTATGTTTGAAGAATTTGGCATGATAGAAATCATAGATGGCGCTATTACCATTCCAAAATGGGAGAAACATCAGAATATAGATGGACTAGAAAAGATTAGGAAACAAACTAGGGAACGTGTTGCTCGTCATAGACAAAAACAAAAAGCACTAATTACAGGCGAGCCACAACTCGTTTTAGACTGTAACGTTACAGTAACGGATGAAAATGATAATGTAACGCAAGAGATTAAGAACAAGAGTAAGAATAAGAAAGAGATTGAGAATATACTGGATAATAGTTCTAGAAAGCCTGAAACTTATATTCCACCCAAATATTATTCTTTGTTAGAATCCATTTCTTATAAGTACAATGATAGATTTTTGTATCCTAACAATTACACTTTAACACATGCTCAGAAGATGAAGATAGGCGAGTATTTGGCTAGTGGGTATGTAACTAGTGATGAAGTTATTAGCATGATTGAACGGATTCCTGAGGATGCGACTTCTCCTTTAGCGTATTTATTTAAGTCTATGGAGAATTTAAAGCAGGAACGTATGCTGGAGTGCAAAGCTATTGCCCATGAAAATGCCCGAAAGAAGTATATGATAAATGAGTAGATATAGGACTGTTCTAAAGAAATGTTATATCACTGAAGAGCAGAATGAAATAGTGAATAACTTGATTGAAATGACAAATCATCTAAATTTTTCTTCTTATGCTAGGAAAATGTTGTTTAAGAGTTCGCCTATTTATCTTCAATTTGATTTTGAATCTTATCATGACTTTATATTTCAAGTTAGAAGAATTATCAATAACTTACGTCAGTTAGAAAGAATAGCAGAACAAAGTGAAGATTTGGATAATGTAAGGATATTTCACTACTGTGTTGAGTTGATGATAGAATATGAAAAGAAGACAAGTAAACAAGTGAAAGAACTTGTAAAACGACTAAATAAGAAAACGAGGTGATAGGACCATGAGAATAAAATCTGTGTTGAAACAGGTGTTTTTGACGGAAGAAGAAAATAAAAAATTAAATGATTGTATGAGGAAGGAAAATATTCGTAATTTTTCTGAGTTTGCTAGACAAAAATTAATACGAACAGATTTGAACATCCAAAAAGTCTCTTTTGAAGGTTTAGTTCCTTTAACAGAAGAGTTGGAACAAGTCGGAAAGAATATCAATTCTATAGCCCGTCTTGCAACTGTAGTTGGGAGAATAAGCTATGAAAACAAAATGGATATGTCTATTTTGATGCAAAAAATAGTTGATGTGATGGAGGAAAAAGATGTTTATTTTCAAAAGTAATATGGATAAGGATTTTGATCAGATATGCGAATACATATTGAAATTAAAGCGAGCAGAATTATTTCTTCATGGAATTAAACAACAAGATAAGACGAAGGCTCGTTTGTATTATGCGATGCTAGAATACTATGATGCTAACCATAAAAAAGAAAGACATATGAGAATTTTAAAATAAGGAAACGCTGTTAAATTTTGCAGCGTTTTTTATATATCTTCCTAAAATATTTGTACACACAAAGTACAGCTAAAGTGATTTTTTTGATTATTTTATCGAGAAGGAAAGATTTATCATAATATGACTTTGCGAGCTCAGAGTCTGTATACACACACTTCTAAAATCACCCCCAAAATTTGTATACACACAGTGTATGTACTTTTTGGGTGATTTGAATTTTGGGGAATCCCCAAACCCCTGGTGAATTATACGAGCAAAAAAATTTGGGAGTAAGTTTTAGAAAGAACTATTCTACAGTATTTAAAATATGACTTTAAGTAAATTTTTTATTATGTGACTATTAGCCTGTCTCACTCCGCTAGGTGCGAGACAAAAAAATACCCGCTATGCGGGTGTGTACTGACCCCAAAAAGTTAGACAGAAAAAATCTAACTTTTGGGGTCAGTACAAAAGCGTTTTTATTGTATAAAGAATATCAAATAGTTTGAGGGTTTTACTTGTCGCTGTATTTCTTCACTATCCTTTTTGTAATACTCCTGCTTTGTTCTTGAAATATCTACAGTGAATACGTCATCCTTGAAGGTATAATTCTCTTTTCGTTTTATGATATTAGAGCCAGTCAGTTCGATTGTTGAACTGTCTTTATCAATTGTAAAGGTGTCGGCCTCTCCTTTGTTGCTATTTCCTTTGTTACCTGAAATGGTAAAGGCAACTTCATTTCTACTCTCGTTTATTCAACGGTATTCGCCATCTAAAGAATTGCTTGATTGGTTAGAACATGCAATTAATAAAATTGTAGATAGAGACACTAAAAGTAATGTGATAAATCTTTTCATTTACATACTTTTTATTTCTATATTATATTAAAGAAACATTACATAAGTAAGACAGTAATTTTTTAGGTTGATCTATTTCTTTCGGGAAAATCATTATTTTTCGGAAAGTTAGTAAATGTTTTTTATCAAATACTTTATCATCAAATTGTTCAGCTAGTATAGTTGCTGAGTGATAAAGTTCCTTTGCTTTATTTTTATCATTTTCAAAATAAAGATAGCTCTTAGCTTCAAATACTGAAATTCCAGGTTTATAGACTTGCAACATTGTTACTGATAAAATTTCATTCATCTTTTTTACTAGAGATATCATATGCTTATAGTCATTACGAACAACATAAACACCCGCTATGGCACAAAGAACTGATAGTAGCTCTACATTATACATTTCATCACTAACTAATTGCTGTTTCAACAACTTAATCCGAAAATCATCTAATGCTCTCTTCTATAAATCAAGTCTTGACATTGCATAGCAAAATAATCAATTAATAGTAAATCATTGAATGTGTAAACTTGCTTTAGTGTTACTTGCTTAAAATAATCATCAAAAATATCTTCAGCGAAACTACCTGTCCCTGTTCTTATCAAGCCTAATATTCTTTCAATCAAGTCTAGACTCAGCAACTCTTCTTCAGGAAGGATGTCACCGTAACAATTATAAACTTCCTCAATTAAAGTTAGTTTTTCCGTAATACGCTTGGAATCTCCATATACTATACTGGAGACTTCATGATACGGTACTTTATCTTAAAGTATTCCTCAGGAAGAGCTAGTTCTTTATTTTCAAGAAAAGTATCTATCGGAACTTCTAATCGCTTAGATAAATATTGTAACTTAGTAATTGTTGGCAAGGATTGCCCAAGCTCAGTACGCATCAGCTGTTTGATTATTAAGTCAGCTTCTGTCCACAGATCTCTTCTCTCGTCAATTTGTGACGTTCACGTTCCTGTCTTACTCTATGACCAATTTCAGTTTTAATATCTGTTGTCATTCTTACCTCTTAACCACAATCCATAAATTAACAATAATTCTTTTTCAAATCCGTCATATTATTTTCCAAAACTTGGATGTCTTGGCTGACTTTGAGAATGACAATGCTGCCTTGAATACTGGAGATGACTTGACGGGCCTGCAACTGCGACCGTTCTTCTGACCAGTCAGCATGCAGGTCTTGCAAGAGGCTGGCTAACTTCTCTGTCCACTGGGTCATAAAATCATTGAGAGGACAGCGGAAGTTCTCATCTTCTGTGGACAATTCCACAATCAGATTACCAATTGGGCAACCATAAAAGACTGTCTGACTTTCATGAAATTGACAAACCCAGTCAATCATATCCGAAAACTTGTCACTGTAAGACTTGTCTGCTTCAAAAATATCTTCAAAAAGCTCTTTTCGCCACTTTGCTAAAATATCTTGAATGACCGTCAAACCAATTTCCTTCTTAGATTTGAAATAATAATAAAGCTGCCCCTTGCCAACATCAGCCACCTCCATGATGTCACTGATGGAGGTGGCATCATAACCCTTCTGATAAATCAATTCCTCAGCACTTTGTAAAATACGCTCTTTAACGCTCATCTGCTCACCTCTCTTTTTTCCTATTATAGCAGATTCAGAGTCTGAGACCAAACAATTGAAACCACCTCCTTTTGCCACTGTTTTATCATTAAAATTTTTGTTCTGAGCAAATTGATTTACAAATTCGATTTTAGATGTTATTATAATTGTACCGAACGGTCAGTATATAACTGAAACTACCATTTGGAAAATCGTCCTATTTCGATAGGCAAAATTGTTACTAACAGTCTAAATTCCTATAGGCTGTTAATCAAATCATATTAGGAGGAACCTCATGTTCAATAAGAAAAATGTCGCATTTGTTATCACAGACCCACAAGTTGAATTCCTAAAACATCCTGGTAAAGGATTCGGAGCAACTAAAGACGTTCTTGAAAAAGTTAATACTATTGAAAATCTGACAAAGCTTTTCGCTTTTGCTAAAGAGCGTGGCTACAAGCGTTTTATCTCACCGCACTACTTCTATCCACACGATCACAAGTGGCAATTTAAAGCTGCTGGTGAAACGATGATGATTGAAAACGAAATGTTTTGGCGTGATAACCAGTATTCGGCAATTCCAGAAGGCTCTGGAGCAGATATGATTGAAGAGATTAAACCATTTTTGGATGAAGATACTATTGTTGTCAACGGACATAAAATCTTTGGCCCAGAAAGCAACGACCTTAACCTTCAACTCCGCAAAAATGGTATCGACACCGTCATCTTGGCTGGTATGAATGCTAATCTCTGCGTGGATTCACACATGCGTGAACTCATAGAATTAGGCTACAATGTCATTGTTGTTAACGATGCTGTCGGTGCTCCAGGTGAAGAAGCCTACCAAGCTGCCCTGACAAACTACGGCTACATTGCCAACCAAGTTTTGACAACTGAGGAAGTTATCGCTCAACTTTAGTATAAAACTTTGGCATAAAGAAAGGACTTCAAATAGATAAAAAAAGAGAGTTTTACTCTCTTTTTTTACTTTTGACTTGTATCCAAGAATGGTTATCGATTGCTCGATCTTTTTAGAGACATTAATATTAGAAAAAGAAAGGAAAAAACGCCATGTCTTTATTAAAGTGATATATGAGAAAATACAGTTCGAAAAATAAATGAAGTTGTAAAGTATGACAAATGTAATACAGGAAAAAGATGAGCATATTTTAGATCTCAAAGGTCAGATAGATGATGACAAGAAGCAGATTAATCAACTGCATACGATTATCTTAGCGACTCAAAAAGATAATCAATTGCTGATGGAGCAGAAGACTAAGAGATGGTGGAAGTTCTGGAAGTGAGGATTTGGTTTTGATAAATTTGGGTCTTCGGAATATATAGTGGAATTACTTTCTTAATAGTTTAAAAACAACTGGTGTTTAAATCGGATTTTCTGGTGGGATGTTAGGATAATCAATAGTATTATATAAAAGTATCAATCACATACGAGTGATACTTTGGGAAAAAAATAAAATAGTCCAATTTACTTGACCGTGTACTATGGTACATGGTTTATAATATTCAGGGGGTGAAATAAGATGATTTATCGCATTAGTGAGTTTGCAGATAAATGTGGAGTTAATAAAGAAACGATCAGATATTACGAGCGAAAAAATTTATTACAAGAACCTCACCGAACGGAAGCTGGTTATCGGATATATTCATATGATGACGTTAAGCGTGTTGGGTTTATTAAACGAATACAGGAACTTGGTTTCTCTTTAAGCGAGATTTATAAATTACTTGGTGTTGTAGATAAAGATGAAGTTCGTTGTCAAGATATGTTCGAATTTGTTTCTAAAAAACAAAAGGAAGTGCAAAAACAAATAGAGGATTTAAAACGAATTGAAACTATGTTAGACGACTTAAAACAACGATGTCCAGATGAAAAGCAATTACATTCGTGTCCAATAATAGAAACATTAACATGAGAGATTAATTAACGAAAGGAGCTTTTTTATGAATAAATTTAAGGTAAACATTTCAGGAATGACTTGTACGGGTTGTGAAAAACACGTAGAATCAGCACTTGAAAAGATAGGTGCTAAAAATATTGAGTCTAGTTATCGTCGTGGTGAAGCAGTATTTGAACTGTCCGATGATATTGAGGTTGAAAGTGCAATAAAGGCGATTGCTGACGCAAATTATCACCCGGGCGAAGCAGAAGAAATACAAGTGCAATCGGAAAAAAGGACAGATGTAAGTTTAAATGATGAAGGTAACTATGATTATGATTACATCATCATCGGTTCTGGTGGAGCTGCCTTTTCATCTGCCATTGAAGCCGTTACTTTGAACGCAAAAGTGGCTATGATTGAGCGTGGAACGGTGGGTGGAACTTGCGTTAATGTCGGATGCGTTCCTTCTAAGACCTTATTAAGAGCAGGGGAAATCAATCATCTAGCAAAAAATAATCCATTTGTGGGATTACACACTTCGGCTTCAAATGTTGATTTAGCGCCATTAGTAAAACAAAAGAATGATTTAGTAACCGAGATGCGAAATGAAAAATATGTGAATTTAATTGATGATTATGGTTTTGAATTAATAAAAGGTGAAGCAAAATTCGTAAATGAAAATACAGTTGAAGTAAATGGCAATCAAATCACAGCCAAAAGATTTTTAATAGCTACAGGTGCTTCTTCAACTGCACCTAATATTCCCGGATTAGATGAAGTAGATTATTTAACAAGCACTAGCTTATTGGAATTAAAGAAGGTTCCAAATCGTCTTACCGTAATTGGTTCAGGATATATCGGCATGGAATTAGGACAACTATTTCATAACCTCGGGTCAGAAGTCACTTTGATTCAAAGAAGCGAGCGTCTATTAAAAGAATACGATCCTGAAATTTCAGAAGCCATTACTAAGGCCTTAACAGAACAGGGAATTAATTTAGTAACAGGTGCAACCTATGAACGAGTTGAGCAAGATGGAGACATTAAAAAAGTTCATGTTGAGATAAATGGTAAAAAGCGAATTATTGAAGCAGAACAATTGCTAATTGCCACTGGAAGAAAACCAAATACAGAATCATTAAACTTACATGCAGCAGGCGTTGAAGTTGGTTTCCGTGGTGAAATTGTCATTGATGATTATCTTAAAACGACCAATTCCCGAATTTATTCAGCTGGAGATGTCACTCTCGGTCCTCAATTTGTTTATGTAGCTGCTTATGAAGGTGGACTTGCTGCTCGTAATGCAATCGGAGGACTAAATCAAAAGGTCAATTTAGAAGTGGTTCCAGGCGTTACGTTTACTTCTCCATCGATTGCAACGGTTGGTTTAACGGAGCAACAGGCAAAAGAAAAAGGATATGAAGTGAAAACATCGGTATTGCCGTTGGATGCTGTTCCAAGAGCGCTCGTTAATCGGGAAACAACAGGTGTTTTCAAATTAGTGGCAGACGCGAAAACATTGAAAGTGTTAGGGGCGCATGTAGTGGCAGAAAACGCAGGAGACGTAATTTATGCAGCAACATTAGCTGTGAAATTCGGTTTAACTGTTGGAGATCTGAGAGAAACGATGGCTCCATATCTAACAATGGCAGAAGGATTGAAGCTGGCTGTCCTAACTTTTGATAAAGATGTTTCGAAATTATCTTGCTGTGCAGGCTAAGGGAACTTTTTTACAACTCCCTATTCAAGTGAACCAGCTAATGCTTTAAGGGATTTTCTAAGTGCATTTGTGGTCACAAAAATAATTTAACACTGATGATTTCGACATTACAGACAACTTAGGTGTCGATTTTTCCACACTTATTAAGAATTTGGAGAAGGGTGATTTATAAGCCCTTTTCCACCATAAAATCCGAATACCCTAAATTTAAAAGAACAGAAGAAAAATGCCCAGGTGTTTATTAAACGTTGGGAAAATCGTAGACGGGAAGAAAACTTGGTTAAAAGAAAGTGAAACAGTAGCAAGATTATTTGAGATGTATGAAGAGTTAACAAAATAGACCTCAATGAGGTCTATTTTTTGTATAATCGACTTCGATTTGCGGGATTTTATACAAAAACTCTGCATTTTTGATGCTGACATGATGATTCTGAGAGCTTTTCAGTTTTTTTCGTGAGCAACTGATCATCTAGACTCTTAGAGCCCCAAGGACTTACGAGAAACCCTTAATCAAACTTTCCAAAAAAGATTAATTTTTCGGAAAGTTGATTTATAGTCTCTTTTAAATATAAAATTAAAAAGATGTGCAGGTTGTAATTAACTTGTGCATTTTTTTGTTTAAGGTGAATTCAAAGTATCCTAATATACCATATAGCTGAGAAATAAATCAAAATAGGGAAAAGAAGATATTGACAGAATTCCAGGGTTTGGTATAACAGTCAACTAGATAGTTACAATGATCAACAGGAGATATTCCTGAAGGTGTAATGTAAGATATTAGTGAAAAGATCGGAGAACATACATGGAATATAGTAAACTAGGCTGGGAAGAAGTTAGTAAGTTTGAGGAAATAAAAGGTTATGGACAACATATTTGGCGACATCATGAGAAATATTTTTTTGTTACAGATGAATGGGGAATAGTTGAACAGAGGGTAGTCTATGAATTACTATATAGAACTATTTCAATCACCCTACCAAGTTTTTCTGAGTTACTTGAAAAGTCTAACTTAATTTGACAATTTAGGCAATAAAGAAATTCTAGACAAGCTTTTGAGCTATTCAGAAGACTTGAAACACCACTATCATCTCTATCAGCTCTTACTTTTTCACTTTCAGAATAAGGAACCAGAAAAATTTTTCGGACTCATTGAGGACAATCTAAAGCAGATTCATCCTCTTTTTCAGACTGTCTTTAAAACCTTTCTAAAGGACAAAGAGAAAATCGTCAACGCCCTTCAACTACCCTATTCCAACGCCAAATTGGAAGCAACCAATAATCTCATCAAACTTATCAAGCGCAATGCCTTTGGTTTTCGGAACTTTGAAAACTTCAAGAAGCGAATTTTCATCGCTCTGAATATCAAAAAAGAAAGGACGAAATGTGTCCTTTCTCGAGCTTAGCTTTTCTTCAACCCACTACAGTTGACAAAGAGCCGTAGATTTTAGGTATTTACCTTGTCTACTTAAGAGGTATCATATCATCGAGATAAAGGTGATTTGTTTGTTCCTAAGAATTAGGTTTTAGGTTTGACTTGTGGTAACTTCTGGAAAAAGCTTGTCTAGGATTTTTGGAGTGATAGCTTGTCCAGGACCTTCAGCACAGTAGGTGTGAATATACATAGAGGGATTGAAGTTGAGCTCGATACAAGTGCAATGAGGTTTTTCCTTGCTAGCAGGCTGAGTTCTATCTGGAATGATGAGGTCAACCCCGCAAGCCCAGGCCCCCATGCTAGTTGCCATAGCTGCTGCCAATTCTTGGTAAGAGGAATCTATTGTCTCAGTGACATCAATAGAGTCACCACCCGTAGAGATGTTGGAGTTACGGCGGAGATTGACCTTTTTCCCTTCTGGGAGAATATCATCAGGTGCATAACCTTGCTGAGTCAACATCAATTGTTCGATGTCTCCTAGCTTAATGATTTCCAGAGGTG
Source organism: Streptococcus sp. Marseille-P7375 (assembly GCF_902460365.1). Lineage (NCBI taxonomy): Bacteria > Bacillati > Bacillota > Bacilli > Lactobacillales > Streptococcaceae > Streptococcus > Streptococcus sp. Marseille-P7375. The sequence continues at coordinate 819,063 of NZ_CABPTR010000001.1, read as the reverse complement.
AGCGGTGGTCACGGCCTCGCAATGGATTGGCATTTTTCTGAGCGACTAATTCACGAATGGTGTGTTTGCCATCACCGACAACATTAGCAGCGACACGAAGGAGGACAGCCTCACAACGCCCGTCCAGAATGAAGAAACGGTATTCGGTTCCTGGGATAAATTCTTCAACAAGAACAGCTGTATCTTCTGCAAAGGCAATCTCGAGAGCTTTCTTATAGTTATCAAGGCTGGCAGGCTCTTGGAAAATGGAAATGCCCAGACCGAAGTTGGTTGATTTTGGTTTAACCACAATTTGTTTGCCCTTGATAAGAGGATAGTAGGCTAGACCTTGTTCTAGACTGGTAAATTCGTCGCCGGCAGGGACAGGGAAGCCAGCATCAGCCAGGATTTTTTTGGTCACGGTTTTATTAGCCATGGCAAGAGGAACTACATAGTTGTCTTTTGAGGTCATGTTACCATTTTTGACGTACTCAACATGATCTTTATGCCAGAGTTTAAGGAATTGATCCTGCTCATCTAGGATTTCAAAATGAAGCCCTTTTTGAATGGCATCAAAGAGCAGCATCTGGGTAGAAAGTTCCATCTCCTCATAACCCTTAAGGGCATAGTGGGCAGTCCAGTCGTAATCATGATAGGCAAGCGCCTTGTCAAGGGCAAAGTCAGAAAGGGACTTGTCTTTGATATGAGGAAGAAGTTGAGCAGCTAGTGTCTGACTGGAATCTGAAAAGGCATCTTTAACTTGTTTGACCAGACCTCGATGATAGTCACCAAGCCCAAAATGTTGCACCAGTTGGTCTAGAGCTGTCGTAATGTTCTGAGTTTCAGCTTCAGAAGGTAGAGGTTCTAAAGGATGAGAGAGGGCAATTTTTTCATTCAGCGCGTGACCTTGAGCCAGAGCCTGATCAACATTTTCAGGGGTATCCAGCCAGAGGAAGGCTAGAAGGAGTAGGTGTACGGTATCCATGGTAGTTTGGCTAATACCGATACGCTCAAAGGGGTTGAGGTCGAAGTTACGGAATTCTAGGTAGGTGATTCCCTTGTCAAGGAAGGAGCGATTAACCTTTTGTCCACGGAAACGAACAGCCGAGTAAAATTCCTTTTCCGCAATCAAATCACCTTGTTCGATATAGTTTTCGATGGCAGAGACATAGTCTTCTAGGCTTGCAAAAGATACTTGTATTTCTTCCTTATTGACATAACCATGGTCGCTGTTTCGGAAGGAACGCACGAGTTCTGGCACTTCTTGGTCGAAGAAGCCTTGCTCAGCAACAGGTGCAGCACCAAAGAGATAGGTAATCACCCAACGATAGCGCAAATAGTTCTGAGCCAGCTTGAGATAGAGGGCGTTTTTGAAAGCAATTATATCAATCTGGTCACTTTCTTGGAATAGGGCTTCAACCAAATCTTTCCCTAGTTCCATATTATAGTGGATACCTGAGATAGCTTGTAGTTTAGTTCCGTATTTTTCGGCTAGGTAGTTACGATAATGGCGTTCAAATTCATTTTCCAGTTGGGCAACTTGGATTTCTTGGGCGTTGATACGAGGAGGCATGGACAAGGGCCAGAGAAGTTCATCTTTACTGATGGAACGTCCAGCTACATCGGTAATGGCTCCAAGAAATCGACGAGCCTCAGTGGTAGATTTAGCAACTGGTGTGATGAGTTCCATCTGAAACTCACAAAAATCTGTTTGAATATAAGGGTGGAAACTTCGAGCTCCTAGGCAGGAAGGGTGAGGCGTATGTGCTAATTTTCCCTGTCTATCGACACGAAGACTTTCGCGTTCAATTCCAAAGTTAGCTTGAAGGATAGGGCTAGTAGGCTCCAGCTTTTGAAGCAGTTGATTTATAGTCATAGAGTCACCTTTTCATCTAATGTAAGTAATAGTATATTATAATAGGGCAAAGAAAACAATTTTCCGCTACGGTTAAGGGGAATTTTCGAATGTTTTAGATAAGAATTCTTAAAACCAGTTGCTTTTTAGCTCTATTATATGCAAAAATTGTAAAATACCCACCGATTTTTATGTAAAATGTTATTTCTCTTGCAATTTAAATCAAATTAGCCTATACTAATGACGTATATATGAGAACGAAAGAATCCCTAGGGTCGGCACTGCACCCATAAAATGAGACACAAGAAAACACTCCTGTTGTGGTAAACTAGAAACAGGGGTGTTTTGTTATGGTCAAAAAGCATATTCAGTAGAAACTAAGCTAGCCTGTATCGAAATGAAGAAGGCAGGCAAATCAAATAAAGTTATCATGGATACCCTCAGCATCAAAAATGCTAGTCAGGCCAAGACCTGGTAGCGATGGTATCAGAATGATGAATTGTACCGTTTCCACCAACCCGTGGGGAAACAATATACTTATGGTAATGGGATGAAACAGTTATCTGAAGTGGAACAGTTACGATTGCAGGTAGAATTACTAAAAAAGTATCAGAGCTTGATAAGAGAATCGACAAAGTAAGTCTTATCAAGCTAGTAGAAGAGTATAAGAAAACGTTCCCTGTATCTATTATTTTAGAATGTTTCGGCGTCAAACGCTCCACCTTTTATCGCTGGAAACAGGAGTGTAAGAATTCTCAGAAAAGAGGCGAAATAGCAGATAAAATCGAACAACTCTGTATAGAAAATCACTTTATTTACGGCTATCGAACCATCACTCGCTTACTAAAGAAAGTTTATAACCTCGTCGTTAATCGCAAGAAGGTCTATCGTATCATGAAGGAAAAGGGCTACCTTTGCCGTGCCCGTCCCAAGAAGGAACCTAAATTAGGGAAGCCTTACCATGTAACAGACAATAAGCTGGATCGTGATTTTCAAGCAGACAAGCCTATGGAGAAGCTTGTCACAGATATTACTTATTTATACTTAGGTAAATGTAAGCTATACTTGTCCTCCATCATGGATCTTTATAATCGTGAGATTGTGGCTTATACCATCTCAGATTGTCAGGATACGGACTTTGTGTTGGACACGCTCCATCAATTGGAATTACCTCAAGGAGCGATCTTACACAGTGATCAGGGATCGGTTTACACCTCAAAAGCTTACTATCAGGCTTGTGTAGAAAAAGGCATCACCCGCTCCATGTCCCGTAAGGGAACACCAGCAGATAATGCCTGTATCGAATGGTTTCATTCCGTCCTAAAGTCTGAAACCTTCTATCTCCATAAGTGAAGAAACATAACTGGAGATAGTATAACAGATATTGTCAAAAATTACATCATATTTTATAATGAAACTAGAATTCAACAAAAATTGAATGACCAGTCCCCTGTAGAGTACAGAGAATTGGTCGTAGAAGGGGTCCAGCAACCGAAGGGCGCTAGCCTTCAAATTTTCCTCCCAAAATGTGTCCAAAATATTGATAGAATTCCAGTTTTTGATAAGTCCGTTTAAAAAGACGAATCATCTTCTATTATATATTATTTTCTAAGTCAAAAATGATATAATAAAATGCAGAAACGGTTATATGAGGACTTTGTCAAGATTTTTTGGAAAATCCAGATGTTGTTTTTTTCTCTACCTATTTTTCTAAAACTGGGGAAAATCTGATATAATAAGCTTTGTAGGTGTATTATATTAATACTTACAGAACCGAACTATTCCCCTATTTAAGAAATATTGATTCAAATTTTATGAAATCAATCAGTAAATATCGTTCATAAAAACCTTGATATTACGCTATTTTTAGTCCAACTGAAACTCATACTTTCCAAACCAGGTCTTAAGAAAGCTCGTAAAGCATCACAATTCTCAAAACGTTAAGAACCAGCTACAATACAGCATTTACAACACTTCATGGTTCACACCATTACTTTTTAAGATTGCGATAAGCAATCTCTCCAACAGCCATTGGAATGACATTTGAAGTGTTGACATAAATTTGAGTTGTGCCTGTCTCACTATGTGTTAGAGCCTCAGAAATAGCTTCAATAGATGTTCCAGCCGTTGCCCCTGTATGTCGTAATTTATGAGGTGTAGCGTGTGCTAACTCTTTGTGACGTTTTCGAATGCTTTTCATTTTGTTATTTAGGTAATCAGAGTGGAGAGGTTTGTTTATGTTTTCCTTTGTATCTATATAGGTAAAGACAAATTGTTCTGGATTGCTGATGATACCGAACTGTGCTAGTTCGTATTTTTGTTGTTTTTTCCAAGAGGTATGAAGTTGAAGTAAGTCATTAAAAATAGAGAAAATAGGATAGCAAAAACTCTATTTGCGGAGAAAATGAAGCAAATATTTCCATAATAAAACGCATAATATCAAGGATTGAATGAACAACCTTGATATTATGCGTTTTTCTGATTTTAAAGCCTGATTGCTCAGTCTCTTTATAGTCTGTTTGATTATTAAATCGTTATTAAAATTCAATGGAGATTCGTCATTATGAGTAATAATAGTTCTTCCAGAAGTTATAGATTCCACTTTATCCCATTAGATAGTGTGTTCTAAATTCACTATATCTTGTTAGGTTTTAGGGAGAATCATTGATAACAGACTGTTGCAAATCTAGTTAGCTATATGATTTATACTTATTTACTTTTCTAGTAACCAATCTATGATATTTTTTTTCTCAATTCCGTTGTAATTTGCTGTTGGCTGAATTGTATCCATTGTTAATAGATATTTTGGGAATTGATCTTTAATGGCTTCTAGTGGTCTAAGTTCTCTTTCTAGTGTTTCTGGAGCAAGTGTTGTTTCACTGACCTGATAATAAGCGTAGTGACCAAGATCAGTTACAACAACAAAATCAACCTCATATTTATCTAAATTACCAACATATACTTGTGAATATCTACGTCTCAATTCCAAATAAACAATATTTTCCAAGATATGACCAATATCTTCTTTGTGGTCTGGCAATAAGAGGTGTCGTAAACCTAAATCAACGGGATAATATTTTTCTAAGCGTTGTAATAATGCTCTGCCTTTTACATCAAAACGTGGAACGGAATAAAAAAGTAAACTGTCTGTCAAAGTCGTCAAATAATTTTCCAAAGTATTGTGGGATATTGAAACATTTTGGCTGACAAGGGTATTGCGAATCTTATTTGTTGATATTAAGCTACCTGTACTACTGAGAAGGGTTCGTACAATGCGCTCAATAATAGTAGGATTTGGATTTCCCAATCTAGTGACAATATCATTTAACAGTATTGAGTTATATATTCCTCTGAGATAATCAATTTTTTCAGCGTAAGATGATGTTTGCAATAAGTAAGGGAAAGCACTAAAGAGATAATTGTTAAAAATTTCTGTTGTATTCAGATTCTCTGAGAGAGATTGACCTGATAGGTATTCTTCAAATGACAAAGGAAGAACCTCTATCTCAACATACCGACCAGTCAAGTTTGTAGCTAATTGGCTACTCATAAAGTAGGCGTTTGATCCAGTCAAATAGAGGTCAACATTTGGCAAGATGAATAGACTATCTGCTACCAGTTCAAATTTTTCAACATGTTGAATTTCATCTAAAAAGATATAGTATGTTTTTTCCTCAACTAATCTTTCTTTTATATAAGCGAATAATGTTTGAAAATCTCGCAGGTCATAATAACTCAGATCTTCAAAATTGATGGATATGATTTGATCCTCGTCTACTCCAGTTGCTAGTAACTCCTCTTTATAGAGTTGAAAGAGAACAGATTTACCAGCTCGTCTAACTCCACTCACAACTTTGATGATTGGCCGATCACGATGTCTTCTTAAAAAGTCTAAATAATGTGGTCTTTTAATATAGTTCATAATAGTTACCTCAAAGATAGTATAATATAAATAGTAATTATTTTCAAATATTTAGAAATAATCTGCTATTTGTTTTGTTATTTTTAAATATCTAGAAATAATATCTTCAGAATAGAAAAAGAAATTGTCCAGGAATGAAGAAACTGTACATTTGTTGTTAAACTGTACATCATCTTTGTGATACAGTAGTTCGTCTTTCTTAATTACATAAGCTCCGAAAACTAAAAAAGTGATAACCCTTTGATAACCTCTCGATTTTTAAAAGGGTTATATATGTAAGGATTGAGGATTTATCTCTCAAAAGAACTTGAGTTTAGTGATAATTTACCATAAATATCATGATGTAGAAAAAACCAGGTCTTAAGAAAGCTCGTAAAGCATCACAATTATCAAAACGTTAATCAACACGCTTATATCAACGTTTACAGACATTTAAGAAATTTCTCTTGGATGTCTTTTTTTGTCTAGCTAAATTTTACAAATTGGGCAATTTAGGTTACTCAATAATATAAAAAAGATAAAAATTTAAAGTTCGAATTTTAATTTTAAAAAAAGTAATTATTATTGAATATCTGTTCAAACATTTTTTCTTTTCTAAGGTTAATATAAGTATATATACTTTAAAAAAGGAAGTCAAACATCTTGCTCATAGATTTTTGCATTTTTAAAAAATACATTTTGTCATATAATAATGTGGAAAATTGACGGATTCCTTAAATAATCATATAATATGAATATGTAAACCCTTACATACTATTCTACTTATACTTGATAAAATGCAAGTTCTTGAGGATCTATAAATATATAGACACTCTTCTATTTATAAAGTGAAATAAAGAATCACGGAGAAAGTTTATGGATATTAAAGAGACATTCAACCAGCTAGACAATACAAAATTTAATGATTTCAATAATCGCCTTGAAGGTTTTGAGAAACTTTTTAAAGACAAATATTATTTTACCCATCCCGAAGATTTTAGCTCAATCTTTAGCATTTTGGTAAAGTATGGAAAAAGTACAAGTAAATATATTTTATCGAAAGGAGAGATATATGAGTGAAATAGTTATTAATGCTCAGAATTTATCTAAAAATTTTTATAATTTTGATTCAAGACTCCCATTTATCAAGAGATTTTTGAAACGTAATCAAATAACGATTCGAGCTGTTCAAGATATTAGTTTTACGATTAAGAGAGGGAGTATAGTTGGCTTTATTGGGAGTAATGGAGCTGGTAAATCCACAACGATTAAAATGTTGACTGGGACTCTTTATCCTAGTTCCGGAAAATTAGAAGTGAATGGAGAAATTCCATTTAAAAGAAGTATAAATTTTAGAAAAAAAATTTCAATAGTAGTAGGAAATAAATTACAGTTATTTCAAGATGTTTCGGCTATGGATTATTTTCAATTGATTGGTACTTTATATGAGGTAGAACCGGCGATTTTACAAGAACGAATTCAGGAATTAAGCAATTTGTTGAATGTAAAAGATCAGCTTTACCAGCAGGTCCGGACCCTCTCTCTTGGACAAAAAATGAAAATGGAGTTTATCGCGGCATCTTTAACAAGTCCGGAAATATTATTTTTAGACGAGCCTACTATAGGGTTAGATATACAGTCTAAAAAAGATATCAGAACATTTTTAAAGAAAATGAATGAAGAATGTCATACTACTATTATTTTAACGAGTCATGATATGGATGATATTTCGTCTGTTTGTGACGAATTAATCGTCATTGACAAAGGAAAAATTATTTTGCAGGAGTCAATGGATGTTATTTTATCTAAATTTTCTGATTTTAAATATTTAAAGATAAAAATGACATTAGATTTGGTACCAGAGTTATGCTCTGTTAAAGGAGTAGTAGTCATTTCTCAAACAAAATCGGAATGTATACTAAAAATACCTAGAGATTTTGTCTTTGAGACATTAGAATCAATCAATAAGCTTGTAGATATAGAAGATTTTGAAATATCAAATCTTTCTTTAGAAGAAATTATTTTACAAAACTATTTTACAAAAAAGGAGCACAATTGAAAAAAGAAATGTCTATTATTCTGATATCATTTCGATCTATTTTGAACTATAAATCAAGTGTACTATTGTTAATGTTACAGGCAAGTATACAAATTATGATATCAGTATTTTTATGGACGTATATATATCAGAGTAACCAGATAAATATAGCAGGATATGATTTTACCTCAATGGTTCAATACTATTTGGGGACTATAATTTTTTCATATTTTGTTTTTTATCCAGTTGATTGGGAAATCAATGACGATGTTCATTCAGGAAATTTTTTTAGCATATTAATAAAACCTGTTACTTTTTATAAGTATTATTTTTGTAAAATGCTTGGAGATAGGCTTGCTCATTTATTATTTATCATCATTCCTGTCATTTTATTCTCCAGTGTTTATTACAAGAATGAGTTATTAACCATTGAAATTCTTATTTTAGGAAGTATTGCAATTATTCTATCTATGGTTCTATGGTTTTTAATATCATGTTGTGTAGGTATGCTTTCTTTTTGGTTAGAAAATATATTTTTTGTCCTTACTGTTAAAGAAATAGTAATTCAGTTTTTATCAGGAATATTATTGCCTTTAAGTTTTTTTTCAAATAATTTTCGTCTGTTTTTAGATGTATTACCTTTTAAATACTTAGTATATGAACCGCTTCAGATGTTTAGTAATGATACATATAAATTAATAGACTATTTGAGAATTATTTGTATTCAATTGATTTGGTGCATCATTTTTTATATTATATCAAGATTCATATTGAGAAAAGGAGTGGAGCACTTCTCAAATGTGGGAGGATAAAATGTTTAGAATAAAAGTAATTTTTAGGCTACTTCATTTTGGTTTTAAATCTGATATGAATTTTCATTTTGACTTCTTTTGTGGTCTATTTTCGTCGATACTGTGGATTGGTTTACCTATTGTATTTTTTAGATTGATTTTCTTAAACATAGACTCTTTTAATGGTTGGGACTATTATCAAATTTTATTTTTGGTAGGTTCCTACACTATTGTAGATGGAGTTATGATGGGATTGTTAATTAGAAGTATGGGAATTTTAGAATCAGATATTTTGAGTGGTAACTTGGATCAAATTTTATTGAGGCCGTTTGATACTCAGTTGTTCTATATTTTTAGATCATTTAATTTAGTTCAATTCGTGAATACTTTTTTTGGTCTTGCGATCATTTTTATAAGTTATGGAAATTTAAATGTACATTTAAATTCATTAAAAATATTATTTTATATCCTTTCTTTAATGTGTGGTTGTATTATATATTATTCAATTTGGTTTCTAATAACGATTAGTTCATTTTGGTTCCCAACTAAATTTTCAAAAGTAGATGTATTTTTGAATTATATTGGAATTTCTAAGTATCCATATAATATATTTACAGGTATTAACAGATTGATCACTATGTTATTTGTTCCCAATTTATTAATTGCCAATCCTGCAGTATTAATATTTTTAGGGAAAGATACATTGAACCTATTTTTCTATCAAATAGTTTTTACAGTTTTTTTGATTATTATCAGTCGTACAATTTTTAGAAAAGGATTGAAAAAATATGAAAGTGCAGGAAGATAAACAATGTTGTTCAGTTATATGTTTGACTAAAGGAAGTGATTCGCTGTACTTTGTTTTGTGGTCATTGAAACATCAGATAATTATAAACTATAATTTAAAGAATAGTATTATTAACTTATAGGTGCTAAGAAAAAATTTAAAGAAATTCCCTCATTCAATCAAACTTATTCATATTTTTTAAAATAAGAAAATAGTTGGATTTTGATGATGGTTGATATAAAGCTAAACTGAAAGTACCTGAAATCCAACTGTGTCAAACCAGGTTTTTAAAGCATCGCTTCTAGTCCAGATTTGTTTTTATTTTATACTTGTGAGCAATCTTGTATTAAATCTTTATTTTATGAACCAAATAAAAAAAGAAAGTAGTTCCGACATCTTATCAAACCAAATTTTCTTTACTATTTTGACTTTGGCTCTGTTTATATTTAGTTCTTACAGACTGATAACGATTAGTGATGACTTTCAAAAATTAATTGCTCTGATATCCACTATTTTATTATTTATCTTACTTATTCTACTTATTTGGGGAATAAAATATGCCAAGGTAGCTAGTAGAAAACATAAAACAAATTAAATTTGCTAAAATTGAGCGGTATATCGCTATACTCTCTCTGTCTTACTTTTTCGTGATGTTTTCTAAGAATATTTCTTATAGCATTTTTTCAAGAAGACGATATGGAATATCCTGCTGGTCAATTCTTTCTTATGCTCTTTGTAATTTTATAGTTTTGACTTTATTTTTTCAGTAAAACCAGCATTTGCTCCCAGTAAGTGCTGTGTTTTTTTCTTCAAATGACCATTTAGGATGAAATACAGACTGTTTATGATTTTCGGCTTGTTATTTGAAGAAAGTGCGCTATAATCTAAGCAGGTTAAGATTGACTTTACAAATGGTTGAAGTCTGTTAAGACAAAAAACTTTTAATCAAAAATTTATGTTATAATAACAGTATAATAATGTTTGTGATTTTTGGAAAAAGGTGATTTGCTATCTCTAATGGCACTTTTTGGAATGGAGGGCATCTATGAAGTTAGAAATGATAGGCATTAGCAAGAGCTATGGCTCTAAGTCTGTTCTTAAAGATATTTCCTGTGAATTTACTGAGGGAGTTTATGGTTTGCTTGGGGCAAATGGTACAGGTAAGACGACCTTGATGAATATCATTTGTGATCTCATAAAGCCGAGCCAAGGAAGGATAAAGTTTGACGGCGCCTCGCATGTAGAAGAGTATATCCAGTATCTCGGATTCTTGCCTCAAGATTTTTCTTATTATCATAACTTTACTGGGCTCGATTTCCTTTTATATATGGCCGCTCTTAAGGGAATGACAAAGAAACAAGCCAGAGTAGAGAGTGATAAGTTTTTGAAGCTTACTGGTTTATATGATGTTCGGAAAAAGAAGATTGCTTCCTATTCGGGTGGTATGAAGCAAAGACTCGGTATTGCGCAGGCACTTCTCAACAATCCCAAAATATTGATTTTAGATGAGCCGACTGTGGGACTGGATCCCAAGGAAAGGGTGAAATTCAGAAATATTATCAGTGAGCTATCGGCTAATAAAATCATCCTCTTATCTACTCATATCGTATCGGACGTAGAAGCGATAGCCAAGGAAATCCTAATCTTAAAAGATGGAAATTTTGTGGAAAGAGGTAGTGCTAAGGAACTTCTTTCACTTATCGAGGGGCAAGTTTGGGAATTTCGTGTTTCCGAACGTGAGTGGCAGCGTTTTGCAAAGGATTATGTAATTGTGAATGAGCGGATAGAACCAGGCGGTATCGTCTTGCGGGTTATTAGCGATGATAGTCCTTTCGAAGGGGCGCAACGGATAGTGCCAAGTCTGGAAGATTTGTATATTTATTACTTTAGAGAGGAGGTAAATGTATGATAGCATTAGTTCCTTTTGAATTGAAAAAATTATTAAAAAAGAAGTCAGTTTTAGGTGCAGTACTGGCTATTATGTTGGTTTTAGCTGGATTGTTTTATGCAAATTTTTTTAATGATGGACAGATTAGCGGATCTTCAGCTGATCGAATACATGGAAGACAAGCAGTTGTGATCAAACAAAAGATTGCTGAAGAGCATACTGGTTATTTATCTGATGAGTTAATGGACAAAATCGTTAATGACTATGCAGCCAATATGCCCTATTTCAAACAGAATGATTTGTATGATATGTTTTCCTGGTATGCTATTGATCGTCTCGTCTCAAATTCTCAAGAAATTTTAACAGATACCTATAAATCTGATAATGTCTTACATTATGATCAGATCAGTCTCAAGTCACAAGAAGAGCTGCAATCCTATTTTCCTTTAAAAACCTTAAAGTTAGGAAATTTTGCTCCTTGGCATAAGTTGTTTAATACCTTAAATGCTGCTTTTAGTTTAATGGTGGTATTTGTGATCTATATTTGCTGCTCTGTTTTCTCAGGTGACCGAGCAAGAAAGATGGATTCATTACTTTTGACAACTAAATATGGTCGCAATCAGTTAACGATTGCAAAAATCTTATCTGTTTTTGGGATTGCTACTGTAACATTTGTCCTTATTAATAGCCTTGTTTTGCTGGTGTTTGGGACTTATTTCGGTTGGAGTGGTTGGGATACCAGTGTCCAGATGAATTTGGAATGGATTTCGACTATTTATAATATTTTGCAATTTCCTGTCCAGATGAACCTCTTAGAATTGTTGATTCGCCTTATTCTATTCCAGTTTGTTGGTTTACTCTTTATTCTTGGGGTGATGGTTCTCATATCTAGTTTGACAAAGTCGCCGCTGGCAACATTTGCAAGTTCTGTAGGAATGTTCTTAGCTCCAGACTTTTTGATGAATATTTTCAGAGATGGTTTGATAAATAAGATACTAACTATTTTTTCAATTTCAACGGATGGAACGGAAGGAATCTTATTGAAACTTTCCAATAGCAAAGGATTTTTCTTCAATGATTTTACTGCAAATAGTGTCAGCGTAATCATTATCCGGCTCTCTCTCATGCTCCTCTGCTGTCTGATGACTTATCGGATCATTCGAAAAAGAGGACTTTAAACTAACTGTTGTCTATTTTAGAAAAGCAGTTCCGCTTTTCTGATGGAATATACAAGGAAAAAAGAGGTCACTAATATGGAAAAAAATTGTTTTATAAAATTTCTCTGCTTATATCTTTTGTGTTAACGGCAGGAGGTCTATTATTAACACTCTGTAATTATTTATTTTTTAATTATCCGTTTTTAAACCAAACTACGGTAGGTCTAATTGTCTCGTTTTTAATTGTTTTGCTTATATTTTTTAGTTCTCATCATAGAAATAAGAATTGATTTTTTGATTACTTGAGAATAAAAAGAAAAACTGCTAAAGGCATTCTTTGCAATTATCTTTTAAGGGAGTTGATTTTATGACTAATACTAGGCGAGCAGTAGTTGCTACGAGCTTAGGTTTCATCTTATTGTTAGCAGTGGGGATTCTACTGCGGATTCGCTTTGGGAGAATGGTCTTTTTGTTAAGTCTATTCTGTTATGCGGAAGCATTTATCATCTGGTACGCGAAAAGTAAGTCTAAGTCGCAGATCAGTGGCAGTCGGAGTATTGAACTCTTTTGTCTCTATATCAAGCAGTTGAAAATCTTTTATGTCACAATTTTGTGTCTTTCGATTCCTTTCGTTTCCCTGTCTTCTGATCCCACTTATAATTTGTTTTTTGTGTTTGGCTTGTTAGTATTCTTGCTCTTAAGCAATTATATCTTTAGCTCTCATGGCATTCGGCCATCTAAGAATAAGAGTAATGTAAAAGATTAATTGTTTTATCTTCAGCAGTTATCCTGATTGCTGTTTTCTACAAAAGAAAAGAGGCTGGGACAAAAGTCCTAGCCTCTCAATTGTCTTTGGAATGTCGAGCAAGACGCAGTGGTTGAGTGGACTCTACTACGCTGATTTCATCAGCTTTTACAGCCCTACTCAACTGTGCGGAGGTGGAACAACGAAATCGAATTCTAACGAATTACCGATTTCTGTCCCACTCTCTTTTGTAAAATGTGCACGCTTAGTGTGCTACACGTTTACGAGCGGCTTTCTTACGATTTTCTTCGATGAAAGCTGCTTTTTGTTCCTCAGGTTCGATGACTTTTTTCTTAAAGGCATAGACTGCACCAGCAAGAGCAGCAACAGTACCTGCTACACCTGTAAGAACGCCTTTTCCAAATCCTTTAGCCATGTGATTTCTCCTTTTCTGAACTTTTATTATTTATGTTATAATTAATAGTAACGAAAAATCAAAATTTTTTCAAGGAAAAAAGATGAAAACCAAAATAATTGTGATAGTGGGGCCGACGGCGGTCGGAAAAACGGCTCTGAGTATCGAGGTAGCCAAGCGCTTCAATGGCCAAATCATCAGCGGTGATAGCCAGCAGGTTTATCGTAGCTTGGATATTGGCACGGCTAAGATTCGTCCTGAGGAGCAGGAGGGCATTCCCCACCATCTGCTGGATGTGCGGGAGGTCGGCGAGAGTTATTCGGCCTATGATTTTGTGACCGAAGCGGCTCAGGCCATTCGTGAGATAGAGTCTCAAGGTCAGCTTCCCATCATTTGCGGTGGTACGGGGCTCTATATCCAGAGCTTGCTCGAGGGCTATCATCTGGGCGGATCTGTCCCTCACGAGGAGATTCTGGCCTATCGCGCGCAGCTGGAAACTTGGTCAGATGAGACTTTGTTTGGGAAGATAGCAGAACTGGGTATCGAGATTCCTCAGATAAATCGACGCAGAGCTATGAGAGCGCTGGAGATTGCTCAGTTAGGCGGTCAACTAGAAAACAATCAACCAGACTATGAAGCCCTGCTGATTTGCCTAGATGATGAACGAGAAAAACTTTATAAGCGAATCAATCTACGAGTGGATATGATGGTGGAAGACGGACTTTTAGAAGAAGCTCGCTGGCTGTTTGAGAAAGCTCCGACCAGTCAAGCCAGCAAGGGGATTGGCTACAAGGAACTTTTCCCCTACTTTGAAGGTCAGATAAGCCTAGAGGAAGCGGTGGACAAGCTCAAGCAGAACACCCGCCGTTTCGCCAAACGGCAACTGACCTGGTTTCGCAACCGGATGTCTGTGACCTTTTATCAGGTGGGAAATCCAGACTACAAAGAGCAGGTTATTGAAGACATCAAGAATTTTTTGGACAAATAGCTGGCTGACCAAGTCTTAGTAAGGATATGAAATGATAGAAACAGAGAAAAAAACAGAGCGTGTCTTTTTGGTCGGTGTGGAACTACCAGACACGGAGAATTTTGACCTATCCATGGAGGAATTGCAAAGTCTAGCTAAGACTGCAGGAGCTGAGGTAGTGGGTTCCTATAGCCAGAAGCGGGAAAAGTATGATAGCAAGACCTTTGTCGGATCTGGCAAGTTAGAAGAAATCCGGCAGATGGTTGATGCCGAAGAGATTTCGACCGTCATTGTCAATAACCGTCTGACACCTCGCCAAAATGTCAATCTGGAGGAAAGCTTGGGAGTCAAGGTCATTGACCGTATGCAGCTGATTTTGGATATTTTTGCCATGAGGGCTAGGAGTCATGAGGGCAAGCTGCAAGTGCATCTGGCCCAGCTCAAATACCTGCTGCCTCGCTTGGTTGGGCAGGGTATTATGCTTAGCCGTCAGGCAGGTGGCATTGGCTCTCGTGGGCCTGGTGAGAGCCAGCTGGAGCTCAATCGACGCAGTGTCCGCAATCAGATTCATGATATTGAGCGCCAGCTCAAGGCTGTCGAGAAAAATCGGGCTACCGTTCGTGAAAAACGGCTGGAATCCAGTATTTTCAAAATCGGTCTCATCGGTTATACCAATGCTGGAAAATCTACGATCATGAACTGCTTGACCAGCAAGAGCCAGTATGAGGCAGACGAACTCTTTGCGACGCTGGATGCTACGACCAAGAACATCAACCTCAGTGGCCAGCTCAATGTCACGCTGACGGACACGGTTGGCTTCATTCAGGATTTGCCGACAGAGCTGGTATCCAGCTTTAAATCCACTCTGGAAGAGAGTAAAAATGTCGATTTGCTAGTCCATGTTATTGACGCCAGCGACCCTCATCATGAGGAGCACGAAAAGACTGTCCTCGACATCATGAAGGAGCTGGATATGCTGGATATTCCCCGGCTGACTCTCTATAACAAAGCAGACAAGGCAGAGGATTTCACCCCGACCCTGACTCCTTATTCTTTGATTTCGGCTAAGGCGGACAATAGCAGAGCTCTTTTGCAGCAAGTCCTGCTGGAGCGGATGAAAGAGTTATTTTTGCCTTTTACCATCAAGGTAGCTCCAGCTAAGGCCTACAAGATTCATGATTTAGAGAAAGTCGCAATTATCGGACATCGAGAATACATAGACGATGTCGAAGCTATTTCAGGCTGGATTGCCGAGAAAAACAAATGGAAACTGGAAGAATTTTATGACTGATTATATAGATTTGGCCCTCAAATACGGCGGTTTTACTAGCCTAGATAGGGTCTACTTAGAGCAATTATTGGCTGGCCTGACAGAGGAGCAGAAGCGTAGCTTTATCACACCGCCGCCCAGCGTTATCAATGCTTACTTCGCTGAGCTTTATCAAAAGAAAAGTCCGGAAGCCGCAACAGCCTATTTTCTAGAAATTACGCAAGCGCTGGACTTGTGGAATCCTGAGCCCAACTTTCTAGAAACTAAACCTTTTGTCCGACTCAATCTTTCTGGCAAGTCCTATGGATTTTGCTATGAGAGCGAGAAAGTCGGCTTGGTATTCCCTGAAAAGCCAGAGCCGGTAACAGCTGACCTGCTCTTTGAAATCGCGCAAGTCTTTCCACAGTACTTGGTCTACGAAGAAGATGAGAGAATAAAAATGGTACCTCTCAAAGCTGAGTCTCAAGTTGTGGACAGTCAGGCGCTGACTGCTTTGACTGATTGGCAGCAGCTGGCGGATGGCAGCCAGAGAGTTCTGGGCTACAATCAAGATGAAGTCAGTCAGCTGGCTCAGTCCTATGCTGGCAGAAAATACTATCACTCGCAGAATCGCTCTGCCATGATTTATATCATTTAGAAAGAAAAACATGCAATTACAATTTTTAGGAACTGGAGCCGGTCAGCCGTCCAAGGCTCGCAATGTGTCTAGTCTTGTCCTCAAGCTTTTGGAGGAAATCAATGAGGTCTGGATGTTTGACTGCGGTGAAGGCACCCAGAATCAAATCTTGGAAACTACCATCAAACCTCGTAAGATTTCAAAGATTTTCATCACGCACCTGCACGGCGACCACATTTTCGGTTTGCCGGGTTTCCTCTCTAGCCGAGCTTTTCAGGCTAATGAAGAGCAGACGGATTTGGAAATTTATGGACCAGTCGGTATCAAAAGCTTTGTGATGACAAGCTTGCGCGTGTCTGGTTCTCGCCTGCCTTATCGGATTGATTTTCATGAGTTTGATGAAAACAGTCTGGGTAAGATTCTGGAGACGGACAAGTTCACTGTTTATGCGGATAAGCTAGATCATACGATTTTCTGCGTGGGTTATCGGGTGATGCAGAAAGATCTGGAAGGAACGCTGGATGCGGACAAGCTGCGTGAGGCGGGCGTTCCTTTTGGTCCTCTCTTTGGAAAAGTCAAGAATGGTCAGGACATCGTCCTAGAAGATGGTACCAAAATCATCGCAGCCGATTATATCTCAGCTCCTCGTCCGGGTAAGACCATTACCATTTTGGGTGACACTAGAAAGACTGACTCAAGTGTTCGCTTGGCTGTGGCAGCAGATGTGCTGGTTCATGAAGCGACCTATGGCAAGGGAGATGAAAAGATGGCCCGCAAGCATGGTCATTCTACCAATATGCAGGCTGCGGAAGTGGCTAAGGAAGCCGGTGTCAAACACCTCCTGCTCAATCATGTCAGCGCTCGCTTCTTATCGAAAGACATTAGCCAAATGCGTCGTGATGCCAGTGCTGTCTTTGAAAATGTCCATGTAGTCAAGGACCTGGAAGAAGTTGAGTTATAATTTTTCATTTTTAGGACAGTTTCGTTGAGAGGAAAATAGGATGGCAGTTGAAAATCGTTTATTCGATAAAGCTGATTGGTATTTTGAGGATGCATTAACCAACTATCTTTATAGCTACCAATTACAAAATGAGGAATTGACACAAGATGATTACCGAGAGATTCATCGTTAGGCTGCGAATCATATTGGCTTTTTCGTTACTTGGCTCATCCAGTATGATGCAAAGGAAATGATGAGTCCTGATGAAGAAACATCACTCTAGAGTGTCAAAGACGAGCAAACTTTGGGAGTCGATTATGTTCTAGACTGGTGTGATGGAAAATTGGGAACAATGGATGTCAAAAAGGACTTTCAGGCTTTTGTGAACAATTATTATGAACATCAGTACATGAAGGATTATTCCGAATTTGTAGTCAATGACTTGTACGACCTACCTTTGGAATTTTTAGGTAGCTGGGAGGATTATCATCTTTTTGCTCCGGTCATTGATCAAGCTTATGCTGACTATTTAGCTGGAAAAAGATTTCATTAAATTAACAACACGAAAGGCAGAACAATGCGCACCATCATCATCACAGGGGCCAGCGGTGGGCTGGCTCAGGAAATGGTTCGGCTCTTGCCCCATGACCGACTGATTTTGGTCGGACGGAGCAAGGCTAAGCTGGAAAAACTATATGGAGAAAAAGAAAATCTTGATCTAGTAGAGCTGGATATCACAGATAGCTCAGCTTTGGAAAGCTTTGCTGAGCGGATTGACAACCAATACGGCCAAGTCGATGTCCTAGTTAATAACGCTGGCTATGGAATTTTTGAAGAATTTGACAAAATCAGCTCAAATGATATCGAGGCCATGTTTGAGGTCAATACCTTTGCCCTGATGAACCTGTCCCGTATCTTTGGGGCTCGCATGAAGCGGGCAGGCCGAGGCCATATCGTTAATATCGTTAGTATGGCCGGTCTCATTGCCAGTAGCAAGTCTAGTCTTTACTCAGCAACCAAGTTTGCTGCTATAGGTTTTTCCAACGCCCTGCGTTTGGAGCTTCTGCCTTTTGGAGTCTATGTTACGACAGTTAATCCAGGGCCTATCAAAACAGCATTTTTCGATCAGGCAGATCCTGGTGGTTCCTATGTGAAAGCAGTGGACAAATATATGCTTGAGCCTGACTTCGTAGCAGGCAAAATTGTCAAATCTTTTGGCAAAAAGAAGCGGGAAATGAATTTACCTGGGATTCTCAATCTTGCCCACAAGCTCTATACCCTTTTTCCAAGAATTGCTGACAAGATGGCAGCCAATATGTTTAACTATAAGTGAGGTTTTATGACAGCTAATCTACAAGCCTACAAAGCTCATCTGCAAGCGCCTTGGGGTAAGCTTCAGTATGATATTGTTTTTGCCTTTCTTGAGTCGCTGAAGAGCCAGAAAATTCTTGATTTTGGTAGCGGTTTTGGACTTGTGGCTGATTTTTTAGCAGAAAAGAACCAAGTGACCGCCATCGAGCCGAACTCAGAAATGATTGCTGAGCGCAAGCAGGACTTTTATTATGAGCAATTGCAAGGCAGCTTGGACCTTCTGCAAAAATTGTCAGACCAGTCTTTTGATGTCATCATCTGCCATAATGTTTTAGAGTATGTGTCTGAGCCAGCTCTTTATTTTGCAGAATTTTCCCGTCTCTTAAAAAAGGACGGCAAAATTTCTCTGGTTAAGCATCACGAGGTCGGGCGTATTATGCATACGGTGGTTTTTGAAAATGACCCAGAGAAGGCTCAGCAGCTTTTGGCGGGTCAGGAATATCAAACCCACAGTATGGGAGCTGCAAGGATCTATCAGGTTCAGGAAGTGATTTCAGATTTGCCATTAGAAGTTGAGGATTATCAAGGAGTACGGATTTTTTACGGCTTACAGGCTAATGAATATAAAACTGCCCCTGACTGGGCTGAAAAGATGCTTGAAATGGAGCTAGCAGTCTGCAACCAATCTCCTTACCGGGATATCGCTGCCTTTCAGCATGTTTGGCTGAGCAAGCACTAAATCTATCTATTAAGCACATCTTCCTAGGGAGAGTATTTATGGCAGAAAGAAATGTAAGAGAGTCAGAGCAGCCGGTCAACTATGCCATGCTCAGTTTATTTCAGTATCTGGCTTCAATTTTGGTAATTTTGGTGCATTGTCAGCGACTTTTTGAAAATGAAGTCTTACATTTTACTCAGAAAAGCATGTTTGGTCGCATGGCAGTGCCCTTTTTTCTGATTTCATCAGCTTTTATGCTAAAATCCAGCTTGGCTAAGAAGCAGGATATGAAGCTGTACGTTAAACGTATTTTGAAGCAGTATCTTTTGTGGAGCGGGATTTATGTTCCTTATGCTTTGGCCTATTTTTGGACCTTGCCAGTTCAAAAACATTACGCTCCATTAGCCTTATTGGCTGGGCTTTTGTATATCGGCTTATGTTATCAACTTTGGTACATTCCCGCCTTTCTCTTGGGCCTTTTACTTGTTCACTATGTTTATAGAAAATGGGGTGCTAGAAAGACGGGGATTTTTTTGCTCCTGCTTTATGTAATGGGCTCGATCGAGACATACTACGCTTATTTCTCAAATAGCTGGTTTACCCAGTCATTTGATGTCTATGCTAAAGTTTTCTTCACCACCCGAAACGGTATTTTCTATACTCCCATTTTTATTTATTTGGGCTATCTTCTTTATGATTATCAGCAGTCTAGCATTTTTAGGAAAGATTATGGGAAAAAGCTATTTTTATCCGGTCTTCTATTGTTGCTAGATGGGTGGATTGTTTTTATCCATCAGGGGATTGACAAAAACTTCTTCTTGGCTTTGCCTCTCTTTGCTTTATTTCTGGTGAATTGGATTTTGCGTACAAGAATTGGTCAAAACTGGCATCTGTATCACCTTAAAGAATTGAGCGTTTTATATTTCTTTTTGCATCCGATTTTTATAGAATCCTCTTTTTATCTGCTCCAGAAGACCGATTTTGCCAAATGGCAGCAGGGAAGAATTGTCTTTTTGCTAACCTTGCTCTTGACCCATCTAAGTGCAGAAGTCATTTTATTAGCTCGGAAGCGCTTGTTCTTGAAGCAAAGACTGACAAAGGGAATGGGATGACGAATGAGAGCTAGTAAGTCGGATCTGCCGATCGGAGAAGCCCTAGCTGGTAAGCAAAAATCCAGTAAAATTGCCCTTGCTCAAATTTTAATCGAGTGAGGAAGTAAAACATAAAGTGATGGAACAGAAGAAATATTCCGTGTCTTTTTCTTCTGTTCTGTCGCTTTTTCATGTTATAATATTCAGACAAGATTGAACGGAGAAAGTGTTTCACTCATCATGATTAGCTCAAAATACGACTGGCAGTTTGCCACAAATTTTACAGACGAAAAATTTTTAAAAAAGGCTAAGAAAGCTGGGCTAGAACCCGCAGCTGCCAGTCTTCTTTATCAAAGAGGTGTGCAGACTGAAGAGGCCTTACAGAAATTTTTGGAGCCTAGTTTAGACCAGCTTCACGACCCTTATGATCTGCATGATATGGAGCGGGCAGTGGAGCGCATTCGTGCAGCGATTGAGAATTATGAGCAGATTCTGATCTATGGTGATTATGACGCTGATGGCATGACCTCGGCATCTATTGTCAAGGAAGCCTTGGAGCAGCTGGGGGCTGAGTGTCAGGTCTATCTGCCCAATCGCTTTACGGACGGCTATGGTCCTAATAGCAGTGTTTACAAGTATTTTATTGAAAATCAAGGCATCTCGCTCATTATTACAGTGGATAATGGAGTGGCGGGCCTTGAAGCTATCGAACTGGCCCAGTCTCTGGGCGTAGATGTCATCGTGACGGATCACCACTCTATGCCTGAGGAGCTGCCAAACGCCTATGCAATCGTCCATCCGGAACATAGCGGAGCGGATTACCCTTTCAAGCATCTAGCTGGTTGTGGGGTGGCTTTTAAGCTGGCAACAGCCTTGCTGGAAGAAGTCCAAGTCGAACTTTTGGACTTAGTAGCCATTGGCACCATTGCCGATATGGTCAGTCTGACGGGGGAGAATCGGAACTTGGTCAAATACGGCCTTTCCGTCCTCAAAAACACCCAGCGGGTGGGTCTTCAGGAACTCTTTAAAATCGCTGGTATTCAGCCAGATGAATTGGACGAAGAAACGGTTGGCTTCCAGCTTGCCCCCCGACTCAATGCACTGGGACGGCTGGATGATCCAAATCCAGCAGTTGAGCTTTTGACAGGCTTTGACGATGAAGAAGCTCGTGACATTGCGCTCATGATCAACCAGAAAAATGACGAGCGCAAGGAAATCGTCCAGCAGATTTATGACGAAGCCAAAACCATGCTGGACGCTAGCAGACCAGTGCAGGTGCTAGCCAAGGAAGGTTGGAACCCTGGTGTGCTAGGAATTGTCGCTGGGCGCTTGCTGGAAGAGCTGCACCAGCCAGTCATAGTGCTTAATATCGAGGATGGCATCGCTAAGGGCAGCGCTCGCAGTATTGAAGCGGTCAATATTTTTGAGGCCTTGGACAGCCACCGTGATCTCTTTGTAGCTTTTGGCGGCCATGCTGGAGCAGCTGGAATGACTCTCGAAGCAGACAAGCTGGCGGAGCTTGCTGATATCCTGACAGCCTACATCTTAGACAATGATTTGGATTTGACTGGCAAAACAGCCCTGTATTTAGATGAGGAGCTACATCTGCCAGAACTGACCCTTGATACACTCAAAAGCTTCGAAAAACTGGCGCCTTTTGGTATGGACAATAAGAAGCCGCTTTTTTACCTCAAGGATTTTAAAGTGGACAATGCTCGGACTATGGGGGCTGGCAATGGCCATCTCAAGCTGAAAATTTCTCAGAAAGATGCATCTTTTGAAGTAGTAGCTTTTGGGCAAGGAAACCTGGCAACAGAGTTTGCCCAAACCAAGAATCTGGAGCTAGCTGTCAGCCTCTCTGTCAATAAATGGAACGGCCAGACCAGTCTCCAGCTTATGCTGGTAGATGCCCGTGTGGACGGCATTCAGCTTTTCAATATTCGTGGCAAAAATGCGACACTGCCTGACAAAGTTCCAGTCTTGCGTTTTACAGAGGAGTTGCCAGATTTGACAAATAGCAGAGCAGTTGTGGTTTATGACCTGCCCGATGACTTGCAGGTCTTGAAGAAGATTCTTCAGTCTCAAGATTTCGAAGCGATTTACTTTAAGAATGAGATTACCAAACCTTACTATCTGACCGGTTATGGTACTCGTGAGCAATTTGCTAAACTCTACAAGACCATCTACCAGTTCCCTGAGTTTGACGTTCGCTATAAACTTAAAGAGTTGGCGGCTTACCTGAAAATCGACCCGATTCTCTTGGTCAAAATGATTCAGATTTTTGAAGAGCTGGGCTTTGTCAGCATCACCGAAGGCGTCATGACGGTCAATAAGGAAGCTGAAAAGAAAGAAATTGATAGCAGTCACATTTACCAAGACCTCAAGCGTCTAGTCAAAGAGCAAGAACTCATGGCACTGGGCACTGTGCAGGAGATTTATGATTATTTGATGGACAAATAAGGGAAAACCCTCTATTTTCTAAACATTTCATATCTAAAAAAATTTGAAAGACTGATAGAGCCTTTTTAAATAAAACATGGTATAATAGAGAGTAAAAAATTTTTTGAAAGAAAGAATATTATGAATTTAAAAGATTATATTGCAACTATTGAAAACTACCCAACGGAAGGGATTCTCTTCCGCGATATCAGCCCTTTGATGGCTGATGGGAATGCCTATAGCTACGCTGTACGTGAAATTGTACAGTATGCGACTGACAAGGAAATCGACATGATCGTCGGTCCAGAAGCGCGTGGCTTTATCGTAGGCTGTCCAGTTGCCTTTGAATTAGGAGTTGGTTTTGCTCCTGTCCGTAAGCCAGGAAAGCTTCCACGTGAAGTTATCTCAGCAGACTATGAAAAAGAGTATGGTGTAGATACTTTGACCATGCATGCGGATGCAATCAAACCTGGTCAACGCGTTCTGATTGTCGATGACCTTCTTGCGACTGGTGGAACTGTTAAGGCAACCATTGAGATGATTGAGCGCCTTGGCGGAGTTGTTGCTGGTTGTGCCTTCCTCATCGAGTTGGATGAGCTCAAAGGTCGCGAAGCAATCGGCGATTATGACTACAAAGTATTGATGCACTACTAAAGATATAGCTTATTACTATATCTAGTTAGAGAAAAAGTATAATTGAAACTATATCTCCTTTGAGTATAATAGGTATATTAAACAAAAGGAGATATTTTTATGCCTATCAAGATTGATAAGAAGCTTCCCGCAGTTGAAATTTTAAGCTCTGAGAATATCTTTGTCATGGATGATGACCGGGCAGATCATCAGGATATCCGCCCCTTGAATATCTTGATACTCAATCTTATGCCCCAGAAAATGGTGACGGAAACTCAGATTTTACGTCATTTGGCCAACACGCCCTTGCAGCTGACCATTGAGTTTCTTTATATGACTTCTCATACGTCAAAGACTACTCAAGTGGAACATATGCGGACCTTTTACAAGACTTTTGATGAGGTCAAACATCGTTTCTTTGATGGCTTGATTATCACAGGAGCGCCAGTAGAGCATCTGCCCTTTGAGGCAGTAGACTATTGGGAGGAATTCCAGCAGGTGATTGAATGGTCCAAGACTCATGTCTTTTCGACTTTACATATCTGTTGGGGAGCACAGGCTGGCCTTTATGCCCGCTATGGCGTAGATAAGCACCAGATGGAAGAGAAACTTTCGGGTGTTTACGAGCAGTCGGCTCCAAGCAATAATCTACTTTTTAGAGGTTTTGATGATGAATTTATCACGCCTCATTCAAGGCATACTGAGGTACTGAAAGAAGATATTCTGAATCTGACCAATCTAGAAATTCTCTCTGAGGGAGAAAAGACTGGCTTGTCTGTTTTGGCGAGCCGAGACTTGCGAGAGGTGTATAGCTTCGGTCATATGGAGTACGACCGTGATACCCTTGCCAAGGAGTATTTCCGTGACTTGGAAGCGGGCAAGGATCCTCATATTCCTGAGAATTACTTCAAGAATGATGATGTAAATACGACTCCTTGTCTGCGCTGGAGTTTGGCGGCAGCTCTCTTTTTCAGTAATTGGGTCAATTATGCAGTCTATCAAGAAACGCCATTTGATTGGCAAAGTCCAGAGAATGATGCATCCTTCTTTGCTTATTTATAAAGAGGTACTATGACTTATTTAGCAGCTTACAAAAATGGCAACTTGGTTCTTCCAAGTGCCCTCTTTTTGCATTTTAAAGACATTTTTGATTCCAGTGATGATTTTTTGGTCTGGCAGTTTTTCTATCTGCAAAATACCACCTCATTGGAGGAGTTTGCGCCTAGTCAGATTGCGGAGCATATTGGCAAGACCTTGTCCGAGGTCAATCGTTCCATGTCCCATCTGACGGAAAAAGGCTTGCTCCAGTACAGAACCATCGAACTGAATGGGGAAATTGAAGCGATTTTTGATGCTTCGCCAGCCTTAGAAAAGCTAGACGAGATTCTAGGCACTTCCAGTCCTACAGGGGCAAGGCCAGCGTCTGATGGCAATCTTCTCAAGGAACTGGTTGAAACCTTCCAGCAAGAGCTGGGTCGTCTTTTGACTCCATTTGAAATTGAGGATTTGACCAAGACCATTAAGGACGATCAAACCAATCCAGACCTGGTCAAGGCTGCTTTACGCGAAGCGGTTTTCAATGGCAAGACCAATTGGAAATATATTCAGGCTATCTTGCGTAATTGGCGGCGGGAAGGCATTACAACCCAAGCTCAGGTAGAAGCCAAACGGGCGGAGCGTGAAGCAAGTAATCCACAGAATGTAACGGTTTCGGATGATTTCCTCAAGGCCATGAATTTGTGGAAGGACTGAATTTACTAGATTAACAGTGGCCTGTTAGATACGACAGGCCCTTGGTTTTATAAAAAAAGGAGAAAAGTATGACCTATCAATTACCAAAAGTCTGGTCCGCTGCGGACAGCGACCAAGGAAAATTTTCAGGTATCAATCAGCCTACTGCGGGCGCGCGTTTTGAACAAAACCTTCCTGTCGGTAAAGAGCCCTTTCAGCTTTATTCACTTGGGACTCCAAATGGCGTTAAGGTGACGATTATGCTAGAGGAACTGCTGGCAGCAGGGGTGACAGAGGCGGCCTATAACCTCTATAAGATCAGCATCATGGATGGCGACCAGTTTGGCTCAGATTTTGTGAAAATCAATCCCAACTCTAAGATTCCGGCCTTGTTAGATCAGTCAGCTGATAAGCCTATTCGTGTCTTCGAGTCAGCCAATATCCTACTTTATCTAGCAGAGAAGTTCGGAAAGCTGATTCCGTCAGACTTGGCTGGTCGAACTGAGGTGCTCAACTGGCTCTTCTGGCAGACAGGTGCGGCGCCTTTCTTGGGTGGCGGATTTGGTCATTTCTTTAACTATGCTCCAGAAAAGCTAGAATACCCGATCAACCGCTTTACGATGGAAGCCAAGCGACAGCTGGATTTACTGGACAAAGAATTAGCCAAGAAAGCTTATATCGCTGGAGATGACTACAGTATTGCTGATATTGCTATCTGGTCTTGGTATGGTCAGTTGGTGCAAGATAAGATCTATACTGGAGCAGCGGAGTTCTTGGATGTTGCATCTTACAAACATCTAGTTGCCTGGGCGGAGAAGATTGCGGCTCGTCCGGCAGTCCAGCGTGGTTTAGCTGCCGAGTATCAAGAAATCAAATAAAAAGTGACAAGTGGCGAAACAGAATCAGTTTATTAACAGGCTGATTTTTCCTCCGCTGCTTTTTTTATACCCTTAAAAATGATATACTGAATAGAAGAATGTATAGAAAAGAGTAAGCAATGCAAAAAAAGACGATTTCCCAACGCTTGGAGCGAGTGGCTGCTTTTGTACCAAATGGAGCAAAGCTGCTGGATGTCGGGAGCGATCATGCCTATCTGCCTATTTACCTGATTCAGGAGGGACGGATTGAGAAGGCTTTGGCCGGAGAAGTGGTAGAGGGGCCTTTTCGGTCTGCCCAGAAAAATGTGGCAGAGCATGGGCTGACGGAGCAGATTGAGGTTCGCTTGGCCAATGGTTTGGCGGCTTTTGAAGCGGAAGATCAGATTGACACCATCGTCATCGCTGGCATGGGTGGTCGCTTGATTTCAGAGATTTTGGAAAATGGCAGAGCTAAGCTTGCGTCTATTTCCTACTTGATTTTGCAGCCCAATAACCGAGAGGATGAGCTCCGCAGCTGGCTGGTATCCAACGGCTTTCGTTTGCTGGCTGAGGATATCTTAGAAGAGGCTGGAAAGTTTTATGAAATCCTAGTGGCAGAAGCCGGCCAGCAAACATTGACAGAGCAAGAAAACCGCTTTGGTCCTTTCCTGTTAGAGCAGCAATCGCTAGTTTTTCGGAAAAAATGGCAGAAAGAACTGAAGAAATTCGAAGAAGCTCTAGCCCACATCCCAGAAAAGAATGAGCTAGAACGCTCTGCTATGTCCCAAAAAATCGAAAGTATCAAGGAGGTACTCCATGTTAGCAAGTGAAATCATCGCCCGTTATGAAGCCTATTGCCCGCAAGAACTGTCCATGGAGGGCGACATTTCAGGCCTGCAAATCGGTACTTTGGACAAAGAAGTGGACAAGGTTCTAGTGGCACTGGATATTCGCGAGCAGACGGTGGCGGAGGTTATTGAGGCTGGTGCTGGACTGATTATCGTTAAGCATGCGCCTATTTTTCGCCCGCTCAAGGACCTAGTGGCGGATAAGGCGCAAAATCAAATGATTTTAGACCTCATCAAGCATGATATTGCTGTCTATGTCAGCCATACCAATATTGATGTTGTAGAGGACGGGCTCAATGACTGGTTCTGCCAGTTTTTAGAGATTGAGGAGACAAGTTTTCTCAGTCAGACGGGGCCAGAACATGGTATTGGCCGCGTGGGGAAGATTGCTCCTCAGACCTTTGGGGACTTTGCGTCTAAGGTCAAGGAAACTTTTGGCCTAGATAGTTTGCGTCTGGTCGCTTATGAAGAAGCGGATCTCGAACGCGTGATTGAGCGTGTGGCTATCTGTGGCGGCAGCGGTCAGTCCTTTTATCCGGAGGCTATTGCCAAGGGAGCGCAGGTCTACATAACTGGTGATATTTACTATCACACTGCTCAGGAAATGCTGACAGAAGGGCTTTTGGCGCTGGATCCTGGACACCATATCGAGGTTCTTTTTACGGAAAAATTGAAAGAAAAGCTTGATACTTGGAAGGCAGAAGAAGGATGGGAGATTGAGATTCTGGCTAGTCAGGCTTCGACCAATCCTTTCCGACATATTTGAGAGGGAGCGACATGAAAAAAGTAGCAGTGATTGGAGCTGGGATTGTTGGCTCAACAGCCGCTTACTATCTGTCCAAATACCCAGATGTGGAAGTGACTGTCTTTGATGACGGCAAGGGGCAGGCAACCAAGGCAGCAGCTGGTATTATCAGTCCTTGGTTTTCCAAGCGTCGCAATAAGGCTTGGTACAGGATGGCGCGTCTGGGCGCTGATTTTTATCAGCACTTGATTGAGGATTTGAAAGCGGCTGGAATCCAGACAGACTTTTACCAACAGACAGGTGTTTATATGCTGAAAAAGGATGAAAGCAAGCTGCAGGAACTTTATGATTTAGCTGCTAATCGTCGGGAAGAGTCGCCCTTAATAGGGGACTTGAGTCTTCTCAGCCGTCAGGAAGCTCAGGAGAAATTTCCAGACTTGCAAGGCTTTGAGCGGCTTCTCTATGCTTCCGGCGGGGCTCGTGTGGAGGGAGCACTCTTGACGGAGACGCTTCTGAAAGCTAGCAAGGCTGAGTTGGTTGAGAAAAAGGTAAGTCTGGCAGTAGATGGGGAGCAAGTTCTTGTGGACGGACGCAGCTTTAACTGTGTTATCTTAGCTGTGGGGGCTTGGCTGGGAGAAATCTTGCAGCCGCTAGGCTATGTGACAGATGTTCGGCCGCAAAAGGGACAGCTACGTGATTTTAAGCTGGCTGAAAAGACAGATGACTACCCTGTTATGATGCCTGAGGGCGAGCTGGATATCATTCCTTTTCTAGCAGGTAAGGTCAGCGTCGGTGCTAGCCATGAAAATGATCAGGGCTTTGATTTGACGGTCGATAAGATGGTGCTGGATCAGTTGCAGCAAGAAGCGGAAACTTATTTGCCAAGGCTGTCTAAAGCGGAGATTTTAGGCGAGCGCGTGGGAACGCGGGCATATACCAGCGACTTTTCTCCTTTCTTTGGCGCTGTGCCAGACTTGCCGCATGTTTACGCTGCCAGTGGATTAGGTTCTTCTGGTCTGACAACTGGCCCACTCATCGGACGCCAATTAGCTCAGATAGCTTTAGGAGAAGCAGGACTGCTAGATCAATCTGACTATCCTATTGGACGGTACGTGGAGAAGAAGATACTTAAGGAAAACAAATGATTATAATATTCCTCATTTTACTTTTACTAGTAATATCAATATCAATTTCAATCCCACTTATTCTATTTACTAGACACAAAAGTCGTTCTCAACATCCTCTTATTGCTCAAAATAATGGAGGAAATCAGGAACTAGCAAAGAATACAAAAAAGAAAATAGGCTTTGGTGTTTTGGGCTGTTTCCTATCTAGTGTGGCGATCGTTTTTCTCATGGCTCTTGTCTCTATGTTTCTGAATTTCATAGATATATGGGGAGTTTTTGTACGAGTGCCGAAATATGAAATGGTACAAGCTGTTCAGCGCTCTTATGAGAAGAGCGGTTTTGAAGGAACGGTCAGAGTTTTAGATGCTAATAAAAACTATACCTCTTTTGCTGGTTATTTAATCAGTGCTGAGTATTCTGAGGAAATTGAGGGGAAAACGGTTAAGATCGGTGACCGAATTGAGTATTACACCTCTCGGGATGAGAAATATGGAAAAACGGATATTGACCTACAGCTTGAAAAGGGAGATGCGATTTATCAAGTTTTTCCTAGTATCGCTTATACGGGACTTGAGCTGAGTCCGGGTTTTAGTGAAACTTTACAGACTGTAAAAGATAGCTTTACAAGGGCGGATAAGAAGAAACTATATCTAGAATCCCTTGATTTTATGATAGATAAGGATGCGCCACATATTGATGTATACGAGGCTCTTATAAAAAAGAATCGGGCAGAAGGCCAGCCTTTGCAGGGCTTATATCCAATTCCTATTTCTGACATGTTGGAAAAAGAGGCTCTTGCCATTGAAATGAAGGTAATTTTGAACGTGGAGCAAGATGATGGATCTATCATTAGTATTGGCCAAGACCAGAAGAATGATGATAAAATCAAGCAGATTTTACAAGAGCAGCTAGATTTCACGAAGCTACCGAATGCACGCTATCTTATGGTCATTAGTGTCGGGAAACATAGTAAGTCTTCTGGATTTGGTAAATACGAGGTCATTGTTCAAAATCATCAGATCGTTCGATTTTCTATCCAAAATAAACACTATTAGCTTGGAATAAATTTTTTAGGAGCTTGTTTTCATTACAGCTTGTTGTTGTGCAAGCGTCATGATTGCGCTTTTCTTAAAGTTACTAGTTCCATGTGGAGAAGGTTTGATATGACAGAAACTATTTTGAATTGGGTCAATGTTTGTGTAAAAAAAGATGATGAAATTTTACTGCTTAATCGCCAGCATGATAACTTTAAAGGGTGGATACAACCAGGCGGGAAGGTGGAGTTTCCAGAATCTTTTTTCGAAGCTGCAAGGCGCGAATTAAAAGAAGAAACGGGGCTGACTGCTCTAAACTTGGAATTGAAGGGAATTTCAGGTTTCACTAATCCGAGTAAAAAAGAACGGTATGTGTATTACGATTTTCTTTGTACTGCCTTTAAGGGGCAAGTCAGGGGAAACGATCATGAAGGGGAGCCAAAATGGTGGAAGATTTCGGAACTTGAACAAATAGATATGCAGGACGACATACGTGAACGTTTGCCTCTCTACTGGCGGAAAGGCTCTTTCGAGCGGATTCATTACTGGAATGAGGAAAAACACTGTATCGGCGAAACCAAGACGATTTTGTATGATTGATTTCAGAGGATAAGGAGAAGTTATGGACTGGTTACGATCGCAGCCTCTGGTTATGCAGGCATTCTTGGCTAGGCTTTTTACATGGGGATGTACCATTGTGGGCTCGGCTGTTGTATTTTTCTTTAAAAAGGTCAGTCGTAAGTTGCTGGATATTATGATGGGCTTTGCGGCAGGAGCTATGATTTTCGTGGTGGTAGAGGAGCTGATACCGGATTCGCAGACCAATGGCAATACTGATCTGGCGACTTTAGGTCTCATGGTGGGCTTTGTTCTCATGATGGTCTTAGATGTGGCTTTGGGTTGATATCGACTTGGAATCAAAGAGCGGAAGAAAGCGGAATTTCCGCTCTTTTTCTTTTATTTAAGAGTAGTGAAAAGGATGACATCCGCTTTCAAAAATGGTAGAATAAGGAGAACACATTAAGAGAGGAAACTCATATGAAAGGTATTATTCTTGCAGGTGGTTCTGGTACACGTTTGTATCCATTGACCCGCGCTGCGTCAAAACAGCTCATGCCGGTTTATGACAAACCCATGATTTATTATCCACTGTCAACTCTTATGCTGGCTGGTATCAAGGACATCTTGATTATCTCCACTCCGACGGATCTGCCTCGTTTTGAGGATTTGCTGGGTGATGGCTCTGAGTTTGGCATCAAGCTCTCTTATGCTGAGCAGCCAAGTCCGGACGGGCTGGCACAAGCCTTTATCATTGGGGCTGATTTCGTTGGAGATGACCGCGTGGCGCTGATTCTTGGGGATAATATTTACCATGGACCAGGTCTGAGTAAAATGCTCCAAAATGCTGCTGCTAAGGAAAAAGGAGCAACTGTTTTTGGCTACCATGTCAAGGACCCAGAACGTTTTGGTGTTGTAGAATTTGATGAAGATATGAATGCTATCTCCATCGAAGAAAAACCAGAACAGCCGCGCTCTAACTATGCAGTGACAGGACTCTATTTCTACGATAACGATGTCGTAGAAATTGCCAAGAACATCAAACCAAGCCCTCGCGGGGAGTTAGAAATTACAGATGTTAACAAGGCTTACTTGGATCGTGGTGACTTGTCTGTTGAGCTTATGGGACGTGGTTTTGCCTGGTTGGATACAGGAACTCACGAAAGTCTCTTAGAAGCAGCACAATATATTGAAACGGTTCAGCGTATGCAGAACGTGCAAGTGGCAAATCTGGAAGAAATTGCCTACCGCATGGGTTATATCACTAAAGAGCAAGTGCATGAATTGGCGCAGCCGTTGAAGAAGAATGAATACGGACAATACTTGCTCCGTTTGATTGGAGAAGCATAAGAAGATGACAGAACAATTTTTTGATAAGGAATTAGCAGCGCGTGAGGTTCCCGGAATTCCTGGAATGTTAGAATTTGATATTCCTGTTCGCGGGGACAACCGAGGCTGGTTTAAGGAAAATTTCCAAAAGGAAAAAATGCTGCCGCTAGGCTTCCCTGAAAGCTTCTTTGCAGAAGGAAAACTACAAAATAATGTCAGCTTTTCTCGTAAAAATGTCCTGCGTGGCCTTCATGCTGAGCCTTGGGACAAGTACATCTCAGTTGCAGATGACGGCAAGGTGCTGGGATCTTGGGTAGACCTGCGTGAAGGTGAGACCTTTGGCAATACCTACCAGACAGTAATTGATGCCAGCAAGGGGATTTTTGTGCCACGTGGCGTCGCCAACGGTTTCCAAGTCCTTTCTGACACGGTTTCCTATAGCTATCTTGTGAATGACTATTGGGCTTTGGAACTCAAACCTAAGTATGCCTTTGTCAACTATGCAGACCCAGCTTTAGGCATCCAGTGGGAAAATCTAGAAGCAGCAGAAGTCTCAGAAGCAGACAAGAACCATCCATTACTCAAGGATGTCAAACCTTTAAGAAAAGAAGATTTGTAAAAAAGAATTCTTTTCTGATTCATTAATTGATACTGAAATATATGATTTAGCCAGCTCTAATCCGAGCGAAGCGAATTAAAGAAATGATTGCCGCTGTGGTGTAAGTCATGTAACAAATTGTTTAGTTTGTTACATGACAGGGGATTTTTGAGACATTAGGCTCAAAAATAAGCAATGAAACCGGAGGTTTGCTTGCGTCCCCACCACTTAAGGCAATTATAAAAAAGTTTAAGGAATAAAAATGACTGAATATAAAAAAATTATCGTGACAGGTGGAGCTGGTTTTATCGGTTCTAACTTTGTCCACTATGTTTACAATAACTTTCCAGATGTTCATGTGACAGTGCTGGACAAGCTGACTTACGCGGGTAATCGCGCCAATATTGAAGAAATTTTAGGCGACCGCGTTGAGTTGGTTGTTGGAGATATTGCTGATGCAGCCTTGGTAGATAAGTTGGCAGCTGAAGCTGATGCTATCGTTCACTATGCGGCAGAAAGCCACAATGATAACTCGCTCAATGACCCGAGTCCATTTATCCATACCAACTTCATCGGAACTTACACACTCTTGGAAGCTGCTCGTAAATACGACATTCGTTTCCACCATGTGTCAACTGACGAAGTCTATGGGGACCTGCCTCTGCGTGAAGATTTACCAGGTCATGGAGAAGGTCCAGGTGAGAAATTTACGGCTGAAACCAAGTACAATCCAAGTTCGCCTTATTCATCAACCAAGGCAGCTTCAGATTTGATTGTCAAAGCTTGGGTGCGCTCTTTTGGTGTCAAAGCGACGATTTCTAACTGTTCAAACAACTATGGTCCTTACCAGCACATCGAGAAGTTCATTCCGCGCCAAATCACCAATATCCTGAGTGGTATCAAACCAAAACTTTACGGTGAAGGTAAAAACGTACGTGACTGGATTCATACCAATGACCATTCATCAGGCGTTTGGACGATTCTGACTAAGGGTCAAATCGGTGAAACTTACTTGATTGGTGCTGATGGTGAGAAGAATAATAAGGAAGTGCTGGAGCTGATTCTCAAGGAAATGGGACAGCCGGCTGATGCTTATGACCATGTGACAGACCGTGCAGGCCACGACCTCCGCTATGCTATTGATGCTAGCAAGCTCCGCGATGAGCTAGGTTGGAAGCCAGAGTTTACCAACTTTGAAGCGGGTCTCAAAGAGACCATCAAGTGGTACACAGACAATCAAGACTGGTGGAAATCAGAAAAAGAAGCAGTCGAAGCTAACTATGCTAAGACGCAACAAGTGATTAAGTAAGAATAGAATATTTATGCTAAGCCCTGTTATACAGGCGATATGAGACGAAGAGACTGGGATTATTTGTCCCAGCCTTTTTCATAGGATTGTTAGTCTTTTAATCTCTTTGTTACAGAAAATGATGTAAAAATAGTGTAAAATGGGATAAATCCTTTCTGTGTTTTCAGCTAAGGAGATTTCTCAAAGTAAAGGAAGACAGATATGAAATTGATCAAAAGATTGGTGGGAATTGTCTTGGTGCTGTTGCTTGCAGCAGTGCTATTTCTGGTTCCTTCTTCTATCAATCCGAATGAACAACTAAAAAATGTTCAAGCGAATACTTCGTGGGAAAGTATGATTGAGCCGACTTTGAACAATGCTAATGCAACAGCTCAGGGAGTCAGCACTGAGGTCTCTCTCAATAGTGTCCAGCTTAATCAGCTTCTCAAGTCTTCGCTGACTGATAGCGAGAATCAGGAGCTGCTGAACAGTGCTTACAGCATTGAAGGCAATAAGCTGCGCATCCAGTATCCGGTTAAGCTGTTTTTTATTGATAGTAAGCTAGATCTAGAGGTAGATGTGACGGTGAAGGGGAGTGCCTTATACATCACAATCGATGATGCTAAGCTAGGCATCCTTCCTATCCCTAAATCTTGGGTGACTGGCATGCTGAAGCAGCAACTGCAGACCTCTAATTCGACTATCACGACGGAGGGAGATAGTTTCCTTCTACCTCTGCCACAGAGTCCGTTCAGCATTGACAAAATCAGCCTGCAGAATGGAGTTGCTAAAATCCAGATCAGTATGGTTTATGGAATTCAATGATTTTGAAATCTAATTCATAACAAATTTCTAGATTGAAGAAAAGACCTATTTTAGGTGACGTTCTTCAATCTTTTTATATTTAAGAAATTAATTGAACAGAGCATGATGAAAATACCATATTTTATAACTTTGTAGGTAGTAATTAGGAATATTAAAAAATTCAGACAATTCTTCGGAATTATGCTAAAATGAAGAAAAGGAGGGAAAACGATGAAATTTTACTCAATAGATCCAAATGTTGATGTGGTTGAAACTCCGGTCGAAGAGCAAGGACGTCTCATCCGACATTTGCACCTTGCTAAAGGAAAACAAATCCCTGAACATAGCGCAGATGCTCTTGTTACAGTTGTCTGTCTAGAAGGGAAGGTGGATTTTACTGCCTTGGGAGAAACTGTACAATTGATACCGGGAAGTTTTCTGACAATGGAGCCTAATGAACTTCATAGTTTATATGGTGTGGAAGAGAGCCATGTTTTAGTGATTCAGCAGTTGCTTTATCCGTGATCTACTCGAACAGAAGCTCTTTCAACATTAACTCAAGGAATTTTTCTATTTCTTGAGTTTTTTTATTCTATTTTCCAAGGGGGCTTTGTCGCTAATTTTATGCTATAATAAATACTATGCAAACTAAACCAACTTCTGCCTATGTGCATATTCCTTTTTGTACTCAGATTTGTTATTATTGCGATTTTTCCAAGGTTTTTATCAAAAATCAGCCGGTAGATAGTTATCTGGAGCATTTGATTGAGGAGTATGATTCTTACGACATCAAAAAGCTCCGTACCCTCTATATCGGTGGTGGGACTCCGACGGCTCTATCAGCACCTCAGTTGGCTTTTTTGCTGGAAAAGCTGACGGACAAGCTGGACTTGTCTTATCTTGAGGAGCTGACCATTGAAGCCAATCCTGGAGATTTGGATGAGGAGAAGATTGCTGTACTTAAAGACTCGCCTGTCAATCGGGTTTCTCTGGGTGTACAGACTTTCAACGACCGCATGCTCAAGCAGATTGGCCGCAGTCACTTGGAAAAGGACATCTATGAGAACATTGCCAATCTCAAAAAAGCAGGTTTTGACAATATCTCGATTGACCTGATTTATGCCCTGCCCAAGCAGACCATGGAGGATGTGAAAACCAATGTAGCCAAGGCCATTGCCTTGGACATTCCTCACATGAGTTTGTACAGCTTGATTTTGGAGAATCATACGGTCTTCATGAATCGGATGAGGAGAGGGAAGTTGCCTCTGCCCAAGGAAGACTTGGAAGCGGAAATGTTTGAATACATTATAGCTGAGTTGGAAAAGGCAGGCTTTGAGCATTACGAGATTTCTAACTTTTCCAAGCCAGGCTTTGAGAGCCGTCACAACCTCATGTACTGGGACAATGCGGAGTATTATGGTATCGGTGCGGGAGCGTCTGGCTATGTCGATGGTGTTCGCTATAAAAACCACGGTCCCATTCGTCATTATCTGCAGGCGGTGGAAGCGGGCAATGCTCGTGTGCAAGAAGAGGTGCTGACGCTGCATGAAAAGATGGAAGAAGAGATGTTTCTGGGGCTTCGAAAGAAGTCGGGTGTTTCTAAAAAACGTTTTGAGGAAAAATTCGGTCTTTCCTTTGAAGACCAGTACGGTGCTGTCGTGTCTGAGCTAACTGAGCAGGGTTTGCTAGTGCCAGACAAAGACATCGTACGCATGACTAAAAAAGGCCTCTTTTTGGGCGATACAGTTGCTGAGAAATTTATATTGGAGTAAATCATGGGCTTAACTTATCAAATGAAAATGAAAATTCCTTTTGATATGGCTGATATGAATGGCCATATCAAGCTGCCAGATGTTATCCTGCTGTCCTTACAGGTGTCGGGCATGCAGTCGATTGAGCTTGGCGTCAGTGACAAGGACATATTGGAGCAGTACAATCTGGTCTGGATTATCACGGACTATGATATTGATGTGGTTCGTCTGCCTCGTTTCGCAGAGGAGATTACCATTGAGACAGAGGCCCTGACTTACAATCGACTCTTTTGCTACCGTCGCTTCACGATTTTTGATGAAGCGGGCGAGGCTATTATCCAGATGATGGCGACTTTTGTCCTTATGGATCGGGATAGCCGCAAGGTTCATGCCGTTGAACCGGAGATTGTAGCACCATATCAATCAGAGTTTTCCAAGAAATTGCTGCGTGGCCCCAAGTATCCAGCTTTGGAAAATTCTATCAGCAAGGACTACCATGTGCGCTTTTACGACTTGGATATGAACGGGCATGTCAACAATAGCAAGTATCTGGACTGGATCTTTGAGGTCATGGGCGCAGACTTTCTTACCCGGCATATTCCTCAGAAAATTAACCTGAAGTATGTTAAGGAAGTTCGACCAGGCGGCATGATTGCTTCTAGCTATGAACTAGATGGCCTGCAGAGTAATCACCAGATTTCCAGTGACGGTGAAGTCAATGCC
Source organism: Streptococcus sp. Marseille-P7375 (assembly GCF_902460365.1). Taxonomy (NCBI): domain Bacteria; kingdom Bacillati; phylum Bacillota; class Bacilli; order Lactobacillales; family Streptococcaceae; genus Streptococcus; species Streptococcus sp. Marseille-P7375. The sequence continues at coordinate 782,129 of NZ_CABPTR010000001.1, read as the reverse complement.
CAGGCTATGATCACTTGGCAAGAGATAAAAGAGATTAGAAAGTAATGTATGACTTATAAAGGATATTTGATTGATTTAGACGGGACGATTTATAAGGGAAAGAGCCGAATTCCTGCTGGCGAAGCCTTTGTGCATGAGCTACAGAAGCGCAAGATTCCCTATCTTTTCGTGACCAATAACACCACGCGTACGCCAGAAATGGTTCAAACCATGCTAGCTGAGAATTTCAATATTGAGACGCCACTTGAAACCATTTACACAGCGACTCTGGCTACTATTGACTACATGCAGGAGAAAAATCTGGGCAAGAAAGTCTACGTTATTGGTGATGTCGGACTGAAACATGCCATTGAAGAAGCTGGATATATAGAGGACGCAGAAAATCCAGACTATGTAGTAGTGGGGCTGGACTGGGAAGTGGACTATGAGAAGCTGACAGTAGCGACTTTGGCTATTCAAAAGGGTGCCCACTTTATCGGGACCAACCCTGATCTCAATATTCCGACCGAGCGAGGTCTGCAGCCGGGAGCGGGTGCTATTAACGCCCTCTTGGAAGCAGCTACTCGGGTTAAGCCGACCTTTATCGGCAAGCCCAATGCCATCATCATGGAAAAAGCGATAGAGCATTTAGGGCTGGCGCGTGAGGACGTGGTCATGGTCGGAGATAACTACCTGACAGATATTCGAGCGGGAATTGATAATGGCATTCCGACTCTCTTGGTTACGACAGGCTTTACCCTGCCAGAAGAGGTGCCCAGTCTGCCTATCCAACCGACACATGTCTTGTCCAGTCTAGCGGAGTGGGACTTTGATGCGTGATAAGTTAAGATTTTCAGCCAGCGTTTTGTGCTTGCTGGCAGCAGCTATCTTGCTGACTATTTATCTGGCTTGGCTGTTTTATCCGCTGGAAATTTCCTATTTCGCTTTGCCCGATAAGGTTCATTTGAAAGCAGAGACCATCCAGTTTAATTTCAACATTTTGCTGAATTACTTGACCAATCCTTTTAGTCAGAAGTTGGCGATGCCTGATTTTCACTCGTCGGCAGCCGGCCTGCATCATTTTCAGGCAGTCAAGTATCTCTTCCACTTGGCGCAGGCTGTCTTTCTGCTAACCTTTCCGTCTTTGATTTTCTTTATCAAAAAAGTGGTCAAAAAAGAAGTTCTAGCTCTTTATCAAAGAAATTTGTTTATCTTGAGCGTATTGCCCTTTGTCATGATTTGCTTGGCTGGTTTGATTGGTTTTAACAATTTTTTTACGCTCTTTCATCAAGTGCTTTTTGTGGGAGATAATACATGGTTGTTTGATCCAGCCAAGGATCCAGTCATCTGGATTTTGCCAGAAGAATTTTTCATGCACGCCTTTATTCTTTTTGCTCTTCTTTATGAAGGAATCTTTTTAAGTTTGTATTTTTTAAGTAGAAAGACTCGTAGCTAATAATAACAAAGGAGATTTTATGAATACGTTACCTGAGCCTTTAAATCCCAAGAAAGATCTGGGGAGATTTTCAGCAAGCTGCTTCACTTATTCTATCGTGATGCTAGTGGTTGTAATACTTTATACTGTCTTTTCCTATTTCTTTGTTCTTTTTCAGCAGGGCTTTGATATAGGTAAGACTGAGGAATTTGTGAAAAGTTTTATGGATAAAGATGGCGGTTCCTACATTATCGCTTCTTGTGTGGGAGTGCTTATTTTCACGATTTTCAGGGGCAAGCAGCTTTTCACGCGAGATTTGCGCAAGAAAAGTAAGAAAATGACTCCTAAGGTCTTCTTCTTCATGATTTGCTTCTTGTTTTTCTCTCAGCTGTTTAGTACTGTGACAAGTCAAATCATGAATGCTATTTTGTCTCTCTTTGGTTTGGATCTTTCTGAGATTTTATCACAGGATTTTAGCTCTCATTCCATCACCATGTTTATCTATACCACCATCATGGCACCGATTACGGAGGAGATTATTTTTCGGGGAGCAGGCTTGCGGGCTTTGGAAAAACACGGAAAAGTTTTTGCCATTGTCATGACGGCTCTTCTTTTCGGACTGTTTCATGAAAATCTCTATCAGGTGTATTTTGCAGCTCTGATTGGTCTGGGATTTGGTTACATCGCTTTTGAATATTCTATTTTCTGGGTGATCTTCTTCCATATTTTCAATAATTTGGTCATCGCAGAGGGGCTTGATTTCCTGACCAACTATATTCCAGAAAGTATCGTGAATCTCATAAATTATGGATTGATGACTGCAGGAACAACCGTAGTATTGATTGTACTTATCCTAAATAGGTCAAAAATTAAAGCTTATATTGCTGAAAATAGATCTCAGCCGGGAACATATAAGCAAGCTCTTAAATCAGTTTGGTTCTGGGTATTTTCAATCTTATGTGTGCTTGCTGCCTTTTTACCGATCCTTCTTGTCTATATCACTACAAGATAATAAAGGAATTGAGAGTGGGACAGAAACCGGTAATTCGTTAGAATTCGATTTCGTCGTCCCACCTCCGCACAGTTGAGTAGGGCTGTAAAAGCTGATGAAATCAGCGTAGTAGAGTCCACTCAACCACTGCGTCTTGCTCGACAATCCAAAGACAATTGAGAGGCTAGGACTTTTCTCCCAGCCTCTTCTATATTCAAACAAATGATTTGTTTTGATAGAAAATGATAGAAAATGCTTGACTTTGGAATTTAATCTTGTATAATAGAACTGTAATCGATTGCAGAGGAGGTATTCTATGCTGAAGTCGAAAAGAAAGCAGCTGATTCTCGAGAAAGTTATGAAAGATAAATTTGTTTCTTTAGAGTATCTAGTAAAAGCTTTAGACACTTCAGAATCAACTGTTAGAAGAGATTTAGATGAGCTTGAAAGTGAGCGGAAGTTGAGGCGTGTACATGGTGGTGCAGAGAGTCTTCACTTTTTGCAGGAGGAAGAAAGCAATCAAGAAAAATCTATCAAAAACATTCAAGAAAAAACCAGGATCGCTCAAAAAGCAGCCAGCTTGATTCAAGAATACGATGTCATTTTTATTGATGCAGGGACGACCAATGAACTCTTAGTCAATGAATTGCATGATCCAAGCGTGACGGTGGTGACCAACTCTATCCATCATGCGACTAAGCTGGTGGAGCGTAATATTCCCACTGTGATCATTGGTGGTGTCGTGAAACGGTCGACAGATGCTAGTATTGGTGGTGTAGCTCTAAATCAAATCGGACAGCTGAATTTTGACAAGGCTTTTATCGGAATGAATGGAATTGACGATGGATTTTTCACGACTCCGGACATGGAAGAAGGAGCAGTGAAACGCGCTATTCTCGAAAATGCTAAGAGAACTTATGTTTTGGCTGATGCTTCAAAGTTGGGTAATACATCTTTTTCAAAAGTGGCACCAATATCGCGCGCAAGGCTTATTACAAACCAAACTGAATCTGAAGTGATTCAAAAGATTAAAGAAAAAACGGAGGTAATAGAAGCATGATTTATACAGTCACACTCAATCCATCCATTGACTATATCGTTCGCTTGGACCAGGTTCAAGTCGGTAGTATCAATCGTATGGACAGTGATGATAAGTTTGCTGGTGGGAAAGGAATCAATGTCAGTCGTGTCTTGAAACGTTTGGATATTCCAAATACAGCGACTGGATTTATCGGTGGCTTTACTGGTAAATTTATCACAGATACTTTGGCAGAAGAAGAAATCGAAACTCGTTTTGTCCAAGTGGCGGAAGATACGCGTATCAATGTTAAAATCAAAGCAGACCAAGAAACAGAAATCAATGGAACGGGTCCAAATGTTGAACCAGCTCAGCTAGAAGAATTGAAAGCTATTTTATCTAGTTTGACAGCAGAAGATACGGTTGTATTTGCGGGTTCAAGTGCTAAGAACTTGGGAAATGTCATCTACAAGGAGCTGATTGCCTTGACGCGTCAGACTGGTGCGCAAGTGGTTTGTGACTTTGAAGGACAGACCTTGATTGATAGTTTGGACTACCAGCCACTTTTGGTCAAACCAAATAATCATGAACTTGGAGCTATCTTTGGAGTGAAACTGGAAAGCCTAGACGAAATCGAGAAATATGCTCGGGAATTGCTGACTAAAGGTGCTCAAAACGTCATTATCTCTATGGCTGGCGACGGTGCCCTTCTTGTCACATCTGAAGGAGCATACTTCGCCAAACCTATCAAGGGAACTGTGAAAAATTCAGTGGGAGCTGGTGACTCTATGGTTGCTGGATTTACCGGTGAATTTTTCAAATCAAAAGATGCAGTAGAAGCCTTCAAATGGGGAGTGGCTTGCGGAACGGCAACTACCTTCTCGGATGACTTGGCAACAGCGGAATTTATTAAAGAAACATATGAAAAAGTTGAGGTAGAAAAACGATGAAAATTCAAGACCTATTGAGAAAAGATGTCATGTTGCTGGATTTGCAAGCAACTGAAAAAACAGCTGTCATCGAAGAGATGATTAAAAGTTTGGTCGATCACGGTTATGTGACGGATTTTGAAACATTTAAGGAAGGAATCTTAGCGCGTGAAGCTCTAACTTCCACTGGTTTGGGTGACGGAATTGCTATGCCTCACAGCAAGAACTCTGCTGTCAAAGAAGCAACGGTTCTCTTTGCTAAGTCAAACAAGGGTGTTGACTATGAAAGTTTGGATGGTCAACCAACCGATCTCTTCTTCATGATTGCAGCTCCAGAAGGTGCTAACGATACTCACTTGGCTGCCTTGGCAGAATTGTCTCAATACTTGATGAAAGACGGTTTTGCTGACAAATTGCGTAAAGTATCTTCGCCAGATGAAGTTATTGCTCTCTTTGACCAAGCTTCAGAAAAAGCAGAAGAGCCTGCAACTGTTGCTCCTGCCAACGAATCTGGCGACTTCCTCGTAGCCGTTACAGCTTGTACGACAGGAATCGCCCACACTTATATGGCTCAAGAAGCCCTTCAAAAAGTGGCTGCTGAAATGGGTGTCGGCATCAAGGTTGAAACCAATGGTGCCAGCGGTGTTGGCAACAAACTGACAGCAGAAGACATCAAGAAAGCGAAAGCAGTCATCATCGCAGCAGACAAGGCTGTTGAAATGGATCGTTTTGATGGCAAACCTTTAATCAGCCGCCCAGTTGCAGACGGTATCCGCAAGACTGAAGAACTCATCAATTTAGCTCTTTCTGGCAATGCTGAAGTTTATAAGGCTGCTAATGGTGGCGCTGCAGTAGCTAGCAGCAATGAAAAACTGAGTCTAGGCGGAGCATTTTACAAGCATTTGATGAGCGGTGTTTCCCAAATGTTGCCATTCGTTATTGGTGGCGGGATTATGATTGCCATTGCCTTCTTGCTGGATCAGATCTTAGGCGTGCCAAAGGATCAGCTTTCTAATCTGGGAAGCTATCATGAGATTGCAGCTCAATTTAAGGCAATTGGTGGTGCAGCCTTTGGCTTCATGTTGCCAGTATTGGCTGGTTATATCGCTTACTCAATCGCTGAAAAACCAGGTTTGGTTTCTGGCTTCGTAGCCGGTGCAATTGCTAGCAGCGGTGCATCATTTGGTGGTGTTGCCTATGCTGCAGGTGGTGAGAAGACACTCTCTCTAGCGGGTGTATCATCTGGTTTCCTTGGAGCTCTGGTCGGTGGTTTCTTAGCTGGTGGTGTGATTTTAGTCCTTCGCAAATTACTTGCAGCTCTGCCTCGCTCACTTGAAGGTATTCGCTCCATCTTACTCTTGCCACTTCTTGGTGTTCTTGTGACTGGCTTCCTTATGCTGGCAGTCAATATCCCTATGTCAGCAATCAATACAGCCCTCAACGATTTCCTTGCTAGTCTGAGCGGAAGCTCTGCGGTTCTTCTCGGTCTCTTAGTTGGTGGTATGATGGCTGTCGATATGGGTGGACCAGTCAACAAAGCAGCTTATGTATTTGGTACAAGTACGCTGGCAAGTACTGTTTCAACTGGTGGTTCTCCAGTCATGGCAGCGGTTATGGCAGCCGGTATGGTTCCACCGCTTGCGGTATTTGTTGCAACTCTACTTTTCAAAGATAAATTTACTACTGAAGAACGTGATTCTGGCTTGACAAATATCGTCATGGGACTTTCTTTCATCACAGAAGGTGCGATTCCATTTGGAGCTGCTGACCCAGCCCGTGCAATTCCAAGTTTTATCGTCGGTTCAGCTCTTACAGGTGCACTTGTCGGTCTATCTGGTATCAAACTCATGGCTCCTCACGGAGGAATCTTCGTCATCGGTTTGACTAACAACCCAATCCTTTACCTTGTCTATGTCTTGATTGGTGCAGTTGTCAGCGGTATTCTTTTCGGATATTTGCGTAAACCACTTGAAAAATAAAACATATGCGAAAGAATCTTGATGGTTTGTCAAGGTTCTTTTTGCCATAATTTGAATAGATGGGATAAGATCATGAAAACATATACAGATAAGTTAGTTGTGAATATGAAAGCAGAAGTTGCTTGGGAAGCATTGAAAATGATGGATAAATGGCTTCCTAATTTATCAACAAACCAAGCCATTTACTTTGAAGGCGGAGAAGACTTTTTCTACGAAGGAAGAAAATACGATATTGTGACAAAAGAAGGAATAAAAATATCTTGCGAAATAAGCGAGGTCAATGAGGAAGCCTTTTTGATTGAGATACATGCGAGACACTCTCTCTTGCATTCGATTTTAAATTGTCAAGTGATTCCTTTGACTTCTTCTACCTGCCAATTGGTAAGAACACAATCTTATCCGGGCTTTGTTGGATTTTTATTTAATCTATTCTTTAAGCGTAGAGAAGCAGGCGAGACGAGCGAGTATTTGGAAGTATGGAAAAATTACGCCCAGAATCAGTTTCAGACTTTGTGAGAATTCGTCACCATCTCCTAGTGAATAAAGTTATGAATATAATTATCGCTAGAAAGATACATCAAATTATGTTATAATGGACTATCGTATATTTTTAGGAGAATAGTAATGGAATTACAACGTGAACAAGAATTTGTCAGCCAGTATCATTTTGATGCACGCAATTTTGAATGGGAAAAAGAAAATGGAACACCTGAAACAAAAGTTGACGTGAATTTTCAGCTGATTGAAAGAAATGAAGAAAAGAATTCAACATCCATGATTGTGATTTTGACTTTCATGATTGTGTTTGATCGTTTTGTGATTAGTGGAACGATTACGCAGACAAATCATATTCAAGGACGTTTGGTGCAGGAACCTAGTGAGTTTGAGCATGAAGAAGTGGAAGAATTGGCGCGTCCTTGCTTGACTATGCTCAATCGCTTGACGTATGAAGTGACTGAAATTGCGCTAGATTTACCAGGTATTAATTTGGAGTTCTAATGATGAAATTAGCGGTTATAACGGATTCGTCCGCTTTTTTACCGGATAGCCTTCGTGGAAATGACCATCTTTTTGTGCTTGATATTCCAGTAGTGATTGCTGGAGAGACTTATGTGGAAGGAAAAAATCTGACGGCCAGTGAGTTTTATGAGAAAATGGCTGCTGCAGATGAATTGCCAAAGACAAGTCAGCCTAGTGTGGCAGAATTGGAGGAGACGTTGACGCGTCTTGCCAGTGAGGATTACACGCATGTACTAGGGCTCTTTTTATCCAGTGGAATTTCAGGATTTTATCAAAATATCCAGTATCTCAAGGACGAGTTTCCTGATTTGAAAATCGCCTTTCCTGATTCAAAAATCACCAGTGCTCCGCTGGGGCTCATGGTTAAAAATGCTTTGACTTGGGCTGCTGAGGGGCAGGATTTTGAAGAGATTTTGATTAAGATTCAACGACAAATCGATGGAACCAGCGCCTTTATCATGGTTGATGACCTCAATCATCTGGTTAAGGGGGGTCGCTTGTCCAATGGCGCAGCTATTTTGGGAAATCTCCTAAGTATCAAGCCGATTCTGTATTTTAACAATGCAGGTGTCATCGAAGTCTTTGAAAAGATTCGGACAGAAAAGAAAGCGATTAAGAGATTGATTGAAGTGGTGGAGGAAAAAACTGCCTCTGCTTCTTATCAGATCATAGTGATTCATGGGAATGCTGAAGAGAAGGCGGAAAGCTTACGCCAGCAGCTGATAGAGGCTGGCATAGCGGACGATATTTCTCTTGCTACCTTCGGTAGTGTAATTGGAACTCACTTGGGCGAGGGTAGTGTCGCTTTGGCCTACATTCCGCTGGTCTAGAGTTTGCCAGAGCGGTTAGTCAAGAATAGAGAGAGGTTCTAGATGAGTATAAAAGTCATTATTGCTGGTTTCAAGGGAAAGATGGGACAAGCAGCCTATAAAATGGTAACAGAAGATCCTGAGTTGGTATTGGCCGGTCTACTAGATCCCTTTACAGATGAAAAGGAAGTAGCGGGAGTTCCAGTTTTCAATACTAAAGAAGAACTTGCCGGTCTTCAGGCAGATGTCTGGATTGACTTTACGACTCCCAAAGTGGCTTATGAAAATACTCGCTTTGCCCTTGAGAATGGATTTGCTCCAGTGGTCGGAACGACAGGTTTTACGCCTGAGCAGATTGAAGAATTGACTGAACTATCGCGTCAAAAGAATCTTGGCGGTTTGATTGCCCCGAATTTTGCTCTGGGGGCTGTTTTGCTTATGCAATTTGCAGCCCAAGCAGCCAAGTATTTTCCAGATGTGGAGATTATCGAGCTGCATCATGACAACAAAAAAGATGCACCGAGTGGCACGGCTATCAAAACAGCTGAATTAATCAGTCAAGTTCGGATGAGTAAGCAGCAGGGAGCGGCCGACGAAGAAGAATCGTTGGCTGGCGCCCGTGGAGCTGCCTATGACGGCATGCGGATTCACTCAGTGCGTTTGCCGGGCTTAGTGGCCCATCAGGAAGTTATCTTTGGTAGTCAAGGAGAAGGGCTGACTTTGCGGCATGACTCCTATGACCGGGTTTCCTTTATGACTGGGGTAAATCTGGGTATCAAAGAGGTAGTGAAGCGCTCTGAATTGGTCTATGGATTGGAACATTTACTATGAGATTAGAGAAGATGCCTTCTGAGTTTCAGGAGGCTTTGCCAGTATTAGAGAAGATTAAAGAGGCTGGTTTTGAGGCTTATTTTGTCGGTGGTTCTGTACGAGATGCTCTGCTGAATCGGCCGATTCACGATGTAGATATTGCCAGCTCGGCCTATCCCGAGGAAATCAAAACAATCTTTCCTCGGACGGTTGATGTCGGCATTGAGCATGGAACGGTTCTGGTCTTGGAAGGCCAGGGGGAATACGAGATAACGACCTTTCGGACTGAGGATGTCTATGTGGACTACCGCAGGCCTAGTCAGGTCTCTTTTGTGCGCTCTTTGGAAGAAGACTTGAAGCGCAGGGATTTTACAATCAATGCTCTTGCTTTAAACCAAGAGGGCGAGATTGTAGACCTTTTTGATGGTTTGGCAGATATGAAAAATCGTACTCTGCGGGCAGTTGGAGTGGCTGCAGAGCGGTTCAATGAAGATGCTCTCCGCATCATGCGGGGCTTCCGTTTTCAGGCTGGTTTAGACTTTGATTTGGAAGACTTGACTTTTCAGGCTATGGCAGATTGCGCGCCGCTTCTAGAGAAAATATCGGTAGAGCGGATTTTTATCGAGTTTGACAAGCTCCTAATGGCACCTTTCTGGCGAAAAGGTCTGGAGAGCCTGATCAAAGCTGCTGCCTACGACTTTCTTCCTGATATGAAAGATTCAGCAGAGGCTTTGCAGGAACTACTAGACGGTTTAGAAGAAGATTTTCAATTTTCTAGTTCCGAGCAGGCTTGGGCAGCACTTTTACTGGCTTTAAAGGTAAAAGATGTTCGGAAGTTCTTGAAGCATTGGAAAACGTCCAATGATTTTCAAAAGCGAGTGAACCAGTTGGTAGCTGTTTATGAGATTCGGCAGGAACGGAGCCTCTCTAAGCGCGATTGCTATCAGTATGATTTGGGTTTGATTCTGCAAGCTGAAAGTTTGAGACAGGCAGCAGGCTTGCCAGTTGAGTTTGAGGCTATTGAAGCGACACATGCTGCTCTGACCATTCATGACAAACATGAGATTGTGATGACGGGCAGTCATTTGATCCGAGATTATGGCTTTAAACCAGGGCCAGAATTGGGACAAATCCTGACTAAAATTGAATGGGCCATTGTCGACGGAGAATTGGCAAATAGCAAGGAAGAAATTATGAACTTTATTAAGGAGCAAGTTGGATGAGTGACTTTATCGTTGAAAAGCTGACCAAGTCTGTCGGGGATAAGACAGTCTTTCAAGAGATTTCTTTTATCATTCACGACTTGGATCGGATTGGACTGATTGGGGTCAATGGGACAGGAAAAACCACTCTTTTGGATGTCTTGTCTGGCAAGTCAGGCTTTGATGGTGATGTATATCCCTTTTCAGCAAAATCTGACTATAAAATCTCCTATTTGACTCAGGAACCAGACTTCGATGAAGAGAAGACGGTCTTGGATACTGTTTTGTCCAGTGATTTGCGAGAAATGCAGCTCATTCGGGAATATGAACTGCTCATGGCAGCTTATGATGAAGCCAAGCAAGCTCGTCTGGACAAGGTCATGACAGAAATGGATTCGCTGCATGCTTGGGAGATTGAAAGTCAGGTAAAAACCGTCCTATCCAAGCTTGGTATCTCGGATTTGGCAGCAAAAATCAGCCAGCTTTCTGGTGGTTTACGCCGGCGGGTGCAGTTGGCGCAGGTCCTACTTTCAGAAGCGGACTTGCTGTTGTTGGATGAGCCGACCAACCATCTGGATATTGATACGATTGAGTGGCTGACAAATTTCCTGAAAAATTCAAAGAAGACAGTCCTCTTTATTACTCATGACCGCTATTTTTTGGATAATATTTCCACGCGGATTTTTGAATTGGACGGCGGGAGCTTGATTGAGTATCAGGGCAACTATCAGGATTATGTCCGACTCAAGGCTGAGCAAGATGAGCGCGATGCTGCCCTGCTACACAAGAAACAGCAGCTTTACAAGCAGGAGTTATCTTGGATGCGCCGTCAGCCTCAGGCGCGGGCGACCAAGCAGCAGGCACGTATCAATCGTTTCCATGACCTTAAAAGTGATTTGGCTGGTCAGACTAATCAGACAGACTTAGAGATGAACTTTGAAACCAGCCGTATTGGAAAGAAGGTTATTGAGTTTCAGGATGTGGATTTTGCATACGGAGACAAGCAGATTTTGTCGCATTTCAATCTCTTGCTGCAAAACAAAGATCGACTGGGCATTGTCGGAGATAATGGAGTGGGCAAGTCTACTTTGCTTAACCTAATTGCTGGTCAGTTGGAGCCTCAATCTGGTCAGGTCATAATCGGCGAGACAGTCCGAGTGGCTTATTTTTCTCAGCAGATTGAAGGGCTGGATGAGTCTAAGCGGGTCATCAATTACTTGCAGGAAGTGGCGGAAGAAGTTAAGAGTGGTAGCGGGACGACATCCATTGCTGAGATCTTGGAGCAATTTCTCTTCCCTCGCTCAAGCCACGGCACTTTGATTGAGAAGTTGTCTGGTGGAGAAAAGAAGCGGCTTTACTTGCTCAAGCTTTTACTAGAAAAGCCCAATGTCCTGCTTCTGGACGAGCCGACCAATGATTTGGATATCGCAACCTTGACAGTTCTAGAAAATTTCCTGCAGGGCTTTGCAGGGCCGGTGATCACAGTTAGCCACGATCGGTATTTCCTCGATAAGGTAGCCAGCAAGATTTTAGCTTTTGAGAATGGCGAGGTCAGAGAGTTCTTTGGCAACTACACGGACTATCTGGATGAGAAGGCTTTTAGACAATCCAGCGCAGCTATTTCCCAAAAGAAAGAAAAGGAAAAGCCCGTCAAGGCGCGGGAGCAGAAGAAGCGGATGAGCTACTTTGAAAAGCAAGAGTGGGAGACCATCGAGGCGGATATCGAGAAGCTGGAAGCACGCATCGCCACCATTGAGACGGAGATGGAGCAGAACGGTTCGGACTTTACCAAGTTATCGGAACTTCAGAAGGAGCTGGATGACAAGAATGAGCAGCTTCTTGAAAAGTATGAGCGCTATGAGTATCTGAGTGAGTTGGAGTAGGACAGTACGTAGTACATTAGTTGTGGATACAAGTTTGTGAGGGAGAATGATGGAAATACAGATTTATAGCAAGCCCAGTCAGGAAATCAAGGATCAGCTCTTTGAGCTGGTTCAAAACTGCCACGTTACAGATGGGACTTATCGTCTTCCTTATCTGGATAATGCCTATAATTTTGATGGGAATATACCAGCCTTTTTTCTGGCCAATCTAGATCACCAAATGGTCGGTTTTTTATCGGTTTATGCGGATGAGCCGGGTCAAGCAGAGGTATCTGTCTACGTATTACCTGAATATCGCAGACAGGGCATAGCGAGCGCTCTTTTACAGGAATTTTCCAAAATTGCAGAGAAATACGATTTATCTCAAATCGAATACATCAGCGAAGTCAAGTTTTTAACAGACCATCCGACCTTTGCTGAGAAGTTTGACTATGATTTGAAAGAAACGGAAATCTGGCTGGAGCAGGCAGCGGGGACTTTCCCTGAAGAAGAAAAAGAAGTCGTGGAAGTTTTACTGGGTAGAAAGGAAATGGTTGCGGAGATTGCAGCGTTTCAGTCGCAGATTTTTGAAATGCCGATGGATACTACACTTCACTATGCCAGTCAAGCGCTGGAGAGCCCAGATAGCCTGCTCTATGTCCTGAAAAAAGATGGTCAAATCGTGGCGTCCTGCTCGGTGGATACAAGTTTTGGTAGCGATTATCTGTTTGCCTTAGCTGTGGATCAGACCTTTCAAGGACAGGGCTTAGGGAGTCACCTAGTCAGGTCTATCCTGAATGACCTTGCTAGCCGAAATGGACAAGTCTGCCAAATTGTAGTAGAAGCTCAAAATACAGGTGCCCTGAGGCTATATGAAAGATTGGGCTTTAAACGAAAATCGGAAACAGTTTATTTAAAGAGAAAATAAAAAGATTAACCTCAGAGTAAAGGGCTATGGAGGTCAGGAGATCTGTTTATGATAAAGAGAAAAGAGCCGCTCTTAGTACAGGCTGGCTTGGTGCTAGGCTTACTAGCCTTGGGAAATTTAGTCGGTGATGTCAGTCAGTTCCTACGTTATCTTTTAGCAAGTCTGGCATTCTTGTTTTTCCTTCATCTAATGGTGGGAATGCTGACGCATACCAAGCAAGTCAAAGAGCAACTAGGGCAAGCACTAGTGGCCTCGGTCTTCCCGACTTTTTTCATGCAGGGAATGGTGGCTTCTACCTATCTAGCGAGCTGGACTTTTTTGGGAAATTTTGCCCGAATTAGTGCGCAAGTGCTGTGGTGGCTAAGCTTTGGCGGGTTGGTTTTCTTGATGGTCTATTATATCCTGACCTTTGTCTTCCCTTTCAAGTGGGAGAATGTTTTTCCTGCTTGGACGGTCTTATTTGTCGGGATTGGTGTCGCTCCTCTGACAATTGCAATTCCTCAGCAGTTAGCTTTGGGCCAGCTGGTCTTTTGGTATGGCCTTTTAGCGACACTCTTGGTCTTGCCAATCGTCCTTTATAAGACCTATAAAATCGGCTTAGCAGAGAATGTTCGCCCGAATACAACAACGATTTGTGCGCCTATTTCCTTGATGACAGCGGCTTATATGGCTAGTTTTGCTCAGCCAAATCCTGTCTTGTTGAGCTTACTCTTAATTTCAGGTCAATGCTTTTATGCCTTTATTTTGTGGCAACTGCCTCGATTGATCAATCGGCCTTTTTCAGCAGGATTTTCGGCCTTTACTTTCCCTTTGGTTATTTCAGCTGTGTCCTTGAAGCAATCTTTAAATATATTAAATTTCGGTCTAGCTGGGCAAATTCTGCTTGCTTTTGAAGTCTTAATAGCCCTGCTCGTCGTTCTTTATGTTACCTTCTTGTATGCAAAGGATATTTTGGGCAAATGAGGAAGATTTCAGAGATGTATTTCCAAGAGGAAAGTCACTGCCTTCCTTTGAGGAAGGCTGATTTTGTGGTATAATTAAGAGTATTTGTAAAAGGAAAAAGATATGAATATTCAACAATTGCGTTATGTAGTGGCCATTGCCAACAGCGGAACCTTCCGTGAAGCAGCAGAAAAGATGTATGTCAGCCAGCCCAGTCTATCTATCGCGGTGCGAGATTTGGAAAAGGAGCTAGGATTTAAGATTTTCCGCCGGACGAGTAGCGGAACCTTTCTGACTCGGCGGGGCATGGAATTTTACGAGAGAGCTCAGGAATTGGTCAAAGGATTTGATGTTTTTCAAAATCAGTATGCTAATCCTGAAGAGGAAAAGGATGAATTTTCCATTGCCAGTCAGCATTATGACTTTTTGCCACCTTTGATAACAGAGTTTTCTCAGCGCTATCCTGACTACAAGAATTTCCGGATTTTCGAGTCGACAACCGTGCAGATTTTGGATGAAGTAGCCCAAGGCCACAGTGAGATTGGGATTATTTATCTCAATAATCAGAATACTAAGGGTATCATGCAGCGGGTGGAGAAGCTCGGCTTGGAGGTTATTAAGCTAATTCCTTTCCAGACCCACATTTATCTGCGGGAAGATCATCCTCTGACTCAAAAGGAGGAACTGGTTATGGAGGATTTGGCTACCTTGCCAACCGTTCGCTTCACACAGGAAAAGGATGAGTACCTCTATTATTCTGAGAATTTTGTCGATACCAGCGCTAGCTCCCAGATGTTTAATGTGACGGATCGAGCTACGCTGAATGGGATTTTGGAGCGGACGGATGCTTATGCGACTGGATCTGGCTTTTTGGATAGCAACAGTGTAAATGGCATCACTGTCATCAAACTACGAGACAATTTAGACAATCACATGGTTTATGTCAAGAGGGAAGATGTAGAGCTGAGTCAGGTCGGAGAAGCCTTTGTAGCTGTTATGAAAGAATATTTTGCACAGAAAAGAGAAGTATGAAACGAAAGATTACCATTCCTTTTTTAGTTGTTCTTTTGATTGCTCTTGATCAAGCGGTCAAGTATTATATTGTTTCCAATTTTTCTTTGGGGCAGGTCAGAAAGTTTATTCCTAAGATTGTCAGTTTGACCTACTTGCGAAATACTGGTGCAGCCTTTTCTATCTTGGAAAATCAGCAGTGGTTTTTCGCTCTGATAACTTGTATCGTGATTGGAGTTGCCGTTTGGTATTTGATTAAAAATATCCAAGCTTCTAAGTGGATGCTGACGGGACTCATTCTAATTATTGCTGGTGGCTTGGGCAATTTCATTGATCGGATCCAGCAAGGATTTGTAGTGGATATGTTCCAGCTAGATTTTGTCAATTTTGCTATTTTTAACGTAGCGGATATGTACCTGACTGTTGGAGTAGCGATTTTATTACTGGTGATGTTGAAGGAAGAAACAAATGGAATTGAAAATTGATGCAGTAGCCGCAGGCCTGCGTTTGGATAAGGCAGTGGCGGACCTGACTGAGCTATCCCGTGGTTTAGCCAATGAACAGATAAAAAATGGCCAGATTTTGGTTAATGGAGAGGCAAAAAAAGCCAAGTATGCTGTCAAAGAGGGCGATGTCATTTCCTATGAAGTACCTGAGCCAGAGGTAGTTGAGTATGTGGCAGAGGATCTTCCGATAGAAATCGTCTATCAGGATGAAGATGTGGCTGTCGTCAACAAGCCACAAGGTATGGTGGTTCATCCTTCAGCTGGCCATACCAGCGGTACTCTGGTTAATGCTCTCATGTATCACATCAAAGACTTGTCTGGCATCAACGGAGTTCTCCGACCGGGAATTGTCCATCGGATTGATAAGGACACTTCTGGCCTTTTGATGATTGCCAAGAATGACCAGGCCCATCTGGCACTTGCAGAAGAGCTCAAGGATAAGAAATCCCTGCGTAAATATTGGGCGATTGTCCATGGCAATCTGCCTAATGATCGAGGAGTGATTGAGGCGCCTATTGGACGTAGTGAAAAAGACCGCAAGAAGCAGGCGGTTACAGCCAAGGGGAAACCCGCTCTGACACGTTTCCAAGTCTTGGAACGTTTTGGGGACTATACCTTGGTTGAGCTGCAGCTGGAGACGGGGCGGACGCATCAAATCCGTGTTCACATGGCTTATATCGGCCATCCAGTCGCTGGAGATGAGGTTTATGGACCACGTAAGACCCTGAAGGGCCATGGTCAATTTTTGCACGCACGAACACTGGGCTTCACCCATCCTCGGACTGGTGAAGTGCTGGAATTTACAGCTGAAGCGCCAGCTATTTTCCTAGAAACTCTTGAAAAACTCAGAAAAGTCCATGACTAATCGTCTCCGTATTTATGAGACTTTAGATAAATGGAAAATTAAGTCGACTGTCTTGGTTACAGTCGTTTTTATTTTCGAAAAATCATGATATAATAAATAGAATACCCTAAAAGGAAGAGAAAAATGAAGTTAGAAGATTTGAAAAAACGTCAGGAGAAGATCCGTAATTTCTCCATCATTGCCCACATTGACCATGGGAAATCAACCTTGGCTGACCGGATTTTGGAGGCGACTGAGACGGTTTCCAGCCGGGAAATGCAGGCCCAACTCTTGGACAGCATGGACTTGGAGCGGGAGCGCGGCATCACCATTAAGCTTAATGCTATCGAGCTCAATTATACTGCTAATGACGGAGAAACCTATATCTTCCACTTGATTGATACACCAGGACACGTGGACTTTACCTATGAGGTGTCACGGTCATTGGCGGCCTGTGAAGGCGCCATTCTGGTTGTGGATGCTGCTCAGGGGATTGAAGCTCAGACTCTTGCTAATGTTTATCTAGCGCTGGACAATGACTTGGAAATCCTGCCAGTTATCAATAAGATTGACCTGCCAGCTGCGGATCCAGAGCGGGTGCGGGCAGAGATTGAAGATGTGATTGGTTTGGATGCTAGCGAAGCCGTATTGGCTTCTGCCAAGGCTGGTATCGGAATTGAAGAAATTTTAGAGCAGATTGTGGAAAAAGTTCCAGCTCCGACTGGAAATGTTGAAGCACCGCTCAAAGCCTTGATTTTTGACTCGGTCTATGATGCCTATCGTGGGGTAATTTTGCAAGTACGGGTGATGGACGGCGTGGTTAAGCCAGGCGATACCATTCAGCTCATGAGCAATGGTAAGACCTTTGATGTAACTGAGGTCGGCATCTTTACACCTAAGGCCGTTGGACGTGATTTCTTAGCGACAGGGGATGTTGGTTATATTGCAGCTTCTATCAAGACGGTACAGGATACTCGGGTCGGAGATACAGTGACCTTGGCGAACAATCCAGCATCTGAGCCCCTGGACGGCTACAAGCAGATGAATCCGATGGTATTTGCGGGTCTCTATCCGATTGAGTCCAATAAATACAATGACCTGCGTGAGGCGCTTGAAAAGCTCCAGCTAAACGATGCTAGTCTGCAGTTTGAACCAGAAACATCTCAGGCATTGGGATTTGGATTCCGCTGTGGATTCCTTGGACTTCTTCATATGGATGTCATTCAGGAGCGCTTGGAGCGGGAATTCAATATTGACTTGATTATGACGGCTCCGTCTGTTATCTATAAGGTTAATCTGACAGATGGTGAAGCTATTGATGTCTCTAATCCGAGTGAGTTTCCGGATCCGACCAAGATTGACTCCATTGAGGAGCCTTATGTCAAGGCGCAGATTATGGTGCCGCAGGAATTTGTCGGAGCGGTGATGGAGTTGGCTCAGCGCAAGCGTGGTGACTTTGTGACCATGGACTATATCGACGATAATCGAGTCAATGTTATCTATCAGATCCCACTTGCTGAAATCGTCTTTGACTTCTTTGATAAGCTCAAGTCCTCTACTCGTGGCTATGCTAGTTTTGACTACGAAATCTCTGAGTATCGCTCGTCCAAGCTGGTTAAGATGGATATTCTCCTCAATGGCGACAAGGTTGATGCCCTTAGCTTTATCGTTCACAAGGAATTTGCTTATGAGCGCGGTAAGCTGATTGTTGATAAGCTCAAGAAAATCATTCCTCGTCAACAATTTGAAGTACCCATTCAGGCTGCTATCGGTCATAAGATTGTGGCTCGTACTGATATCAAGGCTCTTCGTAAAAACGTACTTGCCAAGTGTTATGGTGGTGACGTTTCTCGGAAGCGCAAACTTCTAGAAAAACAAAAAGCCGGTAAAAAACGAATGAAAGCTATCGGATCTGTCGAAGTCCCACAAGAGGCCTTCCTCAGCGTCCTGAGTATGGATGAGGAATAAAGTCCGGTGGACTTTAATCGCCTGATTCCTGGAGTATAAAGGCGAAGGAAATTTCAGTCGATATTATTAACCCGAGCTAGGAAATAGGAGAGAGGTAAATCTTGGATAAACCGATTATTTTGATAATAGATACATGTTTCTTTTTTGGCCTTACAAATTTAGTCTTATACCTATTCTATCGACGGGAGAAGAATATTCAGAAAAAATGTACTGCTAAAATTTCAGGTATAGTGGTTGATTATGATAACCGTAATGAAATGGTTATCCCTTTGCCTATTGTAGAATATCTCGTGAATGGGGAAACATACAGAAAAAAATTTGAATATGCTTATTATGTAGAAACTCCTAGGAAGAAAGAGCAAAAAGATGTCTTTGACAGGAAATATATTCTTAGCGCTGGAAAGAATCTACAGTTAAGAGAAATATTCCCAAAAGGCTCAGCCATGACGGTTTATTATAATCCTGAAAAGCCTGAAAAAGCCTTTGTAGAACGTTATGCAGGCCTTGATAGAATCTTTAGGTTGCTAATAATAATCTTTTCCATTATTGGTTTTGTTTTAATTGCGGTAATACTAGGAATTTCTTTATTGAAATAATAGCTACTTGAAATTTTTTGATGAAATAAAAATTGCTCTGTTGGTATCAGGAAGAGAGGCTTACTTACTCCACTATCTTCCCTTTTCTCCCCCCCACAGTAAAGATTTTTAGTAATCTAAAAAATGTGGTAGAATATAAATATCATTCAATCTACCCTGTAAAAGGAGTTTCGCCATGAAAAAGAAGTACTTTCTGCTCTCCCTGACTATCTTAGCCGGTCTGTCTCTGGCTTCTTGTGGTCTTATTAAAAATTATGGTAATCGGAAATCGTCTACTTCTAGTAGTACAACTAGTCAAGTTTCTCAAAAAGATAGCAGCAAATCTGATAAAGCTAGTGACAAAGATGTTTCTACTACGACTGAGACTAAACGCATTGGCTCGGCTGATTACGGCTATATCGATATTCCAAGTAATTGGATCAAGTTCACCGACTTAGATGGTGGCGACAGCGTTCAGTTCACAGATGGCTCAGCTTATAATATCGTTACCATGAATGGCTATACTAGAGAAAAAGCTCATGTCCAAGATGGGGAAACTTTCAATGCTGAGTTAATTGCCCAGCGACTGGCCTATAGTTGGAATGATAATAAAGATGTAGAAAAAATGTGGGGAGCAAAATCCGCTGTTTCTGGCAATGAAGCTTTCCAACTGAATGTAATTATGAAATCAGGGCAGTTAGTTGTTTCTTGGGTTTTCCAAAAAGACGACAAGGTCTATTTAATCTCTTTTGAAGGCGACCGAGAAACTTTGGCTTCTGTTATTTCCTACATAGAAGAAACATGGAGCCTTGATGAAAAAAGGGCCAACTAACAATCTTTAAAACAAAGTAAATGAGAGTGGGACAGAAATCGGTAATTCGTTAGAATTCGATTTCGTCGTCTCACCTCCGCACAGTTGAGTAGGGCTGTAAAAACTGATGAAATCAGCGTAGTAGAGCCCACTCAACCACTGCGTCTTGCTCGATAATCCAAAGACAATTGAGAGGCTAGGACTTTTGTCCTAGTCTCATTTTTTTGAGATTTATGATATAATGCTAACGAAAATCAACTGATTAGAAAGTAGTTTATGACCCAAGAAATCGACCTTGAAAAGTACCATCAGTTAGCTCTGCAAAAGCAGAAAGAGCATCGAAAATTTTTAGCCAGTCTCAAGAAAAAGCCACCAAAAAACCTCGATAAGATTGCCCAGCAGATTCATGATGAGGTCTTTGAGGAGATTGACTGTACAGCCTGTGCCAATTGCTGCAAGACTTTAGGACCAGACTTTAAGGAAGCCGATATTGTCCGTATTGCCAAGTATTTCAAGATGAAGCTGCCGGCTTTTGAAGAGGAATTTCTGCAGGTGGACGAAGACGGTGACAAGATCTTCAAGGCCATGCCTTGTCCTTTTTTAGGTGGAGACAATCTCTGCTCGATCTACGATGTTCGTCCCAAGGCCTGCCGCGAGTTTCCCCATACAGACCGCAAGAAGATTCATCAGATTAATCATCTGACAATCAAAAATACACTGACCTGTCCAGCGGCCTATCTCTTTGTGGAGAAGTTACGGGATAGGTTGTAGAAATCCCCTAAATCTTGTACAAAAATTCTAGGGTGGAAGTATCTGAGATCTGTTAGACTATAGTCAAGAGGTGAAAAAGAATATGATGCATCAATTCAATCGAACCATGGAATATCTGGAAAGTAAGTTGGACGCAGAAGTGGATTTGCAGAAATTCCAGCAGCTATCAGGCTATTCTTATGCTCTCTTTAGTAGGCTCTTTTCCATCCTAGCAGATATGACTTTAGCAGAATACTTGCGCAATCGCAGGCTGTCAGAAGCTGTGACGGACTTGCGGGAAAGCTCTGAGAAAGTCATTGACATAGCGATGAAATACGGCTATGAGTCTGCGGATGCCTTCAGCGCAGCCTTTAAGAAATTCCATGGTGCAACCCCCTCAGAAGTTCGAAATGGAAAACCTTATCGGGTCTTTCCTAGACTTCAATTATCCTTAAAGATTACAGGAGGAAAGAATATGGATATCAAGATTCAAAAGAAACCTGCTTTTACCGTGGCAGGCGTCCTATTGGAAGCTATTGACAATAGCCAGTGCCCGTCTGTATGGGAGCAGCTCTATGCCAATCACAGCTTTGAAAGCCTGGAAAGTCTGGGCAGTGGCCAATCCTTTGGCATCTGCTCGGATGTCAAAGAAGGCGAAATCATCAACTATATGGCCGCTTATGATGTCGCGGATAAAGCGAAAGCAGAAGCCCTAGGCCTTTCTATCAAGGAAATCCCAGCAGCTGAATATGCAATCGTACCAGTCAAGGGGGCTATACCTGCCAGCATCCACCATGCTTGGAAATATGTCTTGGAAGTCTTCTTCCCAGAAACAGGTTATCGCCACTCAGGAGCACCAGACTTTGAAGTTTACACCGAGGGAGACATGTCCTCGCCAGACTATCAAATGGAACTCTGGATACCTGTGGTGAAATAGATTAGAAATCAGCCGTTCATTTTTGAGCGGTTGATTTTTTGTGCATTGTGGTATAATGTCCACATTTTACTTAGCAGTCCTAATTTTATATATAGATTGAGTCTCAGATCGCTCTTTTAAATATCAGCAATACATATAACTTTGAATAACTCGCTTCAACTCATTGTTTTATGAGTAATTTAAAAAATATATTTTTCGATGATTGTTTCATGCCTAATTAGGTAAATTAGCCATTCTTCGCGCGGTCGTATTTATATTTTCATCGTTTGAGGGAAGATCTTACCGTTTGCAAATTGATGCTTAAGTCGATATATTCTTCCTTCTCAAATATTTTCTAAATCATTTAATCTTTTTAAAGATAAGAACCGCTTTCTAATTAATCAAAGACTACTTTAAATTTTTCAACTCTTGATAACATGAGAAAACCTCCGTAAAATGATTCAATTTATTATAGCAAAAATAGACAATCTATAGAGTTAGGATTAAATGAAATTGACATTTGAAAGCGCTAAATGTATAATTTTTGTTAAACAAGAAAGAATGAGGTAACGATATGAATAAAACAGAATTACTGTTACAAAGACTAGATGAGATTGGTCAGTCTCTAAAAGATTCGAACCAAGCACTAGCTTTGCTGGCACTTGGTTCTTGCGGAGCAGAAAGAGAACGATTGGATCAGTACTCAGATTTAGACTTCTTTGTTATTGTAAAAGATGGCTACAAGCAGGCCTATATCCGGGACCTAACCTGGTTAAGTAAGCTAGAACCAATTGCATTTCACTACCAAAATACAGTGGACGGACATAAAGTTCTATTTGAAGATGATGTTTTTTGTGAATTTGCTGTCTTTGAAGCTCATGAACTAGTAAACATTCCCTTCGCTGAAGGCAAGATTATCTGGAAGGAGGTCGGTTTTGATGGAACAATCTGCCAGCCACAAAGATTGCCATCAAAAGAAAATAGAGACCGTGAATGGCTGTTGGGAGAAATTTTATGTAATCTATATATAGGACTAGGTCGTTATCAACGAGGCGAAAAATTGGCTGCTTATGATTTCATCCAAAACAGATCTGTCAAGCTCTGGACTGAACTAATCAATTTGGAAAAAACTTCTAAATCTAATTTTATAGATATTTTTAACAGCAACAGACGATTTGAAAAAGGTTATCCAAATGATGCCAAACAATTACCCTACTTTTTGCAAGGTTACGAACGAATTTCTGAATCTGCTCAGGCACTCCTAGAATATCTTGACAAACACTATCCTCTTAACACATTTATAAAAGAAAAAATTCGTAATTTATTATAAAAGAGACTTTCCAAAAAATAATCTAAATCCCAAAAGTTAGGTATCTTTGTCAACTATAATGGATTAATGAAATTTTAAAACCTGTAGAAGGTAATTGACGTCCTCTCCTTTCTTATGTTCAGAGTGAGAAAGATTTATTTCTTAAAGTTACCAAAGTTATCAAATCCAAAGGTATTGTATTTGATTGGTTTAATCAGAGCCTAAAAAGCGCCTTTGAGGTTACTTTTTTAGTTGAGCTTAGCGTTTACTTTAGCTATTGGACTGCTGGGTACAGTCTGGGTACAGTATGATATAATAAATCTACTACAATTGCAGAAAGGATTTCGATTTTGTCATACAAATTTCTACTTTTCGACCTTGATCATACGTTGCTGGATTTTGATACGGCAGAAGACATCGCGCTGACGCATTTTTTGGAGGAGCAGGGCGTAACGGAGATCCAGACCTACAAAGACTATTATATTCCCATGAACAAGGGGCTTTGGCGGGATTTGGAGCAGGGGAAAATCACCAAGCCAGAGCTGGTCAATACGCGCTTTTCTCGTCTTTTTGCTCATTTTGGCATTGAGAAAGATGGCGCCGAGTTAGCCCTTCTCTATCAGCAGCACATTGCTCAGCAAGGACAAACCTACGCTGGTGCTAGCGAGCTTTTGGACAGTCTGACAGCAGCTGATTATGAGATTTACGGAGCGACCAATGGTATCACAGCTATTCAGACCGGTCGCATGGCTCATTCTGATATTGTGCCCTATTTTAATCACATTTTCATTTCGGAAAAGATGGGAACTCAGAAGCCTGAGGCTTTGTTTTATGAAAAAATAGCAGAGCAGATACCGGATTTTGATCTGTCTCAGGCTTTGATGATTGGGGACTCCTTGACAGCAGATATTGCAGGAGCTAATAATGCAGGCATGGACTCTCTCTGGTACAATCCTAAGAAGCTGATTAACAATAGCAGTGCGCAGCCGACTTATACGGTATCTTCTTATGAAGAAATTAAAAAATTACTGCTTTGAAAAAAATTTGTAAGTCTGTCAAGAAAAAAACTTGACACCTGTTTTTAATCTGCTATAATAGAACATGTGCTAAATAGCTCAGCTATTTCACCGAAATAAAAAATAAGAAAAGAGAAATTTTAAAAATGGCAGTAAAAATCCGTTTGACTCGTATGGGTTCTAAGAAAAAACCTTTCTACCGTATCAACGTTGCAGACTCACGTTCACCACGTGACGGACGTTTCATCGAAACAGTTGGAACTTACAACCCACTTGTTGAAGAAAACCAAGTGACTTTGAAAGAAGATCGCGTTCTTGCATGGTTGGCTGATGGAGCTCAACCTTCAGATACAGTTCGCAACATCCTTTCAAAAGCAGGTGTTTTGAAGAAATTCCACGATTCAAAATACTCTAAATAATAGAAGTGCAGGTTGATATATGGACACGATTGAAAATCTCATTATTGCGATAGTGAAACCTTTGATTTCACAGCCAGATGCCTTAACTATCAAGATTGAAGATACGCCTGAGTTTTTAGAGTATCATCTTGATCTTGATCCAAGCGATGTTGGACGTGTGATCGGTCGTAAAGGTCGTACTATCTCCGCTATAAGGACGATTGTTTACTCTGTCCCAACCGAGTACAAAAAAGTTCGCATCGTCATTGATGAGAAATAAGAAGCAGCGGGGCCATGTGTCCCGTTTTTCTATGGCCCTTAATGAAACAAGCCGTTAGGCGCAGTTGAATTTAGGGCCATTGATGCAGTTCGAGCTCCGCGAGAACTACGTTCCTTATTATCCTTAATAAAACAAGCCGTTAGGCGTAGTTGAATTTAGGGCCATTGATGCAGTTCGAGCTTCGCGAGAACTACATTCCTTATTATCCTTAATGAAACAAGCCGTTAGGCGCAGTTGAATTTAGGGCCATTGATGCAGATCTAGTTCCGCGAGAACTACATTCCTTATTATCCTTAATGAAACAAGCCGTTAGGTGTAGTTGAATTTAGGGCCATTGATGCAGTTCAAGCTTCGCGAGAACTAGGTACTTCATTTAAGATAAAAACGAAATGCAGGGGCGAGTTTAGAGAAATTCGAAACCGGAGGACATATGAAGTCAGAAGATTATGCTTGGAACGCTCATGAGCGCAAGTCTTATGAGAATGATCAAGTGATTTTACCGAGCCCTTATAAGCTAAAAATTCTGGATGATAGTGAGAAGAGATTTGAATTGGAGCTTGTTTTGGAGGAATTTCCTCAGGGGCAACTGGCTCGATGGGCTATGAAAATGGCGTCAAGCTTTATAGCCCTGATTGATGCGGAAGATGAGTCTGAAAAGCAGAAGATTTTGACTCAGGTAAGAGAGGTTTTTCAGGCTCGACTTGATAGGAGGGCATCTGCCTATGAACTAAGGCAGGCTGGTTTCTTGGCTAACAAACTGTCGCAGCAAGCCCAATCACAAATCGGTAAATATGCTGCGCGTGTCTTTGCCCAAGCAATCGCAACAGGCCACATGCGGGGCCATGCTATTGTCGCAGCGGATTATGCCATCAAAGTCAGAAACTTGCAGAGTCCAGATGATATGCAGCAGGCTGTCAAGGAAAGAGAAAGACAGATAGAGGTGGCCTCTGCTTTTATTAGATCAGGAAAGGAAACTTTATGAAGCATTTATTTTCACGTTTGTCACCAGCGCAAAAGATTATCTTGTCTTTTATTCTGGTGATATTCTGTGGCTCCTTGCTACTCAGTCTGCCTTGGGTGCAGACGGCTAGTTCCCAAGCGGGCTATCTGGATCATCTTTTTACAGCTGTCTCGATGGTCTGTGTGACAGGGCTTTTTACACGATCGGTTGTGGATACATACAATGTCTGGGGACAGCTCCTTTGTATGCTGCTGATTCAGATTGGTGGTTTGGGAATCCTGACTTTTATCGGATTTTTCACCATGGAAAGTCGGAAGAAGCTCAGCCTCAAGGATCGCCGCATTCTGCGGGATAGTTTTAGTTATGGGCACAATCGTACCTTGGGTCAATTTGTCCGCTCGATTTTTATCACGACTTTTACTATTGAAGGACTGGGCGCTCTCCTTCTTATGATTCGCTTCATTCCTAAGTTTGGCTTGGGAAAAGGGATTTTTAATTCTATCTTTTTAGCTGTTTCTGCATTTTGTAATGCAGGATTTGATAATTTTGGCAATGATAGCCTACTAGGCTTGCAGACAGATGTTTTGGTCAATATCACCTTGGCTCTCCTCATTATTACTGGAGGACTTGGCTTTATGGTCTGGTTTGACTTGGCGACTAAATTGGGAGGAAAACAGAAGGGGCTTCACTTTCATACCAAGGTAGTCTTGCTGCTGACTGCTGGTCTCCTCGTCTTTGGGACGGTCACGAGTCTCTGGACGGAGTATAATAATCCTGGAACGATTGGCAATCTTTCCTTTGGTGATAAGCTACTGGTCAGCTTTTTCCAGACAGTCAGCATGAGGACAGCTGGCTTTGCTTCCATCGATTATACGGCTGCTCGTCCAGTAACCCTATTTATCTATCTGCTCCAGATGTTTTTAGGAGGGGCTCCGGGTGGTACAGCGGGCGGTCTGAAAATTACCACCTTCTTAGTTCTTTTGCTTTTCGCTCGTAAGGAGATTTTGAGCTTGCCACATACCAATCTTGGTCGGAGAACGCTGGCTCCTCAACTAGTGCAGAAGGCTTTTGGTGTGACAGTGATTTTTCAGCTGACATTTCTGCTTGGTCTTTTGGCTCTTGGGCTAGTGACCGATAGCAGTCATCGTTTTATTTACCTGATATTTGAGACTGTGTCGGCACTGGCTACAGTTGGTGTGACAGCCAATATCACTACCAGCCTCAATACAGCTGGTATGGTTGTGATTATGTTGCTGATGTTTATTGGACGGGTGGGGCCGCTGACTCTTATGGTCAGTCTTAACCATTATCAACCGAAGAAGGCGACTACCTTGCACTACAGCAAGGCGGACATTATGATTGGATAGGAGAAAAGAAATGGCAAATCAAACAGTTGGAATTCTCGGCTTGGGGATTTTTGGACAGAGTATCATTGAGGCCTTGATTTCTCAGGATGTAGAAATCATTGCAATTGATAATCACGAAGAGACAATCAATCAGTATGAAGACATGATTGCCGTCGGTGTGATCGGGGACATTACTGATATGGAACTTTTGGAGGCGGCAGACGTTGGTTCCTGTGATACGGTCGTCGTGGCGACTGGAGAAAGTCTGGAATCCAGTGTTCTAGCGGTCATGCACTGTAAGGCATTGGGCGTTAAAAATGTCATTGCCAAAGTCAAGGATGAAGTAACCCAGCAGGTACTGGAAAAGGTGGGAGCTGATTTGGTTATCCTGCCTGAAGTGGAGGCTGGTATTTCATTGGCTAAGACCATTCTCTTTAACCATTCGATTGAGGTTTTCCAGCTGGATGACGATGTAGTGGTGGCTGAGTTTGAGTTGCCTGCTAGCTGGGTCGGGAAAATGGTCCGTGAAGTAGATGCTCGTAGGCTGTATCATCTCAATATTATCGGCTACCGTCTGACAAAAGATCAGCCTTTGGAAAGCCAGTTTACTCCAGACTTTGTCTGGCCAGCAGGCGTCAGCATTATGGCTGTGACTGATAACCAGCATTTGGATAATTTACGTGAAATAGTGAAGTAGCAGCTGGGAGTCCAATCGGGACCAACTGTCGGTAGTTCTTAGGAACTCGGCACCTTACCATCATTTCATAAAAAATAGATACATAAGAGCTCTTTTAGGGCTCTTTTTTGAAACCAGTTGTAAAATTTGTTATACTATCACTAGAAAAGGAGTGATTTTATGAGCTTAACTAGCCAGATCATTACAGCAGATTTTCCAGATTTGGATAAGGTAGAAGCCTTGAATAATGAAGCTTTCCCAGAAGAGGAAAGGATACCGCTCAGTGAATTTTTACGATATGAGGAACAGGAAGATGCTAATTTTTTCGCCTTTTATCATGAAAAGGAGTTTGTTGGTTTTGCCTTTGCCATTTCCAACGCGCAAGCCTTTTATGTTAGTTTCTTTGCGATTATGCCTCACCTGCGCAGCCATGGCTATGGCGGTGAAATCATTGAAAAGCTGGTCAATTTCTATCAGCGAACCATGATTTTAGAAATCGAGCGTCTAGATGAGCCATGTGACAATCTTGAACAGCGTCAAGCTCGCTGGGATTTTTATCAGAGCAAGGGCTTCCGGTCAGCCAATGCCTTTCTGGAATATGAGGATCTTAGCTTTGAAATTCTGTATCGAGGGGATTCTTTTGACGAAGAAGCCTATCGGGACATTTTCCACCGACTTCAGGAAGAGAATTATTTTGACTTTGAAATCAAACATAGACGTTTCAGCGATTATTAAAAGGATGTTCTCTGGAGCTCAATGGCGATTTGGAGCAATAAAAGATTGCTTTGTTTTTACTAAATGGAGGTTAAAATGAGACTCTGGCATCAAGCATTGATTCCCAATCTTCCCCGTCCGCAGCTGCTTGGCCAGCATCGGGAATGCTGCGCCCTTCGTGGTAATGGCTGGGGCAAGAAACATGCGACCGTTGACTATGTTTTTACCTACTCTCCTTACTTGCTTTATCGCTACCATGAGCTGATTATGGAGGAGATGAGCAAGCGAGGTTATCGTGTGTCCCCAGAGTGGCTGGAGCGGGACTATCGTGGCAAGACTTGTCCGGCTTATGTGCATCTGGAAGAAGTGGCTCTGGCGAGTCCTATTTACGCCGAGCATGATGCGGCTTACTATGAGGAATGCCTGCAAAATCTCAAAGAAAAAGGCATTGACTTATAAGCTTTTCCGCTGTCTGAGCCAGCGGCCTGCCTTGAGAAAAAGCCAGCAAAATGATACAATAAAACGAATAGTAAAAAGATTAACTGGAGTAAAAATGAATTATTTTAATGTTGGTAAAATCGTCAATACCCAAGGTTTGCAAGGCGAGATGCGGGTTTTGTCAGTGACAGATTTTGCGGAAGAGCGTTTTAAAAAAGGCAATAAACTGGCCCTTTTCGATAAGAAAGACCAGTTTGTCATGAATGTGGAGATTGCCAGCCACCGCAAGGCCAAGAATTTTGATATTATCAAGTTTAAGGGTATGTATCATATCAATGACATCGAGAAATTTCGTGACTTTAGTCTGAAAGTAGCCGAAGAAGACTTGGCTGATTTGGAAGATGGGGAATTTTACTACCATGAGATTATCGGCCTTGAAGTCTATGAAAATGATCTTCTGCTAGGTACGATTAAGGAGATTCTCCAGCCAGGAGCCAATGATGTCTGGGTGGTCAAACGTAAGGGCAAGCGCGACTTGCTGCTACCTTACATTCCGCCAGTGGTGCTAGGCATTAACATCGAGAAAGGTCGGGTTGATGTAGAGATACCGGAAGGACTGGACGATGAAGATTGATATTTTGACTCTCTTTCCGGAGATGTTTGCGCCCTTGGAGCACTCGATTGTTGGCAAGGCGCGAGAAAAAGGCCTCTTGGAAATCAATTATCACAATTTCCGAGAAAATGCGGAAAAATCCCGGCATGTGGATGACGAGCCTTATGGTGGCGGTCAGGGCATGCTGCTGCGGGCTCAGCCAATTTTTGATGCCTATGATGCCATTGAAAAGAAGCAGCCGCGCGTGATTTTGCTGGATCCTGCTGGGCGAACCTTTGATCAAGCATATGCTGAGGAGCTGGCTCAGGAAGAGGAATTGATCTTCATCTGCGGTCACTATGAGGGGTATGATGAGCGGATCAAGACCTTGGTGACGGACGAGATTTCGCTGGGTGATTATGTCCTGACCGGAGGAGAATTGGCGGCTATGACCATGATTGATGCGACAGTTCGCCTGATTCCAGAGGTTATTGGCAAGGAAGTCAGTCACACGGATGACAGCTTTTCGTCTGGACTCTTGGAGTATCCTCAGTACACTCGTCCTTATGACTATCGGGGCATGGTTGTTCCAGAAGTACTCATGAGTGGACACCACGAAAATATCCGCAAGTGGCGTCTTTATGAAAGTCTGAAAAAAACCTATGAGCGTCGTCCGGATTTGCTGGAAAACTATGAATGTACAGCTGAAGAAGCCAAAATGTTGGAAGAAATTCGAGCCAATAGTAGGGATAGTGAACACTAGTCCTTTCTATAAAATAGCAAAAATTAGATATCGATTTCTCAAAGCCACATTTGTGGCTTTTTTATTTGGATGAATAGTTGGAAAATTTTTGAAAAAATTCAAACTTCCTTCTTGACAGAAAAAATAAAAAGGAGTATTATCTTAACTAGTTAATAAACCAGTTAACAAAAGAAGCTATTTTTTAAAGCAATTCTTAGCAAAGAATGTTTTGAAAATAGTTATTTCTTTGAATGATTGCTAAACTGGTTAAGGAGTTGAAATGAAAATCAAAAAAGTTTTGATAGCTTTAAGTCTAGTCTTGCTGGGGCTTGGCCTTGCCGCTTGTAGTAAAAAGGAAGCAAGCGGTGCTGGCAGCAAACGCGGGCTTAATATTGTCACGAGTTTTTACCCGATTTATTCGATGGTCAAAGAAGTCTCAGGAGATTTGAATGATGTACGGATGATTCAGTCGGGTGCAGGAATTCATGAATTTGAGCCGTCAGCCAGTGATGTAGCGGCTATTTATGAAGCAGATGTCTTTGTGTACCATTCTCGGACTTTGGAGTCTTGGGCCGGTAGTCTGGATCCTAGCATACAAAAGTCCAAAGTAGAGGTCGTAGAAGCCAGCAACGGGATGCAGTTGGACAAGGTGGCCGGCCTAGAAGAAGTGTCTGCTGAGGAAGGGATTGATGAAAAGACCCTCTATGATCCACATACTTGGCTAGATCCTGAAAAAGTGGCAGAAGAAGCGCAGCTCATTGCTCAAGAGTTGTCCAAGCTAGATAGTAAAAATGCGGATACCTATCAGAAAAATGCTCAAAAATTTGCAGAGAAGGCAAAGGCCCTGAGCCAAAAATATCAAGGAGTCTTTAACGGTCTAGATGAAAAAACTTTCGTGACCCAGCATACAGCTTTCTCTTATCTAGCCAAGCGTTTCGGTCTCAAGCAACTAGGGATTTCAGGGATTTCGCCAGACCAAGAGCCTAGTCCAAGGCAGTTGACCGAGATACAAGACTTTATCAAGACCTATAAAGTCAAGACGATTTTTGTCGAGAGCAATGCTTCTTCTAAGTTGGCTGAAACCTTAAAGAAGGCGACAGGAGTCAACCTAAAGGTGCTAAATCCTCTCGAAGTAGATCCTGAAAATGATAAGACCTATCTTGAAAATTTAGAAGATAATTTAGAAATTTTAGCCAAAGAATTAAAACATTGAGGTGGTATATGAAAAAGAAATATATTATTAGTTCAGTTGCGGTACTAGCTACACTAGGTGTGTGCGGTTATGCGATCATGCAGTATCAAGCAGATAAGCCACAAGAACAAGCAACAAATCGAGTGGCTTATGTAGAAAAGAAATCTACAAATAAGCAGGACAATAAATCTCAAAAAGCCGAGAAATTGACACCTGAGCAAATTCAGGCCAAAGAAGGCATTACTGCTGAGCAAATCGTTGTCAAGATTACGGACCAAGGCTATGTGACTTCACATGGTGATCACTATCATTACTATAATGGCAAGGTTCCCTTTAATGCAATTCTGAGTGAAGAGTTGATTATGCGGGATCCAAATTATCAATTGCAAGAATCAGATATTGTCAACCAAGTGAAAGATGGCTATATTATCAAGGTTGCAGGAAAATATTATCTCTATCTGACCAATGCCAAAGAAACTAGCAATGTTCGTTCAGTTGATGAAATCGCACGGCAAAGACAAATTCATCCTAGCAAGGAAGAAGGCGAAGGCGGTTCAGAAGCTAAATCGACCCAAACTGTTAGCAGAAAAACGCAAGACTTCAGTCGTCCAAGTGCCGCTTATGCTGCAGGAAAGAGGACCTATCAAGCAGAAGGCACTGCATCGAGTCGGAGCAATGGCGCCTATACAACAGATGACGGCTATGTTTTCAGTCCATCTGATGTGATTTCGGATACAGGAGATGGCTTCCTTGTGCCACATGGCGGTCATATACATTATATTCCTAAAAGTGATCTGTCGCCAGGTGAATTAGCGGCTGCCCAAGCCTACTGGGATTCCTTGCAGCGAGGCAAGCAAGCAGCTAGTCCAGCTGAAAATCCTAATACAGGAGGAGAGGCTTCTGCTCCTACAGGTAAGGCATCAGAAAATCAACATGCAGGAACTGTGACTAAGCCAGCGCATCAAGCTGACAAGGGACAGACTGCTAAGCCAGCTCAAGCGTCCAAACCTGCCCAATCAGATGCTGGGCACGGAGTTAAACCATCTGAAAAAGCAGAAGATGCACCATCAAGTTACCAAACCTTACTTGAGAAACTCTATCGTACTCCAAAAGAAAAACGCTATGTTGAAAAAGATGGTCTTGTCTTTGATCCAAGTAAAATTGTTAGACGGACCGCAGAAGGAGTGGCCATTCCACACGGAAATCACTACCACTTTATCCCTTACAACAAACTGTCTGCCCTAGAAGAAGAAATAGCTCGGAACATTCCTGTTGCTGGTCAGAAGACTTATCCTAAGGCTACTGTAAGTACACCAAGCCAGCCTAGTCAACCAGCAAATCCAAGTCAGCCAGCCAAACCAGCTGATAAAGATGAGCACGATCATGGTTTCCATGCTGAACATGTCATCTCAAAAGATGAGGAAGGTTACGTTGTCCAACACGGCGGGCATGCACATTATTTCTTCAAAAAAGATTTGACCAAAGATCAGATTGCAGCAGCAGAAGCGAACCTGGCTAAGCACAAAGATTCAAGTCAATCCAGTCAAGTCAGCACAGAATATGACCGTTTTTCTCGTGACGCAAGTGACGAAGAGAAAATCGCTTATATTTCCAAGACTTATGGCGTACCGCGTGAAGCAATTAAGATTTCAAAAGGCTTCTTTGTCTTTAATAATCCGGATCAAGACTACGATCCGACCCATATCCACCCCTATGCTGTTCGAAAAGAGCATGTTCGGATTCCTCTAGAAACTGGAAATCCAGAGCTGGACTTCCTAAACGAGCTTTATACAACAGCCCTGCGTTCAGGTCTGTCTCCATACAGTATTCAGGTTGAAAATGGTCAGTTTGTCATTCCGCATGGAGATCACAACCACTACATCCGTGTCCAATCCAAAGGATTGAATCTAGGCTTGAAGAATAAAATTCCAGCCTTGCAATCAGCTTATCAAGCAGGAGCTTATGATCAAAAGGCCGTTCTTGAAAAGGTGGATGCCCTCTTAGAAGCTAGCCGAACCATTTATGCTAAAGACTTGCTTATGCAACGTCGAATCGAGCTAGCCCTCGGTAATTTTGTAGAAACCATGAAGCAATTGCCAAGCAACTCAACAGAGGGATATTTGGCCAGCTTAGATCAATTTGATAAGCACTACATTCATGTTGATGAAAAAGCGAAAACGGAAGAGCTGACCGAAGTTGATAAAAAATATCAAGAATTGGTTGACAAGATCAAACGTTTGGAAACGGATAGCTACAATGTGAATAAAACCAGCTTGCTCAGTGAATTGCAGACGGCTAAGGTAGAAAAAAATGAAGCTAAGATGGCTGAGATTGAGCAGCTATTGGCAAGTCTGCAAGATTATCAAGACCGGACAGGAGTGACCTCCGTCGAGTATCTCAAAGCTTTCTATCTTGCGGTTGATGATGCTCGTTTGCAGCCAGAACTTCGGAAGAAAGTTGCTGATTTGACACTCAAGCTTTATAAATCTCAGGCCTTTATTGAAGCGGTAGACCTGAAAGCTCTTTTCTTGGAACTCTATCAAACCAAGCTCGAAGTTGATAAGGCTCTGGCAAGTGGCGAGGCAGCTTCAGCCAAGGATAAAACGGTTCTGGATACCGAAAAGCTGGACGATCACAGTTATAAGACGGCTATCTATGGTTTCTTAAAAGAATTGTACGGAGAATTTGCACCGCAGCCTACAGAGGAAATCTCAGAAGAAACTCTCCAAGCTCTCTTCCAAAAAGGTCAAGAACTTTTGGAAAAAGTAACGGATTCGACTCTGCAAGAAAATTATCAAAAGCAACTCGCAGCACTTCGAACTGATTTGCAAGAAGCACGCAAAGATAGAGAAACAATCTTAGCAGAAACGAAAACGCTCTTGGCTCAAATCGTTGAAACCTTAAAAGAACAGCAAGCATCTGCAGCGCTCAAGGATAAAGAGACCTATCTTAAAATTTACAATTTGCTGATGTCCGCCCACAAGATGCTTGAGGAACAACAGGGGACAGATGAGCAATTTGCCAAGGTAGATGCTCTATTGGATAAATTATCTGATCCTAATGAGGACAAAGCAGCTCTGCTAACCGAAACAGAAGCGTTCTTTAATCAGCTTCAAGCCAACAAGCAAGCTCCTACTGAGGCTAAAACTGAGACGGAGGCTAGTCCGGCTGAGGAGACTAAGGAAGAAAAAACTAGTGAGTCTCCTGAAGAATCAGTGGAAGAGTCAAGCTCATCAGCCACTCCTGAAGTAGAAAAATCAAATTCAGCAGCTCCTTCAGAAAAAGAGGCTGAAAGTCAAGTGACACCAGCAGAAAATAAGCAGTAAAGATTTTTTCGAAATAAATGGAATAAGGAGCGGAAGAAGCTAGAAAACGCTTTAAATCCGCTCTATTTCCACTTTATTAGGATGAAGCGTTCGATTTTTGTCATAGAATTGTAATAAAATTTCTATTTAAATGATATGGTTTTGACTGGTTTAACCAGTCATTTTATGTTAGTATTATAGCGTAGGACTAAAATATGAAATGATACATGTGCTATTAGAAGGAGATGTCTATGGACAAGAAAATTGGTAAATCCGTTGTAGCAACTGGCATTGCAGCGACAACGATTATTTCTGGTGCGCTTAGCCATCAGGTAAAAGCGGATGAACTCGTTGAGTCAACGGCTACGAAACCAAAGGCAACAGCAGTTACCGAGAAACCAATTACGACAGCGGATGTAGCAGAAGCAAAGGAAAAAGCAGATGCTGCCAAGAAAAATGTAAATCAGCAACAAGAGCAAACTAAGAAAGCTGAAGCAGACCTTGAAGGAGCCAAAACTGCAGTTTCAGAGGCTCAAGAGAAAGTAGCTACAGCTACTGAAAATGAAAAAGCAGCAACTGAAGAAAACATTTCTCAAGCAGAGACCAGTGTTAAAAAAGCTGAAGAAGAAGTAACAGCAAAATCAGAAACTGTCAAAGAAGCAGAAACTGCAGTTCAGGAAGCAAGTCAAGCAGTTAAAGACCAAGAAAATACAATTGCTGGTCAACAATCATTGGTGGATGTGGCAGAATCTGAACTAAACAAAGCCAAAGAACCAGTTCATGCAGAAACTGCAGCTGTGGAAACTGCTAAAAATCAGGAAAATCAAGCTCAGACAGCTGTGGAGCATGCTAAAAATGAACTAGCAAAAGCAGAACAAGCAGCAAATGCTGCGCCACAAAATCAAGCAGAAATCCAAAACAAAATCAATCAAACTCAGGCTAAGTTAGAGCAGACTAAGCAATTGATTGCTGCAACAAATACAGAGTTGGTGCATGAACAGAAAAATGCAAGTACAGCACCGGTTGATTTACGGAATACGACCTATTCGCAATTCTTAGAGAATCTTCGAGATAATTCGAACAACGAAGCTGTAAGAAATGCTGCAGCTGATGCTTTAGCTCTTTACAAACGTGGTCAGAATGAATTCAACATCACGGTTGGTTCAGATCCATCTAGCCCAGCCAGCTTGGAAAATAACTTGCAGGCTTTGGAATTGGTTAAGGCTATCAATGCTTACCGTCGTAATGCGGGTCTCCCAGAGCTTTTGGTGGATCCATATGCTAATGTTGCCAGCCAAATTCAGACCTTGTACTTTGAGAAGGCTAACTGGCACATGGGCAAGCTGATCGGCAATGAAAACGTGGCCATCAGCTTCAATCCTCAAGGTGCGGTTAATTTCTGGCATAGTGAAAAAGCCTTGTATCAAAAGATTGCTGCTCAATACGGCCTGCCAACTGATGAAAGACAACTGGATGCCAATGCCATTTATATGAAGGTAGGGCCTAACGTCTTTGCGCAAATCGGTCACTATGTCCAAATGATGGATAACAAGGCCAATGCTATTTCTGCTGCTTATGACACTCATCCAAATCAGTTTGGAACTCCATACGGAACTTCAGAAGTTGGATTCCATAATGTTCGGAATTTCAATCAAAGAGTTAATAATGGCACATTGCTAACTGTTGAGGCGATGGAGAAACTTCTTCGCAGCGGCGGCAGTCGTGGGGCTGCTTCAAGTGCCAATGTGACAGCCTTGAAGAATCGCTTGGCAGAGTTACAAGCGCAAAAGGTTAGTCAAGAGTCTAGCCTGAATCTTTTAAACAATCAGTTGACAGATTCATACAAGGCACAGAAAGATCGTGCGGCTGCTGTTGTAAAAGCTAAACAGAATCTTGAAGCTGCTGAGAAAGCCTTAGCTCTGACTCAACAAAACTTGTCAGATAAAAAAGCTGCTTTGAAGTCAGCAACAGCAAGAATCGCGTCTGCCCTTTCTCCATATCAGGCTAAATTGCAAAAAGCTCAGGCAACCTTAGTAGAGGCTAAGAATCAGCTCGCAGCTTTGAAGACGGCTGAGGAGAACAAGAATAAGGCCTTAGAAGCAGCCAAAGCTGAATTGGTCGCTGCTCAAAATCGTGTAGCAGCGGCTCAGAAGAAAGTTGTAGATCTGAAAACAGCTCCACAACAATTGGAAAAAGCTAAGCAAGACTTGGTTACAGCAGAGGCTGACCTGAAGGCTAAACAAGCTGTTGCTGAGACTGAGAATGCAAAATTAATGGATTTGCAAACAGTCTACAATGAGTTGCTAGCAAATTACAATTATTTGCTAGACCTTCTTCCAAAAGAAGAGCGTCAAGCCCTAGTATCTGCCACTACAACTACCTATCAAGCAAATGGTGGACTTAATTTTGCTGCAGCAGGTGCAGGTAATCAAACGGTTCTGACTTCGAATGCAAATTCAGCTTCTCAAGATGAGAAGGATGCATCGGTTGAAACATTGGCTAACGTAGCTACTCAAGCTCAGCCAAAAACTGATAATAATACTAATGCTCCAGCGACTCCTAAAGCTTCGCCTAACCAGTCAGTTGTCCTTCCTAATACAGGAACGGAAGCGGAGCAATTAGCCTTCCTTGGAATGACTCTGGGTGCAGCTCTTCTCGCAGGTGCAGTGAAACATCGCCGCAGAAAAACTTTATAGTATATAATAGTGAAGTGAGTGTTACATCTCACTTCATTTTTTATTGGCTAATTAGTTTGATTGAATCAAATTTAGGAAGAAAAGTTTTTGATACTCAAATAATTCTTAAATTTGGTTAGAAAACATTCCTTTTATCTGCTTTTCAAGGGATATCATGTTATAATAGCAGAGGATTTTATACAAAAAGAGGAACTTATGACTAAAAAAGCTATTCTAATGATGACCTTTGGATCGCCAGAGGGCTATACTTTTGAGGATATTGCAGAATTTTTCACGAATATCCGTCGTGGCGTGCGGCCTACTGATCAGGAGATTCAGCACCTTCATGATAATTATCAGCGTATTGGTGGCAGTCCCCTGCAACGCATCACGCGGGCAGAAGTTGAGCTGGTGAAAGAAGCTTTAAAGGGAGAGTATGCTGTCTATTTTGCTAATAAATTTTCCCGCCCCTTTATTCCAGATGTTATTAAGCAGATGGAGGATGACGGGATTGAGGAATGTATCTGCTTGATTTTAGAACCGCATTATTCTTTTTATTCTGTTATGGGGTATGAAAAATTTATTACGAGCCAGACAATTAAATTCCATATTATCAAAGAATGGTATCAGGCTGAGGACTTGCTTGGCTTTTGGGAGGAAGAAATCAGGAAAATCTTGCAAACAAAAGTCAAAGATGAAAGTTTTAAGGTCATTTTCTCAGCTCACAGTGTGCCAGTTTTAGCACTTGATTTTGAAGATCCATATATTGATCAGATTATTGAAAACTCACAGTTGATTGCACATCGGCTGGGCCTTGCTCCATCTGACTATACCAATACTTGGCAGAGCGAAAGCGATATTGGCTTGCCGTGGATCAAGCCAGATGTTTTAGAATATCTCCGAGATCAAACGAACCATCCGCAACATTATATCTTTGTCCCAATTAGTTTCATCAGCGAACATATCGAGGTACTGTTTGATAATGATGTGGAGTGTCAGGAATTGTGCCAAGAACTCGGTGTGGTTTATCATCGTCCACCAATGCCTAACACAGACTCCCGTTTGATTGATGCATTATTAGCAACTATTCGTCAGCATGAAACAGAAGAGCTTCGATACATGCATCCAGAAGAAACAACCTTTGACGAATTGGCCCCTTCAGAAGAAAGTAATCAAATCTTAAGCGAAACAGAAGAACTTCAGATGCCTGAATTTGTCAAAAAGTTAATAGAGAAAAAGGGCAGAGAAAATGTCAAAATGCCTTATTTCATAAAGAAAATGTTAGAAAAAAGGGCGCAAGAATCAAAGTAAGTCTAGCCTAGAAATAAACATTTGTAACAGTGCATGTTCTAGGAAATGAAAAATTTCTATTGAAAAGATAGGGTTTTGGGAAAATATGTCTACAAACAAGCTAATTCAATCCAAGCTGGAACTGTTGCCGACCAGTCCCGGCTGTTACATTCACAAGGACAAAAACGGTACCATTATCTATGTCGGCAAGGCTAAAAATCTGCGTAATCGGGTCCGTTCTTATTTCCGTGGCAGCCACGATACCAAGACGGAGGCTCTGGTTTCCGAGATTGAGGATTTTGAGTTTATCGTTACGGAGTCTAATATCGAGGCCTTGCTCCTAGAAATAAATCTAATCAAGGAAAATAAGCCCAAGTACAATATCATGCTCAAGGACGATAAGTCCTATCCTTTTATTAAGATTACCAACGAGATTTATCCTCGTCTGATTATCACGCGCCAAGTCAAAAAGGATGGCGGTCTTTATTTTGGGCCTTATCCGGATGTCGGTGCAGCCAATGAAATCAAGCGCCTGCTCGATCGCATTTTTACGTTCAAAAAATGTACTAATCCACCTGCGAAAGCCTGCTTTTATTATCACTTAGGGCAATGTGAAGCCCATACGATTTGCAAGCGGGATAGCCAGTATTTCAAGAATATGGCTCAGGAAGTGTCGGATTTTCTCAAGGGACAGGACGATAAGATTATCGATGAGCTCCGTGAGAAGATGAATAAAACAGCTGCAGCCATGGAGTTTGAGCGAGCGGCCGAATACCGTGACCTGATTCAGGCGATTGGAACACTTCGGACCAAGCAGAGGGTCATGGCTAAAGATTTGCAGAATCGTGATGTCTTTGGCTATTATGTGGACAAGGGCTGGATGTGTGTGCAGGTCTTCTTTGTGCGCCAAGGTAAGCTGATTGAGCGTGATGTCAATCTTTTCCCCTATTACAATGATCCCGACGAAGATTTCCTGACCTATATTGGCCAGTTTTACCAAGAAAAGTCCCACCTCAAGCCCAATGAAATCTTGATTCCAGCAGACATTGATGAAGAAGCTGTCCGGGCCGTGGTGGATACCAAAGTAGTCAAGCCTCAGCGAGGCGAGAAGAAACAGCTGGTTAATCTAGCTATTAAGAATGCTCGGGTCAGCCTCCAGCAGAAATTTGATCTTTTGGAGAAATCTGTTGAGAAAACGCAGGGCGCTATCGAAAATCTAGGGAAGCTCCTTAACATTCCGACGCCCGTTCGGATTGAGTCTTTCGATAACTCTAACATCATGGGGACCAGTCCTGTATCGGCTATGGTGGTCTTTGTCAATGGTAAGCCTAGCAAGAAGGATTACCGCAAATACAAGATCAAGACCGTGGTAGGGCCGGACGACTACGCCAGTATGCGAGAGGTTATCAAGCGCCGCTATAGTCGGGTGATACGTGACGGGCTGACGCCACCAGATCTGATTGTCATTGACGGTGGACAAGGTCAAGTCAATATTGCTAAAGAAGTTATCCAGAACCAGTTGGGGCTTGATATTCCTATCGCTGGACTTCAAAAAAATGACAAGCACCAGACCCATGAATTGCTCTTTGGAGATCCTCTTCGAGTTGTAGAACTGTCCCGTAATTCTCAGGAATTTTTCCTCCTCCAGCGCATTCAAGATGAAGTACACCGCTTTGCCATTACCTTCCACCGCCAGCTCCGGTCTAAGAATTCCTTCTCATCGCAACTCGATGGCATCGAAGGCTTGGGACCAAAACGCAAGCAAAATCTCATGAAGCATTTCAAATCTCTGACCAAGATTAAAGAAGCCAGTGTCGATGAAATCGTCGAAGTGGGCGTACCGCGAGCGGTGGCAGAAGCTGTGCAGGCAAAACTCAATCAAATAGAGCCATCCCGACCCTTGTTAGAAGTTGCGGAACCGATTGTAGGCATAGATT
Source organism: Streptococcus sp. Marseille-P7375 (assembly GCF_902460365.1). Taxonomy (NCBI): domain Bacteria; kingdom Bacillati; phylum Bacillota; class Bacilli; order Lactobacillales; family Streptococcaceae; genus Streptococcus; species Streptococcus sp. Marseille-P7375. Next base: position 741,973 of record NZ_CABPTR010000001.1, on the reverse strand, counting down.
GAAAGAAAAATTTATCTGATTTTAGAGAGATTCAGATACAGCTTTCAAATACTGAATGATATTGCTCAACCAGATTGATGGAGGATATTGTTGGTGCCAGTAGTGAAAAGAGGTAGATATGTTAAGAATTTTCCCATTTAAAACCGATGGTGTCATAACTGAAATAGAACAATTGGAGAAAAATTATTCTATTTCCTTGCCTGAAAAATATAAAGAATTTTTATTAAAGTATAATGGCGGAGATACGATTGATACAAGATTTAAAATTGAGAAAATTCGTTCAGATATCCACTCGTTTTATGGTTTCTCATTGGCTAACCATTTTAGTAATTTTAACTATCTAGTCGAAAAAGGCTTTTTAGAAGATTTTATTGAAAATCATTATCTACCCATAGCTAAAGATAGTTTTGGTAATAATATTTTACTTGGTGTCGGTGCTAGTAATTATAATAAAATAGGATTTTATGATCATGAAAAGCAAACGTATATTTCATTTACTATCGATTTTGCTGAATTTCTAAAAAAAACAAAAAGTCCTGTTGTTCATATTCCATCCATTGAGGAACGAATGAAAGAAATGGAAGAAATTGGAAGTTCTGTTGTAGTTGATGATGAGTTAAAAGCTTTATGGCAAGAAGAAATCGATGAATTTGTAGGCCGAGAGCAAGTGATTGTTAGGTTGTAATGCTATTTTATACTGGCTTTTTTGGTCTTTGACTTTCTGACTTGCCTCTGCTCTTGCGAAAGATGGGCAAGATGGTTTCCAAAATCAAGTACCTTAAGTAAAATAGCTCTTCAAATGGAATATATGCAACAAAGATTACAAGCCAGAAATTAAAAAGAAGAGGAAAATAAGATGAGCTTAATGATCCGTGCACTAGGTCATACCAGTGATGAGGATATAAAAGATTTGGAAGAGAAATACAACCTAACTCTTCCAGAAGATTATAAAAACTTTTTGAAAGAAAACAATGGTGGACACTGTCCTTCCTATGAGTTTGAAAATTCTATTGAGATACAGAACATCAATGAAGAAATTAATATTGATGTTTTATATGGGATTAAGACTGGCGTAAAAAACTTTGATATAGAAGATTGGACTGATGAATACTTGGATGATCTTTTTTCTAATTCAATCATTATAGGTGATTCCTTGCAACATGGTTTTCTAGTTTTCTGGTTGAGTGGTGATGAGGATGAAGGTATTTATTACTATGATGATACATATAATCTAGAAGCTTCAAGTGATGAAAATAATGCCTATTTTCTAGCTCGCACTTTTACCGAATTTCTAGAATTAGTCCAAAATTAATGGTAAAATGGGAGGGATTAGAATGTGAGAATGTGTAGTCCCTCTTTTATTTAGTACTTATTTTTAAAAAATAGTGGATTGATTGAATTGAAACTTTACAGGATAGTAAAAAATTTGGAGTTAGAAATGTTAAGAATATTTCCTTACGATACAGAAGGTGTAGATCAGGCTATAGCGGATTTTGAAGGTAAGTTTACAATTAAGCTCCCAGAAAAATATAAAGAATTTCTGATTAAATACAATGGCGGGAATAGCTTGCAAACTAGTTTTAGTATAAATCGTAAAACTTCAGACATACGAGCATTTTATGGTTTTAATAAAGCGAGTCAATACAATAATTTCCAATATTTGATTGAGAGTGGTTTTTTAGAAGAGTTTTTAGAAAGAGGCTTCATTCCCATAGCCAAGGATAGTTTTGGGAATTCTATTCTTCTTGGTGTTATAGAAAAAAATTTCAATCAGCTAGCTTTTTTTGATCATGAAGGCCAGCTTGTGCGGCCTTTAGAAATCAATTTTGAAGACTGGGTGGCTAAACTTAAAAGCAAAAAGAAAAAGATTCGCACGATTGAAGAAAGAATCGCCGATATGAGAGCCGTAGGCAGCAAAAAAGAAATTACTCCTAGATTAAAGGAAATCTGGCAAGAAGAAATTGATAAGTATGCTGGTCGTGAGCAAGTGATTGTTAAGTTGTAGTCTTATTTTGTTTCATGTGATAACCTGACGTTATCACATTTTTATTTTTTGGAGAGTTTCTGTTATACTAGATTTGTTCATCATTGACTTTCTAAGTTACTTTCCTGAAGGAACAGGCTCTGTAATCTATCTCAGTCAAAGATGGATAATTTATCGGAACGTATTTCTAACATGAAAGAAGAATAAAATGACAATTGAGAAAGAGTTAAATAAAATAGCAGAAAGCATTTCATTGATTCAAACGAGTCAAGCTGAGGTGCCGTTTTCAGAAGATGTTCTAGAAGATTTCACAGACTATTTAAGGGACTACATTCCAAATCATGTAGGTTGGATACAAAAGGGAAATGAAAAGCTGGTTCAGTCTCTTACAAAAGACAATCAGTTGGACAGAGAAGCAATTTCACAGATGATAATAGGTCTACGCAATCTATCTTTGGATTTTGAGGAATTATGTGACATATTGCTTAAACTTTCCGATGAAATAGATAGAAATAGCTGAAATTCAAGTATACTGGCTATTCAAGAACAAAAAAGGAGAAAAAATGTTAAGAATTTTTCCATTTGATAAAACAGGTGTTTCAGAGGCAGTGGCTCAATTTGAAGAAAATCATGACATTTTGTTGCCGGAAGAATATAGAACCTTTTTAATAAACTATAATGGTGGAAATACCTTACAGACAAGCTTTAAAATAAAGAAAGAGAGTTCTGATATTCGAGCCTTTTATGGCTTTGAAAATGCTGATTACGAATACAATTTCCAGTATTTCCTTGACCATGATTTTCTATCCGAGCATATTCAAGCTGGCTACCTACCGATTGCAGAGGATAGTTTTGGTAATTATATTCTGTTGGGAATTTCTAAACAAAATTATAATCTCATAGCATTTTTTGATCATGAAAAACAGAAGATTATTCCCTTCAATCTTTCGTTTAAAGAATTTCTGGCCACTATAAAAAGTAAGGTATGTAAGATTAAATCTATTGACGAAAGAATTCAAAAAATGAAAGAGGTAAATAGTCCAGTCATTGTTGATGATGAATTGATAGCAATCTGGCAAGAAGAAATCGATAGGTATGCTGGTCGTGACCAAGTGATTGTTAAGCTATAGTCTTATTTCGTTTAATGTGATAACCTGATGTTATCACATTTTCATTTTTCCTAGAGTTTTTGTTATACTAGTTTTATTGAACATTGATTTTTAACAACCTGCCTATTTTGCGAGAGGAAGATATTGTTTTGAAGTCAAATACTTTCCTGAATAGAATGAACTAAAGGACACTTATGAAACAATTATTGCAAGAATTAACAAGCGTTTATTCAAAGTTAAATTCCCATTATAATGAGCATTTAATAAATCCAGAAAAGATATCGGATGTTTGTGATGACATTCGTGAAGATTTCCAAGAAGACTTCGATAATCTTGCCAGAGGGATTGCTAGAATGGAAAATTTAGACTTAGAATCAATACATGATACTGCTAATCAAGCCTATCTAAATGGGATGTATGATATCTATTCTTCATTGCTAAATATTGAAAATTATGTAGCCGATTTAAGGGAGATTCACATTCAAATTTCAAAGAAGATTAGAGAAATCAATGGCGAAATTGTTGATGAAGATGTGATTGGCAGAAAGCAAGAAAATAGGTTTACTCGGTGAATGGATAGATTTTAAAAAGGAGCAGCCATGCATAAATTTATTGCTAAAATAAAGTCAGATAATAGCGATACGAGATTTTTGAAAATAATTAGAGATTTCAGTCATGAACCAATCGGAGCAATCAAGGAAAAAATGACTCATCATATGCCTGTGCTTGAAACAGAATATCTGAATTTAGAGCGCCTAAAGAGCTTTAAAAAGACAGTAGAAGAGATAACCGAATTGGGCGGGGAGCTTCAATTATTTCTTGATGATGAAAAGGTAACCATGCAATTTTTGAGTCATGTCATTGAGTCACAAGAAGATACCAAAAATCAAATTGAGGAAGACGATTTCTATATGCTCGATGATGCGAAGTAATGGTTCCGACTTTCCAATATAGAAATAATGCGGAATTGTTCCCTCTCAGTCAAGATTGTGGTCTTTGAAGATAGAAGTAGATGATAAATATATAAGGAAAGTAGAAAGTGAAAGAAGTACTAGAAAATTTGCATCAGGTATGCTCAACACTTAATGATAAATTTAATGGAAAACTGCTGGATCAGGAGAAGTTAGATGATTTTCTGGAGGACATTCGTGATGACTGGGATTCAAGTTTCGAACAGTTAAAAGGTGGTCTTCAGATCTTGGAAAGTCAGGTTGAATCAATTGAATCTTCAAGAAACAGGGTCTATACAAAAGGGATTCTTGAAATTTTTTGGGGACTGAGACGACTAGAGGTTTTATTGGATGATGCGGATGACTTGCTGGTAGCCTTGAATAAGAAATTGATGTTTGAAAGCGGAGAAATATACGAGGAAGAATTCCTGGATGATGGAATCCTAAATGTTAAATATCTGGATGAAGATAATGACTCAGATTGAATCACTTTTCTCGCATAACTACAGATGGGGTGACCGAGTGAATAAAGGAGTGCTTAATGGAAGATATTTATAGAGGAGCGAATGGTGTCAATAATCTACGCAAAGATCAAAATGTCAGATAATATCTTACAGGCATGTAAAATAATTAGGAAACATAACACTTTGCCAATTGGTGAAATCAAGACAAGAATAGAGAGAAATGAGACTTTGTTAGAAAGTGATTATCTGGATCTAGACCAGTTAATAGTGATGCAAGAAATTCTCGCTAGTCTCATAGATTTAGGTGCAGAAATTAACTTGTACAAAGGACAAGCTGAAGTGGATATGGGATTTCTAAATAATACCATTGAAACCTATAAAAATATTGCGATTGACAGAGAAAAACTAGATGGACTAATGCTCGATAGTGAGGGATAAAAGCTATAAGTTCTAGCATCAGTAGCATTTTTAGAATGAACCTAGAATTTTTAATAGCACAATTTCAGGATTTCAGTATAAATAGAGGTGAGAATATGGAGACTGAAAATACAGTATCAATTTGGGTTGGAAATTTTGCAAGTAGGGAAGAGCTAGATACCTATATCGACTTAAGGTATGATGATGACGGAGAAATCGTCAGTTCCAAGTTTTATGATGCTTTTCAAATTGATATCGATGATATTGACGAATACCTAATCGAAAAAGAATATCTTGATTCAAGATTTTTAAATGTATATGAACATCTAATCGGAGCCTCATATGCAGATGTTGTCATAGATAATTTAAAGAAGATTGAAGATGACTTAGCCATACCTGAAAGCAATTCCATTATTTTGCTTTACAATTATAAATATTGTGGACAAGTCAAAGAACAGCCCAATATCAAATTTATTGCGACAGTCAATTATAGATAGGTAGAGGAAAATGAATGAGCTAGTAACGAGGTATATCAACTTTTGTGAGAACTTAAATCAGAACTTCAATGGAAATCTTTTAAGTGATGAGAAATTAGATGATTTAAAAAGCTGTGAAAAAGCTATAAATGAATGCTTGAATCAATTAAATAGCGGGCTTGGCTTGTTAGAAAAAAAGAAAAATGAAATTTCATCATCTCAAGATCCCTCTTATACATCTGGATTTGTAGATATCTTTTTAGCTCTAGACGGTCTGGAGGATGCATTTTCTGAAATAAAACACCTTTCAATAGCAATGAATAAACACTTTATGTATGAAAGTGGAGAAATATCCGAGGAAGAATTCCTGGATAATGGTATTTTAAATGTAGAAATAGTGGATACAGGAGATGAAAAATGAAGCTAGATGCTAGAATTAAACAGGCTTTACTAGAAATCAACTTTGTAGAGAGATATGAAGCATTGTCCCATACATTTGGTAGGAGTAGAACTCCTAAAGAAGAAGCTTTGGATTATTATGACGGTGATTTTTTGATGGGAATAATCAATTCCTTAGGTTATGAAGTGAAATTTAGCAAAAAAGAGTATTTTTTCTCGCTAAAAAAGGAAAAAAATGGTCAATATGAATTCGGCTTTAAATTTTCTTTGGAATATGGAATGGTAGAACTCATCTGGGATTTAAAAGATTCAAACCAAAATGTCTTGCTAGGGACTAATTTGTTTACCATTATAAGATTGCTAACTTCAGCTGACAATAAGATAATGGATCCCATTGTTTCTGACTACGTTGATTTTCGATACGTCATGAAAGTCGCTTTTGAAATGTACGAGGATTTCAAACAGGCCTTTTTGAAGGCCAATGCAGGAGATGAAGAATGAAGCTAGATGCTAGAGTTGAAAAAGCCTTAATAGAAATCAATTTCGTAGAACGATATGAAAATATTTCTAAAAAATACAATAGGGAGAGAACTTCAAAAGGCCAAGAATTGGATTACTTTGACGGTGATTTTCTGATGGAAATTGTGGAATTATTAGGCTACAAAGCTCAATATGATAAACGAGAGCGTTTTTTCCATATTGATTTGGAGGAAATCGGAAATTTTCGTTTTGGCTTTCATTTTGCTCTTGAGTATGGTCGATTAGAATTGATTTGGGTTGTTTATGAAGGAGATAAAGTTGTCCTTGGTTCTCCTTGGACTAGGTATCCTAGGTTGATGATTGCGCGTGATTATATTATCAAACAGCCCATTATTTCCGACTATGTAGATTTTCGTGACGTCATGAAAATCGCCTTTGAAATGTATGAGGATTTCAAGCAAGCCTTTTTGAAAGCAGCTGCAGGGGATGAAGAATGAAGCTAGACACTAGAATTAAACAGGCCTTAATAGAAATTAACTTTGTAGAGAGATATGAAAAATTATCAGCGTATTATAGTCAGAAAAGAACCCCAAAGGGTCAAGAGCTTGATCATTTTGACGGTGATTTTCTGATGGAAATTGTTGAATTATTAGGCTACAAAGTTCAGTATGATAAGCGAGAACGCTTTTTCCATATTAAACTGGAGGAAATCGGACCTTTTCGCTTTGGCTTTCATTTTGCCTTTGAACGCGGTCGATTGGAATTGATCTGGGTCATCTATGAGGGAAATAAAGCCATTATGGGCAGCCCCTTTGCATCTTACGCTAAATGGTTAATCTCAAGAGATTATATTATACTGAAGCCTGTAATTTCCAGTTATGATGAATTTGAAAAGGTCATGAAAATCGCTTTCGAAATGTATGAGGACTTCAAACAAGCATTTTTGAAGGCTGCTGCAGGAGATGAAGAATGAAGCTAGATACTAGAGTTGAACAAGCTTTACTAGAAATCAACTTTGTAGAGAGATATGAAAAATTATCGACATATTATAGCCAGAAAAGAACTCCGAAAGGTCAAGAATTAGATTATTTTGATGGTGATTTTCTGATGGAGATCGTGGAATTATTAGGTTACAAAGCTCAATATGATAAACGAGAACGTTTTTTCCATATTGACTTGGAGGAAATCGGAAATTTTCGCTTCGGCTTCCATTTTGCTTTTGAACGCGGTCGATTGGAATTGATTTGGGTCATCTATGAGGGAAATAAAGCCATCATGGGTAGCCCCTTTGCATCTTATGCCAAATGGCTAATCTCAAGAGACTATATCATTTTGGATCCCGTAATTTCTGATTACGTTGATTATAGAGACGTCATGAAAATCGCCTTTGAAATGTATGAGGATTTTAAGCAAGCATTTTTGAAGGCTGATGAAGGAGATGAAGAATGAAATTAGATACTAGCTTGATGCAAATCAATTTTCTAGAGCTATGATAGCTTTTGCAGCGTCCTAGGTTCAGAAAGGAATCAAAATGGAATTTACTCTTAACCCCCCTCTTTTGCAATTTATGCAAAAATTAACGGAACTGCTAGAAACATATATAGGCAACTCGGATTATAAGGAATATGTGCGTGAAACGTTAGACATTGCGGGCCGATTTATTGATAGGCTTAGTGAGTCCGCCCCAGACTTGCTGTATGGTAGACTGGAAAATTTAGACGAGGAAGACATCTTAACCTATTCGGAGCTGGATAAAAGTACCGATTCAGCTGTGTGGATATGTATTGATTCTTTCCTTGCGTTAGTAGTTTATCAGTCATACAAAGCCGTTGGACAGCGGTACTTGCCCCAAACTATAGAGTGTGTGGATGAAGATACGCTCGAAGATTATTTTATTCATTATAAGCAACTGGTTAAAAGGTATAGTGACATTGCAAGGAGAACGAAATGGCTTGAGGAGGAAGCCTATGTCTCAGCCCCCTCTGTTATCCCTTACTTAGAATTTTTATTTGAGGAGTAACTGCGAGAATATGAATAGCAATCAACTTTATCTCATGCTGGTCTACTCAGAAGTCATCCTAAGTCATATGGAAACAGAATATAAGCCACAAATTCGAGTTGCCTTGGACGCTTGCTGGAGTTATTTGGAAAATAAAAACCAAACGGGCAAGGAGCTTTATAGTCTGCTAGATGATGGAACGGATTTTAAGGGAATTTTCATCTACATGCAATTAGACGAGAATGAGGATAATATTCCATCGTGGGACAATCTTAGCTATGTAATCGGTGCAACTGCTAGGGAAGCCTACCTACTGGACAATCAGCAGCAACTGCCTTCTCCTTTGGAAAATATTGATTCAAGCTTAGTAGACTTATTTATTGAAAATTTAAAAGAAATCAATATGAATTTTTATAATTATCTTGAAGAAATTAAGGGCTTTGTGAAGAATAATTGTCCTCCTTCAAAAAATACTGCCTTGCAAACATTGGAAAGCTTAGGATTATATCAGGAGGGAGTTGAGGTTTTAAATGGATAATCGACAAATTCAGCCAATAGCTGATATTTTGTACGCTGAAAGCAATGCTAAAGCTGTGGCGTGCCTTAAGCAGCTTCAAACTGAAGATGAGCTGTTTGTCTTGCTGGACAATTTTAACTGGAATAATGGATTTGAAGTGCCAAAAGCAGTGCTTAACCATTCCAAGTGTAGTCTTTCAGTCGCTTTATTAGCTTTTTATCGTGCAGATGGCATCAGGTATTTACTTGAGGGAGAGGCAGCTTTTGAAAATCCGCTATCAGAGGAGTGGGAAGGTTTTGTAAAAGATGTCTATACTAAAATTCTTGGAGAACAATTTCCAAGTGGGACCATCTCTTTTCAGCCCGAAATAACGAAGGTTCAAAAATTTAAACTAAAAAAATTAAAACCAGAAATTGATGAAGTATTTCTTGAAGGTATTTCGGGCAAAGATTTGAATGTAGTCATCTAATGAAATAAATGACAGAACCATCCAAAGGACTAGGGATGGTTTTTACGTTTTTTGAGATATTTTGTTATACTAGATTCAAACTTAGCAATCGTTGATGAAGGAGTAAGGATGAAACATAGAATTGCGATTCTATCTGATATACATGGGAATATCACGGCCTTGAAGGCTGTTCTGTCAGATGCTAAAAGACAGGAAGCGACAGAGTATTGGCTTTTGGGGGACATTTTTCTCCCTGGTCCTGGAGAAAATGATTTGCTAGCCTTGTTAAAAGGCCTTCCTATCACAGTGACTGTCCGCGGAAACTGGGATGATTGTGTCCTAGAGGCCTTAGATGGTCAATATGGATTAGAAGACCCAGAGGAAGTCCAGCTCTTGCGTATGACGCAGTATTTGATGGAGCGAATGGATCCTGATCAGATCACTTGGCTGCGGAGTCTGCCTATGGTTGCGAAGAAAGAAATTGATGGCCTGCGTTTTTCGCTCTCGCATAATTTGCCTGCCAAAAACTATGGGAGTGACCTACTGGTTGACAATGATACGGACAAATTTGACCAGCTACTGGATGAGGAGACAGATGTGGCAGTTTACGGTCATGTCCACAAGCAGTTGCTTCGCTATGGTAGCCAAGGGCAACAAATTATCAATCCCGGTTCGATTGGCATGCCCTATTTTGATTGGCTGGCATTGAAAAATCACCGTGCCCAGTATGCCTTGTTAGAAGTTGAAGAAGGGGAACTGGTAAATATCCAATTCCGAAAAGTCGCCTATGATTACGAGGCAGAGTTAGAATTAGCCCAAGATAAAGAGCTTCCTTTCATCGAAATGTATGAAGAATTACGACGTGAAGATAATTACCAAGGGCACAACCGAGAACTATTGGCTGACTTGAATGATAAGTATGGTTACGTAGAGGATGTTAGGCAATTTTTTCAGATAAGTGAACCAAAAGAAAATAAAAGTTGAAGAGAGATAGCATTGAGTTTTGAAGGAAGGGCTTAGATGTTTGAGAAGATTAAATTAGATCCTTTGAACCAGTTTTATCCAGTGAATCTAGATAAGATTAGGGATAGTGAATCAAAGCTGGGCATTCAAATCCCTGAGATCCTACAAGAATTTTATGCAGAAGTCGGATATGGCTTTCTAAAAAGCAAGGTGGATAATATAAACCGTTTCATGGATCCAGAGTCAGTATTAGACTTTAGATTGAGGCAACATGATTTTGACTTTTATCCAGATATTGAAATCTACAAGCAATTTGAGGATGATAAATTAGTTTTCTTTGAAGGCAATGAAGTAGCGCTTCTATCTATCGGATTTGCTGCTGAAAATGAGGGGAAAATCTATTATTATGATAAGGAAATTGCTCCTAATCTAGTAGAGCTTCTAGACAGGCTTATGGAAGATGACACCTTCTATTATGACTTGATATAGCTGGATTTTTTTGGCTAACAGAAATAAATACCGATTTTTATAATCGTGTTAAAGAAGTCGAACGCTTTATCAATAGTAACCAACTAGCTTCAAAAGCTAAAAGAATTAGATAGGATGATGACGATGACACAATTTGAAGATAAATTTATGGAAGTTCAGGCTAGTATGATTTCACTAGCAATGGAATATGTCCAAGATCAGGCAGATAAAATATACATTTATGCAATAGCAGATAGTTTATATAGTTTTAATTTGTTTTATGAAATAAAAGGGAACGTTGTACATAAACACTTGGTAAATAATTTCTTACCAGATGATTCTCAAGTTGATATCAGTCTACAATCAATCTTACTGAGAGAAGGTATCAAGGATGTAGAAAACATGATTAGAATTTGCCAAGAATACGGTCGTGAACATCCAACTGAAATGTGGTTAATTTATGATGCTCAGAAAAATAGTCTTGACAGTCGTTATAGCTATGAAGGCCGTTATGACAAGGATGAAGAGTTGCTTCCAAATCTAGAGTTTGAAAAATGGTTTGAGGAAGTACAAGGCCAATAACTGTTTTCGACAACGAAATTACATTAAATTGATGAAGCAGCGCAAAAAGACTGCATAGAAGGTAAGAAAGATTTTTGCGTTCACTTAGTTGACGAACTTGGAGAATAAAGAAAACAATGAAATTGAATCATCAAATTTTCGGCAGCATAGAATTTAATAATGGCTGGACAAGATCTATGCCTATAACGATTTTCGGTAAGCAGCATGTTTTAGAGATAAATATTGATGCAGATGAAGACGCAGAATTTGAAGTCAACCAAGAAAAAGCCTATACATTTTTTCAAGAGCATTTAGATGAAATTGTAACAGAGGTTAATGCTGCTATTTTATCGTACTATAATCGTGAAATATCAAATATTGTTTCCAGTTTTACAAATTTAGCTGAAAAACAATCTTTTTTAAATAAAATTGGAGATGATCAGCAAATTTATTCTCTGTTACAGCCTAAGCAAATCATGTTTCCTCTAACCTTTGATGAAAGTGTTGAAGAATTTGGTTTTTTATGTGATTGTGATTGGGATAAAGAAAATGGCATAGGAATAAAATTTACCAATGGCCTTTTGTCTGAAATTGGCTATCAAGATATACTTCTATAAGTATATAATTCATAAATCTGTCTATTTTTTATCAAATGCTTTCAGCTTCAACCGTCCTATGTAAAGATTTTAGAAAAATCCAAAGTTTAATAGGAGCTAGAGCTGTTTAGAGGATTGGAAGAAAGGAAATCAAGTACGAATATGAAGTGGTTAAATTATAAGGGAATTTCTAAGGATATCATAAAAAGTGTGGAGCATAGATTGCAGATTACTCTACCAGATGATTATAAGCAAATTGTCTTGAAATATGATGGTGGTTATCCTAATCCCAATCATTTTAAGGTAGACGGAAAGCTAGAAATTTTCAATAATTTAATCAGCCTAGATGAAAATGAAGACAATAATATATATGAAATTCTTGAAGATCTACAAGATCGACTCGGCGACCAATTGATTCCCTTTGCGGAAGATGGTTTTGGAAATGTATTATGTTTTGATTATTCAGCTGATAAAAGCATCGTTTTTTGGAATCATGAAAAGAATTACGATGATTTTAAAGAAGCGACCTTTGTTTGTTCCAGTTTTTCTAGTATAATTGAGACCCTTTTTTAAGAAATATAGACTTTCTATGTGCTCCTTCTTAGTAAATGATATCAACGCGCCAATAGTGAGATTTTAAGGATGATGGGAAAAGGATTGGATTGATACCATAGATGAGTAGATACATGCTCTAGCTAGGAAGATGGAACTAGGACAATTACCAACCACCTATCTAAATGAACGCTTAACTGCTTAAACAAGGAGTATATATGTTAAATGGTTTTACAAGAGTGGCAGCCATGCCTCAAGAAGTAATTGAAAAGTACAGGGATCAAATTCCGTCAGAACTGGTTCAAATCTGGGAGGAAGACGGTCTGGGGACCTTTTTAGACGGTTATCTGAAGGTGATTAATCCAGATGATTATCTTGAACTAGTTCAGGAGACCTATTTCAGAGGGGACATTTCCATTCCCATTTTTGCGACAGCTTTTGGGGATATTATTGTTTGCGAAGAAAAACAATATTTAAGAATGGTCAAATATAAAGATGGTTCTTTTGATATTTTTTTAGAAGATTTATCGTTTTTTATCAAGTTCTTACCTGATGAAAGTTTTACAGATGATTATTTTGACTTACCGCTTTATTATGCAGCGGTAGAGAGATACGGCTCGCTTGATTACACACAGTGCTTTGGTTTTGTGCCACTTTTGGCTTTAGGTGGATTTAAAGATGTGAAACACTTAGATAAGGTAAAAATGTACGAACATATTTTACTGATTACTCAATTAATCGGTCCAATCGGAGATTAAAGTAGTCATAGTTTCGATCAGTTAATAGATGATCGCTTGAAATATTTGGAGTATTTTCCCTATGATTTGTTGGTGCAGGGAGATTAAGCTAAGAAAAGGAGTTAATACATGATAAGAGATAAACACAAAGATCAAGCGTATTTTGAAAAATGGATAGCTTTTGTTCAAAAACGATTAGAGAAGAATATTAAGATAACGGATGAGATTGCGGAGGAGTATTTGTTGTTCCATTATCAAGATTTGGTTTTGAATAATGAAGAACTAGTGAAACTTTCCTATTCTATAGGTGCTTCGAAAGAGGAAATTTTCCCCTATTATCAAGGAATTCTTTCTAATTTGAAGCTCATTGCCTCAGAGGGAGTTCCATTTGACTTGGCGGTTAACATCTTTGCCTTGGGCGTTCTTTATAGTGAGCGCAAGGAAGAGTTTCTGGATGATTTGAAGGCTATTTATGAGCAGATGGATCACACAGATGGCTTGATTGAGTACTACATGGTTTATCTATTCCATGATAAGATAGTACCTTTTCATTCGATTTTAGAATATCAAAATATGATTGAGGATACTTATGAGAGTGTAGCCAAAGCGCAGGGGTTCTGGTATTATAGTCATTCTGATGAACCTTGGTATGGAACACATAAGTATGAAAATAGAGGTTATGATGGATACTGGAGTTTTGACACCGCCGCAACCTGCAAGATCAAAGGAATCTATGACGAGCGTTTGAAGGATTTAGAGTATTTTCCCTATGATTTGTTGGTGCAGGGAGAATAGAAAACGAAGCTTTTTATCTGAAAGAATAGCTTGGTTCTAGAAAGGGGATAAAGATGAAGATCCATTCAGATGTGATAAATGAATTAATAAGTATAGACTTTTTGAAGGAAGAAAGAGAAACAAGTCTACCGATTACTCAGTTAAAGTCTGTAAAAGAAGCGGAGAAGAATATTAATAGTTTAAAATGGGAGAATTTTGTCTTAGATAAACGTGGAGATTTTACTGTTTATCTTTTTAAAAATCATAGTGACATTTATAAGCACTGGAATGAACTGGCAAATAATGCAAAAGAGGAAATCATTCCTCAAATTGAAAAAAGTTTAGATAGACTAATTGCGGATAGTAAACTTCTTGCATCAATGAAGAGTCAGATTGAATTTGATATCATTGGCTTGGCCATCTACTTGACCATCAAAAAAGAGCTTTCCCAAGCTGAGTCAACATTTTTCGATGATTTGTATGCTTTATACCAACAGGCTACATTCCTTGTGGTTTTGCCAAGGGATGCTATAAGGTTTTATAAGGATAGTTTCTTTCATAGAAGATAAAATGTTCAAGAATGAAATGAATCTTTTGAGAGAAAAAAGATATAAAAGTGAGGATTTTTAGGAATATGTGGAGTCCTTAGAAATGAGCGAACAATACTTACCAATAAGAGATAGTTTAGGTTATCAGAATGTCAAGCAAGTTTTGGAGAAAATTTTTTCGATTGATCTTGATACGATTGCGATTAATGAAGGAGAAGATGAAAATTTTAATTTTCCGTTCGTGTATAACGGTTATCATATGACGATAGGTATTTCATCAACAGGTAAAAATACGCAATTGGAAGCAGGAGAGGGTGGATTATTTAACATTTGGTTTACTCAAACTGATGAAGAGAAATTTTCAGTCACCTTTTTATCCAAGCTTATTGATGATAAGAGTATAAGAAGAGTGTATGGTGGTAATAAAGATTCTATTGAACATACTTTGAATATACTGAAAGATTTTCTAAACTCAGACAAAGCGGAAGTTTTATTGAAAATATAAAAGGAATGTAACGATGACACAATTTGAAGATAAATTTATGGAAGTTCAGGCTAGCATGATTGCATTAGCTATGGAATATGTCCAAAATCAGGCAGAGAAAGTATATATTTATTGCATTTCGGAGGAAGCATTGCAATCGTATAAAGTTTTTTATAAGATTAATGGCATTGTAATTGAAATGGACAAAGTTAATGAAGTTGCGACAAAAAAAATAGATGATTCCGATAATATGGCATTCCCTCTATTGGGATATGGAGCTGAAGATATACAAAAATTGATTGATGTTTGTAAAGAATATGACCGCGAACACCCAACTGAAATGTGGCTGATTTATGACGCTCAGAAAAACAGCCTTGACAGTCGC
Organism: Streptococcus sp. Marseille-P7375; assembly: GCF_902460365.1. Taxonomy (NCBI): domain Bacteria; kingdom Bacillati; phylum Bacillota; class Bacilli; order Lactobacillales; family Streptococcaceae; genus Streptococcus; species Streptococcus sp. Marseille-P7375. Next base: position 726,662 of record NZ_CABPTR010000001.1, on the reverse strand, counting down.
TATAGCTATGAAGGTCGTTATGACAAGGACGAAGAATTGCTTCCACGTTTAGAGTTTGAAAAATGGTTTGAGGAAGTAAAAAGCAAGCAATTGTAGGAGAATAAGATGACACAATTTGAAGATAAATTTATGAAAATCCAGATTGACATGGTTTCATTGGCAATGGAATATGTCCAAAATCAAGCAGATAAAATTTTTATTTATTGCGTTGCGGATGGTTTCTATAGCTTTGATGTATTTTTTAAAACTAATAATCATTATCTGGATAGAGATGAGATTGCGAGTTACCTTCCTAATGAAATAGATAGTTCAGATGAAATTCAGTTTAGTCTATTAACAATAGGGGCACAAGATATAGAAAGAATGGTTAAGCTGTGCCAAGAATACAATCGTGAACACCCAACTGAAATGTGGCTGATTTATGATGCTCAGACAAATAGTCTTGACAGTCGCTATAGCTATGAAGGGCGTTATGACAAGGATGAAGAATTGCTTCCACGTCTAGAGTTTGAAAAATGGTTTGAGGAAGTGAAGAAAAGCACTCAAGCTTAATGCTTACGACAATCTCAAGCTGAATGATAGAAAAGCAGAGGCAAAATGCTTTCCATGCGACCAAGTGTGTGATGGGGCTGTTTTGAAAAGTAAAACAAAAAGAAAGTTGAAGACAGATGGGGCTGAATTTTGACAAGCATAAAGAACATTTGGAGAAGGATATTCGTGCAGAGCTCCAGAAAAAATTTGGAACTGCTTTTGAAATAGAAGGAATTTATGATATTGTCTTGAGTTCATATTGTCCGACTTTTCTCTTTAAAATCAATCTAGAAAATTATAAAGAAAAATTGGATATTTTAGTAGACGGCAGCGATTTACACTTGAAGTGGGGTGAAAAGCCTACATACGGGATACAATACAAGTATCTGCCAGAAACCTTGGAGGAAGGATTGGGAAGAATAAAAACCTACCTAGATCAGCCAGAACAGATTTTTCTGGAACCTCTTACTCCCGAAAATGATTATCTGAAGATACGAGCTATTGAAGCGATGATTGAAAATATTTTCGATGGGAAAACGAAAACGGATAAGTGGGAGAAACCTGTCGAAAAGGGCGAAGATTATCGAGTCATTATTACAAGTATATTACCTAGCTACAGAGCTTCTTTTACTCTGGAGCTGCTAGAACAAGATTTCATTGTGAGAGATATTGTCCCCCTAGATGCTGGTGTAGGAAGTCAAGAATTGCTACTTGATTGTCCAGTCCAGTTAAATTCTTCTAATTTATCCTCTTTTCTGAGCAAGTGTAAGACTTATTTAAAAGAACATTTAGAAAAAGACAAAACTGGCATGAGTCTTTCTGTGGCTTCTATGTCTGATTTAGAGCTGATTTTAAAGGCTCCTCTAAGTCTGGATACGGTTGATACAAAGGTTTTAGAAATACAGAAGATTATAGAAGAGCTGTTTTTAGGTAAGATTGAATTTGACAAAACGACAAAGGAAATGGAAGGCGACTACCTTTATAGGGCCTATTTCTTTGTAAGATCTAGATTTTATCGAGTTTCTTTCATGATTACGTTGATTGGACAGCACTTTTACATCATGGTGTCACTTCCAGATCATCCAGAACTGAGAGAGAAATGGCCCTTACGCGGGTATCCCTACAAACTAACCAAAGAAAATCTGAGGCTAATCTTAAAAGAAGTGGTGGCGTATGGTCTAAAACATAAGCCACAGACTGAAAATGAGGTGGTTCAGGAGATTCAAGCAAGTCAAGAAGTAACTGAACCTACAGCAAAAATTCAGACTCAAGAGAGAGAAGCTAAAGACGGTGGCAAAGAGCAGGCAGATAAACGGGCTTACTTAGGATTGAGAAAGCTCTGGAAACTGCAGGTCTTTATTTTCTTTATCTTGATGATTATAGCTTTTGGCTTAGAGGTTTATATGGCTAGGTCAAGCTATAAAGCCTTCAAAATGAGGATTCAGTTTAGTTGGGTATCTATGCATAGTTTTTCGTTTCTCTTTCTTACCATTTTTGGTTTTTTGACACTCTATCCCAATGGGATGAAGATAAATGAATTTTTGCATCAGTATCCTCGTTGGAAAGGTTTCCCAACCAAAGGAGTCCCTCTTCCAGAAAAAGAGACTTTGTGGACGATATTTGTCTTGTTGCTGGTTCTACTGTTTGGAGCTATTGATTATTCTGTGCGGAAACCTGAACCAAAAGTTGAAATTCCTAAGATAGATCAAAATTTAAACAAAGTTTTTGAGCAAGAAAGAAGCTCTAGTTACAGTGATTTAATAAAGGGCTTGAGAGATTCAAGTAGCCAGAATGGAGAAAACGAAACTCCTACAAGGGAATAATCTTATCAAGTGGCAAGGACAGACAGCTTTACTTGATAGAGAATGAAAAAATCCTTTGTGAAAAACCTCTGCAAGCTCTTTCAATTTGTGGTAAAATAAGAGTAACAGAAATTAGAAAAGGAAATCAATTATGAAATTTCTTGAATTAAACAAAAAGCGTCATGCGACTAAGCATTTCAATGATAAATCGGTAGATCCTAGAGATGTCCGCACAGCTATTGAGATTGCGACCTTGGCGCCGAGCGCTCACAATAGTCAGCCTTGGAAGTTCGTGGTGGTGCGTGAGCGAAATGCAGCTCTAGTGGGCATTGCTTTTGGCTCTAACCAAGATCAAATCAAGGAAGCTCCAGTGACAATTGCCCTCTTTACAGATACAGATTTGGCTAAGCGGGCGCGCAAGATCGCGCGTGTCGCTGGGGTAAAAAATTTTTCTGATGAGCAGCTGCAATTTTACATGCAGAATTTACCAGCTGAGTTTGCTCGCTACAATGACCAGCAAAAGAGTGATTACTTGGCCCTTAACGCTGGCTTGGTAGCTATGAACCTTGTTTTAGCCTTGACTGACCAAGGGATTGGCTCCAATATCATCTTAGGATTTGATAAATCAAAAGTCAACCAAGTTTTGGAGATTGATGAGCGCTTCCGTCCGGAACTCTTAATTACTGTTGGTTATACAGACGACAAGTTAGAGCCTAGCTATCGATTACCAGTTGACGAGATTATCGAAAAGCGTTAATAAAGAAAAAAACAGAAATCGCGATTTAATTCAGATATTTTAAATCGAAGTGTTTTATAGAGGTGAGAAAATGACAATTGATTTTAAAGCAGAAGTTGAAAAACGTAGGGAAGCTCTGTTGGCGGACTTGTTCAGCCTTTTAGAAATTAATTCAGAGCGGGATGATTCAAAGGCGGACAAGGAGCATCCTTTTGGACCGGGTCCTGTAAAGGCCTTGCATAAGTTCTTGGAAATTGCTGAACGTGATGGTTACCCGACTCAAAATGTGGATAATTATGCTGGTCACTTTACTTTTGGTCAAGGAGAAGAAGAGCTGGGAATCTTTGCCCATATGGATGTGGTGCCTGCTGGAAGCGGTTGGGACACAGATCCTTATACGCCGACGATTAAGGATGGCCGTCTATATGCCCGTGGTTCTAGTGATGACAAGGGACCAACTATGGCATGTTACTACGGCTTGAAAATCATCAAAGACTTGGGCTTGCCGGTTTCTAAGCGCGTGCGCTTTGTGGTGGGGACAGATGAAGAGTCTGGTTGGAAAGACATGGAGTATTACTTTGCTCATGTAGGCCTGCCTGAGCCTGATTTCGGCTTCTCGCCAGATGCTGAGTTTCCGATTATCAATGGTGAAAAAGGAAATATCACAGAGTACCTGCATTTTGCTGGTGAAAATGCTGGCGCAGCACGCCTGCATAGCTTTACTGGTGGCTTGCGGGAGAACATGGTACCTGAGTCTGGGACAGCCATCGTATCAGGTCAATTACCAAATCTAGTTGATAAATTGGAGCAGTTCGCTAAGGAAAATGGGCTAGACTTTACTTATGAAGAACTAGCTGGTGGCCAAGTCACTGTGACCATTATCGGTAAGTCTGCTCATGGTGCTTCTCCTCAGTCTGGTGTCAATGGTGCAACTTATTTAGCCAAATTCCTAACACAATTTGACTTTGCGGGTCCTGCTAAGGATTATCTAGATGTGGCTGGAAATATTCTTCTAAATGACCATGAGGGTAAGAACTTGAAGATTGCTCATGTGGATGAGAAGATGGGAGCTCTGTCAATGAATGCTGGCGTTTTCCGTTTTGACGAAAACAAGGCTGACAATACAATTGCCCTCAATATTCGCTATCCGAAGGGAACCAGTCCAGAAGCTATTCAGAATGTTTTAGAGCAGTTGCCAGTTACCAAAGTGACCTTGTCTGAGCATGGTCATACTCCTCACTATGTGCCGATGGAAGATCCGCTGGTACAGACCTTGCTGGCTGTTTATGAAAAACAAACTGGACTGAAAGGTCATGAGCAAGTTATCGGTGGTGGTACCTTTGGACGCCTCTTGAAACGTGGTGTTGCTTATGGCGCGATGTTCCCAGACTATATCGATACTATGCACCAAGCCAATGAATTTATCGATGTGGAAGATCTCTTTCGCGCGGCTGCAATTTATGCGGAAGCTATCTACGAATTGATCAAATAAAATAAGAACTCATTTGGCTATGCCAGGTGAGTTTCTTTTCAAGGAAGGAAATATGATGCGGACAATAGAAGATATTACCAAGGCCATTATAGCTGACCCACAGAATAAAGCTTTCACAGAACAGGGAATCAAGCCACTTTTTGCAGCGCCTAAGAATGCTCGGATTAATATTGTCGGTCAAGCGCCGGGACTGAAAACCCAGCAGGCAGGGCTTTACTGGAAGGACAAGAGTGGTGATCGCTTGAGAGAATGGTTGGGTGTTGATGAGGAAACTTTCTATCAGTCTGGCTATTTTGCGGTTCTGCCCATGGATTTTTATTTTCCGGGACATGGCAAGTCTGGAGATTTACCGCCTCGTAAGGGCTTTGCGGACAAATGGCATCAGCCGATTTTAGAGCTCCTACCAGATATTGAGTTGACTATCTTGATTGGTCAGTATGCACAGAAATATTATCTGCATCAAAAAGGTACGGTCAAGCTGACCGAGACGGTCCAGCATTATCAAGACTACCTACCCGACTTTTTTCCCTTGGTTCATCCATCGCCCCGCAACCAAATTTGGATGGCGAAAAATCCTTGGTTTGAGGCAGAAGTAGTGCCAGAATTGCAAGTATTGGTACAAAAGATTATTCATCAATAAAGGAGGAAAACTATGGATGCTTATCAACAAGTAGCTAACAAGTTGCAAGAGTTGGGGATCCCCTTTGATGTGGTGGAGCACCCACCTGCATTTACGACAGAGCAAGCCGACTCCTATATCGAAGGAATCGAGGGCGTTCGGACTAAGACCATGTTTTTGACCAACAAGAAGAAAACTCAATATTATCTTCTGATTATGGATGACCAAAAGAGTCTAGATATGGACTTGTTTAAAGACTTGGTCTCAGCCAACCGCATTCGTATGGCTTCGTCGGATTCTCTTTTTGAAAAAATGCAGCTGCCACCAGGAACGGTATCGCCTTTTGGTTTGTTAAATAATGAAGAAAAAGATATTCAAGTTTATTTTGATAAGGACATTGTATCAGAGGATATCATGACTTTTCATCCCAATACCAATGAAAAGACGATTTTTGTCGCAACCCAAGATCTTTTTAAGTTCTTGACTCATCTTGGTTATGATTATCAAATTTTGGAACTTTGATTTCTGGAAAAACTGTGGGTTTTCTTGACCTCACAGTTTTTTTGGCTCCAAAAATTAGAGAAAGGCCAAGAATTTTTCTCAAATAGTAAAAGAAGGCTGGCAATGAAAAAAGCCTGAGTGACATTCAGGCTTTCTTGGATAGATTGGATAAGGGGCACTCTTTCAGATGTTCCTAGTTGGATGCTTGAGTGCTGGACTCTGTTGTTGTATGCTGGTCTTGGCTTGTCGAACTGCTGTCAGTGGAAGTAGTTGTATGGCTCGTATTCGCTTCTGCGCTTGAGGAGCTTGATGATGTTTCGGTCTCAGTAGCAGCAGAAGTTTCTGTTGGAGTCGAGCTAACAGATGCAGACTCTTTTTCTACCTCTTTGATGATGGTAGTAGTTGTTGTCGAGTTGCCTGTATCAGTTTTTGATTTTGAGTCATTGTTGTCCATAAGGTTCATGATGGTAAAGCAAGCAATGACGATTGAGAGAAGACTGGCAATTGTAGCAATAGTCTTTTGTAGGGCAGAAAAGCCAGTTTTGATATGCTGACTAGCTGGTTTTCGATTTGAAGTGCTGTTATTTTTTTCTTTGCGAGAATAGTTTTCCATGTAAAAGTCGCTCCTTTTCGTTCTTAATTTATTATACGTCTTTTATTTAGAAAAGTCTTCCAAAAATCTGAATTTTTTAAATGAAAACGCACACAAAAGAATGAAGAACAACAGCTCTAAAAGGCGGAGAGATAAGCCTCTTAGAGCTGTTTGTTTTATCAAAATGTTAGAGCTACTTTGGAGTTGTTTCAGAGTTAAGGGCAGTTTGGGCTACAGCTAGCCGAGCTGCTGGGACTCGATAAGGGGAGCAGGAGACATAAGTGACTCCGATTTCTTGTAAGAAAGGAATGGAAGTTGGATCACCACCAACTTCGCCACAAACTCCGATGGACAAGGTTGGATCTACTTGGCGAGCTTTTTCAATCGCCAATTTCATCAATTGACCGACACCTTCCTGGTCAAGGCTTTGGAAGGGATCCTGGGTGAGCAACTTTTTCTCTTTATAATCATTGAGGAATTTTCCGATATCGTCTCTTGAAAAACCAAAAGTCATCTGGGTTAAGTCATTGGTTCCAAAGCTGAAGAAGTCCGCTTCCTGAGCCAACTGATCAGCAATGAAGCAGGCTCTCGGAAGTTCGATCATGGTACCAATGTCATATGGGAATGGAGGGCATTGATACTTTTTGAAAATCGATTCGATATGCTTGATGAGCAGCTCTTTGAGATAGACAAGCTCTGATTTCGCAGTAATCAACGGAATCATAATTTTAGGATGAACTGGATTTCCTTCTTGCTGCAGTCGAATGGCGCTGCTAAAGATAGCTTCTATTTGCATCTTATAGATATCCGGCAAGGTGATTCCTAGACGACAGCCGCGATGGCCAAGCATAGGATTTGTTTCTTGCAATTGCGTGATTTTTCTTTCTAGTTGACTAGCTTTTTTATTGAGTTTTTCAGCCAGCAGGGCAATTTCCAGCTGGTCTTTAGGGAGAAATTCGTGCATTGGAGGATCCAATAGGCGGACAATCATAGGCTTTTCGCCAACAGTCTGGAACATCTGATAGAAGTCTTCTGCTTGGTAATCAAGGAGATGGGCAAGTGCTTCCCGTCTTTCTATTTCATTTTCGGCCAGAATTAATTTCCTCATTTGCAGGATTCTTTCCTCACCGAAAAACATATGCTCGGTTCGTGCTAGTCCAATGCCTTGCGCTTCGAAGCTAATAGCGGTTTGCAAATCTTGGATTGTTTCTGCATTGGCGCGGACTGTAAGTTTAGCTACTTCATCAGCCCAAGTCAGCAAGAGCTGCAGATCCTGATCATTTTCTACAGAGACAGTCGGGATTTGCCCCATATAAAGAAAACCAGTCCGACCATCTACGGATAGAATATCTCCTTCATTGAGCAAGATATCTCCGCACTGGATGGTCTTGCTGTCCTCTTGGACAAGTAGATCTCCACATCCTGCTACACAGCAGGTTCCCATTCCTCGGGCGACAACTGCCGCGTGTGAGGTCATTCCACCTTGGCTAGTGACGATTGCTTGGCTGACAATCATTCCTTCTATGTCTTCGGGAGAAGTTTCTTGGCGGACTAGCACAACTTTTTCACCAGCTTCATGTAGTTCTTTGGCTCGCTTGGCAGTAAAGACAATTTTTCCTGTTGCAGCACCGGGACTGGCTGGCAATCCTTGCGCTAAAATTGTCGCTTGCTGGAGCTTATTTTCATCAAAGACTGGGTGAATCAGCTGATTGATATGAGTCGGGCTAATCCGACGAATGGCCTCGCACTTGTCTATCTTGCCTTCTTCTACTAATTGCAGAGCGATTTTCAAAGCAGCCTTGACTGTTCGCTTACCATTACGGGTTTGCAGGATATAGAGCTTGCCCTTTTCGATTGTAAATTCGATATCCTGCATATCTTTGTAGTGATCTTCAAGTATGTGGGCATATTCTTGAAAAGCAGCATAGGCTTCTGGCATCTTTTCTTGCAGATGTTGAATGGGCTCGGGCGTGCGAATACCGGCCACGACATCCTCTCCTTGGGCATTTAAAAGAAATTCGCCAAAGAGTCCCTTTTGACCTGTTGCTGGATTTCGAGTGAAGACGACTCCAGTTCCGCTTTCTTGATCAAAGTTGCCAAAGACCATGACTTGAATATTAACGGCGGTTCCTAAATCTTCTGGAATCTGATTGAGCTTGCGATAGACTTGGGCGCGTGGGTTATTCCAAGAGCGGAAAACGGCTTTAATAGCAGCGAAGAGTTGTTCCTTAGGATTTTGAGGAAAAGTCTGATAATGCTCGCGATACAGTTGCTTGTACTGATCAATGAGAGCTTGGTGCTCTTCCAAACTAAAGTCGTTGGCAATCTTACCAGCATTCTTCTCAAAATAGGAGAGCAACTGATCGAAGTCCTCTTTTGGAATTTGGAAAACGACATCTGCATACATCTGGAGCAGCCTGCGATAGCAGTTGTATGCAAAAGCCATATTGGTTTTGGAAGCCAAAGTTTGGGTTCGTAGGTCATTTAATCCTAAGTTTAAAATCGTATCCATCATACCAGGCATAGAAAACTTGGCGCCGCTGCGAACAGAGACTAGCAGTTGCTCCTCTTCATTTCCTGAGAAGCATTGGCCGTTTTTTTGCTCCAGTTCAGAAATAGCCTGCAAAACATTCTCTCTTAATGTTTCTTCAAAAAAGGAGGGCTTATTTAAAAAATGCATACAGGCTTCCGTCGTAATGGTGAATCCTGGCGGAACTGGTAATCCTAAATTGGTCATTTCAGCTAAATTAGCACCTTTGCCACCCAAAAGAGCATTTTGCTCGGCTCGTCCTTCCTCAAAGGAATAAATCCATTTCGTCATATCTTACCTCCAAATAGACAAAAATGTGTCATATATATCTTGTTTATATTCTAATATACATCACATATATTTGTCAATGGAAAAGATCGTTATATTTCATTGATATAAGATAAAAATATGATATAATATGACAGAAAAAGATGAAAAATAGAGTATTATATCTCTAAAAAGGAGACATATTGTATTGGAATTATCAGCACGTCAAAAGCAGATTGTTGACATTGTCAAGAAAGAGCAGCCCGTCAGCGGGGAAAAGATTTCGGAACTGATGGAGATTTCTAGAGCAACTTTACGCTCAGACCTGTCCTTTTTGACGCTGGTTGGCATTTTAAAAGCGACGCCAAAGGTTGGCTATACTTATTCAGGGAATGATTTAGAAACCTTGTTTTTCTTTGATACTTTTCGCAAGAAAGCGGAAGATATTATGGTTTCTCCCGTTTTGGTGTCTCAAGACACTTTCATTCAGGATGCAGTGATAAGGCTCTTTATGTATGACGCGGATGTTCTTTATGTCATTGATGAAAAGAAGCTACTCTTAGGAATTGTCTCGCGAAAGGATTTGCTACGAGCGGCTTTATCCAGTAGTATCGGAACAACGCCTATTGCAGTTTGTATGACGCGGATGCCTCATCTTAGAACCTGCCATAAGGATATGAATATACTAGAGGTGGCCGCTCTTTTGCAGGATTTTGCCATTGACTCCATGCCGGTGGTAGAGAAAGATAATGAGCGCAAGATTTTAGGAACGGTGACCAAGACAGCCCTGCTAGACTATATCATTCAGGAAGCGCGCCAAGCGGAAGTAAAGAGACAGGAGTAGTGACAATGAAGAAAGAAATTATTGTATATAGCATTTCGGATTCTTTAGGAGGAACCTCGCAGCGACTCTTGTCAGCTGTAAGTGCGCAGTATCCAGATTTGACATTTAATAATAGCTACCGTTTTCCTTTTATAGACAAGGAGCAAGAATTGCTGGAAATTTTGCAAGATGCTTTAAAAGATGATGCCTTGGTCATCAGTACCTTGGTAAATGGAGAATTAGCTAGACTAGCTAGAGAATTTAGCCAAAACCACAAGCTAGCCTACATTGATCTCATGCACCCTTTCTTTGAAATCATAGGAGAAAAGACTGGGATTAGCCCGATTGAGATACCAGGAACCTTGCACCGTTTGGATACGGAATATTTTAATAAAATATCAGCGATTGAGTTTGCTGTAAAGCATGATGATGGCAAATCTCCGCAGGGATTTTTGGAGTCGGATCTAGTTCTACTGGGAGTTTCACGGACTTCAAAAACTCCTCTCAGCATTTTTTTGGCCAATAAGGGCTACAAAGTTTCCAATTTACCTTTGATTCCAGAAGTTCCGCTTCCTCAAGTTTTAGACAAGGTGGACAAGCGTAGGATCATCGGTCTGGTCTGTGAGCCAGAAAAATTAGTCAAAATTCGTAGCAACCGCCTCAATTCGCTGGGGCTGTCCCACTCGACCAGTTACACAGATTTGGAGAAGATTTATCAGGAATTAGACTATTCCAAAGAAGTCTTTAGAAAATATCAAACGGAGGTCATCAATATTACGGATAAATCAATTGAAGAGACAGCCTTCTTGATTGAAGATTATTTAAAAAAATTAGATATGATTGGCGAGGCGAAGTAATCGTGTTCAGGGCCGGTTCCTAAATTTATCAGGTAGGGACTGCGCCCTTGTCTTGTCCCTAGGCTCGTTTCGTGTTACAATAGGAGTATTGATTTTTACTGATAAATACAGAGGAAAAAGATGATTTATTTAGATAATTCAGCGACAACCAAGCCTTATCCAGAGGCGCTGGCCACCTACACAGAAGTGGCTTCTAAAATCTGGGGCAATCCTTCTAGCCTGCATAGTTTGGGCAGCCAGGCTACCCGTCTCTTAGAAGCCTCTCGTCGGCAAATAGCAGAGCTTTTAGGCAAGTCTTCATCGGAGATTTTTTTTACGTCTGGAGGAACAGAAGGGGACAACTGGGTGCTTAAAGGAGTTGCTTTTGAAAAAGTTCCCTTTGGAAAACACATCATCGTATCCAACATTGAACATCCTGCGGTTAAAGAATCAGCCCTCTGGTTGCAGAGTCAGGGATTTGAAGTCGATTTTGCTCCAGTTGATAAGGCAGGTTTTGTTGAGGTAGACAAGCTAGCGGAGCTGATTCGACCAGACACCACTCTGGTTTCGGTCATGGCTGTCAATAATGAAATCGGCAGCATTCAGCCTATTCAGAAAATATCTGAACTGCTAGCAGACAAACCGACTATTTCCTTTCATGTGGATGCTGTACAGGCTGTTACGAAGATTCCAACAGCTGCTTATCTGACGGACCGTGTGGACTTTGCGACTTTCTCCAGTCACAAATTTCACGGTGTCCGAGGCGTAGGATTTGTCTATATCAAGTCTGGCAAGAAAATCAGTCCTCTCTTGACTGGTGGTGGCCAGGAGTCGGACAAGCGCTCCACAACAGAAAATTTAGCTGGCATTGCAGCGACGGCAAAGGCTCTGAGGCTGTCTATGGAAAAGCAAGAAGTATTTGCCCAGCGGACGGTTCAGATGAAGAAGATTATCCTTGAAGAACTGCAGAAGTATCCAGATGTGCTGGTCTTCTCAGGCTTGGAAGATTTTGCGCCCCATATCCTGACCTTTGGTATCAAGGGAGTGCGGGGTGAAGTCGTCGTCCATGCGTTTGAAGACTACGAGATTTACATATCGACTACCAGCGCTTGCTCTTCCAAGGCTGGAAAGCCAGCAGGTACGCTGATTGCTATGGGAGTCGAAAAATCTCTAGCTCAAACCGCTGTCCGTATCAGTTTGGATCTTGATAATGATATGAGCCAGATGGAGCAGTTTTTGACAACTTTTAAAATTATTTACGAAAAAACCAGAAAAGTAAGGTAAACAATGCAATATTCAGAAATTATGGTGCGCTACGGCGAGCTTTCTACCAAGGGCAAGAACCGCATGCGCTTTATCAACAAACTCAAACGAAATATCCAGGCTGTTTTGTCAGTCTATCCGCAGGTCCATGTCAAGGCTGACCGTGACCGGACCCATGTCTATCTGCACGGAACAGACTATCAGCCTGTCGCTGAGTCACTCAAGCAGATTTTTGGGATTCAGAATTTTTCGCCATCTTATAAAATCGAAAAGTCTGTACCAGCCCTAATCGAAGCTGTCCAAACCATCATGAAGGAAGTTTATCAAGAAGGTATGACTTTTAAGATTTCCAGCAAGCGCAGTGACCACAGCTTTGAATTGGATAGCCGCGAGCTCAATCAGACATTGGGGGATGCTGTTTTTGAGGCCATTCCAAATGTTCAGGTCAAGATGAAAGCGCCAGATATTGACCTGCGTGTCGAAATTCGTGAAGAAGCGGCTTATATCTCTTATGAGACGATTCGTGGTGCTGGGGGACTACCAGTCGGCACTTCAGGAAAAGGCATGCTTATGCTGTCTGGTGGGATTGACTCACCGGTGGCTGGCTATCTGGCTCTCAAGCGCGGTGTGGATATCGAGGCGGTTCACTTTGCTAGTCCGCCTTACACTAGCCCAGGTGCTTTGAAAAAAGCTCAGGATTTGACTAGGAAGTTGACTAAGTTTGGCGGCAACATCCAGTTTATCGAAGTGCCTTTTACTGAGATTCAAGAGGAAATCAAGGCTAAGGCTCCAGAAGCATATCTGATGACACTGACTCGTCGCTTTATGATGCGGATTACAGACCGGATTCGAGAGGAGCGGGGCGGTCAAGTCATTATCAATGGAGAAAGTCTAGGTCAGGTGGCCAGTCAAACTATCGAGAGTATGCAGGCTATTAATGCCGTGACCAATACACCGGTTATCCGTCCTGTTGTGACTATGGATAAGCTGGAAATCATCGATATTGCAGAAAAAATCGATACTTTCCAAATCTCTATCCAGCCATTTGAAGACTGCTGTACTATTTTTGCTCCAGATCGGCCTAAAACAAATCCGAAAATTAAAAACGTAGAGCAGTATGAAGCTCGCCTAGACGTTGAAGGATTGGTAGAACGTGCCGTTGCAGGCATCATGATTACAGAAATCAGACCACAAGCAGAGACTGATGAAGTTGATGAGCTGATTGAGGACTTGTTATAAGAGTTTAAGGAGTATCTTTCTGCTAAAAGAATCTGGAAGCTATTTTCATTGATACTGAAGATAAAAGGGGATATTTATGAACGAGTGGGATTACTTCTTGAGTGGGCTCATGCGAGCATTGTCTTGGAAAGATGGACAAGATAATGCTTTGCTGTTTGGAATACCCAATTGGACTTATTTTATTGGTCTCTTAGTTCATTTCCAGATTTTCCTAAGCTTGTATGCTCTCTTATTTTGGGGATATCATAAAGATATTAAGGAAGCTGGCTCTGTCAAGAAGGCCATGAGAAATAAATGGAATACCATACGTCAAAGCCAAAAAAGTACGGGCAGAGCTATTTTTGTCACAATAATTGGCGTTCTTCTTATGCTTTTTATCTTTCCTGCTTATGAAGGCTATCGAATGACCAATGGTATTTGGCGCTATCATTATTTTACTAATCAGATAACCGAGCTAAAAACGGCTTTAGTGACTGGTGTTGATACCGAGATCGGGGGAAGTAAGTCTACCTATTCTCGTATTACCTTTACTATTAACGTTGATGGAAAAGAGCGAGAGGTCAATGTTTCAGATAGTAATAAAAGTCTTGCCAGATCAGCAAAAAAACATTTGAAGCCTCCGAAAGCTATTGAGGTTTATGTCAATCAAGAAGGGCAGATTGTATATTTTAAATAAATGGAAGTACAGAATGAGGCTATTTAGTGGAAAATCCGTTTTCATTAAATAAAATTACTTGCAAAAGGTTAGTAGAAGTGCTATACTAAGAATGTTGACTATGCACGGCCTGTGCAACCGCTCGAACATCGTTGCTCACATAGTGAGTATAAAGTGGTTCGTCCCACGATGCTAGGCGAGTCTTCACAAAAATACGGGGAAACCCCAATAAATCATAGGAGGTGCATAATGAGCACATACGCAATCATTAAAACTGGCGGAAAACAAGTTAAAGTTGAAGTTGGTCAAGCTATCTACGTTGAAAAATTGGATGTTGAAGCTGGTCAAGAAGTGACATTTAACGAAGTTGTTCTTGTTGGTGGTGATAAAACTGTTGTCGGAACTCCACTTGTTTCTGGAGCTACTGTAGTTGGAACTGTTGAAAAACAAGGAAAACAAAAGAAAGTCGTTACTTTCAAGTACAAACCTAAAAAAGGTAGCCACCGCAAACAAGGTCACCGTCAACCTTACACTAAAGTTGTCATCAACGCAATCAACGCTTAATTTACAGGAGAACACATGATACAGGCAGTCTTTGAGAAAGCCGAAGATGGCGAGCTGAGGAGTGCGGAAATTACTGGACACGCCGGAAGTGGCGAATACGGCTTTGATGTCGTGTGTGCATCGGTTTCTACGCTTGCCATAAATTTCATCAATTCAATTGAAAAATTTGCAGGCTATGAACCAATCCTAGAATTAAACGAAGAAGAAGGCGGATATTTACGAGTAGAAATCCCTATGGATATTCCGCCGCATCAGAGAGAAATGACTCAGCTTTTCTTTGAATCATTTTTCTTGGGAATGGCAAACTTATCGGAGAACTCTTCTGAGTTCGTCCAAACCAGAGTTATCACAGAAAACTAACACGGAGGAAAAACACTATGTTAAAAATGAATCTTGCAAGCTTGCAACTTTTCGCCCACAAAAAAGGTGGAGGTTCAACGTCAAACGGACGTGATTCACAAGCAAAACGTCTTGGAGCTAAAGCAGCTGACGGACAAACTGTAACTGGAGGATCTATCCTTTACCGTCAACGCGGTACACACATCTACCCAGGTGTTAACGTTGGCCGCGGTGGAGACGATACATTGTTCGCAAAAGTTGAAGGCGTAGTACGCTTTGAACGCAAAGGTCGCGATAAGAAACAAGTATCAGTTTACCCAATTGCGAAATAATTCATTATTGATAAAAATCCCCGTCTCAAGATAGGGATTTTTATTTTTGGAGAAAATGAAATCGTTTCCTTGACATTTTCCATTCTTAATGTTTTAATATAGGCTACAGGGATGTAAAGGAGAATATATGTTTCATTTTTTTACAAGAATAGACAGCATTTCGACGGATGAATTGGAGAAGCGGTTGAAGTCTAATATCCAACTAATTGATGTACGGATGCCGACTGAATTTCGTAGAGGGCATATCAAAGAGGCGAAGAATGTTCCTTTAAGTCAAATCGGTCAGTTCTCACCAGCTAATAAGGAGACGATTTACGTTATTTGTCACTCAGGCATGCGGAGCAAGCTTGCGGCTAAAAAGCTGAAGAAAAAGGGCTATGATGTCGTTAATGTGCGCGGCGGTATGAGCGCTTGGACAGGGAAAATATCCAAGTAGAATCTATTAAGCTAATCTTGCCTCCTAGCTAGCAATTTACTTTGAAGAAAATGGTAAGAGTGATGCTCTAGAAATAAAGCAAAATTAGCTTCAGCTATATGGCTTCTTTCTGTCAGAGTTTATATTGGAATACCTTGTATATAATTATTAAAACCAGAAGGAGTAGAAAAATGAAAACTATATCAGCAGCTGACTTAGAAAAGCAGTATCAATCTGAAAAATTGGCTATCGTAGATGTGCGCGAAAGGCATGAATTTCAAGCGGGTCATATCCCAAATGCTGGAAATCTTCCGCTCAGTGAGTTGGAAACTGGCTATAAAAAGCTGGATCCTGACTACAAATACTATGTCATTTGCCAAGGAGGTGCACGTTCAGCGACTGCTTGCCAATTTCTTGCCATGCAGGGCTTCGATGTGACCAACGTATCAGGTGGCATGAACGCTTGGTCTGGAGAGACGGAATAAAAGATAAAAAGGATTCAAGTCGTTGCTTGAATCCTTTTTTCCTCTTCTTCTTATTTTCGATTTACCAGAAAATGAATAGCTTTCTCTATTCTTTCCCTTTGCTTTTTCGGATCATCAGATGGATTTTCTAGGCAATCCGTTAAATTCTCAGTAATAACCATCTCAATAACACGGTCAACGCTGGAGCGGACGGCTAATAACTGTGTGAGAATATCTGAACATTCCCTGTCCTCTTCAATCATTTGTTGAATGCCTCTTAACTGTCCCTCGGAGCGCTTGAGGCGGGTAATATAATTAGAATTCACGGTGATTTCCTCGTTTGTTTACATTGAGTTTATTATATGCTTAATCTGTATATTTGCCAATTGGACTGGTTGGAGGTAGTTTTCAGAAATTTTCCATAATTACTCTCTGATTCCTCTATTTACTTTTTAACAGAATTCTGGTATAATAGCTTATGTTATAAAATATAACATAGAAATTGAACTAAGAGAATACTAAATAAAATAAGGGCCTATCTTTGTTTCAGATTCTCTTATTCTGAGACTTCTCTCATTTTTGGAGGTGTATTTATGAAAGTATCAAAAATGCTTTTAGCTACTGGGGTGGTACTCAGTGCAGGAGTACTCTTGTCAGCTTGTGGCAAATCTTCATCCAGCACAACCACATATTCTTATGTTTATGCCAGCGATCCAGATAGCTTGAACTACCTGACCACTAACCGTGCAACTACATCAGACGTTATTACAAACCTTGTGGATGGTCTTTTGGAAAATGATGAATATGGAAATCTAGTTCCTTCTCTTGCAGAATCATGGACAGTTTCTCAAGATGGCTTGACTTACACATATAAGCTTCGTAAGGATGCTAAGTGGTTCAATGTTGATGGCGAAGAAGTTGCAAGTGTGAAAGCTCAAGACTTTGTGACTGGACTTAAATATGTGGCTGACCAGAAGTCTGAGGCCCTTTACCTGATTCAGGACTCGATTAGCGGCTTGGATGCCTATGTCAAAGGCGACGAAAAAGACTTCTCCAAAGTTGGAGTAAAGGCAGTGGATGATTATACGGTTCAATATACACTGACACGCTCAGAGCCTTATTGGAACTCTAAAACGACGAATAATATCTTGTTCCCTGTCAATGAAGAATTTTTGAAGTCTAAAGGAAAAGATTTTGGTTCTGTTGATCCATCAAGTATTCTTTACAACGGTCCTTTCCTTTTGAAATCTTTGACTTCTAAATCGTCTATGGAATTTGTTAAAAATCCAAATTATTACGATAAAGACAAGGTCAGTCTAGAACATGTTAAATTAACCTACTATGATGGATCAGACCAAGAATCTTTAATTCGCAACTTCAGTGATGGTGCTTATAGTGGTGCCCGTCTCTATCCGAATACTTCAGGATTTGCGGCAGTTAAGAAGAAATATGAGGACAATATCCTTTATAGCCCACAGGATGCGACCTCATATTACTTTAATTTCAACTTCAACCGTCAATCATACAATCACACTTCCAAAACAAGTGATGATCAAAAGAATGCAACAAAAGAAGCGGTTTTAAATAAGGACTTCCGTCAGGCCGTCAATTTTGCCCTTGACCGGACTTCTTATGGTGCGCAAAGTAATGGTAAAGATGGAGCTACCAAGCTGTTGAGAAATACGCTTGTTCCTCCAACATTTGTTCAAATTGGCGATCAAACTTTTGGCCAAGTTGTTGCTTCTAAATTAGTGAATTATGGTACAGAATGGGCGAATATCGATCTGACAGATGCTCAAGATGCTTATTATAATCCAGAAAAAGCCAAGGCAAGATTTGCCAAGGCTAAGGAAGCTTTAGAGTCTAAGGGAGTTCAATTCCCAATCCATTTAGACCTTCCTGTAGACCAGGCTGACAAGGTGGGCATCCAATGGGCAAGTTCAGTAAAACAATCAATTGAATCAACCTTGGGTGCAGAAAATGTAGTGATTGACCTGCAGAAGATTAGTGTGGATGATTTGAACAACATCACCTATTTTGCAAATACTGCGGCTCAAAAGGACTATGACTTCTATACAGGGGGCTGGTCAGCTGACTATCAAGACCCATCTACCTACTTAGATACTCTAAATGTAAATAATGGCGCTAGCTTGCAAAACTTTGGCTTTGATCCAGGCCAAGATATGGACAAGATGAAAGAGCTGGGCTTGGATACTTATACTAAGATGTTAGAAGAGGCAAATGCTGAAACAACAGATGTGAAAGTTCGCTATGAAAAATATGCGGATGCACAAGCTTGGTTGCTTGATAGTGGAATTATCATGCCGACTATTTCAGGAGGCGGTAGTCCTTCTGTAAGTAAGTCCAAACCTTTCAGTCGTGCCTATTCACTCGTTGGAATCAAGGGATCTCCCTTCAACTTTAAATATACAAAACTCAGAAGTGAAATTGTAACGAGCAAAGAATATGAAGAAGCTAAGAAGAAATGGCAAGAAAAAACGTTGGAATCTAACAAAAAAGCCCAAGAAGAACTAGCGGATCATATTGAAAAGAAATAAGAGATTAAAAGATTAACTTTCTTTGAGAGTTAATCTTTTTGATTTGACATAGATTAGAAATTTTGTAAAAGGAGCCATTTAGACTTGTTTTTTTGTGAAAAATTGGTTATAATAAATAAGTTGCCACCCTTAGTGTAATGGATATCACGTAAGATTCCGGTTCTTGAGATGGGAGTTCGATTCTCTCAGGGTGGATGACTGAAGCTTGGACTCGAGAGAGTCCTTTTTTGTTTTCTAAGAGAGGAGACAGCTATGGTGGTGAAGTTAATCGCTCATACCTTGATTGAGAAAGACGGAAAGTATTTGCTGATCAAACGCTCAAAAATAAAGCGTGGGCTTCCTAATGTTTATCCATCTTATTGGGATATTCCTGGCGGAAGCGTAGAAGAGAACGAACTACCTAGAGAAGCAGCTCTACGCGAGGCTATAGAAGAGGTTAATCAAAAGATTCGGATTGATAAGATTATCCATGAAGATAGTCAGTTTGACACAAGTAAAAATACTGTTTTTACACGCTTGGTTTATGAGGCTAGGATTATAGATCAGTGCGATATCCTATTGGATCCAGAAGAGCATACAGACTTTATTTGGCTTTCTTCTTTGGAGGACTTAGAGGGAGAGCTGATTGTTCCTTATTTAATTGATATTTTTTCTGATAGATTCCACATAAAACAACAAAAAAACATCCCCTTTTATCAG
This sequence comes from Streptococcus sp. Marseille-P7375, assembly GCF_902460365.1. Classification (NCBI taxonomy): domain Bacteria; kingdom Bacillati; phylum Bacillota; class Bacilli; order Lactobacillales; family Streptococcaceae; genus Streptococcus; species Streptococcus sp. Marseille-P7375. The sequence goes on along the minus strand of NZ_CABPTR010000001.1, from coordinate 707,405 downwards.
GAGATGTTTTTTCTGATTAGTTTTTAGATGCTTCTTGGAATTCTGGATTCTTCCATGCTTCATCAATGATAGCTTGCAATTCTTTAGCAGATGCTTGCATTTTTTGAGTTTCTGCATCGTTCAATGGGATATTTACTGGACGAACGATACCGTGTGCACCAACAACTGCTGGTTGACCGATGAAGACATCTTTCACACCGTATTGGCCTTCTTGGAAGACTGAAAGTGGAAGTACAGCATTTTCATCGTCAAGGATAGCTTTTGTGATACGAGCAAGAGCTACAGCAATACCGTAGTATGTAGCGCCTTTCTTGTTGATGATTGTGTAAGCAGCATCACGAACGCCTTCGAACAATTCGATCAATTCAGACTCTTGAACATTTTGAGTATCTTTAAGGAATTCTTCAAGGTTTACACCTGCGATGTTTGCATGTGACCAAACAGCGAATTCTGAATCGCCATGCTCACCCATGATGTAGGCGTGAACTGAACGAGCATCAACATCCAATTTTTCAGCAAGTGCTTGACGGAAACGAGCTGAGTCAAGTGAAGTACCTGAACCGATAACGCGTTCTTTAGGGAAGCCTGAGAATTTCCAAGTTGAATAAGTCAAAACGTCAACTGGGTTAGCAGCAACAAGGAAGATACCATCGAAACCTGATTCAACAACTTGTGTTACGATTGATTTGTTGATGGCAAGGTTCTTACCAACGAGGTCAAGACGAGTTTCACCTGGTTTTTGAGGTGCACCCGCAGTGATAACAACAAGGTCAGCGTCCGCACAGTCAGAGTATTGAGCTGCGTAGATCTTTTTAGGTGAAGTGAAGGCAAGGGCGTGGCTAAGGTCAAGCGCATCACCTACAGCTTTTTCGTGTAATTGTGGAATTTCGATAATTCCAAGCTCTTGTGCAATTCCTTGGTTAACAAGCGCGAAAGCGTAAGATGAACCTACGGCACCGTCACCAACAAGGATGACTTTTTTATGTTGTTTAGTAGCAGTCATTTCTAAACATCTCCTTATTATTTTTGGGGTTTTCCCCATACAATTACATTCTACCACTTTTGATACAGTTTGTCACGGCTCACCGTGGTATTTTGACCCCTAAAAGGCTATGTAAACGTTTTTATATTCGGTTTTAAATACTGAAAATATAGCTAAAATGTGGTATAATGAGATAGTGATTTAATATTGAAATGAGGCATTTTTTAATGCAAGATAGAAACTTAGTAGATGTCAATTTGACCAGCGAAATGAAGACCAGTTTCATCGATTATGCAATGAGTGTTATCGTGGCTCGGGCTCTTCCAGATGTTCGCGATGGTCTTAAGCCGGTTCATCGCCGGATTCTTTATGGCATGAATGAGCTAGGCGTTACGCCTGATAAGCCTCACAAGAAATCAGCTCGTATCACAGGGGATGTCATGGGTAAGTATCACCCACATGGTGACTCTTCTATTTATGAAGCGATGGTGCGGATGGCTCAATGGTGGAGCTATCGCTACATGCTGGTAGACGGCCATGGAAACTTCGGTTCGATGGACGGAGACGGTGCCGCTGCCCAGCGTTATACAGAAGCACGTATGAGCAAGATTGCTCTGGAGATGCTTCGTGATATTAATAAAAACACTGTTGACTATATTGACAACTATGATGCCAGCGAGAGAGAGCCGATGGTTCTTCCTGCTCGCTTCCCTAACTTGCTCGTCAATGGAGCGACAGGGATTGCCGTTGGGATGGCGACTAATATCCCACCTCATAATCTTGGTGAGTCTATTGATGCTGTTAAGCTGGTTATGGACAATCCAGAAGCAACGACTCGTGACATCATGGAAGTCCTGCCTGGACCAGATTTTCCAACAGGTGCACTGGTTATGGGTAAGTCTGGTATTCACCGGGCTTATGAAACAGGGAAGGGTTCAATTGTTCTTCGTTCTCGCACTGAAATCGAAGAGATGAAAAATGGCCGAGAGCGAATTGTCGTAACCGAGTTTCCATACATGGTTAATAAGACTAAGGTCCATGAGCACATCGTTCGTCTGGTGCAGGAAAAACGCATTGACGGTATCACAGCTGTTCGTGATGAGTCCAACCGTGAAGGGGTCCGTTTTGTCATTGAGGTTCGTCGTGATGCCTCTGCTCATGTCATTCTAAATAACCTTTTCAAGTTGACTCAGATGCAGACCAATTTCAGCTTCAATATGCTGGCTATTCAAAATGGAGTGCCGAAGATTCTGTCTCTGCGTGAGATTTTGTTGGCCTACATTGAGCACCAAAAGGAAGTGGTGACTCGACGGACAGCCTTCGATAAAGAAAAGGCGGAAGCTCGAGCACACATCTTAGCTGGTTTGCTGATTGCGCTGGATCATATTGATGAAGTGATCCGCATTATCCGTAATAGCGAGACGGATGCAGAAGCTCAGGCTGAATTGATGGCTAAGTTTGAACTTTCTGAGCGCCAGAGTCAGGCTATCCTTGACATGCGTCTGCGTCGTCTGACTGGTTTGGAACGAGATAAGATTCAGTCAGAGTATGACGAACTGATTGCTTTGATTGCGGACTTGGCTGATATCTTGGCTAAGCCAGAGCGCGTTGTCGCAATTATCAAGGAAGAGCTAGATGAGGTCAAACGTAAATTTGCTGATGACCGCCGAACTGAGCTGATGGTGGGAGAAGTTCTTTCTCTTGAAGATGAAGATTTGATCGAGGAAGCGGATGTTTTGATTACCTTGTCTAATAAAGGCTATATTAAACGTCTGAATCAGGCAGAATTCACTGCTCAGAAACGTGGTGGCCGAGGTGTTCAAGGAACTGGTGTCAAAGATGATGACTTCGTCAAAGAGCTGGTTTCAACAAGTACCCACGATAGACTGCTCTTCTTTACTAACAAAGGCCGAGTTTATCGTCTCAAAGGATATGAAATCCCTGAGTATGGCCGTACAGCTAAGGGCTTGCCAGTGGTCAATCTCTTGAAACTGGATGAAGGAGAGACCATTCAGACCATTATTAATGTCCAGCAAGACAGTAGCGATCATTCCTATCTCTTCTTTACGACCCGTCTAGGTGTGGTTAAACGAACCAGCGTGACAGAATTTGCTAATATCCGTCAGAACGGTCTCAAGGCCCTGAATTTGAAAGATGAAGACGAGCTTATCAATGTCTTTCTGACGGACGGTGCTGCAGACGTTATCATTGGTACTAAGTTTGGTTATTCTGTCCGCTTCAATGAGACAGCTGTCCGAAGCATGAGCCGTATAGCGACTGGTGTTCGTGGGGTCAATCTGCGTGACGGCGACCAAGTCGTTGGAGCAGGTGTGATTACTGAGGGTGACGAAGTGCTTGTCATCACCGAAAAAGGCTATGGTAAGCGAACTCTTGCTAGTGAGTATCCAACCAAGGGCCGTGGTGGTAAAGGGATTAAAACAGTCAATATCACAGATAAAAATGGACCTCTGGCAGGTTTGATGACTGTTACTGGCGAAGAAGATTTGATGATCATCACTAATACAGGCGTCATCATTCGGACCAGTGTGGCTAATATTTCTCAGACAGGCCGCTCAACTATGGGAGTGAAGGTTATGCGTCTGGACCAAAATGCTCAGATTGTCACCTTTACAACGGTTGCGCCTGATGAAAAAGACGATGAGGAAGAAGTAGAATAAGAGGAGGATGAATGTGAAGAAATCTAAGAAGAAATTCAAGCTCAGAAATTTCATCATTAACTGTGCAGTTTTGCTTTTATTTCTAGTTGCCCTAGCTCTGATTTTCAACTCGTCTATCCGAAATATGATCATGGTTTGGCACACAAATCAATACCAGGTTAGCAAAGTTTCTAAGGAAGAAATCAAGCAAAATAAGGCAGTCGAGTCGACTTTTGAGTTTAGCGAAGTCCAATCTCTTTCGACAGAAGCGGTGATCAATGCTCAGTGGCAGGCTCAAAAACTACCAGTTATCGGTGGCATTTCGATTCCTGAAGTGTCGATGAATCTGCCAATTTTCAAAGGTTTGGATAATGTTGGACTCTACTATGGTGCTGGCACTATGAAAGAAGATCAACAGATGGGACAAGGAAATTATGCCTTGGCCAGCCACCATGTCTTTGGAATTACTGGAGCTAGTGATATGCTCTTTTCGCCTCTAGATCGTGCCAAAATAGGGATGAAAATCTATATCACGGATAAGGATAAGATCTATACCTATACGATTTCTAGTATAGAAAGTGTCGCGCCAGAGCGCGTGGATGTCATCAATGACACAGAGGGAGTTGCTGAAATCACTTTAGTTACATGTGAGGATGCGGCAGCAACCAGTCGAACCATTGTTAAAGGAACGCTTGAAAGTACGATTGATTATGACAAGGCACCAAAAGATATTTTAGATGCTTTCAGTCGATCTTATAATCAAATGCAGCTATAATAAGAAATATTGTAAAACGAAGTAACAAGAGTTACTTCGTTTTTTGGTTGAAGATATCTATAATAATACTTGAAAGACAAAATTTAAGGAGAGAGCGAGTAAGCACTTTATTCATGGGAAAATTATCAAAGGAAAATTATCAAACTAACTGTCTTATATATCAAGATGAGACGGGTTTCGATTGTGTTAGTAAAATTGGTTCATGCTCGTATCCAAGGGGCTATCGTTCTCATGTAGCCGGTCAGCATATTCGTAAGTTTCGCTATTATTATGGAATTGTGGATATCCAAACCTTGAATATCTCTGAAAATATAGAATTTACCTCCATTCCACCTTAGATACCTGAATGAACCCTATTGAGCAAGTCTGGGTTGAGATTTTAAAACGTGGGTTTAAGAAAGAAGTATATAGAAAATTGAATGAGAACATTAATAAATTCAAGAGAGTATTTAAATCTCATCTTCTTGTCAACTTAAATTGATTGTATGTAGAGAATGGACTTCAGCCATTCTTGATTATTTTGAGTATGATTTCAAACTTAATTTTAAAATTTAAGCAATTTATATTAAAAAGACCGTTTCTACGGTCTTAGCTTGTAATTGATTATAATTAAAAATGAACATCTACTCTTTAATTTCAGAAAACTCAGCGTCAATTATTTCGCTGTCATTTAAGCTATCTTTGAATTCTGGATTTAACTCATCTTCAATACCAAGATCTAGTTTATATTCTCCCTTTAACATTTTTTCAAATGTGTCAGCAAGTCTTGTTCCCATCGGCTTAAATGTAAAGTAAGTAATTCCTCCTGAAGCTAATCCTCCTAGAATTGGAACTGTCTTTGTAATTATAGAACCAACTGATTTTTTTGTAATGTTTACGCCAATAATTGTTCCGACTTTTTTCACAAGAGGATACCAAGCTGTTTTAGTTAATGCTTGTTTAGCTACCATTTTCCCAAGATTCTTTCCTGCTGTCTTAGAAACATTTGCAATCAATGCAGTTGCTCCACTTGCACCGAACATTATTCCAAGGTAAGAGATGATTCGTATTTGTACTTCTTCAGGTAATTCCTTATAGTTTCCTTTATATAAGTCGTCTTCTCCAAATAAATAAGCAATTTGTTGAGCTAAATTTAGAGCAAAGCCCATATATTGAACAATATCTGCTCCACCAGCAACTACAGCAGTAACTGGATTTGAAGGTAATCCAGCAACAAAAGAAGTGAAAGAGGTTTTGGCGGTGCTATCTTTGATTATTTTTTCAGCCCTTTTTCTCAATGCCTCTGGTGTGAAAACTATTTGAGGACCATGTTCCAAAATACTATCAAGGTATCTACTATCTTTAAATTGATTACGAAGGAATTCTTCTCTATCTACCTTCACGACTGGAAGTTGGCTAGCCGCATTGATTGTCTGTATAACTACAGAATAAGCATCATTTTGCTTCATAAAAATTCTCCTTTTAAATAGTATCTATATTATATATATATAATGTCAAGTATTTTGTTCTGATTTATTATTGAGTTTCTTTAATAATTTTGTACAGAAAATTGTTGCCTTTTCAATATTTAGTAATTAAGAATAAAATAACCTAAATAAGTGAGCTACCTCAATTGATAAATATATTATCAAACGTTTGGTATGTAGTTCATTTATTTAGGTTCTTTTTTTTACTTAATAGCGAATTAATAAGTAAGGAGGTTGATATGTATCGTATTTCATTGCAGGATGACATAAGTATGATGCCGCGTGAACGGCTGATAAGAGAAGGAGCGGATAAACTTAGTAATCAGGAATTGCTATCTATATTTTTGCGAACAGGCAGCAAAAAAGAAACTGTTTTTCAAGTTTCTCAAAGGATATTATCATCGATTTCTAGTTTGAATGATTTGAAATATTTGACTTTACAGGAATTACAGACAATTTCAGGAATTGGCCCTGTGAAGGCTGTTGAGTTGCAGGCCATTATTGAGCTTGGCTGTCGTATCAACAAAGCTGAAGTGCTGGAGAGGGAGCAAATTCTTGGCAGTCAAAAACTAGCTCGCAAAATGCAGGTCGAATTGGGAGATAAAAAGCAGGAATGTTTGGTTGCTATTTATCTCAATAGTCAAAACCAGATCATCCATCAGCAGACAATCTTTGTAGGAACGGTAACTAGAAGTATGGCTGAACCGCGCGAGATTTTGCATTATGCTCTCAAACACTTGGCGACATCTATTATACTTGTGCACAATCATCCTTCTGGAGTGACTTTACCAAGTAAGAATGACGATGAGGTCACCAAACACATGAAAGAAGCTTGTGAGCTAATGGGGTTGGTTCTTTTAGATCATTTAATTGTTTCCAAAAATAATTATTATAGCTATCGTGAAAAAACGGATTTGATCTAAAGTTTGTTAACCACATAATCAAACAAGGCTAAATCCCCCGTTCTTGTGGGAAATAGAAATTCTGGATGCCACTGCACACCAAGAAATGGACTTCCATCAGTCGAGGTAACAGCCTCAATGACCTTATCCCGAGGATCGTAGGCTATAACTTCTAGATGTTTCGCTAGATCCTTGATACTTTGGTGATGGAATGAGTTGATTTGGCAAGTAGGTCCGTATAATTCATGGAGGATGGAGCCATTTTTAGTGACCATAGTCTGTGTAGTGTATTGAGCAGTGCTATCTTGCCAGTGATTCTCGATGTCTTGGTGAAGTGTGCCACCCATAGCAACATTGTAAAGCTGAGTACCACGACAGACGCCAAAAATAGGCTTGTTTTGCTTCCGTGCTTCTCGGATGAGAGATAGTTCAAATAGATCCCTTTGAAGCAGATAATCATCACTTTCGATAGTCTGTTCTTCTCCGTAGAAATGAGGCTGGACATTTTGTCCACCGGTAAGGATCAGTTTATCGATCATAGTGATATAGGTGTGAGCTAAGGCTTCATCACCAATTGGTAAGATAATTGGGATTCCTCCAACTTTATTGACTCCCTCGATAAAGCCAGTTGAAGTATAACTGATATGGATAAATTGATCGTTGGGAATATCCCTTTGGTTTCCTGTTATACCGATAATCGGTTTTTTCATAAAGTGTCTGTTTCCTTTCTTACCTTACTCATCATCTTTTCTCATAAAGTAGAGTAAGGTTTGGAGTTCGCTGGTTAGGTCCACATATTGCACAACCACATCTTTGGGGACAGATAGGTGCACTGGGGAGAAGCAAAGAATTCCCTTGATACCAGCATCAACCAAGACGGATGCGACTTCTTGTGCCTTAACGCTCGGCACTGTCAGAATGGCTGTCTTTACGTTTCCTTCCTGGACCTTTTCTTTAATTTGAGAAATTCCATAAATAGGAATTCCATCATTTGTGGTGGTTCCGACGTCAGAATAATCATCTGTATCAAAGGCCATTACAATCTTCATTTTATTCCGTTCATGAAAGCGGTAGTGTAAAAGGGCACGGCCCATATTTCCGACACCAACAATCATGACATTTGTAATAGAGTTGTCATTGAGAAGATTGGCAAAGAAATTCATTAGTTTCTTGACATCGTAGCCAAAACCTCTACGACCTAACTCACCGAAGTAAGAAAAGTCACGCCGAACAGTCGCAGAGTCGATTCCAATCGCCTCTGCGATTTGTTTTGAATTGGCCTTTTCAATATTTTCTGCATTAAATCGTTTGAAAATCCGGTAGTAGAGGGAGAGCCGTTTAGCAGTAGCACGTGGAATAGAATTGCTTTTTTCAGTTTTCACAAAATCACGACCTTTCTATCTTCTATTCTATAGAAAGCTTGTGAAAAAATCAACTAATTTGATGAACAAAATATTATTATACTAATAAAGATAGATAAAATAATAGAAATAAGCAAAATTCTTAGAATTTCGCTTATTGGGGTGTTTTTTCAAAAATATCTCTTTCAACTAAACTATCCATCAGGAAATAGAATTTTTGCTGAATAATATGGTGTTTTTCTGATTTGAAGATATTAACCAATCTTAAACCAGACTTGTCCGTAATATTGATTTTAACTCCGCTTAGATCTTTATTGATGATAATCTTAAGCAAGAATCCATCGCCACTATTAGGGACAGCTTCAAGTAAGCGAGAAAGCTCGTAATTACCAACTTTTGTTTCAGCAAATGTATTGTCCCGCAAGGTAAATTTCTTAACATTTGGATGGAGTGAGTAGGTGAAGTCGCAGTTTGCTAAGCTAACAGATGTTTGAAAAGCCATCTTATCCTCCTAGTATTTCTTTTAGTTTTTGACTGAATAGTTTGATTTCTTGGATGCTAGTTTGGTCTGATACACTGATACGAATGGATTCTTTTAGGCGCTCAGAGTTTGGGCCATATAAGGCTTGAAGGACATGACTGGGCTGAACAGCACCAGCTGTACAAGCAGAGCCAGTCGAGATTGAAAAGCCATTAAGATCCATTTGAAGCAAGATAAGATCATTCTTTTGGTTTGGAAATCCAATATTGACAACATAAGGCAGGCTAGGCTGACTTTCGTTTAGGTAATAGTCTATATCCGCTAGGTTGTTCAGTAAAGTATCTTTTAACTGCTGGGCATGCTCAAGATTTTCCTCTAAGTGGGCAACATTTTCAGAAAGGGCAGTTGCCATTCCGACAATGGAAACGAGGTTTTCTGTACCCGCTCGATGCTTGTTTTCTTGATCGCCGCCATGCATGAAATTATCAAAATCCATCTGGTCAGCATAGAGAAATCCAACCCCTTTCGGACCGTGGAATTTATGAGCTGATGCACTCAGGAAATTGATTCCCCATTCTTCAGGATAGATGGGGAGCTTGCCGACGGCTTGGACCGCATCAACGTGAAAGGCAGCAGGATGATCCTTTAGTAATTCACCAATTTCTTGAATCGGCAAAATATAGCCTGTTTCATTGTTGACAGCCATGACTGAGACAAGGATAGTATCTGATCTGAGAGCATTCTTGATATCTTCCGTTCGGATTTGCCCATCTACTGGCTGAATAATAGTGACTTCAAAACCAAAGTGCTCCACCAAGTATTCAACGGGCTCTAAAACAGCATGGTGTTCAATGGCCGTAGTGATAATATGCTTGCCTTGATTCTGATGGCGCAGGGCATAGCCCTTAATAGCAGTGTTATTGCTTTCAGTACCACCTGAGGTTAAGAGGATATTTTTGCTTTGTGTGTGTAGAACTTTAGCAATATCTTCGCGAGCTTGTCGGAGCAGTTTTTTAGCTTCTCGCCCGTGGCTGTGGGTACTGGATGGATTACCGAAGACTGTCATTGCCTGAGTCATAGACTCAATTGCAGCAGGTGACAAGGCAGTCGTAGCAGCATTATCTAAATAAATCATAAATTTATCCCTTATTTCTTTTGAAAAGCAAAAAGTGGGCTGACTGGTTTTCTTTCTTGAATACGCACGATAGCATCACCAATCAACTCGCTGGCTGTGATATAGTGAACATTCTTCGGAGTCTTTTCTTTGGTATCAACAGAGTCAGTCACCAAGATTTCTCGGATAGGAACACTGTCTAGTACGTCTGCAGCTTCATCTGCAAATAAACCATGACTTGAGACAGCATAGATCTCGACAGCACCTTCACGTTCAACGATTTTAGCAGCTTCTGAGAAGGTACGACCGGTATTCAAGATATCGTCAATCAAAATAGCTTTTTTACCTTCAACTTCACCGATGATATAGCCTTCAGAGCGTCCTGCTTCATCTTCACCGTAGTCGATGATGGCGATTGGAGCATCGAGATATTCTGCCAAGCTACGAGCGCGTTTCACGCCAGAATTTTTCGGGCTAACGACGACAACATCCTCGCCAGTTAATCCCATATTGCAATAATGTTCGGCAAACAATGGAATGGTGAAGAGATTGTCAACAGGAATATCAAAGAATCCTTGTACTTGGACAGCGTGAAGGTCAAGTGAGATGACTCTATCTACGCCAGCTCCAACGAGCATGTTGGCCACGAGTTTTGCAGTGATTGGCTCGCGAGGAGCGGCCGTCCGATCTTGGCGGGCATAACCAAAATAGGGCATAACCACAGTTACGGTATTGGCACTTGCTCGTTTACAGGCATCAACCATAATCAATAATTCCATCAAGTGATTATTGACTGGGAAGCTGGTAGACTGGATGATATAGATATCATAGCCACGAACACTCTCCTCGATGTTGATCTGAATCTCGCCATCAGAAAATTGGCGGGAAGAAAGCTTGCCTAAAGGTACTCCGGCAGCTTCAGCAATCTTCTCAGCAATTGAGTGATTGGAATTGAGGGAGAAAAGCTTCATATTTTTTTTGTCTGACATTAGAATGACCATCCTCTTTTTGTCTCTTTAGATTTATAAATATTATTTTACCAAAAAAATGAGATTATTTCAGCATTTTTACAAGTTTTCGGCAAATCTGGCAATCTTACTTTTACCAGGCTTGTATTGGATTTGATTTTCGTTTAAAAAGTCTTTGAACTTTTGCTCCCCCTCTTCAATATCATTGATTTCTAATTCTAGTTCGAAATCTTTTTTGCCAAAGTAACGGCTTTCGTCTAAGGCAAAAAGTCCGAGTGCATCTTGTTTTTCGTATCGAATATTTTCAAGGGTTCCAAGTATTGTTAGTTTGTCAACTGGGATTCCTTTTTCTTGGAGTTTATCTAAGATTTCTCCCTGAGGAAATTGCAAATTTTCTGTAATTTCCTTAAATTCATCTTCGGACAAGGCTTGGTTGTATTCGAAATTTCCAAGTTTTTGAGGAATTTTTAGAGTAAACTCAGCAGCGTCAGGAGTGGTTCGGACTCGCAGAGCCATACGAGCTTCACGAAGAGCAAAGTCAGCCGAATCAATATAATAGTTGACTTGGAAAATTGGCTGGACATGATCAAATAAGGTCAGAAGTCGTTTATGTTCGTCTTCTGTTAGCATTGTTTTGTATTCAATTTCTAAATGGTTCATTTTTAAATCCTTTTCTTTATTTGAAAGCGATTTTATGTTATAATAACAACTGTGTTTATTTTATACAAAAAACGAATAGATGACAAGGTATGTATATGACAATAGATTGGGAAGATTTTCTGGATCCATATATTCAGGCGGTTGGTGAGTTGAAAATAAAGCTTCGTGGCATTCGCAAACAGTATCGCAAACAGCAACGCCATTCACCGATCGAGTTTGTAACCGGTCGCGTAAAACATATTGAAAGCATCAAGGAAAAAATGGAACTTCGCGGGATTACTGAGGAAAACTTAGCCCAAGAGATGCAGGATATTGCTGGTTTGCGTGTCATGGTTCAATTTGTAGACGATGTGGATGAAGTTTTAGAAGTTTTGCGAAATCGGACCGATATGCGTATCGTTCAGGAGCGTGATTACATCAAGAACAAGAAAGACAGTGGTTACCGTAGCTACCATGCCATTGTTGAATATCCAGTAGATACGATTAATGGAAATAAAGTTATCTTAGCAGAGATTCAGATTCGTACCTTGTCCATGAACTTTTGGGCAACGATTGAGCACTCTTTAAACTATAAGTATAAAGGAGAATTTCCAGAGGAGATCAAGAAACGCTTGGAGATAACGGCCAATCTGGCCTACCAGCTAGACGAAGAGATGGGAGCCATTCGTGATGCCATCCAAGAAGCACAGGCGCTCTTTGATCCTCTGCACCGTAAGCTAAATGACGGTGTTGGAAATAGTGACGATACAGATGAAGAATACAGGTAAAAAAATTGCGATTATCCGCAATCGCAAAAGGCAGAGTGAGGAAGTATTTCAAGCTCTGATGCAAAAATTGCGGAAAGCAGGCTTTATCCTGACACCCAAAAATCCAGATATCGTGATTTCTGTCGGTGGTGATGGGATGCTGCTATCAGCCTTTCACAAGTATGAAGAGCAGCTGGATAAGGTGCGCTTTGTCGGTGTCCATACCGGACATTTGGGTTTTTATACAGATTACCGAGACTTTGAAATCGATAAATTAGTGGAAAATCTGAAATTAGACACAGGTGCCAAGGTCTCTTATCCGATTTTAAATGTCAAGCTGACCTTTGAAAATGGGGAAACTCGGACGATTCGTGCGCTCAATGAAGCAACGATTAAACGTTCCGACAGAACCATGGTAGTTGATGTGGTCATCAATAATGTCCATTTTGAGCGTTTTAGAGGCGATGGGATTTCTGTCTCAACGCCTACTGGAAGCACAGCCTACAATAAATCATTGGGAGGAGCTGTTCTACATCCAACGATTGAAGCCTTGCAGATGACAGAGATTGCTAGCCTCAACAATCGTGTTTATCGTACTTTAGGTTCCTCAGTTATCGTTCCTAAAAAAGATAAGATTGAGCTCTTACCGACTCGTAATGATTACTATACCATAGCGGTCGATAATCAAACGTTTTCTTATAAAAATATTGTCCGTATTGAGTACCAAATCGATAATCATAAGATTAACTTTGTAGCTTCGCCTAGCCATACCAGCTTTTGGAATCGCGTGAGAGACTCCTTTATCGAGGAGTGCCAAGAATGAGATTTGAATTTATTGCTGATGAGCATGTCAAAGTCAAAACATTTTTGAAAAAGCATGAAATTTCGAAAGGGCTTTTGGCCAAAGTGAAGTTTGCAGGGGGGAATATTCTTGTCAATAATCAGCCTCAAAACGCTATTTACTTGCTGGATATTGGCGATAAGGTGACAGTAGATATCCCTTCTGAGAAAGGTTTTGAAAGCCTAGAAGCTGTGGATCGTGATTTATCGATCGTGTATGAAGATGAGCACTTTCTAGTTTTAGATAAACCTGCCGGAGTAGCTAGTATTCCTAGTGTCAACCATTCGAATACGATGGCAAACTTTGTCAAGGCTTACTATATTCGGCAAGATTATGAAAATCAGCAGGTTCACATTGTGACGAGATTGGATCGCGATACTAGTGGACTCATGCTCTTTGCAAAACATGGCTATGCTCATGCAAGACTGGATAAGCAACTGCAGAAAAAAATGATTGAAAAGCGCTATTACGCACTCGTTCAGGGGAGCGGTGAGCTTAAACCGGAGGGAGATATAATTGCGCCAATCGGGCGCGATCCTGACAGCATTATTACTAGATGTGTGACAAAGGATGGCAAGTATGCCCATACCAGCTACAAGGTTGTGGAGCAGTTTGGCGATATCTATCTGGTAGATATTCGCTTGCACACTGGACGAACCCATCAAATTCGTGTGCACTTCGCCCATCTTGGATTTCCTCTCCTTGGAGATGATCTCTATGGCGGGACTTTGGAAGCGGGAATTACACGTCAGGCCTTGCATTGCCACTCTTTATCTTTTTATAATCCATTTTTGGAAAAGCAGCTCCAATTGGAATCCCAGTTGCCGATTGATTTCCAAAATACTATTACATCGTTAACAAAAAATATTTAAATTTTAAAGGAGAAACTCATGGAAGTTTTTGAAAGTCTAAGAGACTCAGTTGTTGGGAAAAATGTTCGTATTGTATTGCCGGAAGGGCAAGAACCGCGTATCCTTCAAGCAGTTAAACGCATAGTCAAAGAATCCGAAGTTACACCAGTTCTTTTGGGAGATCCAGATAAAATCCGTATTTACTTGGAGATCGAAAATATTACGGAAGGCTATGAAGTCATAGATCCTAAAAATTATGACAGATTGGAAGAGATGGTGGCGGCTCTTGTAGAGCGTCGTAAGGGCAAAGTCAGTGAAGAAGAAGCTCTTGAGCTTTTAAAAACAGACGTTAACTATTTTGGGGTGATGCTGGTTTACCTCGGTATTGTAGATGGTATGGTTTCTGGCTCTATCCACTCTACAGCTGCTACAGTCCGTCCAGCCTTGCAAATCATTAAAACACGGCCAAATGTAACAAGAACTTCAGGTGCCTTCCTCATGGTGCGTGGTTCAGAACGTTATCTTTTCAGTGACTGTGCCATTAACATCAATCCTGACTCAGAAGCCTTGGCAGAAATCGCGATTAACTCAGCAGTGACAGCCAAAATGTTTGGCATTGATCCTAAGATTGCTATGCTGAGCTATTCAACTAAAGGTTCTGGCTTTGGAGAAAGCGTTGATAAAGTGGTACAAGCGACTAAGTTGGTCCATGACTTGCGCCCAGACTTGGAAGTTGACGGGGAATTGCAATTTGATGCTGCATTTGTACCAAGCACAGCAGCCTTGAAAGCTCCAGGAAGCAAGGTTGCAGGTAAAGCGACTGTTTTTGTCTTCCCAAGCATTGAAGCAGGAAATATCGGCTATAAAATGGCAGAGCGTTTAGGCGGATTTTCAGCTGTCGGTCCAGTTCTTCAAGGATTGAACAAGCCAGTAAATGACCTTTCACGCGGATGTAATTCAGATGACGTTTATAACTTAACACTGATTACAGCTGCACAAAGTGTTGACCAATAAAATAACTAAAAAAGATGAATTATTCATCTTTTTTAGTCTGTTTAAGTATGAGAGAAATGGTAGATTTAAAAAAATTTGGAATTGAAATGTGGGAAGAGGAAAAGATTGCCTCTTTTCGCGAGAAATTATTAACTTGGTATGATGCAAACAAACGTGACCTGCCATGGCGCAGAACAAACAATCCTTATCATATCTGGGTTTCTGAAATTATGCTGCAACAGACTCGGGTGGATACTGTGATTCCTTACTATGAGCGCTTTCTTGACTGGTTTCCGACTGTTGCCGACTTAGCGCAAGCGCCAGAGGAGAGACTGCTCAAAGCTTGGGAAGGGTTGGGCTATTATTCGCGGGTGCGAAATATGCAAAAGGCAGCCCAGCAGATAATGACGGATTTTGCAGGAAAATTTCCTGATAGCTATGAAGGAATTGCTAGCCTCAAAGGGATTGGGCCTTATACGGCTGGTGCCATTGCTAGTATTGCCTTTGGACTAGCTGAGCCTGCGGTAGATGGCAATGTCATGCGGGTGCTGAGTCGATTATTTGAAGTGGATTTAGATATTGGTCAACCAAGCAATCGCAAGGTCTTTCAGGCTATGATGGAGATTTTGATTGATCCAGACAGACCCGGAGATTTCAATCAGGCGTTGATGGATTTGGGATCGGATATTGAAGCTCCTGTTAATCCCCATCCAGAAGACAGTCCTGTAAAGGATTTCAGCGCAGCTTATTTGCACGGAACAATGGATAAATACCCGATTAAAGCACCGAAAAAGAAGCCGGTTCCAGTTTATCTGCAAGGCTTGATTATCGAAAATGAGCAAGGACAATTCTTGCTTGAAAAGAATGAGGCTGCTGGCTTGTTATCTGGTTTTTGGCATTTTCCCTTGATTGAAGTCGAGGAATTTCAAACTGAAAATCAGATCTCTCTATTTGAAGTGGCTGAAAATCATCCCAGTCTGGACTTGTCTCCTCAAGAAAGCTTTGAGCAGGATTATGATTTGATTGTCGATTGGAAGCAACAGTCCTTTCCGAAGGTGCAGCATGTTTTCAGTCATCGCAAGTGGCATATCCGGCTAGCTTATGGACGAGTCAAAGATAGTCAGCACGAAGCTGAGGGAGAAGTCTTGTGGCTACATCCAGAGAAATTTGAGAAGTACCCTGTTGCCAAGCCCCAGCAGAAGATGTGGGAGGCATTTAATAAATGAACGTTTATTTCAATTTAGAGCATAGGTTTATGAAGAAAGAATAGGATTATGTAACTTATATGGATTATAGACCAGATTATTCAGATAAAAATTTTATAGGAGCTCGTAGTATATTTGCTAGTATTCTCTATTTTATATTAGCATGTTTCAATTATTTTTTGGCTTTTGCATATTTTGCTTTTATTCGCGAATTATATTCTAATCATGCAAAAATCAGTTCTATCTTAATTTGTTGTTTTATTTGTTACAATTTATTTTTCTTAATTCGTGAGTTAAATTTTAAAATCCTTCATTGGTGTGGCTATCATGCCTTACCTGAGTTAGTCAAGTTCGGGAGCGGACGCTATTCCTTTCACTTGCCTGTCTTCGAAAGACATACCGAAAACTATAAAGTTTATTACAGTAACAGATCAAAGAAACATCAATTTCTCTTCTTTGTGAGCTATATTTTATATGTGAATTTAATTTTAGGAGTTCTTTTGCTCTTCTCATGTGTATACTGGGCTATGTTTATTGAAAGTTCCTCGAAATTTCAAGATTGGCACGCTTTTCTATTTATTTTTTCACTAATCATCCTGTATCTCTGTATTGAAGCTTTATTTAAAAAATATAAACATTGGTTTAAAAATTATTTTAAACTAGATGATAGAATAGTAGAACACGGCTTTCCAATATATACTTTGAAAGAAAAATAAAAGACAAACAATATAGTTTGTCTTTTTTGTTTTTAAAATAACTTATAGTCCTTCTCGCTCTGTAAGGCGTGAGACAAATAAACTACCCTTTAAATGGGAACTTGTGCTTAAATCCCAGCAAAAGCTTTAATTTCATCTGCAGTCATAGAAGAATCACAACGAACAGATACTTGGCCGTCTTGAACATGAACAAAACCAGGAACCGTCGGAATGCTGTATTCAGAGCGGAAGGCTTGCAGTTTCTCTAATTCGCTGGCTTCTTCGCTGTTAATGAAGTAGATATGGGCTTTAGTTTCAGCCACAACACCAGCCAATGTTCCAGCAAATTTACGGCAGTAAGGGCAAGTTTTGCGACCAACAAAGAAAGTTGCGGTCTCTTTGTCAGCAATCGCTTGACGAGCTCGGTCAACAGTTGTGACTTCTAGGTCTTTAATATTTTGAGCAAATTGTTCCATAAATGATCCTCATTTCTTTTGATAAAACTAGTATGCCATAAAGTTTCTAAAATTGCTTAGATTTGATACGAAAAAAAGATGAGATTGGTTCGTCTCATCTTTTATAATTGCTTATTTTACAAAAGCATTGATTTCCGCTTCAATATTTGCAATCTTAGCTTGAGAATCCTCATTGCTATCACCGACAACGGCAATGTAGAACTTGATTTTTGGCTCTGTACCTGAAGGGCGGACAGCAATCCATGAACCATCAGCCAAGGTGTATTTCAAGACGTCGCTTGGAGGAGTTGTCAAGTTTGTAACAGTACCATCTGCAGCAGTAGCAGTTTGAGCCTTAAAGTCTTCTACGACAGTAATAGCTGTTTGGTTCCATTCTTTTGGAGCATTATTACGGAACTTAGCCATGATAGCCTTGATTTGTTCTGCACCATCGACACCAGAAAGAGTAACAGAGATAGTCTTTTCAGCGTAGTAGCCGTATTCTTTGTAGATTTCTTCGATACCGTCAGCTAGAGTCAAACCACGTGAGCGGTAGTAGGCAGCAAGCTCAGCAACGACAAGAACGGCTTGGATAGCGTCTTTATCACGTACGAATGGTTTAATCAAGTAACCGAAGCTTTCTTCAAATCCCATCATGTAGGTGTGGTTGTGCTTTTCTTCGAATTCTTGAATCTTTTCAGCGATAAATTTGAAACCAGTCAAGACATTGAACATGGTTGCGCCATAGCTTTCAGCAATCTTAGTCACTAAGTCAGTAGAAACGATAGACTTACAGAGAGCTGCGTTAGCTGGCAGAGTTCCTGCACTCTTGTGAGCCTCTAAGATGTACTTAGCCATGATAGCCCCGATTTGGTTACCTGAAAGGTTGAGGTAGCTTCCGTCTTTTTGAAGAACTTCCACACCGACACGGTCAGCATCTGGGTCAGTTGCGACCAGGACATCTGCACCAACTTTACGGCCTAATTCCTCAGCTAAAGCAAAGGCTGCTTGGCTTTCAGGGTTTGGAGACTTAACAGTAGAGAAGTCTGGATCAGCTACAGCTTGAGCTTCAACGACTTGCACAGAGTCAAATCCTGCTTGAGCCAAAGCGCGACGAGCCAGCATTTCACCAGTACCGTGAAGAGGAGTATAGACAATCTTCATGTCCTTGCCGTATTCATCAATCAGTTTTTGGTTGATATTGACATCTTTAACTTCTTTGAGGTATTCAGCATCAACAGTATCGCCAATCACTTCAATCAAGCCAGAAGCTTTTTCAGCTTCAACATCAGCAACTTCAATAGCAAAAGGATTTTCAATCGCACGGATATAGTCGGTCAATGCATCTGCATCATGTGGAGGCATTTGTCCGCCATCTTCACCATAGACCTTGTAGCCGTTAAATGGAGCAGGGTTGTGGCTGGCTGTAATCATAATACCAGCAAAAGTTCCTAAGTGACGTACCGCAAATGAAAGTTCTGGAGTTGGGCGCAGGCTTTCAAAGACATAAGACTTGATGCCGTGCTTAGCCAAAACTGCAGCAGATTCAAAGGAAAATTCTGGTGAGAAATGACGAGAGTCGTAAGCGATCGCAACACCGCGTTTTTTGAACTCATCTCCTTTTTCTTCAATCAAGCGAGCCAAACCCTCAGTTGCCTGACGGACCACATAGATATTGATACGGTTGGTACCAGCGCCAATTAAACCACGCATACCAGCAGTACCAAACTCAAGATTGGTGTAAAAGGCATCTTCCTTAGTTTTTTCGTCCATACCTTCTAACTCTTTCCGAAGATAGTCAGGAAGTTCAGCGAAATCAAGCCATTTTTTGAAGTTTTCTTGATAGGTCATAGATGGAGTCTCCTTTATATTTAAAATAGAAAATCGCCGCGTCTTTAAGGATAAGCCGCAAGATTTTCTTGTTTGTTTAATCGCTTTCATTGTAACATATTTTCATAATTTTTGAAAGTGCTGACCTAAAAAATAATGAAATCCTTTGAAAAAGTGAACAAAAATAGAGTAAAAAAATAATCACTTAAGTGATTATTTTTTTAGTTTTTCAAGTGCTGGAACGATTGCAACTGTAAGGATAGCAGAAATAACCATTTCTGAAATTGCATTAGCTGAAAAAATCAATGCAAGCATGGCTTTGATATCTCCATTGTAAACAGATGAAAATAGAATGAAAATTCCTCCGAGAACGAAGATGGTGTTAGTCATTGAGCCCACGGCACCAGCTAAAACTAAACCTGGCTTGTTTTTCATCCATTTGTAAACAAAATACGGAGTGATTCCAATTAGAATACGTGGAACCATAGCAATTATCAATGAATTGATACTACCGTTTTCTACAAAAGGACTGAAGAGGTAGCTAGTTGGTAGCAGGACAACGGTGTTGGTCACCACACTGATTACCCCCATCAGAGCGCCAAGAACAGCTCCAATTCGCGGTCCATAGATAATGCTAGCAATAATGACTGGAATATGAATAATGGTTGGTTTAATCGGAACCGGTAGTAGGTTGAAAATAACAGAGCTCAGCAGATGGAGCACTAACATAATAGCAAAAAAGATAGCAATTTGCGCGATACTAGACTGTTTTCTCATTTAGAATTTCCTTTACTTTTTCTATAATAGTATTGACATCAGCTAGAGCGCCAGTCCCATGATCTCCGCAAGCTAGAATAGCTTCACGCGGTTCGATAATCTCCCAGCCAAATTTTTTTAATCTTTCCAAATTGTGCTGAGTCAGTGGATTTTCATACATCTTGGTATTCATGGCTGGCGCGATGGCTTTTTTGACATGAGATGGGAGAGCAAGAGCTGTAGCGGTTACCATATTGTCTGCCAGACCATTAGCCAGTTTGGCGATGGTATTGGCTGTAGCAGGAGCGACTAAGAAAAGATTTGTTTCTTTGCCGATTTCAATATGGTTGACCTTGTCTGGCCTCGGCTCGTCCATAAGGTCAAGGGAAACAGGATTCTTTGATAAAACCTGTAAGGTCAGCGGGGTGATAAAGTGACTGGCAGCTTCCGTCATGAGAACAGATACACCATAGCCTAGCTTACCCAGCTGGCTCGTAATATCTGCTGCCTTATAGGCTGAAATACTGCCTGTAACAGCAAGAGTAACATGGGTCATGAACTGTCTCCTTTCTGGATATGGCTTAACAATTGTTCAGCAATTTCTTCCTTGGAGAAAGCTTCTGTGACAGTGTCTGCTCCTAGGAGATAGGCGTGGTGTTGCCCGCTAGAAATTTCAGTCAAATCGTTGGCTACAATTAATTCAGCTTGATTTTTTTCATGGCTGGCTCTAGCAGTAGCCAGTAACTCTTCTTTAGAAACGCCAACTAAGAGCTTGAAGCCAATCAATCGAATATTGGGATTCCATTCCTTGACCTTGCTGATAATTTTAGGATTTTTCTTGAGGAAAAGTACCTGATAGTCATCAGCAGATGAAATCTTACTTTCAGAATTACTTTTTTCCAGAAACTCTGTCAAATCTGAACTGGCAAGAACCTCCTCAAATCCTGCCATATACACTGGTTTATAGTCAGAAACAGCCATCGAATGAATGAGTACATCATGAGCTGGCACCAGCTCTTCCATAGCTGTCAGGAGCTGTTCCGTATCTTCAATGATCTTAATCGTTAGGTTTTCATGCAGGTCAGGTTTGACAGCTTTTGGCGTTGTCAGCAGAGTCACCGAAGCACCCTCTACCAAACAATGCTCTGCTATCGTTTTTCCAAGTTGACCCGTCGAATGATTAGTGATAGAGCGGACTTGGTCGATTTTTTCACTCGTTCCGCCAGAGGTAATCAATATATTCATAGCTTTATTCTACAAGAAAAAATGAATTTAGTAAAATAAAATTAACTTAAGGTTCAATTTAGTCAAACTTATTTTTTTACTAGAAAAGATGCATCATGCAAAAATATTTAAAGTAATTACCGAACATTATGTTGCTATTGGAGTTTAAATGTGCAGTTTTGTATCATATTTGTTATAATAGTTTTATCAAATTAGAGGAGTTCCTTAATGAAAACAGATATCGAAATTGCTCAGAGTGTTGAATTACAGCCCATTGTGGATGTGGTAAAAAAGATTGGCATTGATTATGACGATTTGGAGCTGTACGGAAAGTACAAGGCCAAACTCAGTTTTGACAAAATTCGTGAGGTAGCGAAAAATCCTGTCGGTAAGCTGATCTTGGTAACAGCAATCAATCCAACGCCAGCAGGAGAAGGTAAGTCTACCATTACCATTGGATTAGCTGATGCACTCAACAAAATTGGCAAGAAAACGATGATTGCCATTCGCGAACCGTCCTTGGGACCAGTGATGGGGATCAAAGGAGGAGCAGCTGGTGGCGGTCACGCGCAAGTCCTACCGATGGAAGATATTAACTTACATTTTACTGGTGACATGCACGCCATTACGACTGCTAATAATGCTCTGTCTGCTCTCATTGACAATCATCTGCATCAGGGAAATGCTCTGGGAATTGATCAACGTCGCATTATCTGGAAACGGGTGGTTGACCTGAATGACCGGGCCCTTCGCCATGTAACGATTGGATTAGGAAGTCCAGTTAACGGTATTCCACGCGAAGATGGTTTTGATATCACGGTTGCTTCTGAAATCATGGCGATTCTTTGCTTGGCAACAGATATTGAAGATTTGAAAAATCGCTTGGCAAACATTGTTATCGGTTATCGTTATGACCGCACACCAGTCTATGTTCGTGACCTTGAGGTAGAAGGAGCCTTGGCATTAGTCTTGAAAGATGCGATTAAGCCAAATCTGGTACAGACTATTTACGGAACACCAGCCTTTGTCCACGGTGGACCGTTTGCCAATATCGCCCACGGCTGTAACTCTGTTTTGGCGACTAGCACAGCGCTGCGCTTGGCTGATTATACAGTGACTGAAGCTGGCTTCGGTGCAGACCTTGGCGCTGAGAAATTCCTCGATATCAAGACTCCGAACTTACCAACTTCTCCAGATGCAGTGGTAATTGTTGCAACACTTCGTGCTCTTAAGATGAATGGTGGCGTTGCTAAGGATGCACTTACAGAAGAAAATGTAGAAGCAGTTCGCGCAGGTTTTGCTAACTTGAAACGCCACGTTGAAAATATCCGTAAGTTCGGTATTCCAGCGGTCGTAGCCATCAATGAATTTGTCTCTGATACAGAAGCTGAAATTGCGACTCTTAAGGAATTCTGTGCAGAAATCGGGGTACCAGTTGAGCTTGCCAGTGTCTGGGCTGATGGCGCTGAAGGCGGTGTGGCTCTAGCTGAAACTGTAGTCAAAACCATTGACGAAAAACCAGCACACTACACTCGTCTTTATGACAATGATTCAACTATCGAAGAGAAGATCGAGAAAATTGTCACTGAAATCTATCGCGGTTCAAAAGTAAACTTTGAGAAAAAAGCGCAGACTCAGATTCGTGAAATTGTCAAGAATGGCTGGGACAAGATGCCAATCTGTATGGCTAAAACTCAGTACAGTTTTTCTGACAATCCAAATGCACTTGGAGCACCCGAAAACTTTGAAATTACCATTCGTGAATTGGTACCAAAACTTGGGGCAGGCTTTATCGTGGCTTTGACAGGAGATGTCATGACCATGCCAGGTCTACCAAAACGCCCTGCTGCACTCAATATGGATGTGGCGGCAGACGGTACAGCGATTGGTTTGTTCTAATTGAATTTAAGATATAAGAAGAGGTTGGGCTAAATAGCGCTGGGCCTCTCTTTTTTAGACTTAAATTCCAGATATTTTGATATAATAAAGCCATATTCCCATCACCTAGTTTTTGCTCATAGGAGGATGAACATTGAAAAAAAGAAGTCTCAAACAGGAATTAATTTATCTGGCCTCAGGGGAATCGATAAGTGTTGTATTATTTTGCATCGTGTATGCCCTGTATACGAAACCAGAGACCCGATTTGCCACATCTAGTGCGGTCCTTTATTTCCCACTGTTAATTCTTAATCTGATATTGGTTCAAGGTTCCATCTATTGGCTTAACTGTTTGAAACGAATCCAAAAGAAGAAGGCCTTGGAAACTCAACTACTTGCACCTCTTTATAAAGGATTAAAAGTGCTAGATTTTATGATGCTGCTTGCATATATACCGATTTGGATCTGGTCTTTTAGAGTGAGTAGTAGCAGTAATATCATTATTGGAGTTTTACTTTGGTTGTTTTCCATCATTGAATTTGTAAATTATTTTTACTATCGCCTGTCTTACTATGCAATGGATGGCCTAGGACTGCAAGTGATGAGGCCTCTCAAGTTATTATTGACGGGAAAAGCAGCCAAATCACAAATTGCAAAAGAAATTTCCTTATACGAAAAAAATATGGAGCATAAATAATGAAAAAGAAATACCTATTAATATCTCTTTTGAGTATTGGTCTTTTGACCTTGACAGGTTGTCAGGCCGTTGAAAATTGGTTCAAAAATGCCAAGGAGGAATGGCTGGGGCTGGAGATGACGGTTCGCACCTATGATGAGAATTCCCAACTCATAGACCAGATGTCAGGGAAGTCCTTATCCATCTCGCGTAACGAGGAGTTTGATTCAGTTGATGCGGAAGGGAATTCCAAAGAAGACTCATCTGTGCTCAAAATAACCTTGGGTAAGTATGAGATTGATCATGTGGGTTCTTCCTTGATTGCAGAAGAAAAAGGCTTGAAAGATGTCTTTGCTCAATATCAAAAGACTGCAGATGTTGAGGAGAATAGCCATTCTGCCCCTGTTCTAAATCGCATGATTTCAGCCTTTAAAAACGACTTTAACGGCAAGAAGAAGGTCATTCTGATTCGCTCTCAAAATGGCACTCCACTGGCAGCTTATGCTGGGGATCGTGTCTCTCTTGATAAATCTGATGCTCCCAAAACCTCTGAGTTGCTGATTGACGGCAAGCGCCTCGTGATTTACCGCTGTGACTACACTATTTACGACCGTGAATTGCTGGAGTAAGCTATGAATGTAGAGGAATTGGTAAAAGAGTTAAAAGCGGTAGCTAGCCCTGACGATGCGGCGGCTATGAAAGCCTATATGAAAAATAAATTTGAGTTTCTAGGAGTCAAGACTCCAGCTAGACGGAAGCTCGCAAAGACTTTTTTTAAACAACAGACAGACTCCGTCATTGATTGGGTTTTTATAAATGAATCTTGGGACAATCCCTATCGAGAATTGCAGTATGCCGCGCTAGATTATCTGGAAATTCGCAAGAAACTATTGACACCATCTGACTTGCCACGTTTGAAGAAACTAGCTCAAACTAAGTCTTGGTGGGATACCATTGACTTTTTGGACCGCTTGGTCGGATCTATCATTGCCCGATTTCCAGAAACAAAAGAGATTATTTTATCATGGAGTTGCGATAAAGATTTTTGGTTGCGGCGATTAGCCATTGATCATCAGCTATTGCGAAAAGAAGAAACAGACACGGAGCTGTTGGAGAAAATTTTAGTAAATAATCTTGGTCAAACAGAATTCTTTATTAACAAGGCCATCGGCTGGGCGCTGAGAGACTATTCAAAAACCAATCCAGACTGGGTCAGAGATTTTATTGAGCGGCATCAGACAGAAATGGCTGCGCTTAGTATCCGAGAGGGGAGTAAGTATTTATGAAAGATATTTATTTAAAATATCTGTAAGAGAAGGATTACTTAGTTTGGCTGGAAGGATTTTCAAATAGACTACCATCCCAATCACCATTTGATGATGGACTTTTAGATATGACAATTTGTACAGAAAGTTGGTTTTCGGATTTGGTGGCTAAACACCGCGATTTTCTAGAGAAAGACCAGCAGTATATTTGGGGAATTTATGATGCAAAAAGAGGAAAACATGTAGGTATGGCTAATTTATTTGTGCTAGCTAGAGATGATTTTCAATGGGCAGAAATAGGTTATACGATACATAATCAATTTTGGCGTCAGGGCTACGCCAGAGCTATGCTAGAAGAACTCAAGAAAGTCAGTTGCGAACTAGGATTTCATCGTTTAGAAGCACATGTTGATCTACAGAATATCCCTTCGCAAAAATTACTAGAACAAGCTGATTTCTATCTTGAAGGAGTACGGAAACAATTCCAAAAAGAAGGCCAAGAGTGGAAATATAGGCAAGTTTTTGTTTATACTTTAGAGTAAATACCTTGACAAAACGGAAAAAAATAAGGTAAACTATATTTCGTGCGATGAGTCGATATGCAGTTTTTCTGCAAATTGAAGCATGGGAGGTCATAACGCAGGAGCGGACCTTGATCAGTTGTGTGAACCTGCTGATCACACGAAAGTGCCCTTATCCCCAGTCTACGGATTGGGGATTTTCTATTGCTCTTGACGAAGTTAAGTCTTAGAGCAATGGATGCAGTTTTGTTCGTGAGAACAAAATCTGTAAACCTTGAAACTTATCTTATAGAGGCAAGACAGTTAGTCGCAGCCGAGCTTAGAGGCATTGATACTGAGACGATTAGCGTCGTGAGTGCTATTGTTCTTGATGAAACAACTTCGTAGAAGGCAGTTGAATCTTAGAGCAGTGGATGCAGTTTTGTCCGTATGGACAAAATCTGTAAACCTTGGTAGTTCTCTTAGAGAGGCAAGACCGCTGGTCGAAGCTGATCTTAGAGAGATTGATATTGAGAAGAACAGCATCGTGAGCGGCTGAGTATTGTAACAAAATAAGTCCATAATTCTTTAGAAATATTTGCATTTTTCCTTAAAAATAGTATAATACTAGAATATACAAAATTTTTAGAAAATTCAGAGGTGGATTGTATGGGATATACAGTTGCTGTAGTCGGCGCGACAGGTGCTGTTGGCGCTCAAATGATTAAAATGCTGGAAGAATCAACACTTCCAATTGATAAGATCCGTTATTTGGCTTCTGCTCGTTCAGCTGGTAAGGTTCTTCAGTTCAAAGGACAAGATGTCACCATCGAAGAAACAACAGAAATTGCCTTTGAAGGCGTAGACATCGCTCTTTTCTCAGCTGGTGGCTCTACTTCAGCAAAATATGCTCCATATGCAGTCAAAGCTGGTGCAGTCGTAGTAGACAATACTTCATATTTCCGCCAAAATCCTGATGTGCCTCTGGTTGTTCCAGAAGTAAACGCTCATGCACTAGATCAGCATAAAGGGATTATCGCCTGCCCTAACTGTTCAACAATCCAAATGATGGTGGCTCTTGAGCCTGTCCGTCAGCAATGGGGCTTGGACCGTATCATTGTTTCAACTTACCAGGCAGTCTCTGGTGCTGGTATGGGAGCCATTCTCGAAACGCAACGTGAACTTCGTGAAGTGTTGAATGATGGTGTTGCCCCACGTGATTTGCATGCGGAAATCTTGCCTTCAGGTGGTGATAAGAAACATTATCCTATCGCCTTTAACGCTCTTCCACAAATCGATGTCTTCACTGACAATGATTACACATACGAAGAGATGAAGATGACTAAGGAAACTAAGAAAATCATGGAAGATGACAGCATTGCAGTATCTGCCACCTGTGTACGTATTCCAGTCCTGTCAGCTCACTCTGAGTCTGTTTACATCGAAACGAAAGAAGTGGCTCCGATTGAAGAAGTCAAAGCAGCCATTGCAGCTTTCCCAGGTGCCGTTCTTGAGGATGATGTAGCTCACCAAATCTATCCTCAAGCAATTAACGCAGTTGGTTCACGCGATACTTTTGTAGGTCGTATTCGTAAAGACTTGGATGCAGAAAAAGGAATCCATATGTGGGTCGTTTCAGACAACCTTCTTAAAGGAGCGGCATGGAATTCTGTCCAAATCGCTGAAACTCTTCATGAGCGTGGCTTGGTTCGTCCAACAGAAGAAGTCGTTTTTGAATTAAAATAAGCTGTCTAAAAATACGTGACAGGTCGAGGATTGAATATCTGTCATTCAATCCTCTTTTCATACAAAGGGAGGTAAGTCTATGGCATACGCAGATTTGAAGAATTGTAAAATCATCACAGCTTTCATTACGCCTTTTCATGAAGATGGCTCCATCAATTTTGAGGCCATTCCAGATTTGATTGAGCACCTTTTGGCTCATCATACAGATGGGATTTTGCTAGCTGGAACGACTGCAGAGAGTCCAACCCTGACCCACGATGAAGAATTGGAGCTTTTTGCGGCTGTTCAAAATGTTGTCAAGGGGCGCGTTCCTTTGATAGCTGGTGTCGGTACCAACGAAACGCGCGACTCCATTGAATTTGTCAAAGAAGTAGATGCCTTTGGTGGTTTTGCGGCTGGTTTGGCTATTGTTCCCTATTACAATAAACCGTCTCAAGAAGGCATGTATCAGCACTTTAAAGCCATTGCGGATGCTTCAAACCTGCCGATCATTATCTACAATATCCCAGGACGGGTAGTGGTTGAAATGACGCCTGAGACCATGTTAAGACTGGCAGAACACCCAAATATTATCGGTGTGAAGGAATGTACGAGTCTGGCGAATATGGCTTATTTGATCGAACATCGTCCAGAGGAATTTCTGATTTATACCGGTGAGGATGGCGATGCCTTTCATGCTATGAATCTGGGGGCTGATGGGGTTATTTCTGTTGCTTCTCACACAAACGGTGATGAAATGTTTGAAATGCTGGATGCTATTGAACACAATGACATCAAAAAAGCAGCAGCTATCCAACGGAAGTTCATCCCTAAGGTCAATGCCCTGTTCTCTTATCCAAGTCCAGCACCAGTCAAGGCTGTACTTAATTACATGGGCTTTGCAGCTGGTCCAACCCGCTTACCGCTCGTTCCAGCTCCTGAGGAAGATGCTAAGCGAATTATTAAGGTCGTAGTTGATGGCGACTATGAAGCGACTAAAGAGACTGTTAAAGGGGTCTTGAGACCAGATTATTGATCGGCAAATTTGCTTTAGATTTTATATAGAGTAAGTAAGGTGTGATGAAATAATATGACAGAAAAGCATAGTCAACGAATCGAGGAGTATAAGGCAAAGCGTAGTCTGGAAAAGCTTGAGGGGAAGAGAGTTTACGACAAGCCAATTATTCGAACTGGTGATAAGGCAAGTTTTTATGGTGCAGGTCTAATTTTGTTAGGGTTTGGTTTGGGGGCTCTTTATCTACTTCTTAACCTTATAACAGACTGGGATTTAAAACTTTTCTCTCTTATCTGGGAAACACTTGCTGGATTAGGGATTGTTGTCAGTCTTTTCAGGGCTTTTAAAATTGGTCGGTTAGAGTTACATACTGTGTCAATGATAGCAGACAAAGAGAAGAATTTTGACATTAAAAGGGCTTTCAATCTGTATAATGTCATCGACAAACCGACAAAGAAAGTTTTACTTCAATACGATAGTGAGGATGATAGTTTAATTTCTCTAAACGCTGGGGGTGATTTATTAGTTGAGCTCCTAAGGAAAGTTGAGGAAGAGAAATTGCCTTTTAATAAGATTAACAAAACTCTGAAATTAGAAGAAGTATCTGAAAATCATTGGAAAATGCAATATCGTTACAAGAAACAAGACATTGTATTAGAGTAAAGTGATATATAGTATATGTATTATTAGCTTGAACTAAAAGGACTAATATTTATAGTTCTCTGAAATTATTTTCAAAAGGATTGCAGTTGATGGCGCCTCGAAAGTTAGATAGAATTCTAAGAACAGAGGTTCGGTTCATTTCTGCAGTCCTTTTTCTAAATGTTTCATTCTTTTTGAAAAAAATAAGAAAAAATTGTATAATGATAGGGTAAGTTATCTCTTGAGAGGTGATGATAATGCAGGTTCGTAAGGCAAGCAAGGCTGATTGGCAACTAATCCAAAAAATATGTAGAGAAACTTGGTTGACTACCTATAAAAATATTTATTCTTCTTCCTACATAGAGCGAGTCTTTGACATTTTCTATAGCCAAGAACGTTTGCTGAAGGACTTGACTGAACTTTCTCCTGAATGGAATGGTTATTGGCTGGCAGAAATGAATGGGCAGGTGCTTGGTTGTATTGGTGGTGGAATGAGTGAGGACGGCAGAGCCAATGTTTATGTTCTCTACGTCTTGCCGCAGGCTCAACGTTTGGGAATCGGCCATGCATTACTGGAGATCTTGACAAGTTACCAAAAATCACAATATCAGGCTAGAGAGCAAGCCGTTACAGTAACTGAAGGAAATGTTATCGGTCTTCCATTTTATGAAAAAGAAGGTTTTGTCTTTGAGTTTTCCACTGAAAATTGGATTGATAGCAGTCAAGCCAGAGATTTACACTATATCAGAAATATATAAATAAAGGAGTATCTTATGAAAGTTATTAAACGCAGTGGGGAAGTCGTTGACTTTGACCCAGATAAAATCTATCAAGCGGTATTAAAAGCAGCTCAAACTGTTTATGTCTTGACAGACGACCTCCGTCAAAATCTAGCCTTGGTCACAAAAAAAGTCGTGTTAGATTTGGAAGAAGCCAAGGTTGAGCGTGCCACTATCAGTATGATTCAGTCTATGGTTGAAAACCGTCTCTTGGGAGCAGGCTATATCACTATTGCTGAGCATTATATTTCCTACCGCTTGCAGCGTGATTTGGAACGCAGTGGTTACGGTGACCATATCGCTGTCCATCTGCATTTTGAGCAAATCCGATAATAATGCTGAAAAGCCCAGATGGGCTTTTTCTTTTTCAAAACTCAATATAAAAATTCAGTTCAAAGTAGATTTCTCTTCAAAAATTGTAACCGTATTCAAAGATTTTTTCCTAGTTTTTAGTAGAAAAAGACCTTTCAAAGCCAGTTAAATCAATATGTATAATCTGGACTTATGCTCTTCTTAATCTTTCTTAAGTAGACACTAGGACATATTAGATATAAAATGAAAGCGTCAACAAATACTGAGCTATAAAAATGAAAGCGCTCTTATACAAATAAAAACTATACAAAAGGAGTCAATAAAATGGCAACTAAAGAAGAAATTTTACGTGAACTATACCCTGAGGATCTTTTCCACTATGCCGATGGCTTGACATTGGGAGAAGCGGAAGTATTACAAGAAACTCGTCGTTTGATTGAAAAGCATCTTCGTCCAGTCATTAATGAATATTGGGAAGCGCCTGATTTCCCATTTGAAGAATTCTATGCAGTTGCTAAAGGCGCTCAAATCATGAACAACCCTAAATTGTTCGAAGGTCGCGAAGGCAACTACAAACCATCAGAACTTTACATCGCATTCTTGTATTTGGAATTAGGCCGTTTCGATGCGTCTATAGCGACTTTCTTCACAGTTCATGGTGGACTTTGCTACAACACAGTCTTGCTTGGTGGTGACGAGCGTCAACAAAAAGAATTCCTTCCTAAATTAGCTGCATTTGACTGGCAAGGATGTTTCGCTTTGACTGAGCCGTTGTCAGGTTCTGACATTGCTGGAGGTCTTGCGACAACAGCTGAGCGTGTTGGCGATAAATGGATTTTGAACGGAGAAAAACGTTGGATCGGTGGATCAGATACAGCTGATGTGGTTCCAGTATTTGCTCGCGACGTTGAAGATGGAAAAGTGAAATGTTTCATCGTTCGTAAAGGTGCTCCTGGATATCATGCAGAACCAATCCCTCACAAGACCGCCCTTAGATGCGTACGTAATGGTCACATTACTATGAAGAATGTGGAAGTTCCAGATTCAGACCGTTTGGTAAACATCAATGGATTTGGCGATGTAGCTCGCATCTTGACATTCACTCGTGCTGACGTTGCTCACATTGCAACTGCTATCACTTGTGGTTCATACGTAGCAGCTCTTAAATATGCTAAAGATCGTCAACAATTCAAACGTCCAATTGCTGCATTCCAAATCGTACAAGAAAAATTGGCTAGAATGCAAGCTAACGCAGTGGCAGTACTTTCATATTCAGCTCGTATTGCAGAAATGCAAGAAGCAGGTAACGAATTGATGCTGAACTCTGCACTTGCTAAGATGCACAACTCATTAGTAATGCGTGAAACAGTTGCACTTGCTCGTGAAACATGTGGTGGTAACGGAATCACTCTTGAAACTGATGTAGCTCGCTTCTTTGCAGATGCTGAAGCA
This sequence comes from Streptococcus sp. Marseille-P7375, assembly GCF_902460365.1. Classification (NCBI taxonomy): domain Bacteria; kingdom Bacillati; phylum Bacillota; class Bacilli; order Lactobacillales; family Streptococcaceae; genus Streptococcus; species Streptococcus sp. Marseille-P7375. The sequence goes on along the minus strand of NZ_CABPTR010000001.1, from coordinate 676,199 downwards.
ATCTACACATATGAAGGTTCTCATGAAGTGAATGCTTTGATTGTAGGCCGTGAAATCACTGGTATTGGAGCATTTGTATAATAATGAATTTGGAACGATTGCTCAGCATTTGCTAGTAATCGTTCCGATTCTTTCTTTTTGAAGTTTATATTTTGATAGTAAATAGGAGAAAAAAATGAGTATTTCAAAAGTGATGATCATCGGATCAGGTCAAATGGGAAGCGGTATTGCACAAGTCTTTGCTCAATCAGGTTTCACAGTTTATCTCAATGATATCAAGGAAGAGTTTGTTAAAAGAGGGCTGGATGGTATTACTAAGCAATTGTCTCGTTCTGTTGAAAAAGGTCGTTTGTCAGAAGAAGATAAAAACAGCATTTTGGCAAATCTGATTCCTTCTACATCTTATGAAGATGCTAAACATGTTCAATTGGTTATTGAAGCGGCTACTGAAAATCGCGACATCAAATTGAGCATTTTTAAACAGTTGGATGAGTTGACTGATCCTCAAACTATTTTGGCTTCAAACACTTCATCTCTATCTATTACTGATATTGCAGCTGCGACAGTTCATCAAGAACGCGTTATTGGTATGCACTTCTTCAACCCAGCACCAGTTATGAAATTGGTTGAAGTTATTCGTGCGCTTCAAACATCAGATGAAGTTGTGAAAGCTGTTCGTGAATTGACTGAAAAAATCGGTAAAACAGCTGTAGACGTGAAAGATTCTTATGGTTTTGTTGTGAACCGCGTCTTGATTCCAATGATCAATGAGGCTATTTTCATCTTAGGTGAAGGTGTTGCTTCAGCTGAAGAAATTGACGAAGCAATGAAACTAGGTGCTAATCACCCAATTGGCCCATTGGCATTGGCTGACTTGATCGGTCTTGATGTCTGCTTGGCTATCATGGGAGTGTTAAACAATGGATTTGGAGATCCTAAGTATCGTCCTGCTCCACTTCTGAAGAAGATGGTTGAAGCTGGTAAGCTTGGTCGTAAGACTAAAGAAGGATTCTTTAAATATTAAGATATAAGGAGCAAGAAATGAAAGAAGCAGTTATTGTAGCAGCAGTCCGCACACCTTTGGGTTCTTTTGGTGGAACTTTAAAAAATGTTTCGGCTGTTGATCTAGGTAGTTTGGTTATTAAAAGTGCTATTGAACGAGCAAATTTGAAACCAGAACAAGTTGATGAAGTTATCATGGGTAACGTTCTGGGTGCAGGTCTTGGTCAAAACGTAGCTCGTCAAATGAGTGTTAACGCAGGTGTCCCAGTAGCTTCTCCAGCTTTTACTATTAACAAAGTTTGTGGCTCTGGTTTGAAAGCAGTTCAATTGGCGGCTCAAGCTGTATTGTGTGGAGATGCTGATATCGTTGTAGCCGGTGGGGCTGAAAACATGAGCCAAGCTCCTTATGTCCTTCAAAACCAACGTTGGGGCGCCCGTATGGGAGACTCTCAAGTAGTAGACACTATGCTCCGCGATGGCTTGACAGATGCCTTTGAATCCTTCCATATGGGAATTACAGCTGAAAACGTTGCTGAACAATATGGCATTACACGTGAAGACCAAGATAACTTTGCTGTGCAATCTCAAAAACGTGCAGTTGCAGCTATCGAAGCTGGTCGTTTCAAAGAAGAAATTGTTCCTGTTGAAATTCCGCAACGTAAGGGTGATCCTATCGTATTTGATACAGATGAATTCCCAAGAAAAGATGCTTCTCTTGAAGGATTGGGAAAATTGCGTCCAGTGTTCAAGAAAGATGGTACTGTGACTGCTGGTAATGCCTCAGGTATTAACGACGGTGCGGCAGCAGTAGTTGTTATGAGTGCTGATAAGGCTAAAGAATTGGGCGTTCCAGTTTTGGCAACGATCAAATCTTACGCAAGCGCTGGACTAGATCCAAAAATTATGGGTTGTGGCCCGATTTACGCATCTCGCAAAGCCCTTGAAAAAGGCGGATTTACAGTGGAAGATTTAGATTTGGTTGAATCCAATGAAGCATTTGCAGCGCAAGCATGTGCCGTTGGTAAAGAACTGAATCTTGATCCTGAAAAAGTCAATGTAAATGGTGGTGCGATTGCTCTTGGTCACCCAATCGGTGCTTCAGGCTGCCGTATTTTGGTAACACTTTTGCACGAAATGCAAAAACGTGATGTTAAACGTGGCCTTGCTACCCTTTGTATCGGTGGCGGTATGGGTACAGCGGTCATCGTAGAACGCTAGAATCTAGTTCATTTTTGAAGTTTTCCATTTGCTTCTGCTATATAAACAAGTCCTATCGATGAGCTGTTTTTTGCAAGCAAGCCTTGATAGGGCTTGTTTTATTTTTCGAAAAATTAATTTGAATATCAAAACTATAAGCTTAGCTTATCGATGTATAAATGATGATTAAGTAGACGAAGTGTGAGAAATGGTATATCATAAGAATGTAAGCTCTTACATTTGTAGTTTAAGTATTTGTTGACAGCATACTTAGTCATTCAATTTTATAAGTAGGAGCATAAAAATGAGTAAAACTGTTTTATTAGAAGTTAAAAATGGGATTGGATATATCACTATCAACCGTCCTGAAGCTTTGAACGCCTTGAGTTCTCAAGTTTTGGCTGATTTGAATGAAGTTCTTGATCAAGTTGAGAAAAGCGAGGAAATTCGCGTTGTCATCGTAACTGGAGCAGGAGAAAAAGCATTCGTCGCCGGAGCAGACATCAAGGAAATGGATTTGATGTCACCTATTCAAGCCTTTGAATACATGACATTTGCAAATGATACATTTACTCGCCTTTCAGATTTACGCCAACCAACGATTGCAGTCCTCAATGGTTATGCACTCGGTGGTGGTATGGAGCTAGCACTTTCAACAGATATCCGTATTGGATTTGAAAAAACAGTGGTTGGCTTCCCAGAAGTTGGCTTGGGTATTATTCCAGGATTTGCTGGTACTCAACGGATGTCTCGCTTGATTGGAACTAGCCGTGCCAAAGAACTTATCTTCACTGCTCGTACAGTGAAAGGTCAAGAAGCCTATGACTTAGGTATTCTTAACAAACTGGTTCCTGCTGAAGAATTGTTGTCTTCAGCTGAAGAATTAGCCGCAGCCATCATGAAGAATGCACCGTTAGCTGTTGAAAAAGCAAAACATGTCATTCAAGTTGGTGCGGAACTTCCTCTTAAAAATGCAATCCGTCTGGAAACAGAAGCAGAAGCCTTGCTCTTCTCTACAGAAGACAAACTAGAAGGAATGCGTGCTTTTGTTGAAAAACGCAAAGCTGTTTTCAATCGTAAGTAAAAGAGGAGGTATCAGCATGAAATCAGTTGTATCATTATCAGACGCTATTTCTAAGGTCAAATCGGGTGATATCGTTGGAATTTCTGGATTCCTCGGTGTCGGTGAACCTTTTGAATTGATTGAAGAATTAGTAAAACAAAACCAGCAAGACTTGACTTTGGTATCGGTGGTAACATCTCATCCTGGTAAAGAAGTTGGGGTTGGACGACTTTGTGAAAATCACCAAGTGAAAAAATATATTGCAGCCCACATAGGAACATCTGCAGCAGCTCAACGTGAGTATTTTGAAAAGACGATGGAAGTCGAATTTACACCGATGGGAACTGTTGTCGAGCGTCTCCATGCAGCTGGAGCTGGCTTAGGAGCTGTCTTGACCCCGACAGGAGTCGGAACAATCTTAGAAAAAGATTATGAAAAAGTAGAGCGTAATGGCCGTGAATACTTGGTCTATGATCCACTTAAAATTGATGTTGCCTTAATCAAAGCGACTAAAGCTGACAAATACGGCAACTTGTATATCGATGGCACTACGAAAAACATTTCCTTGCAATTAGCACTCGCAGCAGATACTGTTATCGTTGAAGCGAATGAAATTGTTGAAGCTGGCGAAATTCATCCGAATGATATTTATGTTCCGGGCATCCTTGTTGACTATGTCGTCCAAAGCTTGACTCCAGAAGAACACCATAAGATGATGGGTGATCTTTGGACAGAGACTAAAAAATTGGCGGGGGTGAACTAATATGAAAGCAAAAGAAATTATTGCAAGACGTGTTGCACAAGAATTTAAAGATGGAGATGTTGTCAATCTAGGATTTGGTATTCCAAACGCATCTGCTGACTATATTCCTGAGGGAGTAAACGTTATTCTTCAGGCTGAAAATGGAGCGCTTCGCTTTGGTGAAACACCAACGAAAGATACTTACAATCCAAACCTGGCAAACTCTGGTGGAGCGCCAATCACTCTCTTGCCTGGAGCAGCATTATTTGACTTACAGACTTCCTTCGCGATCATCCGTGGTGGACACGTTGATGCGACCGTGCTAGGAGCTTTGGAAGTCAGTCAAGATGGTAGTATTGCTAACTGGATTATTCCAGGTAAGTTTGCCCCAGGAATGGGTGGAGCGATGGACTTGTTGGTTGGAGCGAAGCGTGTTATCGGTGCAATCCAGCATACTACTGCTGATGGCCAATCTAAACTTCTGCCAGAGTGTACTTTGCCACTTTCTGCCAAAGGAGTTCTTGATTTAGTCATTACAGAGTTGGCTGTCTTTGGTTTCCAAGATGGTAAGTTCCTCTTGAAAGAGCTTGCTCCCGGCGTTACCCTAGAGGAAGTTCTTGAAAAGACAGCAGGAGAAGTAATTGTTTCAGAAGACTTGAAAACGATGTCAATCTAATAAGGTTAGTAAGCAATTAATCTCCTCTTTCTCTGAAAGTGTGTTACTATGTGTTTATAACAACTTGAGCGATGATTAGTTTTTAATCAGAATACTAGCAACTGGTCATCATGGTTTCGAGGGCCAGTTGTTGTTTTATTTATGGCAAATTACCTCGTGAAATTTGAAAGATGGGAGACGAAAAGTGGATATAATTCAAATGACTTACTTTATCAATATCGTCGAATGTGGATGCAATCTTTCTATCGCAGCTAAGAAAATTCATATCAGCCAGTCAGCCTTGAGTCAGTTTGTCACAAATTTTGAATCAACGGAAGGAGTCCAGCTCTTCAATCGCAGAAATGGAAGATTAGAGAGTCTGACGGAAGCTGGTGGTAAGATTTACCGCTTTGCCACAGAGATTGTCAACCGGCATGAAGAGATGCAATCAATGATTCATATGGAAGCTCTTAAACAAAAAGGTACCTTTAACTTGGGCATTCCGTCATTGATTTTACGTGTATATTTTTCTAGTATTTTACCAAAGTTTTTACAGGACAATCCGCAAGTCAACATTCAGGTTACTGAGGATGGAAGTAATGAATTACGTCAAAAGCTGGTTGCGGGGGATCTGAATTTTGCAGTACTAATCGAACCTACCAATCTGGATCCTAAAAAATATGAACAGTATATCATTCAAGTTGATGAATACGTGGCCTATATGGACAAGAATCATCCCTTGGCAAACAAAGAATTGTTGAAATGGAAAGATATAGCTCAGTACGGTTTAGCAACCTTTAATAAATCATTTACAACCTACGATTTAATCACTGAAAAATTAAAGAGTAAAAAGATAAAAGCAAATTTTGCCTATTTATCATCGACATGGGATTTCTTGATAGAGTCAACTTATCAAAACGATATGATTGCACTGTTACCTCGTCCTTTAGAGTATTTTGTCGATAAGAATAAATTCAAGGTTGTGCGCTTTAAGGATCCGGTGCCTTTCAATATTTGGTTCTGCCGGCCTTATAAAGCAAGCTACAATGAGGTAGAAGCATACGTATATGAAGAGCTTTTAAAAGGTTATTATCAGCCTCTTTCTGAGCCACATCCATAGGGGGGAGAATTGATGATGAAGTCCAGTACCAAAACAGCAGCATTGAGTTCATATGTAAATACAGCCATTAGAGACTACATGAAAAATCATGATGAGTCAGTCGACTTTCCTCAGGAGATTTGGGAAGTAATGACGACGGATTTGGATATTTTTTCACCGATTTTGTCAGAAGGCGATCAGGCTTTGGCTTCTGATTTTATCAGCTCTATTCGAATGATTTCGAATGAATTTCCAGCTCTTTCAACTATATTGCTGACCCAAGGTTGTTATGGTGTTTATCCTATTTTGAAATTTGGTACGGGGCAACAGAAAGAGCGTTATCTGGATAAGTTGGTAAAGGGAACTTGTAAAGCAGGTCTTGGATTTTCTGAGTCTAAGCATCTAAATAGTTTGGCAGATTTGGAGACCTATGCGATCAAGACAGAGACAGGTTGGCAACTTTCGGGAGAAAAAGCCAAAGTGTCAAATAGCAGCATTGCGGACATTCTCTTGGTCTTAGCCAAAGTAAAGGAGGATGGAAAGCCTGATTCTTACGGCTTCTTCATTGTGGAGACGAATGCCTCGGGTGTGCTCATTGGTGAGCAGATAGAAAAGCAAGGTTTACTAGGACTTCCACTAAGTTCTGTTACCTTAGATAATGTACACCTGCCGGAAACTGCCTTATTAGGCGGAGTCTTGGCTGGAAATGAGCAATTTAATGATATCATAAAGAATATGCAACTTGGCTTGAGTGCGGTTGCTTTAGGAGTTGCCGAAGGTGCTTTTCATAAGGGTCTTGAGTTTGCACGTGTAAAAAGAGGATTCGGCAAGCGACTGATGGATGTTGAGTTGCATCAGTACAAGTTCGCAGATCTGTACAATAAAATTTGTGCTGCAGATGCTTATTTCTCATCCTATCCTAATCAAATAGAAGAAGATTCCAAGTTTGTTGCACGGATAAAGCTATATATGACTAAGGTAGCGCTAGAGGTTACAGATGAAATTCTCCGTCTTATCGGGCCTCTACAAAAATTTGATCATGTGAATATCAAACGCTATTTTAAAGATGCTGAAATTATTGAGAATTATGGACGGTCAGGAAACTCGATCAGAAAAGAAATCGCAGAGAGATGGTTAAAGGAGTAAAAGATGACAGAACTCAAATTACAAGAGTATCAGTTTGGGGAAATGAAGCTGACTTGGTTGCGTGGAGCGGATAAGCTCACAGATGCAGGCACCTTGTTTGGCCCGGTACCAAAGGTTGTTTGGTCACGTTATTATCCAACAACAGACGAAAATATGATGGCTGAACTAACAGATCCGATTTTGATTCAATACAAGGGGCAGAATTATTTAATTGATGCAAGTTTTGATACGGCTAAGCTTTCTGATAAACAACGTCGCAATCTCGGTATTCTTTCTGAGAGCCGTGTTGAAGAAAGCTTGGCACTCTTGGGATTAAAGCCAGAAGATATTTCCCATATTTTAATGACGCACATGCACCATGATCACTCTGGCGGTCTGACTAGATTAGATGAGAACAATCAGCTTGTTTCAAAATTCCCAAATGCAAAGATTTTTGTAAATGAGATAGAATGGTACGAAATGCGAAATCCCAATAGTCGGACAAGGGGAACTTATCTGAAGGAAAATTGGGAGCCAATCCAAGATCAGGTTGAAACCTTTACCGAATATCTGAATGTCATTCCAGAAATTCAAATGGTTCATACAGGCGGTCACAGTAACGGTCACAGCATCATCTTACTGAAACAGGGCGAGGAAACCATGATTCATATGGCTGATTTGGTGCTGACTCATGCTCATCGGAAACCTCTGTGGGTTGCTGCAGTAGATGATTATCCGATGCGCTCAATTGTTGCCAAAGACAAATGGCTCAAAGAAGCTTTTGAAAACCATTATAAGTTTTTCTTTTACCATGATCAATTTTTCGCAGTTGCTGAGTTTGATCAGACTGGCGAGGAATTTGTTGATTATGTGACTAGGATTCGTGAACCGCGAGTTCCATTCACAGATAAGCAGGATCGCAAACCGTCATTTTTATAAGAATAGAGAATCGCTTCTGACAGTTTGAGGGAGCGATTTTACTATTTTATTCTCTATTTTTTTGGTATAATGAGATACTAGAATATTGTAAGAAAGAGGTTTTTAATGGCAACGATTCAATGGTTTCCGGGGCACATGTCCAAGGCTCGGAGACAGGTTCAAGAAAGTATTAAATTTGTAGATTTTGTGACGATTTTGGTGGATGCGAGGTTGCCCTTGTCCAGTCAAAATCCCATGCTGACCAAAATTGTTGGAGATAAGCCTAAGTTGTTGATTTTAAATAAGGCAGACTTAGCGGATCCAAACTTAACCAAGGAATGGCAGGCCTATTTTGAAAGTCAGGGAATCAAAACCTTGGCCATTAACTCTAAGGAGCAATCTGCAGTCAAAAAAGTGACCGAAGCAGCTAAGAAATTGATGGCTGATAAGCTCGCTCGCCAGCGAGAAAGAGGAATTCAAATCGAGACTCTGCGGACCATGATTATTGGGATTCCCAATGCTGGAAAGTCAACGCTTATGAACCGACTGGCTGGTAAGAAAATCGCGATAGTCGGCAATAAACCAGGGGTCACCAAAGGTCAGCAGTGGCTCAAGTCCAATAAGGATTTGGAAATTCTAGATACACCGGGGATTCTTTGGCCAAAATTTGAAGATGAAATGGTGGCTTTGAAACTCGCTTTGACGGGTGCTATCAAGGATAATTTGCTGCCTATGGATGAGGTCACGATTTTCGGACTCAATTATTTCAAAGAGCATTATCCCAAGGCATTGCAGGAGCGCTTTAAGCAGTTGGATTTAGAGCTGGAAGCGCCAGACATGATTATGGATATGACCCAGAAATTGGGCTTTAGAGAGGACTACGATCGTTTTTACAGTCTCTTTGTCAAGGAAGTGCGTGATGGTCGCTTAGGTCGCTATACACTGGATACATTGGAGGAATTGGATGGCCACGATTAAGGTAATCCAAGAGAAGTTGGCTCAAGTATCTGACTTGCAGGATCCGCTTTTTCAAGCTTTAAAGCAGGATGAGCGGAGCGGTGTTCAAAAACTACTACTCAAGCGCCAAAAAGAAATTCAGGCAGAGCTAGATGAAGACTTACGCCTAGAGTACATGCTGCGCTATGAAAAAGAACTCTATAGTCAAGGATTTCAGGCGATTGCTGGCATTGATGAGGTCGGACGAGGTCCCTTAGCTGGTCCAGTAGTCGCGGCAGCAGTCATTCTGCCTCCTAACTGCAAAATAAAAGGGCTGAATGACAGTAAAAAGATTCCTAAGAAAAAGCATGAGGAAATTTATCAAGCGGTGCTAGATCGGGCTTTAGCTGTTGGCTTAGGCATTATGGACAATCAAACGATTGACCGAGTCAATATCTATGAAGCGACCAAGCTAGCTATGACAGAAGCGGTAGCTCAGCTCAAGATAAAGCCGGATTACCTTTTGATTGACGCGATGAAGTTAGACTTGCCCTTGCCCCAGCAGTCCATTATCAAGGGTGATGCGAATTCCCTATCCATCGCTGCAGCTTCTATCGTAGCCAAGGTGACGAGGGACAAGATGATGGCGGAATTTGATCAGATTTATCCGGGCTATGACTTTGCCCAAAATGCCGGCTATGGCACCAAGCTACATCTGGAAGGACTGGAAAAATATGGTGTCACATCAATTCACCGCAGAAGCTTTGAACCGATCAAATCTATGATAAATTTATAAGAAATCCTAATCGTTATGAGGAGACAAGTGTGACTAGCGAATACCAAAAAATGATTGCAGGAGAGAACTACAGCCCTCAAGATCCTGAATTGAGAGCATTGGCTGCTCGCTCGCGAGATTTTCAGTATCGTTTTAACCAAGAACGAGATGTTGAAAAACGCAGTGCTATTGCCAAGGAGTGGTTTGGCAGTACAGGGGAGAATCTGTGGTTGCATCCAGATTTGGTCTGTGATTATGGAGTTAACATTCACTTGGGGGAGAATTTTTATTCCAACTGGAATTTGACCATGCTGGATGTCTGTCCTATTACCATTGGAAAGAATGCCATGCTGGGGCCCAATTGCCAGTTTCTGACGCCGTTGCATCCGCTTGACCCAGTGGAAAGAAATTCCGGTATTGAATACGGGGCGCCGATTAAGATTGGTGACAATTTCTGGGCTGGTGGTGGCGTAACGATTCTGCCAGGCGTGACGCTAGGAGATAATGTCGTAGTTGGAGCTGGTGCAGTGGTGACTAAATCATTCGGCGATAATGTAGTCTTAGCCGGCAATCCTGCTAAGATTATTAAGGAAATTCCTGTTCATGAAGAATAGAAGAACTCAACTATTTTCTCAAGCATTAATCGAATAAGAAACAAGGAACTGTATTGCAGTTCTTTTTTTGAACTTTTTACGAATAAGAAAGTGAGGTGATAAAAATGAATAATTTTGAAATTTATAAAATGAAAAAAGCTGGCTTAACCAATCAACAGGTCTTAAATATCTTGAGATATGCAGAAAATAAAGAGGGAGAGCTATCTTTGCGAGACAAGGCCGTCGTCTCTGAGTGTCGCAATCCCGCACTCTTTATGGAAAAATACAAGCGACTTGATTTACCAGCCTTGAAAGAAGAATTTGAACGTTTTCCGTCCTTTTCAATCTTGGATGATGTGTATCCTTGGGATCTATGCGAGATTTACGATGCACCGACTTTGCTATTTTATCAAGGAAATCTAAACTTGCTAGAAATGCCCAAGATAGCGGTTGTTGGCAGTCGAGACAGCAGTAAGCAGGGCAATGCTGCTGTGCAGAAAATCATCAAGGAGTTGAATAATGAACTGGTTATCGTCAGCGGACTGGCACGCGGAATTGATACCGTGGCCCACATGGCTGCCCTGCAAAATGGTGGCCAAACTATTGCTGTCATTGGGACGGGGGTAGATGTTTTCTATCCCAAGGCCAATCAAAAGCTGCAGGCTTATATTGGCATAAATCATTTATTGCTGACGGAGTATGGGCCAGGTGAGCAACCCTTGAAATTCCATTTTCCAGAGCGAAATCGCATCATAGCTGGCCTTTGTCGTGGCGTTATCGTGGCAGAAGCCAAGATGCGCTCAGGCAGTCTGATTACTTGTGAGCGGGCAATGGAAGAGGGGCGGGATGTTTTTGCTATTCCAGGGTCTATTTTGGATGGAAAATCTGACGGTTGTCATCATTTGATTCAAGAGGGCGCAAAGTGCATCACATCAGGCTCTGACGTACTATCTGAGTTCCAATTCTAAAACAAGTTTTCCTATAGAGAATGTTGTGAGTTGACATCTATCAAAAAATAGTTTACACTCTATGAGATTTATTTCTTATAGAAGGTGTCTAATTTGGTAACAAAAACAAAGAAAAAGTCTACGACCAAGAAAAATCTTGTCATCGTAGAGTCGCCTGCTAAGGCAAAAACAATAGAAAAATATCTGGGGCGAAACTATAAGGTTCTGGCCAGTGTAGGGCATATTCGTGACCTGAAAAAGTCCACCATGTCCATCGATTTTGAGAACAACTACGAGCCACAGTACATCAATATTCGTGGTAAAGGTCCTTTGATTAATGACCTGAAAAAGGAAGCTAAGAAAGCCAAGCAAGTCTTTCTGGCAAGTGACCCGGACCGCGAAGGAGAAGCTATTTCTTGGCATCTGGCCCACATTCTTAATCTGGATGAGAAAGAGAAAAACCGCGTCGTCTTCAATGAAATCACCAAGGATGCGGTCAAGAACGCTTTTAAAGAGCCGCGTCAGATTGATATGGATTTGGTAAATGCCCAGCAAGCTCGTCGGGTCCTGGACCGTTTGGTTGGTTATTCCATTTCTCCAATTCTTTGGAAGAAAGTCAAAAAAGGCCTGTCAGCTGGTCGGGTGCAGTCTGTTGCTCTCAAGCTGATTATCGATCGGGAAAATGAAATCAATGCCTTCAAACCAGAAGAATACTGGACAATTGACGGAACCTTCAAGAAAGGGACTCGTCAGTTCCAGGCAAGCTTCTATGGCATGAATGGCAAGAAGATGAAGCTGACCAACAACGAGGATGTCAAAGAAGTCTTGTCTCATCTTAAGGGTGATGACTTTACTGTCGACAGCGTCGAAAAGAAAGAGCGTCGACGCAATGCTCCGCTGCCCTACACGACTTCCTCTATGCAGCAGGATGCCGCTAATAAGATTAATTTCCGGACTCGTAAGACCATGATGGTAGCTCAGCAGCTCTATGAAGGTATTAATATCGGCTCTGGCGTGCAAGGTCTGATTACGTATATGCGTACCGACTCGACTCGGATCAGCCCAGTAGCGCAGAATGAGGCGGCTAGCTTTATTACGGATAAATTTGGTGCGAAATATTCTAAACATGGCAGTAAGGTGAAAAATGCTTCAGGAGCTCAAGATGCCCACGAGGCCATTCGTCCTTCCAGTGTTTTCAATACACCAGAAAGCATTGCAAAATATCTGGATAAGGATCAGCTTAAGCTATATACGCTAATCTGGAATCGCTTTGTAGCCAGCCAAATGACAGCAGCGGTCTTTGATACAATGAATGTTAAGCTGGGGCAAAATGGTGTCCAATTTGCTGCCAACGGCAGTCAGGTTAAGTTTGATGGATATCTGGCTATCTATAATGACTCTGACAAGAATAAAATGCTGCCGGACATGGAAAAGGGTGATACCGTCAAACGTGTCAATACCAATCCGGAACAGCACTTTACCCAGCCGCCAGCTCGCTATTCTGAAGCGACTCTCATCAAAACTTTGGAAGAAAATGGTGTTGGTCGTCCATCCACCTATGCACCGACCATTGAGACCATTCAGAAACGTTATTATGTCAAATTGGTTTCCAAGCGCTTTGAGCCGACAGAATTGGGTGAAATAGTCAATGCGCTAATTGTCGAATTCTTCCCAGGCATCGTAAATGTGAAATTTACAGCCGAAATGGAAGCAAAACTGGATGATGTAGAAGTCGGAAAAGAACAGTGGCAGAAGATCATTGACGAGTTTTACAAGCCTTTTGAAAAGGAAGTCGCTAAAGCTGAGTCTGAAATGGAAAAAATCCAAATCAAGGATGAGCCAGCCGGTTTTGATTGTGAGGTCTGTGGCAGTCCCATGGTCATCAAGTTGGGTCGATTTGGCAAGTTCTATGCCTGCAGCAATTTCCCAGACTGTCGTCATACCCAAGCTATTGTCAAGGAAATCGGCGTGACTTGCCCACAGTGCCAAAAAGGTCAAGTTATCGAGCGTAAGACTAAGCGAAATCGCATTTTCTATGGCTGTGATCGTTATCCAGACTGTGATTTCACATCTTGGGACAAGCCGGTCGGACGTAACTGTCCAAAATGCGGCCACTATCTAGTTGAAAAGAAAGTACGTGGTGGCGGTAAGCAGGTGGTCTGCAGCAATGGAGATTATCAAGAAGAAAAAGTGAAATAGTTAGTTCAGTAAATTTTTTATAAAAGGTAGGTACCTTTATGACAGATAAATTTGCAGAATTTCTAAAAATCGCGTCTCAACTGAACAAGATGGGAATCGTTCCACTGCTGATGGGTTCTCTAGGTCTGGAGCAGGTTACTGGTCAGGACTGGCAGGCGCGTGATATCGACATTCATGTTCATGGTGATGAGCGTGGCTGGGAAGCGCCAGATGAAGAGCGTATTTACGATATGGATAAGATTGAACCAATGATGGACCGCTTGGGCTATCGTTTAGTCGATTTGCACGAGCATGAATTTCAAAAAGAAGATTTGTCTATTGAATTTGGGGTCATGGAAACCTTAGAGGCATTTTCAGGTGTGCCGTTAGAGAAGCTGACTCGAAAAGAAGATGAAGGTGTCAAGTTTTTGCTGCCAACTGCAGAGCAATTTTTAGCTATCTACCGAGCTTCTTCACAAGATTCTTACCGAAATGAAAATAACAATCATAAGGATTTTGCTAAGATTGCTTATTTGGAAAAAACGATAGAATGAGAGACATTCAGGAATTCTCCTGTCTGTCTTTTTTACTGTCTTTTTGTTATAATGGTCAGAGTGAAAATCTAGAAATATCCAAGGGAGAGTATCATGTCATCATTCTATATTAATGTTATCGGAGCTGGTCTTGCTGGTAGTGAAGCGGCTTATCAGATTGCTAAGCGTGGAATTCCCGTCAAACTTTATGAAATGCGAGGTGTCAAGTCGACGCCTCAACACAAAACTTCGGACTTTGCAGAATTGGTCTGCTCTAACTCTCTAAGAGGAGATGCCTTGACCAATGCAGTTGGCCTGCTCAAGGAAGAAATGCGGCGGTTGGACTCAGTCATCTTAAAGTCAGCAGAAGCGACTCGAGTGCCGGCTGGTGGCGCTCTAGCGGTTGATAGAGAAGGCTTTTCTCAGATGGTGACTGAGCTAGTATCCAATCATCCACTGATTGAAGTCATTCGTGAAGAAATCACCGAAATTCCAGAAGATGCCATTACAGTCATTGCGACAGGTCCGCTGACTAGCGATGCTTTGGCAGAAAAAATCCACGCGCTCAACGGTGGCAACGGCTTTTATTTCTACGATGCGGCAGCGCCAATCATCGATGTCAATACCATCGATATGACCAAGGTCTATCTCAAATCCCGCTATGACAAGGGCGAAGCGGCCTATCTCAACGCTCCTATGACCAAGCAAGAATTTATGGATTTCCATGAGGCTTTGGTCAATGCGGAGGAAGCACCGCTTAATTCCTTTGAGAAGGAAAAATACTTTGAAGGCTGCATGCCTATTGAAGTTATGGCTAAGCGAGGCATTAAAACCATGCTTTATGGACCGATGAAGCCGGTTGGCTTGGAATACCCAGATGATTACCAAGGTCCTCGGGATGGTGAATATAAGACTCCATACGCTGTGGTGCAGCTTCGTCAGGACAATGCAGCGGGCAGTCTTTACAATATTGTCGGTTTCCAAACTCATCTCAAATGGGGCGAGCAAAAGCGGGTCTTTCAAATGATTCCTGGCCTTGAAAATGCAGAATTTGTCCGCTACGGTGTCATGCATCGCAACTCTTATATGGACTCTCCAAATCTGCTAGAGCAGACTTTCCGCTCTAAGAAACAGCCCAATCTTTTCTTTGCTGGTCAAATGACAGGCGTTGAAGGCTATGTCGAATCAGCAGCTTCTGGTCTAGTTGCTGGTATCAATGCAGCTCGACTCTTCAAGGGAGAAGAAGCACTTGTTTTTCCAGAAACAACAGCAATCGGCAGTCTGCCGCATTATATCACTCATGCTGATAGCAAGCACTTCCAACCGATGAATGTCAATTTCGGTATTATCAAAGAGCTAGATGGCCCTCGGATTCGTGATAAGAAAGAGCGTTATGAGAAGATTGCTGAGCGTGCTTTGCAGGATTTACAGCCTTATTTGGATAAATAATCTATTTTCTATCATTATCTAATAAAAATCATTAAAAAGTTAGGAAATTCCTAACTTTTTTGCTTAATTTGTGATATAATAAATAAAAATTTTGAAAATAGAAAGTTTTCTGAAAATGAATAAATCCTATTTCTATCTTGATATGAAAACTCATGAGTTGGTGGTTCCTTACACCAAACAAAAGCGGCGCGTGCGAGTGCTGCTCCCTAAAAATTATGAACAAGATACTAAAAAGACCTATCCTGTCGTCTATTTTCACGATGGACAAAATGTCCTCTATAGCAAGGAGTCTTTCAGTGGGCATTCTTGGAAAGTGATTCCGACAATCAAGCGTAATCCCGATATTGAAAAAATGATAGTTGTGGCTATTGACAATGATGGACCGCGACGGATGGATGAGTATTCCGCTTGGAAGTTTCAGGAGTCTAATATTCCTGGTGTCCAGTTTGGCGGCAAGGGCACAGAGTACGCAGAGTTTGTCATGGACGTCGTCAAACCTTTTATTGACGAAAACTATCGTACTAAGCCTGACCGCCAGCATACAGCTATGATTGGTTCTTCATTGGGGGGTAATATTACCCAATTTATCGGCATTGAATATCAAGATCAGGTCGGCTGTCTAGGTGTTTTTTCATCGGCCAACTGGCTCCACCAAGAAGCTTTTGACCGCTACATAGAGCGTCAGAAGTTACATCCAGACCAGCGAGTTTTCATCTATGTTGGAACAGAGGAAGCTGATGATACAGATAAGACTCTCATGGCAGGCAATATCAAGCAAGCCTATATTGATTCTTCGCTCAGTTATTACCGCCAGCTGATCGCTGCTGGTGTGGAGCTGGACAATCTGCACATCAAAATCCAATCTGGAGCGATTCACAATGAAGTGGATTGGGCGGAAAATCTACCTGACTGTTTCCGCTTTATCAGTGAAAAGTGGTAGAAAAAGAAGCTAAAAGGAGAAAACAAATGCATGTAGAATTTTTAAGTCATTGGAGCGGTCATTTGAACCGTGAAATGTATGTCAATCGTTACGGTCATGCTGGTATTCCAGTGGTAGTATTTGCCTCGTCAGGCGGTTCTCACAATGAATATGCTGATTTTGGCATGATTGAGGCCTGCTCTTGGTTCATCGAGACAGGGAAGGTGCAATTTTTTACCTTGAGCAGCGTAGATAGCGAAAGCTGGCTGGCGGACTGGAAACATCCCCATGACCGCGCTGAAATGCACCGTGCTTATGAGCGTTATGTTATTGAAGAGGCGATTCCTTTTATCAAACACAAGACAGGCTGGTTTGATCCAATGATGACGACAGGCTGCTCTATGGGCGCTTATCATGCAGTCAATTTCTTCCTCCAACATCCAGATGTTTTCAATAAAGTAATCGCCCTCAGTGGTGTCTATGATGCACGTTTCTTTGTTGGTGACAATTTGAACGACGAAGTCATTTATCAAAACTCACCAGCTGACTATATCTGGAATCAAAATGATGGTTGGTTTATTGACCGCTATCGACAGGCTGATATTATTGTTTGTACCGGTTTGGGCGACTGGGAGCAGGATGGCCTTCCTTCATTTTACACACTGAAAGAAGCCTGCGAGCACAAAAATATTCCAGCTTGGTTTGCTGAATGGGGTCACGATGTGTCTCATGATTGGATTTGGTGGCGCAAGCAGATGCCTTATTTCTTGAGCCAGTTAAATCTCTAAAATGTTAAGTAGAAAGGAAGTCTTACTATGAATTATATTGTTATTTCACCTTATTATCCAGAAAATTTCCAGCAGTTTACGATTGAGCTGGCTAACAAAGGTATTACAGTGCTTGGTATCGGACAGGAGCCTTATGAGCAGTTAGGCCTAGGTCTTCAGCATGCCTTGACTGAGTATTTTCGTGTCGACAATTTGGAAAATCTGGATGAAGTTAAACGTGCGGTAGCTTTCCTTTTCTACAAACATGGACCGATTGACCGCATTGAATCCCATAATGAATACTGGCTGGAGCAAGATGCCCAGTTGCGGGAACAATTTAACGTTTTTGGAGCCAAGCCAAATGACCTGAAAAAGACCAAATTTAAGTCTGAAATGAAGAAGCTCTTCAAGAAAGCTGGTGTGCCAGTCGTTCCAGGTCAGGTTGTCAAAAAACTATCGGATGTGGATCAGGCTGTCAAAAAAATCGGTCTGCCTCTGATTGCCAAGCCAGATAATGGAGTGGGAGCAGCAGCCACGTTTAAGATTGAGACAGCTGCGGATGTCGAGCATTTTAAAGAAGAATGGGATCAGGAGATTATCTATTTCTTTGAAAAATTTGTAACTTCTAGCGAGATATGTACGTTTGATGGTCTGATTGATTCCGAAGGAAATATAGTCTTTTCAACCACTTTTGACTACGCCTACACACCGCTAGACCTCATGCTTTATAAAATGGATAATTCTTACTATGTCCTCAAGGAGATGGATCCAAAACTTCGTGCTTATGGCGAGGCCATCGTCCAAGCATTTGGCATGAAAGAGCGCTTTTTCCATATCGAATTTTTCCGCAAAGACGATGATTACATAGCTATCGAATACAATAATCGTCCAGCAGGTGGTTTCACCATCGATGTTTATAATTATGCTCATTCGATTGATCTCTATCGTGGATACGCGAATATTGTTTCGGGTGAGCCTTTCCCTGAATCAGACATGGAGCCGTTATTCTGCTTGGCAACGTCCCGTCGCGCAAGCTCACATTATGCCTATTCAGAGGCGGAGTTGTTAGAGAAGTATCGGGATAACTTTAAAGTCAAAAAAGATATGCCAGCGGCCTTTGCTGAGTTGCAAGGAGACTACCTCTACATACTGACCACTCCAAGTCGGGAACAGATGGAAGAGATGATTGCGGACTTTGGAAAGAAAGCAGAATGATCTTTTATAGTAAATAGTTTCCTTACAGCGGTGAACATCCACTCAGCATATATAATAGTGTTGCGGAAATAGAATGAAAATCTAGTTTTGAATCTATTGAACCATTCAAAAAATCTAAGAATGATAGTTTGTGAAATATTTATTTTTGTTTTATCAATCAGCCTATCCATGCGATATGCTGATTTTTCTTTGTGAAAAAATTTGAGCAAAAACTTTGACAGTGCTTACAATATTCGTTAGAATAGAAGGGAAATAAATAATGCTTATACCCTGTATCATTCGGAATGATAGGACAGCTAGAGCGCTTGGAATATTCATGTGTCCTAGTTCAACTTAAACAGTTGCAGCTGCCCGTACGTACGATTGAATGGGGTTTTAGAAAGGCAAAGAAATGGCAACTTTAGATAAATCTCTCTTATTAGAGATGTTTCGTAAGATGGAAGAAATCCGTCGTATGGACTTAAAAATTGCACAACTTGTAAAAAAAGGGAAAGTTCCAGGCATGACTCACTTTTCAGTGGGTGAGGAAGCGGCCAACGTTGGTGCAATGTTAGCTTTGAATCCGGATGATTTAATCACTTCTAATCACCGTGGACATGGTCAAGCCATTGCCAAAGGCATTGACCTAAATGGTATGATGGCCGAGATCCTTGGTAAGTACAATGGTACTTGTAAAGGGAAAGGCGGCTCTATGCATATTGCCGATCTGGATGCTGGGAACCTTGGTGCTAATGGTATCGTAGGTGGCGGTATGGGAATCGCTGTTGGTGCGGCTCTTACTCAGCAAATGCAGAAGACTGGCAAGATTGTCGTCTGCTTCTTTGGTGACGGTGCGACCAACGAAGGCGTTTTCCACGAAGCAGTGAACATGGCTTCTATCTGGAACCTTCCAGTTATTTTCTACTGCATTAACAATGGTTATGGAATCTCTGCGGATATCAAGAAAATGACCAATGTGGAACACATCCACGAGCGCAGCGCAGCATATGGAATCCCAGGCATGTTCATCGAAGATGGAAATAATGTTCTGGATGTCTATGAAGGCTTCCAAAAGGCTGTCGAGCATGTTCGTAGTGGTAAAGGACCAGTCTTGATCGAAAGTGTAACCTATCGCTGGCTTGGCCACTCGTCTTCTGATCCGGGTAAATACCGTACTCGTGAAGAAGTAGACGAATGGAAGAAAAAAGATCCAATTGAAAATCTTCGAAACTACTTGCTGGAAAACAAGATTGCAAGCGAGGAGGAGCTAGAAGCTATCCAAGCTAGTGTCAAAGAAGCAGTAGAAGCATCTGTCAAGTTTGCAGAAGAGAGCCCATTCCCACCACTTGAATCCGCATTTGAAGATATTTACGCAGACTAAAGAGAGGAGAAAAAAGAAAATGGAAACTAAAACTATGTCATTTCGTGACACCATTATCCTCGCTATGTCTGAGGAAATGCGTCGCGATGAAAATGTACTCTTGATGGGAGAGGATGTCGGAGTCTTTGGTGGAGATTTCGGAACATCTGTTGGTATGCTGGAAGAATTTGGACCTGAGCGTGTACGCGACTGTCCGATTTCAGAAGCAGCGATTTCTGGAGCAGCAGCAGGAGCAGCCATGACAGGACTTCGCCCGATTGTTGATATGACCTTCATGGACTTCGCTGTAATTGCTATGGATAATATCGTCAACCAAGCGGCTAAAACACGTTATATGTTTGGTGGTAAAGGGCAAGTTCCGATGACCATTCGATGTGCGGCTGGTAATGGAGTAGGTTCTGCAGCTCAGCACTCACAATCTCTAGAGTCTTGGTTTACGCATATTCCAGGGCTTAAGGTGGTAGCTCCGGGCACGCCTGCCGATATGAAAGGCCTCCTCAAAGCTTCCATCCGAGACAATAACCCAGTTATTATCCTGGAATATAAGTCTGAATTTAACCAAAAAGGTGAAGTACCAGTCGATCCTGAGTATGTTATTCCGCTTGGGGTTGGTGAAATCAAACGTGAAGGAACGGATGTAACAGTCGTTACTTACGGAAAAATGCTGCGTCGTGTGGTTCAAGCTGCTGAAGAATTAGCTGAAGAAGGAATTTCAGTTGAAATTGTGGACCCACGTACGCTTGTTCCTCTTGATAAAGATATCATCATTAATTCAGTGAAGAAGACTGGTAAGGTGGTGCTTGTCAACGATGCCCACAAAACAAGTGGTTATATCGGAGAGATTTCAGCGATTATTTCTGAATCAGAAGCATTTGATTATCTAGACGCACCAATCCGCCGTTGTGCTGGAGAAGATGTACCAATGCCATATGCACAAAACTTGGAAAATGCAATGATTCCGACTGTTGAAAGCATCAAAGACGCTATTCGGAAGACATATCATAAAGAATAAGGTATAATAAAGAAAAGGCTTTCTCATAGATTAGATTACATAGATTATTTTATGTAATCTAATCTTGTGTAGAGGTCCTAATAAGTACTTTTAATATTTATATTTAGTGTGGGCTAAGAGCTCAGAAAAAAGATAATTTACCTTGGTTTCATCGAAGCCAGTGTCGATTTCCTATTTTTCAATCGCTTTTAACGCCCTTTGTATCATGTAATTGAATTTGGACGGAGGTCTGCGAAAAAAAGATAGATTTCCTTGTGTTCATCGAACACATCGTCAATCTCCTATTTTTTCCTTGCCCTCTTCGTCCTTAATATCTTAGTATAGAATTGGAGAGGTCATGGCTGATGACAAGCTAAGAGCGACTCCTGCGGCTAGAAAGTTAGCGGATGATCTAGGGATCAACCTCTACGACGTTTCTGGCTCAGGTGCAAACGGTCGTGTCCACAAAGAAGACGTGGAAACTTATAAAGACACAAATGTGGTTCGCATTTCGCCACTTGCAAAACGAATTGCCCTCGAACATAATATTGCTTGGCAGGAAATCCAAGGAACAGGTCATCGTGGTAAGATTATGAAGAAGGATGTTTTGGCCTTCCTTCCTGAAAATATCGAAAACGACACCATCAAGTCTCCTGCTCAAATCGAAAAAGTGGAAGAAGTTCCAGACAATATCACTCCTTATGGTGAAATTGAGCGTATTCCAATGACACCAATGCGTAAGGTTATCGCCCAACGTATGGTTGAATCCTACCTAACTGCGCCAACCTTCACGCTCAACTACGATGTCGATATGTCTGAGATGCTGGCTCTTCGTAAGAAAGTTCTTGAGCCAATCATGGAAGCAACTGGCAAGAAAATTACGGTTACAGACTTGCTTTCTCTCGCTGTTGTGAGAACATTGATGAAACACCCTTACATCAACGCTTCGTTGACCGAAGACGGCAAGACCATTATCACTCACAACTATGTCAACCTTGCTATGGCTGTGGGAATGGATAATGGCTTGATGACACCTGTTGTTTACAATGCTGAAAAAATGAGCTTGTCAGAGTTAGTTGTAGCCTTTAAGGATGTGATTGGCCGTACCTTGGATGGCAAATTGGCTCCAAGTGAACTGCAAAATTCAACCTTCACAATCAGTAACTTGGGAATGTTTGGTGTTCAGTCCTTCGGTCCTATCATTAACCAACCTAACTCAGCAATCCTCGGGGTTAGCTCAACAGTTGAGAAACCTGTAGCTGTAAATGGCGAGATTGTGATTCGTCCAATCATGAGTTTAGGATTAACCATTGACCACCGTGTCGTAGATGGGATGGCTGGTGCTAAGTTTATGAAAGACTTGAAAGCCTTGATTGAGAACCCAATCTCAATGTTGGTTTAAAAAATACAGTATTTATTTTTAGAGATATAGATAAAGGAAGTAAGACATGGCCTTAGAAGTAATTATGCCAAAAGCCGGCGTGGATATGACAGAAGGACAAATCGTCCAATGGAATAAAAAAGTCGGAGAATTTGTAAAAGAAGGAGAAATCCTTTTGGAAATCATGACCGACAAAGTCAGCATGGAATTGGAAGCCGAAGAAGATGGATACTTGATTGCCATCCTCAAAGGAGATGGTGAAACTGTCCCTGTAACGGAAGTCATTGGCTACCTTGGTGAAGAAGGGGAGAACATCCCAACAGCTGGAGCGGCTGCTCCAGAAGCTAGCCCAGCGCCTGCAGTTAGTGCCTCAAACGATGACGGCAAGAGCGATGATGCCTTTGATATCGTTGTGATTGGTGGAGGTCCTGCTGGATATGTAGCAGCCATTAAAGCTGCCCAACTCGGTGGTAAGGTTGCCCTTGTTGAGAAATCTGAACTCGGTGGAACGTGCTTGAACCGTGGCTGTATCCCAACTAAGACCTACCTTCACAACGCTGAAATCATCGAAAACATCGGTCATGCAGCAAACCGTGGTATCGTGATCGAAAATCCTAACTTCACCGTTGATATGGATAAACTCCTTGAAACCAAGTCTAAGGTTGTCAATACCTTGGTAGGTGGTGTTGCTGGTCTCCTTCGTAGCTACGGAGTTGCTGTTCATAAGGGAATTGGTACAATCACTAAAGACAAGAATGTCTTGGTTAATGGTTCAGAATTGCTTGAAACTAAGAAAATTATCCTTGCTGGTGGTTCAAAAGTCAGCAAGATCAACGTTCCTGGCATGGAATCTCCACTTGTGATGACCAGTGATGACATTCTTGAAATGAACGAAGTTCCAGAAAGCCTCGTAATCATTGGTGGTGGCGTTGTCGGTATCGAACTCGGTCAAGCCTTCATGACATTTGGTTCAAAAGTGACTGTTATCGAAATGATGGATCGTATTGTACCAGCTATGGATGCTGAAGTTTCCAAGAATCTTCGCTTGATTCTTGAGCGTAAAGGAATGACCATCTTGACAGGTACTAAACTGCAAGAAATCATCGAAGAAAATGGTCAACTTCGTATCAAGGTTGAAGGAAAAGACGATATCATCGCAAGCAAAGCTCTTCTTTCAATCGGTCGTGTTCCAGATCTTGAAGGAATTGGCGATGTTGAGTTTGAATTGGATCGTGGACGTATCAAGGTCAACGAATACATGGAAACTTCTGTTCCAGGCATCTACGCACCAGGTGATATCAACGGTACCAAGATGTTAGCCCACGCAGCCTTCCGTATGGGTGAAGTTGCAGCTGAAAATGCCCTCAAAGGAAATCATGCTGTTGCCAAATTGAACTTGACTCCAGCAGCTATCTACACTCTTCCTGAAGTAGCAGCAGTAGGTCTCACAGAAGAACAAGCTCGTGAAAAATACGATGTAGCCATTGGTAAATTCAATTTTGCAGCTAACGGTCGTGCCATTGCATCTGATGCTGCTCAAGGTTTTGTAAAAGTCATCGCTGATAAGAAATACGGAGAAATCCTTGGGGTGCACATCATTGGTCCTTCAGCTGCAGAATTGATCAACGAGGCATCAAGCATTATCGAAATGGAAATTACTGTTGAAGAAATGCTCAAGACCATCCACGGACACCCAACCTACTCTGAAGTGATGTACGAAGCATTTGCAGATGTTTTAGGAATGGCCATCCATTCACCTAAGAAAAAATAAAACGAATATAGACTAGACTGGAAGATTATTTCCAGTCTCTATCGTATAAAGGGATATCATGAAATATATTATCAATCATTCAAACGACACTGCATTTAATATCGCCTTGGAAGAATATGCCTTTAAACACCTTTTGGATGAGGACCAAATCTTCCTACTTTGGATCAATAAACCATCTATCATTGTCGGGCGTCATCAAAATACTATTGAGGAAATTAATCGCGACTATGTCCGAGAACATGGTATTGAAGTAGTTCGCCGTATCAGTGGTGGTGGAGCTGTTTACCACGATTTAAACAACCTCAACTACACGATCATCTCAAAAGAAGATGAAAACAAGGCCTTTGACTTCAAGAGCTTCTCAACTCCAGTAATCAATACCTTGGCTCAACTCGGTGTGAAAGCTGAGTTCACAGGCCGTAACGACCTTGAGATTGATGGCAAGAAATTCTGTGGAAATGCCCAAGCTTATATCAACGGCCGTATCATGCACCACGGTTGCTTGCTCTTTGACGTTGATTTGTCAGTCCTTGCTAACGCACTCAAGGTTTCAAAGGATAAGTTTGAATCAAAAGGCGTAAAATCCGTCCGTGCTCGTGTCACCAATATTATCAATGAATTACCAGAAAAAATCACTGTTGAAGAATTCCGTGATTTACTACTGGAATACATGAAAAAAGAGTATCCAGAAATGGCTGAATACGTCTTTTCAGAAGAAGAATTGACCGAAATCAATCGCATCAAGGATACTAAATTTGGTACGTGGGACTGGAACTACGGCAAATCACCTGAATTTAACGTTCGTCGAG
Source organism: Streptococcus sp. Marseille-P7375 (assembly GCF_902460365.1). Lineage (NCBI taxonomy): Bacteria > Bacillati > Bacillota > Bacilli > Lactobacillales > Streptococcaceae > Streptococcus > Streptococcus sp. Marseille-P7375. Next base: position 651,774 of record NZ_CABPTR010000001.1, on the reverse strand, counting down.
GAACAAAATTCACTAGTGGTAAGGTTGAAGTTTTTGCCAATGTCATTGAATCAAAAATTCAAGACATTAAGATTTACGGTGACTTCTTTGGTATCGAAGATGTTGCAGCGGTAGAAGATGTTCTTCGTGGAGTGAAATACGAACGTGAAGATGTCCTTAAGGCGCTAGAAACTATTGATATTACACGCTACTTTGCTGGCATTAGCCGTGAAGAAATCGCTGAAGCAGTAGTGGGATAAAGACATGAGAGATTCGCTTTTGCGGATCTCTTTTTTGAACTCAGTTTTACCTATAAATAGTTTCTAATATATTGCTTTTATGGTATTATATAGATGGATAAAGTCATTTGAAAAGCTTGAAGTATCTCTCTTCAATCTCTCTTTAGAAAGTGTGATCTTATGAAACGAGTCTTTATTATCTTTTCTAATCTTTGTGTCACCAGCTTTCTTCTTTGGATTGCCTTTATTTCACCAAATACGGTCATCCACCGAAGTCTCCCTGTGGTAGGAGTTCTTAAGCAAGAAAGAACTGTCACCTATGAGGAGCTTTCGGCCAACTTAGATCAGTTAGCAAGGGAAAGCAATAGTGTAATTGCTCGCCAGATTCAACAAACGGATTCGCAAGGTCAGGTCAAGTTCTCCTATGATATCTACGGAGAGGGAGAGCTTCCAAAGGGCATCAAAAAAGCAGAGAAAGAACTCGCTTCAAAGGAGAGTTTACTTACCAATTACTATATCCTATCAGGGAAGTTACCACTCGAAAAGTTGGATCAAAAACTACACGAACTTGGTTTCTCAAAGACTTTCATGAATAAGCCTAATCTCTTGCAGAATTTTATGGCATTTTTTGGTTCCGGTTCCCAATCCTTAGCCTTGGTTATTTTTATTCTTAGCTTTAGTGCATTGGCCATTATTCAAAAAACACTTGAATTGAGGAGTGCAGGGATTCGTTATATTGCAGGGATGAGACGGTACCAACTCTTTGGACGTTCTCTCATGGAAGACAGCAGAGAGCTGCTTTTAGGATGTATTGGAGCCAGTGCCTTAGGATCCATTTTGATTTATTGCTTACAATTAACCCCTTTTGCCTATTCCTTCATTATTTCAAGTAGTATCATTTATAATACGCTCTTGCTCATCGTATCTGCTCTCCTGTCCTTTATATTTGCATTCAGCATCCAGACGGTGCACTTGGTTAGCCTTTTAAAAGGGAAAATTCCAGTAAAAAGGATTTTAGTTTTTCTCTTTACCTGTCAATTTCTCGCTGTTGCTCTCATTGGCCTTGCTATCCATCGGGTCAGTATCTATGGTTCTGTCTGGCAGACTTACCAAGAGGGGAAAGTGGCTTGGTCTAAAGAGACGAATTGGGTTCAAATTGGTGTAAATCGGGAGGATTTTTCACAGAATACAAACAAAGAGACGCAAATTGAGAACAGAGCAAAATAGTCTAAGTTGATCGAGTCCGGCATCGAAAAAGGTGGTCTCTTGGTCTATCATCAGCTCGTATCTTTTAATTCAAAAGGCTTCATGAACGATCCTAGAACAGGGAGAAATCTTTCAATCACAGATTACGATCCTCTTGCCAATACTCTGTATGTCACTCCAAATTATCTCGATATCCAAAGGATCTCAGTTTCCCCTGAGGAAAAAGAGCGCTTGAATCACTTGCAAGCTGGAGAATTTGGACTCTTGCTCCCTGAAAAGTTGAAAGGTCAAGAAGAGGAGTTGGAAAAACGCTATGAAGATTATCTGACTCCTAGAGATGATCAAGGAAAGAGCCAGTTGCCCATGAAAGCACGGGTGATCTATCTTCCTAACAACCAAAAACGCTTTATTTATAACAATACACCTATGAACTATCAGCAATTCTTGACCGATCCGATTTTGGTTGTTGTTCGACCTAAAAGCTTTGGTGGCTACGACAATCCTTATTTCCCTCAACTCAATTCTTATCTGTATTTTGATGGACTCGAAAAAAGCAAGAAGCTAGTAGCTGAGCATGGGCTCGAAAAAAATGTGAGTCAATACGACTATGCAGCAGCTGTCTATCAGCAGATGATGCAATCCATTCAATTAGAGAACCTCATGGCCATTGCTGGCGGTATCTTCGGAATGGCGACCTCCATTCTACTCTTTAACACCATGAATTTCCTCTATTTTGAAGAGTTTAGAAGACCGATATTCCTGAAGAAGATTGCGGGTATGGACTTTTTGAAAATTCACCGAAGCATGCTCATATCAGAGATTGTCATGCTGCTATTAGGTAGTGTCCTGATTTTCTTTCTCACACAGGAATGGTGGATCGCTCTTGTCGCGCTCTTATTATTTGCGACCAATGCATGGCTGATTCTCCTTTACAGGTCGCATAAAGAAGAGCATTTCTTGCCCATTATTCTGAAAGGAGCCTAATATGATCAAAATAGAACACCTGACAAAATCATTTGGAGAACGGACTGTCTTTCAGGATATCAATCTGCAATTTGCAGCAGGGAAGGTCTATGCCCTAATCGGAAATAGCGGTTGCGGCAAAACAACCCTACTCAATATTCTGGCTAAGCTAGAACCTTATGATAAGGGAAGCATCAGCTATCGAGGGCAGGAGCTTAAGCAAATCAAATCTCATCACTTTTTCAAAAATGAATTAGGCTATCTCTTTCAAAATTTTGGTCTTCTTGAAAACGAGACCGTAGCTGCCAATTTAGAACTTGGATTGATCGGTCAAAAATGGACCAAACAAGAGAAGAAGCAGCGAGAAGAAGTCTTAGAAAAGGTCGGATTGGATTATCTTGCACTCGATCAAAAAATCTATGAATTATCAGGCGGAGAAGCGCAACGTGTCGCCTTGGCCAAAGTTATCCTCAAGGACCCTCCCTTGATTTTGGCAGATGAATTGACTGCAGCACTCGATCCAGAAACTTCGGAAGAAATTATGAACTTACTGTTATCATTGAAAAAGCCCGACCGTTTTATGATTATTGCAACGCATAACCCAACGATTTGGGAAAAGGCCGATGAAGTGATGCGGTTAAATACTATTTAAGTTAAGTAAAAATGCTCTATGAACAAAACATCATAGAGCATTTACTGTTGCATGTGTCATAATTTTAGTTCTGTAAACTAGAGCTTATCCAGAGCATTCTTTTGCTCATCATTGACAATATGGGTATAGAGGTCAGTGACTTGTGTACTGGCGTGACCTAGCTGGTGACTGACGAGAACTTGAGATTTGGTTGCATCGTATAAACGTGTAGCAAGCGTGTGGCGGAGTTTGTGAGGTGTCACTCGCACCTTGAAGTCCTCGGAATACTTGGCCACCATTTTTTCGACACTGGAAGCATCGATTCGATTAGGAGTGCCGCGGTATTCAGTCAAAAAGAAGGCTAGATCTGTCTTTTCGGCCTTGTATCGCTTACTCCGAATGCTCAAATACTCTTCTAAATAGGGCTTGGCAAAAGCAGCGACATTGACAGAGTCCCTTTTCCCACCCTTCCTTGTCACTTCAATGACCATCATTTTGAGATTGATGTCTTTCAGGTCAAGATTGACAGCTTCAGACAGACGAACACCAGAGGCTAACAGCAAGGCAATGATGGCTAAATCTCGTTCTTTGTTCTTGTTGAAGGAGGATAGCGCACGGTTAGAGAGCTTCTTGGGGTATTCCCTATCAATATACTGGAGAAATTCCTCCGTCTCATCCCCTAAAAAGAGCTTCTGTTTAATATTCTCAGCACGAGCAGCCAGAGTTTCTTTTTTCTTCTTAGTAGCAACCTTCTTCATCACATTTCGATAGAAGTAGGGCTCACCCTGCTCGTTTTCCACTTCCTCAGTCAAATATTTATAGAGGCTGGACAAAGCCGAAAGAGTCCGATTGATGGTTGTCTGGGAAACACCGTTTTGGGTCGTATTAGCATTGAGGAGCGGCCGCTCCCGTAAGTATAGAATGAAGGATTCCATATCTTTCTTAGTCATATTTTCCAAGACAGAGAGAGGGATCTCAGCAATCTCTGAAGCGTCAGAAATATCGGAGTCTAAAACCCAGCGAAAAAATCGATCGTATTCTTTGAGATATTCATACAAGGTCGTAAAGCTATAAGGTACCGCCAGCTTGGATTGGTAGTATTCTAGAACGTACCAGGGCATGGTAGCCTTGAGCTTATCGATTCTTTCCAATAAGATTTCGCGTTTCATTCCATCTTCCTCGTGATTTTTCTATAAAAGAAGTATAGCATATCTAGCTATATTTTTCAAGAAAATTATAGTTTTTCGGAAATATGTCAGAGGGATATCTACGGAATAACGACTAGTTATTAGACCTTTTCTTATTTAGAACCACAAAAAAACAAGTTTAAAACGACTTGTTTTTTTGTTTTAATTTTTTCCTTTTGAAGAATTAGACGCACCATCCATGAGAACAAGATCCATTTTATTGTACAATCCCTTAAAATCATAGAATAGCTTTTCTAAGTCGATCTCATTTTCTTCAATAAGATACTCATCGATTAATTTTTTATATTTTGTAAGGGTGCGACCTGTAATACCTTCCCCCGACTTTTCCAAAATCTTTTTGACTATATCACTAAGCTTATGAAGTTCAGGACAATGATGGTTTAATGTTAAATCATGTAGTGGGGTTTTATGATCTATTGTGACTTCTCTAATGCGTGAAGCTTTCATTTCTTGTTTCCCTGACTTGGTGTCAGTATACAAGAAATGACGCAAGCCGTCTTTTGTTGTAAGAATAATCTCATTTTTTTCAGTAAGTTCTAATTGCTCTACATCTCTATGCCTTATATTTATATTCTCATCTTTTATAAGATACTGAATGTTATCTATTTGTGTATCCAGAAAGTCTTCATAAGTTTTTCCAAATTCCTTTCTGAATAATGTATTAATAACTCCTAAAGGTAGTACTAAGTGTTTATACACACGATCCTGAGTTGTAAGTCGTTTTTTAAAAATACTTTTGAGATCTTTATTTGAGTAAACAACTTGATAACGGAGCTGTTGTTTATCTTTACATTTTTTAAGATCTTTATCAGACATATTTCGATCAAAAACATATCCTTGACTTTCCATGAAAATTAAGAATTTTCTAAACCCTGAAATAGAGTTTCTGACTGTTTTATTTTTACTTTGTTTAGCTAGCAACGCTTCATAATAGATAACAACATTGTTGTAGTCGTCGTCTGTTGTTTTCTGACTTTTCTTAAAATTATGCGTTTTCACAACTTCCTTTCCATTAGGAATCTGTTCTTCTAAGAGATAGGCAAAAGCTTTACGAATATAATCGGCATAACTGTTAGCAGAATTTTTAGTAAGGGTATCTTCTTCTATTGACCATATTTTAAATTCACAAATTAGTTCTTCTAAGGAATAATATTTTGTTTCTTTTACCATTTATAAATTCTCCTTGAGTACATAAACAATTATCAATAACTTAATTGTTTAGCAGTATTGTATCACAGATAAAATAAAAGTAAACCTTTTTTAGTAAACTTTTTGCTATTGGTTCAGAGACATTGTCTGAACTTTTGGATTGCTCAATAGATTGGTAATTTATTTTATTCATATCTGCATCGATACCAACGTAATTTAAATTATGTTACATATAATACAAATTTATTCCAACAAAAACTCCCTAATTAAATCAATGACTTGATCATTTTGCGGCAGTGCTGAATGATGGGCAGCCTTACCTGTCACGATAGCCTCTCTGTATGAAGCAATTCTGCCTTTGTAAATCAGACGCCCAGCTTCTACACTGCTTCTATGGACAATGCCATCGCCATCTCGGAAAAATATTCCTAAAATCGATAAATGCTGCAGCTTCTTAGGTAGTTTTTCCTGATTGGCTACAAAGTCATCTAACATTGGGACTCGATGATTAAGATTTTTCTTGTTTAGATTATAAGGACTGCCAATAGTCAGGAGCTTTTCCATCTCCAACCCAGAATGGTTTGCCAGATATTGCTGCAGGAAAGCTGTGTATACTAGGCCTCCGTTAGAATGTCCCAGCCCTTTAAAGCTAGTAAAAGAGTACTTATCTCGTAAAACAGTTATGGCAGCGTTGAACATAGCAGCCTGGTTCTTGATATTTTTGTAACCATCGCGATTATTCTGAAAACCAACCACAAAAATGGGATTTCTATCCTTGCGCTTCAAATGCCCTCGGTAAGTTATATGCCCGTCATTCCAGACTTTAATACGAATTAAACTATGATGCGGATGCTGATTGCAGTTGAGCTTTTTAACCATTCGATTAAAACGGTTCTCTGTCGCCGAACTACCTGGGATCATGATGATTGGCTGAATATCAACTTTGCTCAAGGGCAGATGGCTGATGGGGTGGGAAGTGAGTTTCGCTTGTATGTCGTTATAAAGCCGAATCAGATACTTAATAAACTTTTTCATTTCTTTTTTCCTAAGTGTACAAAACAAGTTACATAAAATAAATTATGTAACTTGTTTGCGATTACTTCCGTTTTTTCTTGTTTTTCTTCATTTGCTTGGCCATTTTATTCATGCTGCGGCGCATGAGGAATTCTCCTGCTTTACCTTTGAGGCCACCGCCAAAAAGTTGACTCATATCTGGCATACCTGCTCCGCCTAAAGCAGATAAATCAGGCATACCGCCTTGGCCCATCATGCCTTCTAAAGCTGACATATCCGGCATGCCACCCGGCATATTTTTAGGCAGATTGTTAGGATTGAGCCCCATCTGTTTCATCATTTTGTTCATATCTCCAGATAAGACGCCCTGCATCATCTGTTTGGCTTGGTTAAAGTCTTTGATAAACTTATTGACTTCGACAAAGCTATTACCAGAACCAGCTGCAATCCGACGACGACGGCTTGGGTTAAGCAGGTCTGGATTTTCCCGCTCGGCTGGTGTCATAGAGGATACGATGGCACGTTTACGGGCAATTTCTTTTTCATCTACTTTGATGTTTTTAAGAGCAGGATTATTGGCCATACCTGGCAGCATCTTGAGCAATTCTTCCATAGGACCCATGTTCTGCACTTGGTCCAGCTGGTCGATGAAATCGTTGAAATCAAAGGTGTTTTCTCGCATTTTTTCAGCCATTTCAAGAGATTTCTTCTCATCGTACTCTTGAGCGGCCTTTTCAATCAGGGTCAGCATATCCCCCATACCGAGGATACGGCCAGACATACGGTCTGGGTGGAAGGTTTCGATATCAGTAATCTTTTCACCGGTACCAGTGAACTTGATTGGTTTGCCAGTAATCTGACGGACTGACAGAGCTGCACCACCACGGGTATCCCCATCAATCTTGGTCAGGATAACCCCGGTCACTTCGAGTTGATTGTTAAATTCACGGGCTACATTTGCTGCTTCCTGACCGATCATAGCATCGACAACCAGCAGAATTTCATTTGGCTGTGCTAAAGCCTTGACATCAGCCAGCTCCTGCATGAGTTTCTCGTCAATTTGTAGGCGACCAGCCGTATCAATCAAGACATAGTCATTGTGATTAGCCTTGGCTTGCTCTAAACCTTGACGGACAATCTCTACTGCTGGAAACTCAGTACCCAAGGCAAAGACTGGCACATCAATCTGTTGCCCTAGTGTTTTCAGCTGATCAATAGCCGCTGGACGGTAAATGTCCGCCGCAATCATCAAAGGACGAGCATTTTCTTCTTTCTTGAGTTTATTGGCCAATTTACCTGCAAAGGTTGTTTTACCAGCCCCTTGCAAACCGACCATCATAATAACAGTCGGAATCTTTGGTGACTTGATAATCTCGGCAGTATCAGAACCCAGAATGGCTGTTAGCTCTTCATCTACGATTTTGATGATTTGTTGAGCTGGATTGAGCGTGTCAATAACTTCGTGTCCAATAGCTCGCTCACGAATCTTTTTAATAAAGTCTTTAACAACAGGCAGGGCAACGTCAGCCTCCAAAAGAGCAAGACGGATCTCCTTGGTCGCTTCCTGAATATCACTCTCAGAAATTTTTCCCTTTCTGCGTAGGTTTTTAAAGACATTCTGTAAGCGTTCAGTTAAATTTTCAAAAGCCATAAATGTTTCTCCTCTTAATTATCAAATGATGGAAATAGACTGTTTTCTATCCGTTTTATTCTCGGTTATCAATGCTGGACAAAACCGCAAGCTGCTCCTGCAAATAGGGATCATCAGGGTATTTCTCCATAATCTGATCGAAAATCTGACTTCGGACGATATAGTCAGAGTACATGTGCAGTTTCATTTCGTAGTCTTCCAGAATTTTCTCCGTCCGCTTGATATTGTCATAGACAGCTTGGCGGCTCACATTAAACTCCTCGGCAATCTCAGCAAGGCTGTAGTCATCCGCATAGTAGAGCTCAATATAGTTCATCTGCTTGTCGGTCAGCAAAGCCGCATAAAACTCAAACAGAGCGTTCATTCGATTTGTTTTTTCAATTTCCATAAAGAATATTATATCAAATAATCCATTTAAACTCCACTCTTTCGGTAGGTTTGAAAATGGAGAATTATAAAAAAACTGCCGATTGACAGTTTTTATAACGTAATTTAAATTATGTAATTATTTGTTTTCCAAATAAAATTCAAAGCGTTCGCCGACATACTGGCTTTTTACGTACTCAAAGGCCGTTCCATCATCAAAATAAGAAACTTGTGTCAAGCCTAAAATGGCATGACCACGGGGGATTCCTAGGTATTTAGCGATTTTCTCCTTGGCCAAACGGGCGTAAATGGTCTGTTGGGACTTGCCAATTTTATAGCCGTGCTCTTGTAGAGTTTGAAAGAAATGACTAGTCACTTCTTCTTTTTTGAAATTCTTTATAAATTTCTCTGGAATTGAGGCAACTTCATAGACCACGGGGATATCGTCAGCGTAGCGAACCCGTTCCATGCGGATGATGTTCTCCGTCTTATGGATGCCCAACTTCTCGACTTCTCGCTCGCTAGGCAGGGTCCGACGGTAGGAAATCAGCTGGCTGGACGGTATTTTTCCTTGAGACTTCATAATTTCTGTAAAGCTAGTGGTACCACGCATCTTTTCTTGCACGCGTGTGCTAGCGACATAAGTCCCGCTACCGACTCGACGCTCTAGCACTCCTTCCTCCACCAGAAGCGTAATAGCTTGGCGCAGGGTCATTCTGCTGACCTCGAAAGTTTCAGCAAGATCACGTTCACTTGGTAAACGCTCGCCAATCTCCCAAATACCTTCGTCAATATCTTTTTTTATTTGATCATGTATTTTCACATAAGCAGGTAACATCAATAGCCCTCTTTTCTGATTTTAAGCAGCTTTTTTATACATTTATTGTATTATCAATTAGTTTAAAAGTCAAACTAAATATCAATCAATGTAGGGAAATCCTATTTGTTTATCATTTTTTAGAACAGATGTTTTAATTTCTCAGTTATTTTACTTGCAGCTGGCTTTATTACCTTGGAAAAATTCGATTTTTGTGATAGAATGAGGGGAAAAGATTACTTCTTTTAAGAAAGGGAAAAGATGACAACTATAACTGAATTGCAAGATGTTGAAAAAATCATCGTGCTTGATTACGGCAGCCAGTACAACCAGCTGATTTCGCGTCGTATCCGTGAAATTGGTGTATTTTCTGAACTCAAGAGCCACAATATCACAGCGGATGAAGTCCGTGCTATCCGTCCTGTTGGGATTATCCTTTCAGGTGGGCCTAACTCAGTTTATGAAGAAGGTTCATTTGATATTGATCCAGAAATCTTTGAGTTGGGGATTCCAATTTTGGGAATCTGCTATGGTATGCAACTTTTAACTCATAAACTTGGAGGAAAAGTTGTTCCTGCAGGTGATGCTGGTAACCGAGAGTATGGCCAATCACCACTTACTCATACCACTTCTGCCCTCTTTGAAGGGACTCCTGAAGAACAGATTGTTTTGATGAGCCACGGTGATGCGGTGACAGAGATTCCTGCAGACTTTGTTCGTACGGGCACTTCTGCTGACTGTCCTTTTGCATCTATTGAAAATTCTGACAAGAAAATCTACGGAATCCAGTTCCACCCTGAGGTTCGTCATTCTGAGTACGGTTACGATATTTTGCGCAATTTCGCTCTCAATATCTGTGGTGCTAAGGGCGACTGGTCTATGGATAATTTCATCGAGATGCAGATTCAAAAAATCCGTGAAACAGTCGGTGACAAACGTGTCCTGCTCGGCCTATCAGGTGGTGTTGACTCTTCTGTCGTAGGTGTCCTCTTGCAGAAAGCTATCGGCGATCAATTGATCTGTATCTTTGTAGATCATGGTCTTTTGCGTAAAGGCGAAGCTGATCAAGTTATGGAGATGTTGGGTGGCAAGTTTGGTCTTAATATCGTTAAAGCGGACGCAGCGAAGCGTTTCCTTGACAAACTTGCTGGTGTATCTGATCCAGAGCAAAAACGTAAAATCATCGGAAACGAGTTTGTCTACGTCTTTGACGATGAAGCCAGCAAACTGAAAGATGTGAAATTCTTGGCTCAAGGAACGCTCTATACAGACGTTATCGAATCTGGTACCGATACTGCTCAGACCATCAAGTCTCACCATAACGTTGGCGGACTGCCAGAAGATATGCAGTTTGAGCTGATTGAACCACTGAATACACTCTATAAGGATGAAGTGCGCGCTTTGGGTACAGAGCTTGGTATGCCTGATGAAATTGTCTGGCGTCAGCCATTCCCAGGTCCTGGCCTTGCTATCCGTGTCATGGGTGAAATCACAGAGGAGAAATTGGAAACCGTCCGCGAATCAGACGCTATTCTCCGCGAAGAAATCGCCAAGGCTGGTCTTGACCGCGATATCTGGCAATACTTCACTGTCAACACTGGCGTTCGTTCAGTAGGTGTCATGGGCGATGGCCGGACTTACGACTACACGATTGCCATTCGTGCTATCACTTCTATCGATGGGATGACAGCTGACTTTGCCAAGATTCCTTGGGATGTTCTGCAAAAAATCTCTGTTCGTATCGTCAATGAAGTTGATCATGTTAACCGTATCGTCTACGATATTACCAGCAAACCACCTGCAACCGTTGAGTGGGAATAAGTATACCTCTGTCCTAACCTTTTTTCAATTGATTTTATAAGGATTTATCAATAAGTTACCCCACTTATCGCAACTTTTAGTTAACTTATTCCCTGCCTCTCTCCCTGCTTTTAACCCCCAACGCTAACCTTTGTGCGTTGGGGGTTATTTGTTTATTTTTTCTTTATACTTTGATTTCCTTTAAACTTCACCTTACTTTCTATACTATGCTTAATAGTAATGTCATCCTCTATAGCCTGTGCTACACTTTCGTCATTTCTAGACCATAGGTGAGCGTAATGTTTTAGCGTTATCTCAGGACTTGAGTGTCCCAATCTTCTAGAAATCACTAAGACATCAATGTTATGCTCATTAATGAGATAGCTTGCATGACTATGCCTTAGCCCCTTTGCCTGTATTGGGTGGACACCACTAATATCGGCATGGCGTTTGATAATTCTATTAATTGTTGAACGGTGTAGCGGTGTTTTTGAATAACTGAGGATGAAAGGAGCTATGTGCTGTTTTTCCTGTCTCTGTCTCCATTTCGTCAACAGTTGGACAGTTGTATCATCTAAAGAGATAATACGTTGACTACTTATGGTCTTCGTATAGTTCTTTACTTCATATTCTGCTCTTCCTCTTCTCTCCAAAGTACCGTGTATCCGCAACTTTTTATTTTCTAAGTCTATATCCGTCCACTTTAGTGCTAACCCTTCAGAAACTCTTATTCCAGTCATGTAGTATAACCAAACTGCAATAAAAGACATGTGTTCATAGAGGTCATCAATATAGAAGCTTGTCAGTACCTTTTCAAATTCTTCCTTAGTCCAATAAGCTACAGTTACTCTTCCTTTAGAAATTGCATCCGTTTGTTTGGATACATTCACCTCAAGGTATTGTATCTTGACTGCATAATCCAAAGTTTTTCTAAATGCTCCATAAATCATGGAAGAGTAGTTTTGAGAATATTGGTCATGAGTCAAGAGATAGACTCTAAATTTCTCGCAGTCTGTTAGCGTGATGTCCCGTAGCCTAATTTTTCCAAACCTCTGAACTAGCAATTTTAATGCAGGCTGTTTAGAAATCCATGTCCCTCTTTCAACACTTTTCTCATACATTGGCAAATAGTGTTCTTCCATAAATCGTTCATAGGTTATATCATAATCGCTGTAATTTTTCACTTTATGATATTCTAATTTGATTTTGGTAACTTCCTCGTAAGCTTCTTTGGCTGTACGAAACGGATTCCCTTTTTTCGATTTAGAAGATTTTTTCTGAATTCGTTTTCCAGTTATCCTATCTACGCCTAATTCAACACTGTAGTAGTAGAACCCGGTTTTATCATTTTTGAATACACAAGGATATTTTGTCTTACTCATTATAACTCACCTCTCTATTTTAATTCCTATTATTTTTTCTACAGCGTAGGCTGGAACAATACCGCAACGTTTATTTAGATAAAATTCATATCCATTTTCAACGAGCCAGCATTTAGCTTGTCTAATGATATTTTTGGCTGTATGCTGTTTATACCCCAATTTAATGAGCGCAGTGTAATCTATTGTCTCCATTATTAATACCCCTTTATTATCTCTGCCTCTATTGCAAAATTTCTCCAGTGAATTGGTAACTCTAAGCAATACATTGCGATTTTATGATTTTCATAGGTTACATATTTTACATTTCGCCTCTTATCCGCTATCCATTTATTCTGACTTATTAACAGTTGGATAGCTTTTTCAACATTAGAAATAGAGAATTCTTTTTTTAACATCTTGACGAACTCCTCTCTGAAGAAATAGACTCTATACATTCCTTTCTGAGCTTTAATCATTCCTATTTTCTTTCCTCCTGTCGAGTATCCATCCTTGATGTTAAATAGTCCAGCGTGAGATAAAGTATAATCCACTATCTTATCATATAAATCAGAAGGGATTTCACCTCTTTTATCTAAGGTTTCTATCTCTGTCTTTACTAAAAACTCGCAAACTCTCTTTTTGTCGATATCTATGTCTAGCAGTTCCTTAACCAGAATTGCAGAACTATAAATAACGGCATATAGTGTGCATATTCGTGTCTTAAAGTTACTTTCTGGAAGTTTCTCTAGTAGTTCAGTATAGGCTATTTGATACACTTTTTTTATGTATCCAGTTCCCTGTTCATGTTTAAAAATTTTTTCCATGAATGCATCACTGGCCACTCCATAGTGCTGAGAACACCTTAGTTTGATATTATCAGCAATGGCTCCATTTTTTGTCCAAGCTTCCTCAGAAGAAAGTTCTATATATCTCATATGCAATCCCTGATTTGAATTAAGGTAGCTTGCCATAGGCACCTCCGAGGTTGTAGCGATTACAGTATTGAACCGTAGCTGTTCAGATAGCGTAGAAGAGGAACTCAGCCGTAAACGACTTCGACCTTGTCCAATTTGATACAATAGTTCCGATAGATCTGTACTTCTTGAAGCTGATAACTCGTCAATTGTAGTCACTACTCCTCTGTTTTCATTCAAAATGGCAAGTAAAGCATTCTGAGTAGCACTGAATGAATACATGTTATTTACTGGACTAGAGTAAATACTATTAATTAGATGCAGAGCTGTTGTCTTCCCGCTCGTTGATTGCCCGTAGAAATTGACGATTAAACTTCCAATATCAGGTTTATCAGTGATTGCTAGGTATCCTAGTACGATTGAACTGAAACCCACACATAATGCAATCTCCATATTGCTATCAAGTACATTATCAAGGACCATTTGTCTCCATTCTTCAAATGTTCCTCGTGACGACAAATTAAAGAGAGAGTTATCTACTAGTATACTTACTTCTGTATCTCCGTAATTTCTATCCAACCTGAAAGTTAATGTGTCTGAATCGTTTGTTTTCCACCCTACATATGAATGTATGTTCTGAATAGGGACTGTTTTTATCTGATAATTCAAATATTCAATTATTTTTTGTGGCGCCGATGCCAACATAATTCCATATTTTGTCAAATCAGATATTTTATAAGGTGATAGAATACTAGCTGATATTTTCTGAGTACCCTTCCTATCTTGATTGAGATACTGTAATTCATATTGAAAGTGGTTTGTGTCAATATTGAAGAAGCTATTAGAAATAAAGAATGGAGTGGATGATATGATTTCATTCTTTTTATCAGATAATTTATATATACCAGATTTACTAACTTCGTAATCTCCAAAGTTGTATTTCTTCCCATTTATTAGATCCTCTAGTGTTGATATCTCTTTCCTACTTGTCGAAGATTCTTTTAATAAGAATTCCTCGGGGCATGGATATTTAGATATGAAATCATTAATAGTTTTACTTGAGCAACTAGCATGGAGACACTTAAACCTACATCTTCCATATTTGGTTATGGTGAAACATGCTCCACTATCAGTATTTGAATGCTCTTTCATTGGGCAAGTTTTGAATGGATATAATTTAGTGCCATGTTCATCTTCTTTATATGAATGAAACTCTAAATTATAATGTTTTAGCCATTCTTCTCCTTTTGCTAGGATATACGGATTCACATCACTCACTTCGTTTTTTTGCTTGACAGATTCATCTGCATAATTTACAATTGCTGTCTGTAACTGCGTAATGAGTGAGTTTAGATTTTCTTCTTTCAAACCAGTTACTTTCTCAATTGGTACATATAGAAGTCTGCTTTGACGGTATGGTCGCTCAGGAGTATTTACCCCTTTACAGTTCAATGTACCATATAATCGAGTTATTCGACTTGGATTGAAAACTGTGACATCAATTTTAGCCTGCTGATTGGAAAATTTCTTATCTAGCAAGCCTAAGATTTCTTTGATTTTACCTTTTGTTGTATTGGCTGGCAGAAAGTCTAAAGGTACTAGGAAATGGATACCATTTCCTGAATCAGCAATAATTACTCTGTCTTTGTTTAATATCTCATAGGTAATGAACCAGTCTAGTATGTCATCAGCCAACGAAACTGCAGATTGTTTTTCTGCTTCTGTAGCACAAGTCCCACTTGGACGCTCAGGGTCAATATCTATTAGCATAAAGCGGTAGGCAGAGACGTCGCTATCTTTTATCGCATGCTTGCCTAATTCACAATCATTGCTAATCCTGTTAAATGTGGTATAGTAAGCATATTCAGCATTGTTAGACACATGGGTAGCTACATCAAGACACTCAATTTGAGACACTAAGTTTTTAGTTGCTTGTTTCCCTAAGGAGCGTAAATTGATTTTCTGAATCCCATAATCCTTTAAAACAGCTAGTGTTTGATCTACCTCAGAAACAATAGTTTCAGTAGAAATCTTGTTTTGAGACATTTGAGACACTAAGTTATTTATATAGTTATTACTCATAGTAATACCCCTCATAATTTTCTTGTATTATTTCTTTTGCAAAAGATTATAGCCAAAAAGATTAACCATAAGACTGTGAACTAAAAAATACGAGACCGTACCTTAGTACAGAAAAGACCATGGTTCGCTAGTCTTATTAGTTACTCATTGACTATGGCATTATTATAAGGTGTATTAAACAAAAAGTAACCCCCACTCGCTGACGATTGGGGTTGACATTTTCGGTGGTTTATGATAAGGACCTATTCAGGAGAGAAGGGAAGTGGGAACGGAGATAAAACTCTATCAGATACCACGTCTTTTAAAGACAATAGGATTGAAGGATTAATATAGTGATAGTGCTTGTTTTCTAGTTCGAATTTTTGATACTCTTCTAAATCTCTTGATGAAGTAAAGAGGTAAATTAGAGCCCGATCAATAGAAATGTCATCATTTCTTATTTGATTTCTGAGAATTGAATCGTTATGTTTTTCATTCACTAACTCTGGTGAGACTGTTAATGCAAATAAGCTCAATATTATTCGCTTAGTCCTTTGAATTTCTTCGGAGCCCATATCTTTAATATAATCAAAAAAACGATTATCATTTAATACTATTTGTTGTTCAATAGCAAGCTCTGCACTTAGTTCTTTCTTAAACTTATCTTTAACAGGAAGTTCTGACTCAGTTATTGTCTTTAAATAATAATCTTTATATTTATGATAGGTCTTTATTAAGTTGTCAAAATAATCCTTTGACGATTTCGATTTTTGTTGTATATCAATTAAATTATCTAACCCAAAAAGAAGTATAGAAAATAGAAAATCATCTTTTATGATACTTTCCCATGTTTGTTCACTAAATTGTTCTTTTTCATAGATCAGCTTACGACCAAAAATATAATAAAAATCATCCAACAAATCATTCAAGTGAAAAAATGAAGATAACATGTAGACGAGGTATCCGATACATCTATCAGGAACTTCCTTCCTACTAATACGTACTTTAAATTTTGCGAATTTATTTACATGTTTAGGTGTAATCTGTTTTTTTTCCCTGATTCTTATAGAAATCAAACCAGTTTAGCACTTCTTCGTAATGAGTCGTAAATTCCCGTGAAAAAGATAAAATTACAACACTGGAAAGAAGGCGGTTTCGAATAGCAGTAATTTTATTATCAGAATTATTGTTATCAATAACCACTCTTCTCGTATTCGTCTGTTCATTGAAACTCTTATGTACATAAAAAAGATTATCTATAATATCTTGAAATGTTATATTCATCGTTTAGATACCTCTTAAAAATTGTAATTAGTTATATTATAATTATAACAAAATTTTGATTAAGAAAAATAGTTTAGCATCTTAAAATCCAACTTTTTCTTACCTTACTAGCTAATGGATGGAAATTTATTTCTTGGTGCCTGTCTGTCAAATATCTTATCTTTTGATTTAGTTGATTATCTTCTAATATTTGATTAATTTTATACAATCTTTTAGCAACTTGTTTATTTTTAAAAGGTAACGAACCGCAAGCAAATATTACCTCACTAGAATTTTTCACACATTCTACTATATGGTAATCATTATCAACATTAGTTGCTTTCAAATAGTTCTTCTTATCAATATTGTATTTAGAAAATAAGTTAACACTATAGAATCCACCATATCCTAACTTATAGACATTTTGAGTGATCAACATCATGGTCATATCATCTCCGACTAAGTTGCTAGAACTAGGATATAAAGTTAGGACTGTAACCATAGGTTTATCATTCCATTGTTTGCTAAGAACGTATCGATGCTGTTTATTACTTGACTCCACAATTTCAATTTTGATGTTAACGCTTAAATGTTTTTTTGCCATTATATGCCTTCTTTTTCTCATTTCTATCTTGCTGAAATTCATTAAGGTATGAGGTTGCTACCAATTATAATAATATCTAGTACATTTCTTTGCCAAAACATACTTACTTCTCCTAATCTATAATATATACTTGTAATTCTATTATTGACTAATAATCCAGTTATAATCGGTATATCCTTTTTTTTGCGATTTCTATCCCGTAACGATCAATCAATTTAATCATGTACTGAAGATTAGAAATGTTTATCCCAAATTGATTTGAAAAGCCGTCTAAAGCTCTCTCCTTGCTTTCTCAATTCATATATTTGAACTTTGTTTTCATAACTTAATTTCATAAAAATAACACCCCAAAAGTTAGATTTTTTCTGTCTAACCTTTGGGGTGCAGTTCACTTTTCAAAAAGAGGACTGTGTCTTTTTATTGTTAGAATTATGTACTGCTATTTCTGATTAATAAAATCGAAGAATATACTCCAATCTTTCGGTAATTGCTCTCCATATTTCTCTTTTCTATAGTATAGATAGTTCGCCTTACGTCCAATTAAGAAACAAAAAACTAGAGCAACTAGGACTCCAACAAGGGGAAAGAAATAAATGACAGAAACTATTAACACTAGTTGCCACATACCTTTTGTAAGTAACCAAATTGGTGTGAACAAAAATGCCAACCAATTAAACTTTCCTTGATATTCTTCATTACTTCTTTCTATAGCAGAAAATTCATTTTGATAGTATTCGGAGTATGATCCATATGAGAAACTTCCCATAGTAGAGCCAAATGATTCTCTACTTCTTGCTCTACTATTAACTCTCATACCGCTAACTCTTACACCACATGAAGTACAAATTTCTTGTTCAGCTTTGGTTGGAGCTCCACAATTTTGACAATAATTATGACCATTTAATGGATTAATACCACAAGTCATACATATCTCAGCTTTCTCATTAACTTTATTTCCACAACTTTTGCAGAAAGCTTTAGAGCTTTCTGCACTGTTGTAACCATTTGATGCATTCCTTTGTTCAAGATTGACTCCGCATGCTAAACAAACAACTTGTTCTGGATTTGTATTTACTCCACAGTTATGACAGTGAGCATTGCCGCTCTGTGGATTTACTCCACAGTTTAAACAAAATTCTGCATTTTGATTTACTTCTTTTCCGCATGTTCTACAATACATTTATTAATCTCCTTAACTTATTTAATGTGATTTTTTTCTTGTGCAACTCTATTAATATGTCTAACTGAATAGCCATATTTTTTTGCAATTTCTCCTGAATTATTTCCGTTAAATTCTGCACACACTATTCTCTGTAATCCCTCCTTTGATAATAACCTCATGGGGAAATTAATATATGCTCCTCTATAATGGGTGTACAAAAGCATAGCATTTTCTTTTCCTATCAATGTAGCTAACTCCATATAAATCTTATTCCAATCACTAGGTTGTGTTTGTTCTAACGCCATTATTAATATTCTCCTCTACAATAAATTTAACTATCCTTTTCAGGACAAATCAACTGTCAAATGACCTAGACAAAATCAGAGAACCAGTCTGGACTTCACAATTCGGAAGCATTCTGTCATTTAAGCCTTTTCCGGATAATATATACCGTCTGTCTAGAGATCCCGTTTTCCTTGGCAATTTGTGTAACTGGAAGGTGTTCTTCAAGCATTCGTTTAACATTGTGATAGATTAATCTGTCTTTAGCATTTTTAGCGTGTTCATGATACTGTATAGGACGCCCTTTATAAACACCACGCTGCTTAGCTAACTTAATACCTTGGCTCTGTCTTTCTAAGATTTTTTCACGTTCATTTTGCGCTATATAACCTAACAATGATAGAAACATATCAAACATAGCAGTGTCCAGTGTATTGTTTCCTGTATTAAAATTTAAAAAAGGCGCATCAATTATAGTTAGCTTGATGCACCTTTGTTGTAATTGTCTCACAATCTCTTTTATATCTTGATAGTCTCTACCTAATCTATCGAGAGAAGATACTATAATTTCATCTCCTTCCCTTGCAAACTTTAACAGAGCTTTTAGTTCTTTACGGTTCATATCTTTACCGCTTACTTTTTCACTGAATACCTTATTAACGCCCTCTTGTTTCATCATTTCAATCTGCCTAGCTAGGTTTTGATCTTTAGTTGATGCTCTAATGTATCCTATTTTCATCGCTTACCTCTTTTTTTGTCATGTATTTTTTACAACGCAGATAAATAACTCATCCTACTTGTCATAGTCAATTATAGATACACCTATTTTAGACAGATTACTTTTTTCTCTTTAACTCATTCGAAACAGATTTAGCTACTAAAGCTATTACTTCTAAAACTAAGATTAAACCAAACATTTTACTTACCTTTCTTTAAGAAATTTATACTCTAACAACTGGCGCTCCTTTGCCACTCCCAGTAAACTTCCTATTTGAGGAGAATCTAGTAAACTTATGAAGTAAATATATACTGTATCATACATGTAGATATCTACTTTGACTATGTTTCCTTCAAAGACTTTTTGATACTCACTAGGAAGTAGTTCTTCATCTAATTCTATATAGTCGAAAACATTGCTCTCGTAACTGATATTGTCAAATTCAATGTTCTCTTCAACATGCTTAGATAGATAATCTATCGCTATTAATTTTTGATTCATGAAGCACTTGTCCTCTTTTAAAATTCCCTGCCAAATTCCCTGCTATACTCTGCATTACTTATTAGTAAATCAACCACACGGAACGTCTTTATAATTATCGAGTGGGAATAAGAAATACGCAAAAACCAGCTAGAATCTAGCTGGTTTTTAGTTACATTTTTAAAGACAGTCTTATTGACCTAGTAACCCCTTAAAGAAATTGACGATTGCATTCCAGATATTGCTGAAGAAATTACCGCCATCTTCAAGAAGTCCGTTTGCATCAAAGTTAAGATTGATATTATTGAAGGTATCACCAGCCTTTGAGACAATGCTGTTTTTCAAGTCGGTGAGCGTCTTTGTGAAATCAGAATTTGTGATGACCCCGCTATTTGAAAGATTGACAGCAAAGTTAATAATCAGATTGATTTGGTCAGCTGTGACGGAACTGCTAAGACCGTAGTTTTTCAGTGTTTCTTCAACGATTTTACGGACATCAGCTTCTGTCAAATTGCTATTATTCTTTTTAGCATTAGCAACTGCTGTTTTTATATCTGTCAAAGCCACATTCAATTTATCAGCATCGTAACCTTCCTTGCCCTGGTTCTCGGTGTTGATATTTGAAAGTGCGGATAATTCTTCCTGAGCCAGATCTTTATTTTCTTGAGGAACGCTCGCTCCATTTTCCTCCAGTGAGTAATAGATACCAGCCAGGGCGCTTTCTCCAGTTACAGGGATAGGTGCTGCTACTGTGATTTCTGCATGCTGTACGCCCAAGGTGACTGCCGCATTGCGATACATATCCTCTGTAACCTTGGTGATGTTTTGCGGCGTAACAATCTTAACTTGAAGTGGCTTCTTGTTGCCCAACTTCTTAATCTTAACAGAAGAATATAGCTGCAAACTAGGATCATTTGCCACATTCATAATTTTTGAATAGACATCAGGTGTCATTGTTTTCAAAGGTTTAGAATCGCTCGATGCATTGTAGCCTAAGAGCTGAAGCGTTTGCTCTTTTTGACTATCATCCAAGGAATAGCCCAAGACATACTCAGGCTGAACATAGGTTTCGTCAATGACTTTTTGAACGTTTGTGTCAGCAGTTACTGTGGATACGGTAAAGAGCGTAGCTAGAAAAGCTCCTGCCGTTAGTAATGTTTTCTTAAATTTCATTTTACTCCTCAATCTATCTCTAAACAATAAGGTTTTAGAGAAGTTTCGATTATAATCAGCGGATTGCGCTGTCATACTAAATTAGGAAAGGAAAACTTTCCATAGAACAAAATAGTATAAAATGCTTAAAGTTTTCTTATAGACAAAGAATAGCCTGCATTTCTTAAAATTATTTGCCCCAAAGAAAGTCAATCAATAATCTATCTACTTCTGGATTTTCATGCAGCTGGCTATGCTGAGCCAGGGGGCCAGTCACTCGTTTTTCCTGATAGGACTTTGCATTGTCAATTACAAGATACTTGAGACTACGAGAAGAAACGTTTAAGACGGAACCATCTGATTGATTTTTAAAATCTCCATAGATATTAAGCACATCCACTTGATCTTGCGGATAAATTTCGCGCAAGCCCAGAAGTTTTTGATAGCTATCACTCATGGCGCTAGGTTGCCCTGTTTTGGAATCTAGAATGGTCAAATTATCTGGTAGATCCATGCCCTCCAAACCATTGACATGATTGGCAATATTTACCTGCTTTTGTAACTGTGGAAGTTCTTCATTTTGAGCGTGCTCCAATAGGTAAAATAAAATAGACATATTTCCCATAGAATGTGCAACAAAATTCATCTTTTTAAAGCCATATCTTGCTTGCAACTCTCTGACAACTGCTGCCGCATACTCTCCATCCTGAGCATAGTCGGCATTTCGATTGTCTTTGAACTCAACCATGACAATTGGATTAACAGCATTTTTCGGAATATCACCTTTAAGAGTTACTTGAGCATGACTGTCAACTGTGGCTGTGATGATGGTTTGAGTAACTCCAGCTTGTCTGGCGGCCTCTACCATATGCTTTTCAGCATTAGCACTTGAGCCATAACCATGGAAAAATAAGGTCGGAGTCCTTGACTGAATATAGTCACTACTATTTAATTCTTTGGTTTGCCGATTGTAGATTAGAAATAAGCTAACAAGAGCAATGAACAGAAAAGATGATAGTGCTATGATAGACCGCTTTTCCATTTTCCACCTCCTATCTTGTATGGATTAGTATTATAACATATATAATAACCTTAAACAACTAAAGAAGACAGTGTTCTATTTAAAAAGAATTCAAAGGAACCTAATTTGTATTAAATCGGATATGTTTTGTTTTTATTCGTATTAACTTGAATAAAAAATCATCGCACCGAGAACTATCATGTTATTCAATTTTATCGTCATACCTTCTCTTATAAAGCTTTTTAGCTTTTTGCGTGTACCGTCTGATGAAGTCAGTTTTAGCTTCTGTGTAAGCATCACGATTGTACTCATACTTTTTCCATAAGATTAATTTTAACTGCTCGTAGTCTTTAGCGACAGCTGGATGATCTTTCAGATAGTCTCGGAAATAGAGTTCATCATGGTCTCCATAGTAGCGCAAATGCAAGTGAAAAATACGCTCCGCAAAACCTTGCAGTGTATAGCCCTTGTTAAAAGACATGCGACCTTCTGACTCTGACATAAGCAGGTAGCCATGCTCTAGCAATTCTCTCTTGATGCTCCCCATATCTTCACTTCGAGGAACTTCTAAAAGAAGGTCTATAATCGGCTTAGCCCATATCCCCTCAATAGATGTGGAACCAATATGATGCATCTTATACAATTGATTTTCTGGCAAAAGATTTACTATTCTTCTGCTTTCCTCTACATACCAAGCTGCCCAATCCTTATTGTGCTCCTCTAAGAAAATCGGGAACAACTGCCATAATTCTTCTAAAGACATATCTTCTAGGGCCTTTGCCATGTGACTTCTCCTTACCTTGTATCAAATGAGAATTAGAGTAAAGACCGGGAATCCTATCCCAGTCTCAGTTTTTATTACCAATAAAGCAAGCCATAAGTCAGTAAAACGCTGATCATGCTAAATAGTGAGCCAATCAAATAGTATTCTGCAAAGGATTGGCTTTCAGAAATTTTATTATAGCGAGCGATAGATTTGGCCGTGAAGACCAATCCAATCGCTGTAAACTGCCCAAAAATAAGGGAAAGCCCCATAATCAATCGTTCCAAAATCCCAATCATAGCACCAGCCCCCGCAATAGTCTCCCCGCTGTCTTCTCCTGCCTGGTACTTGCTGAAGAAGAGTTTAAAGAGAATATTGACCGGCTTACCAGTAAGGGCGAAGAAAAAGAGAGCCTGCAACATGAGGTAACGTTCAGACAGCCAATTAGGAGCTGGAATTTGCTGCTGCCCTAAGAGAAAATAAAGAGCAAAAATACTAATTAAATGCAAGATCTGATCCAGTATAAAGGCAAACTTTTGAGCATGCTGCTGGACAATCAATGAATTCAGCCTATTCTTTAAGAAGTCAATAAGCACATGACTGAGCCAGACCAAGCTGAAATATAGCAGATACTTAGGTAGGACTAGCCCTAAGAGCAACAAGGGCAAGAGAACAATTCCCAAGTGGAGAATCAAAAAATTTAACCGCCGGCTTTTTAGGTCGGCCATTTTCTGACTTTGAAGCTGAAAATCAGCTAGCACATGGGCCAGCAAAGTCAATACAAGAATCGGATTCTGCATGAAAAATTCTGAAAATCCCATAAAATTTGTCATTCTTCAGCCTCCTTTGCTGCCTGTAGAATCATTCTCATAGCTAAACGGCGATTTCTTAGATAAACCTTTAAACCAGACGACTTGAGCCGCTTACTAAGCGCACTGGGACTAATCTGCAGCAGCTCTGCTATTTCCCCGTGAGAAAAATTCTCATCATAGATGTATTCTGTGAGCATCCGCTCGAGCACCTCTCTCTGGCTAGCATTCCACTTGCTCTGGATAAAGGACGCAGCCGCCAGCACCGTATTGACCGCCTGACTGAGCTCTTCATCTCCTAAGGATACAGCTATGCGACTGCTGCCATAATCATTTTTTTCGTGGACTGCGTTAATAGCTGCGCGTGCCCTCCAGTAGGCTGGACCGTCCGCACCAATACTCTGCTCTCGATTGATGTCCGTCACAATCTCCCCCAGACCAAGCCCAAAGCGAATCGGGTGAGGAAAGCCTAAGGCAATCTGATCAATGAGCCGCATGATCTCAGGATTAGGCCGCAGCAAAGCCTGAAACTCGTCTCCAGTCGTTACTGTAAAAGGCGACACCAGATAATCTCGATAATCCTGATTTAGCACCGCCATCAATTCCTGCAACTCTTGCTGCGCCTGCTTGCGGTTTTTTAGCTGTTTGGACTCAATCAAATCTCCAATAAGAGCAATATAAAGCATAGCTGATCAAACCTCCTTTAAGTCCATTATAAAGGAAAAATTTTAAAATGTCTATTACAACGGAAAATTTTAGAAATATCCATTAGAACAGAAAGACTATTTTTTATTTTTAGGTGCTGGCAAGGCAGGATAGGCAGCTTCAATCAAATTACAGAGAAAGGCAGCATCTTCTACTTCTTTTATATGAAGCATTGACTTTGCACCGGGATAAGGAGTTTCATAGACTAGATTCTCTAAGAGAGTCAGAGCAGGCTGGACTGACTTGAGCAGCAAGCGATTGTCATAAATCCCGCCAAATAAGCGACCTCGATAATAGAGCAAATATTCCCCCATCATCTTGCGAAAGCTAATTTCTTGGCCTAAGCCCTGCAGCTGCTTCAGAATAAAATCCAAATATTCTTGACTAGATGCCATCGGAACACCTCCATGAATTGATACTTTATTATACCAAAAATGGGTGAAGATTTCCTGACCAAGAGATTAACTCATCTCCTTCAATCCGTAGTCTGTCTATCCTCGGGTAAGCAAAAAAGCTAGACCTAACAAGTCTAACTCTTTTACTTCTTATTTTTTTAAAAGTCCTTCCTTGACCAGATAATCACGCGCAACAGCTTCGGCTTTTTTTCCTTCAATGCCAACTTGATAATTCATCTGACTCATCTGGCTTTCCGTAATTTTACCAGCCAGCTTATTGAGAACACCTTCCAATTCAGGGTGTTTTTCTAGCAATTCAGCCTTCAGGAGAGGCGCCCCTTGATAAGGAGGGAAAAGATGTTTATCGTCTTCTAAAATCTGAAGTTGATAGCGCTCAATTTCAGGGTCAGTTGAATAGACTTCCATAATCTGAATATCACCTGATTGAATCGCATCATAGCGAAGGGCTGGCTCCATAGTTGATACATTGAGATTTAGTCCATAGACAGACTGCAAGCCCTTATTCCCATCCTCACGGTCGTTAAATTCCAAGGTAAACCCTGCCTTAAGCTTATCTTGGACTGCTTTAAGATCAGAGATGGTTTTAAGATTGTATTCTTTGGCGACACTCTTAGGTACTGCGATGGCATATGTATTTTGATAAGCCATGTGATTGAGCAAGACTAGATTGTCCTGTTTCTTAATGCCATCACGCGCCACTTCAAAGACTTCTTCAGCATCATTGCTGACCTTTGGAGCAGGTTGCAAGAGGGTTCCAGTAATCGTACCGGTAAACTCAGGATAGATATCAATATCACCTTTTTTCAGTGCTTGATAAAGGAAGTCAGTCTTACCAAAGTTTGGTTTGACTGTCACAGTCATATCCGTATTTTCCTCGATGAGTAGTTTATACATATTCATGAGAATTTCTGGTTCTGGACCCAATTTCCCAGCAATAACCAGATTATCCTTGCTTTGTTTTGGTAGCAAGCTTGGCATGTAAGAAGCGCCTAGTCCGAGGATTAAGACCGTAAAAGCTGTAAATACCGTCCGAAGCTTGGCCTTTTCCATCCATTTAAGAAGACTGTTGAAAAGAATTGCCAAAACTGCAGATGAAATTGCTCCAATCAAGATCAGACTAGCATTGCGACGGTCAATTCCTAGAAGGATAAAAGAACCTAGTCCACCAGCTCCGACAAGGGCTGCCAGAGTTGCTGTTCCGATAATCATTACCGTTGCCGTCCGAACTCCTGACACGATGACGGGCATTGCTAGAGGCAGTTCAAACTTTTTGAGTCGCTCCCACTTGGTCATCCCAAAGGCGATTCCAGCTTCCTCTAAACTAGGATCAATCCCATTCAAAGCCGTGACAGTATTTTCTAAAATCGGGAAAATAGCGTAAATCACCAGAGCAGTCAGTGCCGGCAGTGTGCCAATCCCCATGAGGGGGATAAAAAGTCCCAGCAAGGCCATTGAAGGAATGGTTTGAAAGATTCCTGCAATTTGCAGTACCCAATTAGCTGCTTTTTTGTGACTATTGAGATAAATAGCGAGTGGAATGGTCAGGAAGATGGCCACTAGTAAGGTCAGAAGAGACAGCTGGAGGTGCTGACCAAGGGCTGCTACCCAATCACCAAAGCGCTCTTGAAAGGTAGAAATTAAATTAGCCATGTTGAACACCTCCAAATAAATCTGCTACGAAGCTGGTTGCAGGTGCAGATAAGATTTCCTCAGGTGTTGCCACTTGACAAATCTCCCCGTCCTGCAAAACAGCAATCCGATTCCCCAACTTTAAAGCCTCGTCCGTATCATGGGTTACAAAGATTGTTGTCATCCCAAACTGGTCATGGATACTCTTGGTCAAGCTCTGCAATTGCTTACGCGAGATAGCATCAAGAGCTGAAAAAGGTTCATCCATCAGCAGGATTTTGGGTTGGGCGATAATTGCACGGACAATGCCCACCCGCTGCTGCTCACCACCAGACAGCTCACTCGGCATACGCTGAGCATAGTCTTCAGCAGGCAAGCCTACTAGCTCCAGCAATTCATCAGTCTTCTGCTGAATATCTGCTTTGCTCCATCCTTTCATCTCAGGAATGAGAGCAATATTTTCAGCCACAGTTAGGTTTGGGAAGAGGGCAATCGCCTGTAAGACATAGCCTGTAGAAAGGCGCAGCTCACGCTCATCATAGTCTTTGATGCGCTTGCCATCCATGTAAATATTTCCATCAGTTGGTTCCAAGAGACGGTTAATCATCTTAATCATGGTCGTCTTACCTGACCCAGATGGCCCAACTAAAACCATGAACTCCCCATTCTCAATCCTTAAATTGACATCTCTCAAGACATCTTTTTCTGTATAGCGTAGCGCTACATTTTTATATTCAATCATTTCTTCTCCTTATTTATTACGATAACCTTGCCAAAAGACTGGCTACTTTCCAGATAAGCATGAGCGTCCTGGATTTGTTCAATAGAAAATACTTTTTCAGGTCGCACATCCACCTGATACCGCTCTACAAAGTCCACCAAAGCTTGAAGCTTGTCTTGAGACACATTACCAGAAGCAAAGGTAGTCAAGTAGAGATTGCGGTAAAGCATTTCAATAGGGTCAAAGTCTGGAATAGTCCACTGACCGCCCAGCAAGCCACAAGAACAGATCATAACACCATCTGCCATACGAGCAAATGTATCGAGAATAGCACTCGGACCGACAAGATCCAAGACCTTGTCAAACTGCTCTTCTGTTTGCAAAACGCCATCCTTATCCAAAATCACCTGGTCAAATCCTGCCTCTTTTAGTTGCTCTTCCTTGCCCAGACTACGGCTACTTCCCGCTAAATAGACATTTGGAAATTGCCCCTTGAGAAGTTTTGCAAAAGCAATCCCAACACCACTAGTCGCAGCCCGAACCAGAACTCGGTCTCCCTCCTCAATCTTGAGATTGAGATAAGAGCCAAATGCCGTGTAGTAGGTTTCAGGCAGAGCGATTAAACTTTCCAAAGCAAGCTCTGTCCTCACAGGATAAACCTGTTCATCTGGTAGCAAAACATACTCAGCATAACCACCATCAAAAGCACGCCCCATTTCTCCCATGATGGAGATGACCTGCTGCCCGATCTGCAAATCGGGACGATTGGTTTCCTCTACAATTCCCACACATTCAATTCCTAAAATCCGTGGAAATTGAACGGAGGGCGATAGTCCTTGACGAGTAAAAATCTCACTATGGTTGATTCCAAATCCTTGTACCTTGACCAAGGTCCAACCTTCTTTAACAGTCGGTTTTGGAACTTCCACAACCTGCAGAACTTCTGGTCCTCCAGCTTCCTTGACAAGCACAGCTTTCATCTTAGTATCTCCTTTTAAAACTTCCCTCTATTGGTCAAGTCTTCTACCTTAGGCATGACTTCTTTGTTGTCCCAATGCTCCACGATACGTCCATTCTCATCAGAACGGAAAGTATCTGTCGTCACCCATTGCGCTTCCCCGCCATTGAGAAATTGATGGACATGGACAAAGACTAGATTACCATCCTCAATGGTGCGAACAATTTTCATCTCACGCTTGGGATGGCGTTCAAAGAAATTTGCAAAGAAAGTCGCAAACCCTTCTTTGCCATCTGGCACACCTGTCGAGTGTTGAATGTAGGTATCCCCTACAGACTGAGCCTCAGCCTCAGCAACACACCCATCTTGAATGGCATGAATGTATAAATCTTGTGCATTTTCAACTTGTTTTGACATGATTTATGCCTCATTTGCTTTCTCTTTCAGATTGGCTAAAATACGTTCCTGATAATTTTCAAACTGGCGAATTTCTTCCTCTAAGAAGCCTTTATAAAAAATAGCATCCAGTTTTTGACTGACACGATGACCAATTTCTTTCTGTGCCCAACCTTGCTCTGTCAACTTGACATATTTTTTTCGCTTGTCTAAACCACACTGACTAAAGGTCACCAAATCCTGCTCTTCCAACTTTTTCAGCATAGTTGTCAGCGTATTATTGGCCAATCCCGTCACCAGTGCAATATCTGTCGCCGTAGCGCAACCCGTTTCGCTATTCCATAAAACGGTGAGAATCTTCCCCTGCTCACTGCGATAAAGGGCTTCAGGATCCTGACTCAGTAACTTTTGAAAAATCCTCCCATTCAACAAACGAATATGGTGGGCAACTAAATGACTATCTTTCATACTTCCTCCCAATCTATTTCTATATCGATATTTTTTAATAATTGTAACACCAATCATTACACTTGTCAAGAATCTTATTCTATTTCGAAATAATTTAAAATTGGATAAAGATCTTTAAACTCAAAGTTCAAAACAAAAAGCCCAGTGTAAAGAGGAAATCCCTCTCCCACACTGAGCTTATTTTTATCTTAGTAATATTCACCCTGACGGTAATCCCATGAGTTAAAGGTATCAGACAGGTGCATCATGATTTTGTCGATGTCCAAGCCTTTGCGGATGACCACTGGTGCTGGTGAGATGGAACGTTGCCCACCTTGTTCTGGAATCAGTTTTCCATCCTTGTCCACCATAGAGACCATAACACCTTGCTCGTAGCGAGTTTCAATGGTCTTATCTGGCTGGATAGAGGCTACATAGTCATCTGCTTCAATGACGAGGTCAACAGCGTTTTCGATGCGCTCGCCAATTCCTTCGACCTTGCCGCGGTTTCCTTTACCGGATGGGTTGGCTGAGGATGCATAAACCATCTTGCCTTCTTCCCAAAGCTTAGCTGCCAGCTGCTCGCCCGCCTTACCGAACTTAATAACAAAACAGCTCGTGCCACGAACATCTGTCATCAGCTCTTCCCGACCGTCGCCATAGGCTTTGAGCTTTTCAAAAGCTTCTGGCTTCCATGGAAGGATACAACCCAAGAGGATGTCTTCATCCCAATGCTTTTGATAAAAAGCTTCAATTTCCGGATTTAGCTGCGCCAAAGCACGAAGCTCATCCATACTGCCACAGAGGACAACACCTGGCTTATTACGGTTACGAGCCTTAGCTTCGAACTTACGCTCCAAGCCTGCCTTATCGCTAGTCATAATGATGTAACCCACCTTTGTCGGGCAAACGATACAGCCGCCATCGCCTTTCAGGATGTCATAACCTTCTTGTGAAAGAGTTCCGTTCCATTGAATGTGTTTTGTCATAAGTTTCTTCCTTTTCTATTAAATTAAGATTTATTTTACCATATATTTTTATAGGAGACAAGATGTTTTCAGAATTTTCTTAATATATCGAAAACAATTTTACTGCCAATAAGAGGGACGATTTTTTTCATATTCTGCAATCAAATCCTCATACTGCAGGGTAATACCGATGTCATCCAGACCGTTGAGGAGCTTGTGCTTCCATTCTCCATCGATGTCAAAGGAGAATTCTCCCACCGGTGAAAAAATCTTCTGCTGCTCCAAATCCACCGTCACTTCATCCGTCGGCTTCAGATTAGCCAAAGCTTGCCGGACTTCGAGCGGCTGAACGATAGGCAACATTCCGTTATTCAGCTCGTTATTGTAATGAATATCCCCGAAAGATCCGGCAATAACTACCTTAAAGCCATAGTCAGCCAAGGCCCAGGCAGCGTGCTCCCGAGAGGAACCAGCCCCGAAATTATCCCCTGAAATTAGAATAGTTGCCTTGCGGTACTCCGGTCTATTAAAGACGAAATCAGGATCTTCGGTGTACTGATTGTCCAGATAGCGCCATGCGTACATGAGGTACTTACCAAAGCCTTTTTTATCAATCAACTTGAGAAACTGCTTGGGTAAAATTTGGTCTGTATCGATATTATCGTTCATGAGGGGAACCGTTGTCCCCGTATAGATTGTAAATTTTTCCATAAAACTTCCTTACCTTACTGGACCTCCGGTAGCTGGCGGACGTCTACGAAGTGCCCGGCAATAGCTGCCGCTGCGGCCATAGCAGGACTGCAAAGATGGGTTTTAGCGCCAAATCCCTGACGATCCTCAAAGTTCCGATTGCTGGTTGAGGCACAGTGGACTCCGTCTGGCACCTTGTCTGGATTCATTCCCAGACACATGGAGCAACCCGGATCGCGCCACTCAAAGCCTGCATCCACGAAAATTTTATCCAGTCCCATCTTTTCAGCAGCCCGCTTGACCGGACGAGAGCCTGGCACGACGATAGCTGTTAGATTGGGAGCGATATGCTTACCAGCGACAAACTTAGCTGCCAGCTGCAAATCGCTGAGCCTGGCATTGGTGCAGGATCCGATAAAGATATAACCTAGGTCAATATCTTCTGCTTTCTTACCCGGTGAGAGGTCCATGTAATTGTAGGCCCGCTCGTCGTTCATATCGCGAATTTCAGGGAAAGCCGAGCCGAACTCTACTCCCATAGAAGGATTGGTTCCCCAAGTCACCATAGGTGCCAACTGGGAAACATCCATCTCAATGACCTTATCATAGACAGCATCAGGATCACTGACCAGAGTCTTCCAATCAGCCACTGCCGCCTCAAAGTTCTTAGGTGCTCCCGGCCGACCTTGAACGTAATCATAGGTCTTCTGGTCCGGATTCATAATGCCCATCTTAGAGCCAAACTCAATGGACATATTGCAGATGGTCATGCGCTCTTCCATGGTCAAATGATCAATCGCATCACCAGCATACTCGACCACATAGCCAACACCGGCAGCTACACCGTATTTGGCAATCAGAGCGAGGATGAAGTCCTTGGAATAAACACCTTTAGGTGGCACTCCGGTAAATTTGACCAGCATTTTCTTAGGCTTGACTTGCCAAATGGTCTGCGTTGCAAAGACGTGCTCTACCTCTGAAGTACCGATTCCAAAAGCGATAGCTCCAAAAGCTCCGTGAGTGGCCGTGTGACTGTCACCGCAGACGATAAATTTCCCTGGCTGCGTCTTGCCCGTTTCGGGTCCAACCATATGGACAATCCCCTGCAGTTCTGATCCGTGAGCCGCATGCTCGATGCCAAAATCCTTGACATTTTCAGAAAGCTTATCAATCTGAGCCTTGGAAATCACATCCCGGATATCATAGATATTGACCGTAGGAACATTATGGTCAAAAGTTCCAAAGGTCAAGTCCGGCCGTCTAACTTTGCGCCCTGCATCTCGAAGGCCTTGAAAAGCCTGAGGGCTGGTTACTTCATGAATATAATGCTGATCCACATACATAAGCTGGGGTTGACCTTCTTGGCCTGTTATTACGTGTCTTTCCCAAATCTTATCAAAAATTGATTTTCCAGCCATACTAGCTTCTCCATATGTAATATAAAATTCCGATTTCCACTATAATTCCGCAAATCCAAGCCAACCAGAAATACCATTTTCTGGTCTTGTGATGAAAGAGGCGACCACCTAATAAAGCGCCCAAACCTCCGGTTACTAATGCTGACAAGAGCAAGGTCTTCTCTGGAATGCGGTAGTGATTTTTCTTAGCCTTTCGCTTATCCCAACCATAAAGCAGGAAAACGATAAGGTTCCATAGCAGGCAAATACCCGTTAATATCCATTTCATAAGTTATTGATAATGGCCTCCGTCATTTGAGTTGTTGTCGCCTGACCGCCCAGATCTCGCGTTAAAATCCCTTGAGCCAAGGTCTTTTCAACCGCTGCTTCAATCGCTTCTGCAGCTTCTAGCTCGGCAAAACTATCCCGCAGCATCATGGCTACAGAAAGGATCATGCTGATAGGATTGGCAATGCCCTGCCCTGCAATATCTGGAGCCGAACCATGGATAGGCTCGTAAAGACTTGGCCCAGCAGTCGAATGACTGGCTGATGGCATAACTCCCAGCGTCCCTGACAAGACACTGGACTCGTCTGATAGAATATCCCCAAAGAGATTTTCTGTTACTACAACATCAAACTTAGCAGGATTGGTAATCATGAGCATAGCAGCGCTGTCCACCAGTTGGTGCTCCAAGGTCACATCTGGATAATCCTTGGCCACCTCATCTGCTACTCTACGCCAGAGTTTGGATGTCGCTAGCACATTTTGCTTGTCAATACTGGTCACGCGCTTTCTGCGACCACGCGCAATGTCAAAGGCCTTACGGACAATCCGCTCTACCTCTTCATAGCTGTAGTCGTTAATATCACGCGCGGTTCTATTCTCCAAAATATGCTCACCAAAGTAAATCCCACCCGTCAGCTCGCGCACGACCACGAAATCCACACCAGCAATTCGCTCCGCCTTCAAAGGCGACAAATGCTTAAGAGCATCGAAAATCTTAACTGGGCGGATATTGGCATAAAGTTCAAGCTCCTTGCGCAGAGCGAGCAAGCCTTGCTCTGGTCGAACTGGGGCATTATCATACTGGGGACTGCCGATAGCTGCTAGGAGAATAGCATCCGCCTCCTTAGCCACTTCTAGAGTTGACTGAGGCAGAGGATGACCTTCTGCATCAATACCAGCACCCCCAAAAGCTTTCTCCGTGATATGATAAGTAAAACCGAACTTGTCCGCAACAGCAGCAAGTACTTGGAGACCAGCCTCCATGATTTCTGGGCCGATACCGTCACCCGCCAGAGCTACAATTTCTTTTGTCATAGTCGCTTCCTTCTAATTATTTGCAGGCAGATCGCGGTAAGATACCTGATGGCCGATTTCACCAGCATTTTCCTTTTGCACAAAGGTATTGGCATGGACATAGGCAATGGCGCTGGCCTTAAGAACATCGAAATCAATACCAGAAGAGTTGAAAATCGTATCAGTATCGGTGTTTTCAACCGCTACCAAAACACGAGCCTGAGAGTCAATCCCGTCCGTCACGGCCTCAATATTATAGGCCAAAAGTTGAACTGACTGGTTAAAGAATTGGTCAATGGCATTAAAGATGGCTTCAACACTTCCCTTTCCTTCTGCTACACAGTTGACCGTTTCGCCGTCGCCATTAACCAACTGCACATCTGCTGTGATGGTATGATCGTCATTGGTCGTCAACTGCAGATCATTAAAGTGGAAGCCTTCTGGATTTTCAACTGTCGTTCCAGCAATCAGAGCCCGAATGTCAGCGTCCGTGACTTCGTTTTTCTTATCCGCCAAGACCTTAAACTTAGCAAAGAGCTCATTAATTTCAGATTCTTCAAAGTCCAGAGACAGTTCTTTGAGCTTTTCAACAAAGGCGTGGCGACCAGACAGCTTGCCGAGCGGCAGTGAATTGCTCTTGACTCCAACTAGCTCTGGTGTGATAATTTCATAGGTCAGTGGATTCTTAAGAACACCATCCTGATGGATACCAGATTCATGAGAGAAGGCATTGCCACCAACAACCGCCTTGTTCTTAGGCACTGGAATACCTGAGAAACGGGACACCAACTCAGAAGTGTTGATGGTTTCATTAAGGACAATATCTGTTTCAACTTGATAATAATCCTTGCGAATTTCCAAAGCAACTGCTACTTCTTCCAGTGCAGCATTACCAGCACGCTCGCCAATACCATTGATTGTGCCTTCCACCCGTCTAGCTCCGTATTTGACTGCGGACAGGCTGTTGGCTACCGCCATTCCCAAATCATCGTGACAGTGAGGACTATAGATAATCTCACGATCTGTTTGGACATTGTCAATCAGATGCTTAAAGATATTGCCAAACTCTTCCGGCGTGGTAAAGCCCACTGTGTCAGGAATGTTAATGTAGCTAGCCCCCGCATCAACTGCTGTCTGAACAACTTGGAGCAGAAAATCCAGCTCGGTTCGTGTTGCGTCCTCAGGTGAAAACTCGACAATCTCAAACTTGGAGCGAGCATAGGAAACGTGCTCCTTAATGGCTTCTAAAATCTCTTCCTTGGACTTTTTCAGCTTGAACTCTCTGTGTATGGGACTGGTCGCAATGAAAACGTGAATCTGCGGATGTTTGGCATCCTTGAGTGCCTCGTAGCAAGCATCGATGTCAGACTTAACCGAACGCGCCAAGCCAGTGACAGAAGCTTTAGTAATGACTTTAGCAATCTCTTGCACTGCCGCAAATGAATCTGGACTAGCAGCTGGGAAACCAGCTTCAATAGCAGAAATTCCCCATTTTTCTAGTTGCTTAGCAATGGCAACCTTTTCCTTAATAGAAAAATTCACTCCCGGTGTCTGCTCACCATCCCGAAGGCTGGTATCAAGAAACTCAACTTTTTGCATAGACTTTCCTCTTTCTTTATCGTTTAAAATAGCTATAAAAATCAATGAGAGATACAACAATGAAATGAACTTTTAGTTCGCTTTTCTCAGTATATCCTAGCAAAGATTTTCGTGAAGAATAAAATAAAAACATCTCGCTGGAAGCCAAGCGAGATGTTGATTTACTCCCGCTTGGTAAGCCAAACAGGACTAATGCTTTCGCACTAGCCCGAGTAACGCAACAACAAAGCAAAGTTTGAAAATTGAGTTGACTTCATGTTTGACTGACTCCTTTTGAAATGTTATTGATTAGTATTTTAGCACAGTATCATTCGGCTGTCAACAGATAATTCGATATTTTCAGAAAATTTTTAATATGCTGGATTATTTTGTGGCCTTATTACTATAAATGCGAGAAAGAAAAAGAAGCAGACCAGCTCCTCCTTCTTCTAGTATTATATTGATTATAAAGTTAAACTTTACATTCTTACCCATTAGAAGAGAATCATACGCGGCAAATCTCTATAATACTTATAAAATTTTTTAAATTACGTTTACTCAAAAAACTAATCTGCCAATCTTATACCATTTCTGATCCCCATGCTTTCCAAATCAACTTTTCCATCTTTGATTTCTATATTACTTTTCTTTTTCTAATACTTTCAAATATTTAGTTTTTTTAAATTGCCCAGATAGGAGCAAGAGCAAGAAACAATACCATGTCACAATCGTCAAAAATAAAAGTAGGAAACTACCAAATAGAAGATAAAACCAAGAGAAAAGAGCTGAAATCAAGGCAAAGAGGAAAATGAGAGCATAGGTTTTAAGACCGTTGGATTTTTGGGTGGCAAAATAGTCTATAGGCATCTCATAAGGCACTACTTCAACTACTGATTTCTCCCTTCTATTTTTAAACTGGTAAATAGCCAGTAAAAGCATGAATATGAAAGAAAAAAGTAAAGGGAAGAAACCTCGTACAGTCAGATTCTCCGTTAATACATACAAGCCATAAGAAAAACCAGCACTTGGTAGAAAAATCATTGGAAAAGGCACACTTTTCCCTACAAAAAGCTCATTTCGCTTAATATCATAAAACACAGTCCTTTTGACATTTCCTTGGTCTGCTCCAAATTCGATAAAATCAGACAACTTCCTAGTAACTGCCAATGCTGACTTGGATTCTTCATGCACTTCATCTTCAATGACCTCCAACTGACTAAAAGCGTTCAGTCTCCACGAATCTTCCTTAGGCAGATGTGGTATTTTCCCTTCAAGATGTTCTTGAATAAATTGCTGGAATTGACGGTTCTTCCGCTTACTTCCAATTAACTTCAGCGTTACTTTTTGACTGCTGCCATTTTGGGTCAACGCTTCCCCTACAATAAATAAAGGCCATTCATAACTGCCACGATAAGCGTGTCTATTCTTTCCGAAGTAAAATGTCACTGAAGAAAGTGGAAAGCGATAGCATTTGAAATTTCGGAAAACAAGCAAGTATTTGCCATCAAGCCGTATTTTTCCCATAGAAGCAAAGGCCATCCAACCTACTGTGAGCAATAGAGAAACTGATACTAAGAAATAGAAAAGATTTGCTGACCGATTATCTTCTAGGAAAATATTAAAAAAACTGGTCACCACCATTAAACTAAATAGACTAAGTAGTCCCAGTGCTGATCTTTTATAGATAACTATCGATGGCTTTTTTATCAATTCGCATCCTCCTCTCATTCCTCTTCCTTAAAAATCACTTTCCCCTGTTCATACTTCCGTACAGCTAAGAGCCAGCGGATAGGGTTGTTTTGGAACAGAGAAATCACGACCACAGCTGGAAGCACCCCTGCCAATGGTGAAAATAATAATGAAAGATCGAACCACCCATGTTCATAATAAGGAATAAGCATTCCTGGTATTCCAAACATACCTACAATCCCCACACAAAATAGAAGAATCAATATAATAAACAAGAAAAAGGAAATTTTACCAAATGTGGCTTTCTTATCGGAAAAACCTTCCCAAATTAAGCTGCTATTCACTGCAGCTTTAAATTGTTCCTCGTTTGCCAAAACTGTGGATCGAACATTTTTATACAAGGCCTTTTCCAACATATAAGTACTGCCAACAAAAACTAAAAATATGGCTAGTAAAATGACTGGAATCATCTTCTCATTTAGTCTAAATGGACTAGTAATGGAAAAAATAGCAACCCCTGTACCTCCACCAAATAATTCAAAAAACAACATCAAAGGTATAATGGCCTTATTGGTCTCCCTAGCCCCTTCCGTATTTAATAATACACTCTTATCG
This sequence comes from Streptococcus sp. Marseille-P7375, assembly GCF_902460365.1. Taxonomy (NCBI): domain Bacteria; kingdom Bacillati; phylum Bacillota; class Bacilli; order Lactobacillales; family Streptococcaceae; genus Streptococcus; species Streptococcus sp. Marseille-P7375. The sequence goes on along the minus strand of NZ_CABPTR010000001.1, from coordinate 614,650 downwards.
GCTACCAGAGCCTCTTTTGTTCGTGTGTTATAGTAGACAGCCTCATCGCCGCTCTGTCCAATAAAAATTATTTTTCTCATATTCAATCACCAATTCCACACCAGTTGCTATGATCAAAATCCTATTTTTCATTATTTTCTTCTTCTATTTTTATTATATATTGACAGTTTTCACTATAGCTTAGATCACCTGCTAACAGCGTAGACATTAGTAATATAAGACTATGAAACATCAGAAAGACTAAAGTTCCCCAATTTAAAATGAAAAAGCTAAACAAAAGGATTAGGAGGTTGAGAATCAGAACGCCCTTAAACTGCTTTTTCATCCAAGGAGCCAATTTAGCTATTCTTATTTTTCCCTTCTCTTTTTTGTAAAGACTAAAATCAAATTTCTTTTCTAAAGACCGAGATGATAAAAAATGGATTAGATTTGCAAGTATTACTGCTAGTATAAAAGCAAGAAACCAATAAATCCATCTTTCAGTAAATGAAAAGCGAGGTGAATTAAGGTAAGCATATAAGCTGTCACTAGTTCGCATCCGCCCTGCCCATACTGAAACAGCTAAAAATATCGGTGCTGGAATTAGAAGGGTCTCCAACCAATGTTTTTTACGCATTCGGATTTCCCAAAATTGCGTCTCTGTCAATCGGTAAAGCGTTCGATTGCTAAACCAATTCAGATAAGGTAAAAAATAACCCCACAATGTCGGTAGCTTATCCAATAGAAAGAATTCCTTACCATCCTCCAATAATATATAACGAAAATTTACATGATGCGCTCGCATAATTAGCTCCTCAAAAGTTTTTTATACCGCTCCCTTAGCCATTTTTTATTCTTATCCAATAATTACTTATCGGTCGCATGAAAAACATATTCCCTATAAATAACCAAAATGTCAAAAATATTAACAATCCAATATGACCAATATAATTATCCATTATGTTCGTTAAAAAAGCAGCAATAATCATTACTGTAAACAACACCGACATAATATACGCAAAAATACTAAAAAGTAATTCTTTAACAAAGCGAGGATAAACGTATATCTTATGATAGCCCCTATTTTTTAATCCACTAGGGACTTCATAAGCCACTGTAAGCCATAAACGCAAACCAAAAACCAATAATACAATTAGAATAGCCAAAAAATTGCTAATTCTACTTGAATCAAATTTCAAAAATTGATTGATATCAAATACTCTCGATAGAAGCATGGCACCTACGCCAGTTCCTAAGCTATAGCCAAGACCATGTTTTTCAAAAGCCTCTTTTAACCGAACAGTCTTCTCCTCTGATTGGGACAATAGCTCATATTCTTCCTTACTCATCTCATAACATCTATGAGGCACAAAGTAAATCAACAAGGGCAAGAAGTAGACAATCAAAAAAGGGCGTTCTACATCCAGAAGATAATAGTCATCCTCTGTTTTTAGTATGCGATATCGAAGATTTCTTTTAGCCAAGGGCTCCATTTCAGCCTTTTTGAACATTTATATAATACCTTTTTAATAATTTACTAATCAGGCTTCTTCTTTCCTAAGCCACTTCGTCTTTATCTTCGTACATACTGAACCAAGCGGAACATCATGAAGGCAAATAGAATTCCTGCAACGATCCAAATGGTTCGCAAGGCGTAAAATTGGAGCAGGTAGGTCGAAATAATGGCTCCGATGACAAAGCTTCCTAATAAAGCAACAAAGAAAATACCCTCTTTCAAGTATGGTTTTTCCTGCGTTCGCACAAAATTTCCAAAAGCCACCATCGTTTTCTTGATATTTCCTGTCATAAAGGAATTATTGTAGACTATGCCATCTACTTCGCCAAAAGCTGTCGCAACGACTCCCATACAGAAAGCAATCGGAGGAACGATCAGCATATTAGGCACGGTACTTGGCATAAAGCCTACCAGAGTACAGATGAGCACCATTGGTGAAATGCTACTTACTCGCCATATTGACTGCTCAAAAAAGGGGCGGAAAACTGTTATCAGAAAAATTCCCAGCATAAAAGCCAGCATGGTAGCCAGTTTGACTTCAATCTCTCCAGTCTTGTGATGAATCAGCTCAACGGACAAAAAGACGACGTTTCCTGTCTGGCCAGCAACCAATGTACCCCCGCGTTCCATAAAAGTGTAAGCATCCACAAAACCTGCGCAAAAGGTCAGCAAACAGGCAAAAAACTTTGATCGAGAATGGAATTCCCTTTTGACGAACTTTCTCATAATTTACCCAAAAAGTCCAGTGTAACACCAGACTTCCTTTCTATCCTTCTCTAGCTTCCTCCAAAATCTTTTCAATCTTGGTGGTAATCAAATCAATCGCAACTTTATTAGAAGCGCCCTCTGGAATGATGACATCCGCATAGCGCTTGGTCGGCTCGATAAACTGATGGTACATAGGCTTTACGACACCCAGATACTGCTCAATGACACTATCCAAACTGCGTCCACGTTCTTCCATATCCCGCTTAATCCGACGAATGATCCGCACATCATCATCAGTATCGACGAAAATCTTGATGTCCATCAAATCGCGGAGGCGTTGATCTTCCAAGACCAAAATTCCCTCTACAATGAAGACATCCTGCGGTTCCTGACGATAGGTTTTATTGCTGCGTGTGTGCTCCGTATAATCATAGGTCGGGATGTCCACTGGACGGCCAGCCAAAAGCTCCTTGATCTGCTCAATCATGAGGTCTGTATCAAAAGCAAAAGGATGGTCATAGTTGGTCTTAACCCGCTCCTCAAAAGTCAAATGAGACTGATCCTTGTAGTATGAATCATGCTCAATCATGGAAATCTTTTCATTAGGAAAATGATCTAAAATAGCCCGAGATACACTGGTTTTTCCCCCACCAGATCCACCTGTAACACCGATAATAATAGGTCTGTTTTGCATTGTTTTCTCCATTACTTGTTATCTTATCTATTTTACCTTAATTCATGATATAATGAAAGGGTGAATCAAGAAAAATTAAGGAAAATCATTTTAAAGGAGAAAGTATGTTACAACTCGGAATCATCGGTACGGGATCCATTTCCCATGAGTTTATCAAGGCAGCCCAACTGAGTGGTGAATATCAGTTAACCGCTGTTTACTCGCGCACCTTGAGTTCTGCGGAGCGTTTTGCGCAAACTTATCAAAACATCGCACTCTACACCGATATGGTTGAATTCTTATCTGCCGACCTAGATGTAATTTATATCGCCAGTCCCAATAGCCTCCATTTCAACCATGCCAAGGTAGCCATTTTGGCTCGAAAACATGTTATCGTTGAAAAGCCAGCTGTATCAAGGCCTGAAGAATGGCAAGAATTAGTCAAGCTGGCAGCTGAGCATCAGGTTTATATCTTTGAGGCAGCCAGAAACTACCACGAAGCAGCTTTTACAGTCATTCAGAACTTTCTAAAGGACAAGAAAATCTGGGGAGCTAATTTCACCTATGCTAAATATTCCTCAAAGATGGAAGCCCTGCTGAGTGGACAAGAACCCAATGTTTTTTCTGCTAAATTCTCAGGCGGTGCTCTAATGGATCTGGGAATTTATACGCTTTATGCAGCTGTCCGACTGTTTGGTGCCCCACAAAGCGTCTGCTATACAGCTCAACAACTGCCAAATAGCGTTGACCTCAACGGTTCAGGCAGTCTGATTTATCCTGATTTTCAGGTTCGTATCCAAGCTGGAAAAAACATTCATAGCCAGCTGCCAGCTGAAATCTACACGGACCAAGGCACTCTGACCTTAGATGGTATCGAGTTTATCCACTCTGCCATTTTCCAAAAGCTGACTGGAGAGACGGAAAGTCTAGCTATCCACCAAGCAGAGCATCAAATGCTGGAAGAGGCTCAGGCTTTTGCTCGTGTGCTTAAAGGCGGCCAAGAAGAGCTTTATAGCGACTACCTGCAGGCTGCTACTGCTGTGCATGAGTGTCTGTTTGCCATGAGAAAAGATGCTGGCATTAGATTTGAGGTTGATCATGATTAAAGAAACATTTCCAACAGTCTGGCAGGAACAGCTAAATCAGCTCGGTTTTGCTGAACTGACTGCCATCCAAGAAAAAATATTCCAGCCTATTTCTCAGGGAGAGTCGGTGCTAGGCATCAGTCTGACCGGTACGGGCAAGACATTGGCCTATCTCTTTCCTAGCTTATTGAAATTAAAGCCTAAAAAAGCGCAGCAACTTTTGATTTTAGCTCCAAATACAGAGCTGGCGGGACAGATTTTTGATGTTTGTAAATCTTGGGCAGAGCCTTTGGACTTGAGCAGTCAACTCCTCCTCTCTGGTAATAGCCAGAAAAGGCAGATTGAGCGGCTCAAGAAAGGGCCTGAGATACTGATTGGTACACCGGGTCGGATTTTTGAGCTGATCAAGCTCAAGAAAATCAAGATGATGAATGTTGACACTATTATCCTAGATGAATTTGATCAACTTCTCAGTGATTCCCAGTATGCGTTTGTTGATAAGATTCTGCATTATGCACCGCGTGACCACCAGCTGATTTACATGAGTGCTACAGCTAAGTTCGACCAAGAGAAGATCGCCGAAAATACTCTACGCATCAGCATTGACGACCAGACTTTGGACAATATCCAGCACTTCTATATGCAGGTGGAGAAACGTGACAAGGTCGAACTCTTGCGCAAACTATCCAATGTAGAAGAATTTCGTGGGCTAATCTTTTTCAACAGCTTGTCAGATTTGGGCAGCGCCGAAGAAAAGCTTCAGTACCGAGGAGCTAGTGCAGTCTCCCTTGCCAGCGATGTCAATGTAAAATTCCGCAAGGTCATTCTTGAGAAATTTAAAGATTACGATATCACACTCTTACTAGCGACTGACATAGTTGCGCGTGGCATTGATATTGATTCCCTAGAGTGCGTAGTCAACTACGAAGTGCCACGCGATCTGGAAACTTATACTCATCGTTCTGGCCGAACAGGTCGCATGGGTAAGGAAGGCTATGTCATCACCTTCATCAGCCACCCAGAAGAACTAAAAACTCTCAAAAAATATGCCTCTGTCCGCGAAATCATCTTGAAAAAACAAGAACTGTATGTGTGTCCTTAAGCGAGAATTACGGTAATCAATATTCTTATTTGATGATGGCAAAGCAAAAAGCATTGGAAATATTAAATTTCCAATGCTTTTTTTAATTTCTGCTGTAATAAATCTGATGTGGTTGAAGCTGATTTTCTAATAGTTCATCAACTGTCACCAAAGTATAGCCGTTGTTCTTCAGATAGTCAAGAACGCTTGGCAGAGCATCGATGGACGTCTGATGGATATCGTGCATGAGGATAATAGATCCCGGCTGGGTCTTCACGATCTCCTGCATAATAGCCTTTGTATTACGTGTTTTCCAATCGAGACTGTCCACGCTCCACATAATAAAGGACTGATCTACAGCATTTTGAACCGTAGAGTTGATGGCTCCGTAAGGCGGTCTTGTGATCAAAGGTCGGATACCAGTCGCCTTATAAATGGCTTCCTGAGTGTCTAAGATTTCCTTTTTGGATTGATTCAGAGGTAATTTGGTCAAATCTGTATGGCTCCATGTATGGATGCCGAGCTGATGGCCTTCATCAAGGACACGTTTAGCCAGTTCTGGATTGGCAGCAACATTTTGCCCCACCATAAAGAAGGTCGCTTTAGCATTGTAGCGTTTCAGAATTTCCAAGGCCTGAGGAGTCGTTTTACTGTCAGGACCGTCATCAAAGGTCAGGGCAACCATTTTCTCATGCCGCTTGGTTTCATACTGCTGGTAAGCTTCCAAATCAGCTCCCTGCAAATATTCTGGACGGATTAGGTCATAAAAACTAGACAGAGGCACTGTCACGCTCGACACACCGTTGATTTCTTTGGGCAGACGAATGGAAAATAAACTATCCTCGTAATGAAAATTCCACTGGCTCAGTTCTATTTCTCGGAGGTCATTTAAAGCTGCTGTTTGCTGACTTTCCTCCACCTGTCTAAAGGTTAGCTGACTGGTCAACTCCTTCAGGAAAATTTCCTTAGCAGCTTCTGGATTTTGAAACAGCTTGTCCAAAGTCACCGCTGCACCTTCTTGATTGATATAAGTTGAGGCTACCTCTCTTGCCTCCTCAGACTTGATGTCTCTTTTTGAGATGCTGTAATCTTTTCGCTGAATGACTACTTCCTTGGTATTGGCCAGACTAGTTGACTTTTCTTCTGTATAGTAAAAGGTCAAAGCAGTCAAGTTTTCCTTCTGCTTTTTGTCATCTGAAATGCTCTGACTGTCCTGCAACATTTTATCTTTGACACTTTGAAGAGGCTGCCCATTCATCAGAGGATAAAAAGCTGCCACATAATGGCTGCCAATCCTACCAGACTGCTTTTCGGCATTGCCAGCATGATCTTGCTCTTCCTTGGCAATCACTTCTGTAATCTTTTTCTGGAATTCCTGCTCCTGAAACATTTCATAGATTCGTAGTCCGCCAAAAATAAGAAGTCCTAAAAGAAGCAGATTCAGAAGACTGAGAATTAGTCTATATTTTCGTCTACGCTTCCTTTTATGTTGTCTTTTCATCTATTATCCCCTAAGCTATTGTCCTAAAATAATTTTAATGTTAAAAAACTTGTATCTTACAAGTGCTAAAATACAAGTTTCTCCTATTTTTAAAGACTTTTTTCTCGAATCACTTCGACCTTGTAGCCATCAGGATCTTTGATGAAATAATAATTTGGTGGATTTCCAGGCAGCCCTTTTGGCTCAGTCACTTCATAGCCCTTAGCAGCATGCTCAGCGTGCAAACCTTCCAAATCAGGCGTGCTAAGAGCAATATGAGCAAAGCCATCACCGATTACATAAGGTCCGTGGTCATAATTATAAGTCAATTCAAGCTCATAATCATCGCCATCCAAACCAAGATAAACAATGGTAAAAGCATGCTCTGGAAAGTCCTTGCGGCGCAATTCCTTAAAACCAAACGCGTCTTCATAAAAGGCAATCGAAGCCTCTAAATTTTCCACTCGTAAACAAGTATGCAACATTTTTGATGTCATAGTTGTACCTCTTTCATCTCTTTCTTTTATTATACCGCAAAAGCAGTCAAATTTGAAATAATATGAAAAATTTTTCAGCTTTTGCTGATTCGTTTTCTAATATCTGACCTAAGGGGAACTTTGATTTCAAAAATAGTTCCACGCGGTTTGTTGTCTTTGACTGTGATGGTTCCTTTTAAGGCGTCCACGATTTGTTTCGCCAAGGATAGGCCTAGTCCAAATCCACCTTTTTGACGAGTCCGTGCCTTGTCCACCCGATAAAAACGATCGAAGACTTTTTTCTTGTCATCGCCCGCAATCCCTGGACCATTGTCAGAAATCCGCAAGGTCAAGCTCCGATCATTGGCGGAAGCCACGAAATAGATCTCTCCATCTTCTTCAGTGTATTTGATAGCATTATCAAAAAGGATGGTCATAACCTGCTTGAGCAAGACCTTGTCTGTCGTGATTGATTTTGAAACCAGATTTTTGAAATCAAAGACCTTGTCGCTTTCCTCCGCAATAATAGCATAGTTAGAGAAAGCTGTCGTGAAGAAGTCTGGGGTGACTTCACCGTATTCTGGCTTGATACCGTCATCGCGCCGAGCTAGGTTAAGTAAGTTGGTCGTCAACAGACGCATATTTCGCACTTCCTCTAAACTAGATGCGATGCTCTCACTAGACTCCATAATCGTGGCCTCAGGCTTACGGAAGAGAGATTCCAGACGATTTTGCAGCACGGCCAAGGGCGTTCTCAATTCATGGCTGGCATTCTCAACAAAGGACTTCTGCTTCTGCATGCTGTCCAAGAGAGGCTTGACACTCATCCGCGCCAGATAGATACTGGCAATCAAAGAAATACCCCAGAAGCTAATCATGACAATGGCAATCAGCTTTTCATGCTTTTCGCTAGTCTGCTCCAGCTGGCTGATACTGGTCATGACAACTGCGTATTTGACATTTTCAATTTCATCATTTGGATCAATATCAAACATATAGGCCCGATAACTCTCGACCTGTCCATAGCTATTGGTCAGCTGAATTTGCTTGATTTGATTAAGAAAGCGTTTATTAAATTTAATCGCATCAAAGTTCAAAAAGCTATTTTTTGCAGATACATTCTGATAATCATCATTCAAAAGAATGGCTGAGGTATTGGCACTGACATTGACCCTGCCCGGTTCCTCAATCTTGATATCATGAGCTTGCACAGACTCTGAATCTTTGTGCTCTGAATCCTTGTTCTCTGGCTCTTGGTATTGCCGGCCCGTCGTCCGATAGGCTAGATTGGCTACCCAGGCGGGATTTTGACTGAGACTTTTGAGATTATCGTCAACGGTCGTGTAAAGGCTGGAGCGCATGACTTGGATAATAATGAGCGTCATGGCCGAGAAAATCAGGGTGAATACACCAAAATAGCGAATGAAATAAGAAAAATCATCCGCATATAAGGCTTTTTTGAGTTTATTCAGCATTCTTTAAAATGTAACCGACACTGCGAAGGGTTTGAAGATTATTCGCAAAAGCCGTTCCTTTCAATTTTTTCCGAATCTTAGATACATAGACTTCCACCACAGAAATCGTCGTATCGCTGTCAAAGCCCCACAAACGATCGAAGATCTGAGTCTTGGGCAAAATAACATTCTGATTCTGAAGGAAGTAGACCAACAAATCAAACTCTTTACCCAGTAGCTCGACTTCTTTTCCATCTACCAAGGTCGAATTGGTCGAAAGATTAACCGTCACATCGCCATAGGAAAGGGTATTTTCATTGAACTTACCAGAACGTTTGAGCAAGGCCTGAATCCGCATTTTCAGCTCTTCCAGATAAAATGGCTTGGTCAGGTAATCGTCAGCACCGAGTTCAAAACCATGGCCTTTATCATCGATACTTTCCTTGGCAGTCATGATGAGGACAGGAGTGCTCACCCCTTTTTCACGCAATTCTTTGAGTACTTGGAAGCCGTCCTTTTCAGGAAGCATCAAGTCCAGTAGAATCAGGTCATACACGCCGCTTTCTGCTTCGTATAAACCTTCTTCGCCATCAAAGACCTGCATAACATCTGCAAAATCATCTAAAAAATCAAATACTGAATTTGACAGACCGAGGTCATCCTCCACTAATAGAATCTTAATCATCCTGTTCCTCCCTTTCTAGAAAAAGCTTATGCTGTGTAGTTTAAATAAAGACATGGCAAACACTTCTCATTCTATCTTCACTTATCTTTTTCTATTATATCATGACTTGTCGAAAATGCTTTAAGAATTTGTTGTTTTCGAGTTATTTTCGCTATTCTTACCATCTTTTGTTGTGCCGTCAGCGTTTGATGGCTTCTTTTTTGATTGATTTCCTTCTTGGTGTCCTCCTGGTTGACCATTTCCTTGTGGTGGCTGACCTCCACCTCCAGGACCGCCTTGACCATCTTGACCGTTTTGTCCCCCCATCCGTGGTGGCATACCATTTTCATTTCCCTGCCCCTGACCTTGAGGAGGTTGAGCACCTTGACCTGGCATCCTGCCATCTAGCTTGTTTTGCTGAGGCATAGTGGCTTGAACTGAGCCCTGCTGCGGACTTTTCTGTGTCAAGGCACCAATTCCATAGCCACCAATTGCTCCGACAGCTAAGGAGGCACTGGCTACTGCTGTCATCCACCATTTTGTACTCTTTTTAATTACAATCATTTTTTCCATATCCATTTAAAGTTTTCCTCTTTCTAAATTTTGTATTTCATGGATTTTAACACTATGAAGCAATATAAATGTTGATTACACAAGTTCACATCTTTTCATGTGCTAGAGTTATTATAGGGAGTTTTGCTTAAACGGGACTGAATTTTTTCTTAAAGAAGACTGAAATTATGGGATTCTAAACAACAAAAAAGACCAGATGTTATAATCTGATCTTTTCATGAGGCTAAACTGATGCCTTGATTGCATTTTCCACCGCTGCTTTTTCACGAGCAATCAAGTCAACACGCGCTGCTATTTCTTTGATTCCCATGCTGATGTTACGGCTGATAGCCATATCATCCAACTGCGGTTCAAAGAAGGCCTTGTATTCTGCTAGTCTTTCTGCTGTTTTGAAGGCATTAGCTGGATAAATAACAAATTTATCAAAGCTCATGTCGCCACCCAAAGCCGCTTTAATCCAATCCCAATTCTCACGCGCCCAAGTCCAAGAAGTAGCTTGAGTAAATTGGTGATTCAAGAGAGGGAAATACCAACTCATGGCCAAATCTTGTGGTTTTACAATATCTTTATTCTTCAAAGATTCCAAGATACGAGCAAGTGTCTCTGCGTCCTTAGTGTAAGCCAAAGCAGATGCCAGTTGGCGTTTGAAGCTACCGTCAACTGTTGAAACATAATCATTCAAGTATTGGTCGGCCAATTCTTTGCTCTCAAAATGCTTGATTTGGTTGATGAGAATATGCAAGCGAATAGCTGCAGGCAATTTCTCTAAATCATCTTCATGAGTAGCAAAAATGCGACTTGCTTCTTGACTTGCTGCTTGATCGTCAGCTGCAATCAGACTGCCTACAACAATCTGACGAACCAACTCATCTTCATCACTTTCGCCTTCTTTTGCTTCAAAGCCAAGGCGATCAAAGTTGAATTTGCTAAGTTTAACTACCAATTCATGATAGGCTTTCTCGCACTCGCTTCCTTCGTCCACAAACAGCTTGAGACCATTCAGAACGGCTTTGACTCCTGAGACAACCAAATAAGAGGTTTCTTCTGTTAGTTTTTCAATAACTGGAACCAAATCAGCAAATGAAATGCTGCCTGCTTCAGCCAAAAGACGGCGCTCTTGCACCACTTGAAGCTTGCTGGTGCTATCCAAATCTGTAATAGTATCTAAAATCTGCTCAAGCAAGACACCTTGATAGTCCGTGATATAGTGGGCTGTATTTTCAGTATTAAAGCGCAGAGCACCTTGATTTTGAGCAGCCAAGGCAGAGTAATTTGGAATTTCTAGTGTTTCTGTTTCCAGCGTATCTGGCAAACCTTTCCAGTTGCTATTTAAAGGCAAGACCCAAGTGCGTTTCTTATCTTCGTGCTCCCCGATAAAGAATTGTTTTTGAGAGAGTTTCAAGGTATCGTTTTCTACTGTAGCTGTCAAGACAGGGTAGCCTGGCTGTTCCAACCAAGAATCCATAAAGGCTGCTACATCGCGACCAGAAGCAGCTCCCAAGGCATTCCACAGATCACGACCGATGGTATTCCCATACTGGTGTTTAGCAAAGTAAGCATTCAATCCTTTAGCAAAGGCCTCATCACCCAACCAACGACGAAGCATGTGCATAAGGCGGCTTCCCTTAGCGTAAACGATAGCTGGATCAAACAAAGTATTGATTTCGTCAGGGTGCTTCACTTCCACATGGACCGACTGAACCCCGTCTGTCGCATCCCGCTTAAGCGCCAAAGGCACACCTGTTGTTTGGAAATTCTCAAAGATATTCCAGCTTGGTTCAATCGCATTGACACAGACATATTCCATCATGTTGGCAAAGCTTTCGTTGAGCCAAAGGTCATCCCACCACTTCATAGTGACCAAGTTTCCAAACCATTGGTGAGCCAACTCATGAGCAACGACAAGTGCTACATCTTGACGGCTGGATACCGTAGAATTTTCATCTACTAAGAGATAAATCTCACGGTAGGTCACCAGACCCCAGTTTTCCATAGCACCAGATGAAAAGTCCGGCAGGGCAACATGCAGCGACTGAGGAATCGGATATTTGACACCGTAATATTCTTCGTAAAATTCAATAGAGCGAACCGCAATGTCCAAAGCAAATTCTAAGTTGCTAGCTGGGTGAGCCTTGGTTGCATAAACACCGACCAAAGTGCCGTTTTTAGTTCTAGCAGTAATGCCTTGCATATCGCCTGCAGCAAAAGCCAAGAGATAGGAAGACATACGTGGAGTCGTTTCAAACTTCCAAATGCCAGTCGCTTTCCGGTTTTCAACGTCGATTTCAGGCATATTAGACAAGGCAAGTTCTCCTTCTGCTTGGTCAAATTTCAATGCCAAATCAAAAGTTGCCTTAGCTTCTGGCTCATCTACACTTGGAAAGGCTTCGCGGGCAAAATGGCTCTCAAACTGCGTGGAAATGATCTCTTTTTTCACTCCATCCACAGTATAGTAAGATGGGTAAATCCCCGTCATATTGTCTGTAATCTTACCTGTATAGGTCAAGGTCACTTCCACAGGACCTGCTGATGCCAATTCAACATAAAGAGCTTCATTATCATTGTCAAGAGTGAAGGGACGAGCTTGTCCAGCCACTTCTACGGCCTCAATCGTCAAATCCTTTTGGTGTAAGGAAATTTTCTCAGCTTTAGCTTCACCGGTAATGGTAACTTTCCCTGAGAAAGTCTTATCCGCACGATTTAAATCCAAAAAGAGATCATAGTGCTCTGGAACAAAAGTATCAATAAAATGTGCAACTGCTTGCATGTTTTTCTCCTCATCTAATTGAAGGGGCTGGTAATAAACCAACCTCCATTCAAGATTCATCTCTTACTATTCTACCATATTTAGTGACTTTATACTCATTCCAACTGACCCAAAATTGATTTTTACTTTCAAACATAAAGTAATCATTTTAAAGCCATCCTGTCATTAGCTTTTCTCCTCCTCAAAGCAAAAAAGACAAGCTTAGCCTGTCTCTTTAACATTTATTATAATTCGATAATTTTACCCGTTTCAAAGTAAACTACCCATTCGCAGATGTTTTTGGCATAATCGCCGATACGTTCTAAGAAAGAAATAACCTGGAAGTAATCACGGCCTGTAACGATGGCTTCAGGATTTTTCTTGATTTCTTCCGTAGCCAGGTCACGAATGCTATCAAAATAATGGTTGATTTTTTCATCCATAGCTGCTACTTCATAGGCCTGATCTACAGAACCATTCAGGTAGAGATCAAGGGCAGCTTCAACGAAATTTTTCACATCGCGGCCCATCTTTTTAATTTCGTCCTCGACAGCTGGAATACGCTGTTCCCCCTTCATACGAATAGCCGCTTTTGCAATGGATACTGCATGGTCTCCCATACGCTCTAAGTCTGAAACAGCCTTGAGAACGGTCAAGACGGTACGAAGGTCTTGAGAAACAGGTTGTTGGAGGGCAATCATTTCAAATGATTTCTTTTCCAATTTCACTTCATATTCATTTACTTCTGCATCATCTTCGATGACTTCCTTTGCCAAGTCACGGTCATGTGTGACAAAAGCACGCACCGTGCGGTTAATTTGCGAGAGCACTTCTTGTCCCATTGCGTAGAACTGATTGTGCAATTTCTCCAAATCTTCTTCAAATTGAGATCGTAACATCATTCAACTCCTTATCCAAATTTTCCTGTAATATAATCTTCTGTTTCCTTATTTTGTGGGTTGAGGAACATCTCCTTAGTATCATTAAACTCCATCAAATCGCCACCCAAGAAGAAGCCTGTTTTATCCGAAAGCCGAGAAGCCTGCTGCATGGAGCGCGTCACCAAAAGCATGGTATAGGTGTCTTTAAGTCCATAGAGAGTTTCCTCAATTTTACCCGCAGAGATTGGATCTAGCGCTGACGTTGGCTCATCCAAGAGGATAATTTTCGGACTGGTAGCCAAAACGCGTGCTACACAAATCCGCTGCTGTTGACCACCAGAGAGACCAATAGCGGAATCATGTAAACGGTCTTTCACTTCGTTCCAGATAGAAGCCCCAATCAAGGATCGCTCTACCGCTTCATCTAAAACCTGTTTATCCTTGACACCGTTGATGCGCAGTCCATAGACAACATTTTCATAAATGGTCATGGGGAACGGATTAGGTTGCTGGAACACCATGCCAATCTCTTTGCGCAACTCCACCGTATCTGTCCGAGGACTGTAGATATTGTGGCCGTTATAGATGACTGTGCCTGTCGTAGTGACTTCTGGATTCAAATCTCCCATACGGTTGATAGCCTTGAGCAAGGTAGATTTCCCTGAACCTGACGGTCCAATCAAGGCAGTGATTTCATTAGGCATAAAGTCCAAGGAGACACTATTGAGTGCTTTCTTTTTATTATAATAAACCGACAAGTCCTTGACTTGCAAAATAGGTTCTGTCATAAATTCATTCCTTTAGTTTCTTCACCTCTAACCAAAATGACCAGAAACATAGTCATTGGTCGACTGCAGTTTGGCATTTTGGAAGATATTGGCGGTCTTGTCGTACTCAATCAAATCTCCCAGGTAAAAGAAGCCGGTGTAGTCACTGGCCCGGGCAGCCTGCTGCATATTGTGAGTCACGATGATGATCGTATAGTCCTTTTTGAGCTCAAACATGGTTTCTTCTAGCTGCATGGTCGCAATCGGATCCAGCGCAGAAGCCGGCTCGTCCATAAGCAAGATATCTGGCTTGACCGAAATAGCTCGGGCAATACAGAGCCGTTGCTGCTGGCCGCCTGACAAGGTCAAGGCTGATTTATGAAGATCATCCTTTACTTGGTCCCAAAGCGCGGCTTGCTTGAGCGAAGTTTCAACAAGCTCATCCAAAATCTTTTTATCTTTTACACCAGCACGTTCATGGGCAAAGGTAATGTTGCGATAAATAGACTTAGCAAATGGATTAGGCCGTTGAAAGACCATGCCGATGTGCTTACGCATCTCGTAAACGTTGATATCAGGACGATTGACGTCTATTCCTTGGTAAAGAATTTGCCCTGTTACTTTGGCAATATCAATCGTGTCATTCATACGGTTGAGGCTGCGAAGATAGGTCGATTTCCCTGAGCCAGACGGACCAATCAAAGCTGTGATTTTATTCTTTTCAAACTGCATATCAATGCCCTTGATTGATTCCTTTTTACCGTAGTAAACATGCAAATCCTTGGTCGAAAGGGCTACCTTTTCTTCAGGAAAAGTAATGATATGTTTTTCATTCCAATTATATTCTGTCATTTCTTCTCCTTTAAGCAGAGGTTAATTTCTTGTGCAAGTAGGAACCGAGTTTGCGGGCTCCAAAGTTGAAAATTAAGATAAAAATCAGAAGCACCGCTGCTGATCCTGCTGACACCACATTGCCATCAGGAATGGTTCCTTCACTATTGACCTTCCAGATATGGACAGCAAGTGTCTCCGCCTGCCGAAAAATCGAAATCGGGCTGGTAATGCTGAAAATGTTCCAGTTAGACCAATCCAGAGCCGGCGCAGATTGCCCCGCAGTATAGATCAAGGCAGCTGCTTCACCAAAAATCCGACCAGAAGCAAGGACAATCCCTGTCACAATCCCTGGCAGAGCCTCTGGAATGACCACATGAAGCACTGTTTCCCAGCGGGAAATTCCGAGAGCCAATCCTGCTTCACGTTGTGTATGGTGAACGTGACGTAAGCTGTCTTCGACATTGCGAGTCATCTGAGGCAGATTGAAGACAGTCAGCGCCAAGGCACCAGAGATGATAGAAAAGCCATATTCAAACTGGACAACAAAGATCAAATAGCCAAAGAGTCCGACTACCACGGATGGCAGCGAGGACAGGATTTCAATACAGGTACGGACAAAGTTGGTCACTGGTCCCTTCTTAGCATACTCTGACAGATAAACCCCAGCCCCCATAGAGAGAGGAACAGAGATAATCAAAGTAATCACCAATAGGAAGAAGGAATTGTAGAGCTGAATCCCAATACCACCGCCAGCCTGATAGGAAGAAGATTTTCCAGTCAGGAAAGACCAAGAAATGTGCGGTAATCCTCTTACCAGAATATAAAGAATCAGAGAGGCAAGGATAGCAACAATGATACCAGCTATCGTGTAGAGGATACCAGTCGCCAATTTATCTAATTTCTTAGCGTGCATAGTTTTTCTTACCTCTTTCTTTTGTAATCAGTTTAATGACACTGTTAAAGGCCAGGCTCATCATCAAGAGCACCAGAGCCAGAGACCAGAGAACGTTATTGTCCACTGTTCCCATAACCGTGTTTCCGATTCCCATAGTCAAAACGGAAGTCAATGTAGCTGCCGGTGTTGTCAAAGAGGTTGGAATCACCGCAGAGTTACCGACAACCATTTGAATGGCCAAGGCTTCACCGAAGGCACGTGCCATTCCAAAGACCACAGCTGTAAAGATACCAGAGCGAGCAGCCTTGAGAGTCACCCGCCAAATAGTTTGCCAGCGCGTAGCCCCCATAGCCAGACTCGCTTCACGGTAGTGGCGTGGTACAGCACGTAGACTGTCCGTCGTCATAAAGGTAACGGTCGGCAAAATCATGACAAAAAGTACGAAAATACCAGACAAAATCCCAAATCCGGTACCGCCAAAAACAGTCCGAACAAAGGGAACCACAACCTGCAAGCCGATAAATCCGTACACAACAGACGGAATCCCAACCAAGAGTTCGATCGCAGGCTGAAGAATCTTGGCTCCTTTAGGCGACACTTCAGTCATAAAGACAGCCGCTCCAATAGCAAAGGGAGTTGCGATGAGGGCTGATAAAATCGTTACAATAAAGGAACCCAAGATCATGGGCAGAGCACCGAATTCCTTACCTGACGGATTCCAAGTGGAGCCAAATAAAAATTCAAACACATTGACTCCGTTGACAAAGAAGGTCGACAGCCCTTTTTGTGCTACGAAGATTAAAATCATGGCTACAATCAGAACGATTAAAGCCAGACAAGCAAAGGTGATATATTTCCCAAATTTTTCCAGACGAGAGTTTTTCGAAGGGGATAGTAATTTTTTTGCTAATTCTTCATTTCTCATTTGCTATCTCCTTTTAATGTCGTAACATTTCCATCAGCATCCTTGCTGACCTGCATTTCTTTGATGGAAATATAGCCCATTCCTGAGACGATTCCATCTTGAACTTCATCTGACAGCATGTAGTCCAGAAACTCTGCTGCCAAGCCCTTAGGTTGACCAAGTGTGTACATGTGTTCATAAGACCAGAGGGGCCAAGCATTGGTCGCAACATTCTTAGCCGTAGGCTCGTAGCCATTGAGCTTCAAAGTCTTGACAGAATCATCCACATAAGCAAAGGCCAGATAAGAAATGGCTCCCGGTGTTTGAGAAACAATGGACTTAACCATCCCATTTGAATCCTGCTCCTGACTTTGAACGGCTGATTTACCATTCATGATGACACTGTCAAACGTAGCTCGAGAACCAGAGCTTGCCGCACGGTTGATGATGGAAATCTCTAGATTTTTCCCACCCAGCTGCTTCCAGTTGGTCACTTCACCAGTAAAAATCTTCTGCAGCTGCTCCGCCGTTAAATTATCGACAGATACTTCTTTATTGACAATCACGGCAATTCCAGCAACTGCTACTTTGTGGTCAACAAGGGCTGAAGCGTCAATCCCTTCTTTTTCCTCAGCAAACACATCTGAGTTGCCAATTTCAACCGCACCAGACTGAACCTGAGACAAGCCCGTACCTGATCCGCCACCTTGAACATTGACCGTTTTTCCAATATTGGCCGAACCAAACTCATCCGCTGCTGCTTCAACGAGCGGCTGAAGGGCTGTCGAACCAACGGCAGTCATGGACTCTCCTCGGTCAATCCAGCTGGAGCAAGCAGAGAGGCTAACCGCAACTAGAACTAGAACCGCTGACAAAATCAGCTTATATTTTTTCTTTACCATTTTTCTCCTCGAAATCTTGAGAATAATAGTGGGCTGTCTATCGTAAGAATCTGAAAATCCCACTATATCCACTATAACATAGAAAGAGGGCTTTGCCTAGTCTTTTGAACGAAAGCGAAGCCCCTTTGGGAAATAATTTTTTAAGGTATTTCCAGTAACTTTTGCAAACCCCAGACCGTTGCCTTGGGCAAGCACTTGATACCAGCCATTTGGATAGTTTTGTGAGAGTTGAACCGTCTCGCCTGCTACATATTTGCTAAATGCCTCATCATCAATCTCAAGGACTGAGACAACTTCACTAGGCCTCAAAGCTAGGCCTAAGGCAAAGCTCGGTTCAAAGCGATTTTTCTTAAATTCTCCCAGATGCAGGCCATTGCGAGCAATTTTCAGTTTGGAGATATCTGGCAGTCCAGCTGGCAGCAGATATAGATTGTCCCCAAAAGTATCTAAATGTCCCTCTAGCTCAATTTTCAGATGCTTTTTCTGGAAATCTTGCCAGAGTTTTCTCTGCTCTGCTGTCAATTTATTTTTGGTCGCCTTGATTTTTTTAGCAGACTGACTGCCTGTAAAACGAAATTTGGCTACAAATTGCCCTTCACCTTTGAAATGGTGGGGATACATACGAGCTGTCTCTGGGAAATCAATCCCTGCTACCATGCCATTGATTTTTGGTATTTCCAGCAATTCCAAAGGAAAATTTTCTGAAAGCCAAGCGACAATTTCTTCATTTTCTTCTGGTGCCCAAGTGCAGGTCGAATAGACCAGCTGACCGCCTGTCGCCAACATCTTGACAGCGTCCTCTAGAATTTCTCGCTGGAGACGCGCACACTGGGCAGGATATTCCGGACTCCAATACTGAGTAGCATCTGGCTGCTTGCGGAACATCCCTTCGCCAGAGCAAGGAGCATCCAGAACAATGAGATCAAAATAGCCCTGAAAGACCTTAGCCAATCGATCCGCAGATTCATTGGTGACAAGGACATTTCGCGCTCCAAAACGCTCAATATTTTCCACCAAAATTTTACTGCGTTTGGCATTGATTTCGTTAGAAACCAGCACACCTGTATTATCTAGATAAGAGAGTATATGAGTAGATTTTCCTCCTGGTGCGGCGGCCAAGTCCAGAACTTTCATGCCCTTTTGCGGTGCTGCAACTTGGGCAACCATTTGTGCTGCCGGCTCCTGAGAATAAACCAGCCCCGTGACATGTTCTACCGACCTACCAGACACTTTTCCATAATGTCCCCAGTCTGTATTTGGAATCGCATCTGCAAATTTTTTCTGATTTTCTTTTAAAGGATTGCTGCGAAAGGCTGAAATCGGATCTTGATCAAAAGTCGCAAAAAAAGCCTCTGCTTCCTGTCCCAAGAGCTTTTCATACTTTTCCTTAAAACCTGCTGGAAAGTCCATACTAGCCTTTTCCCTTTCGTAAATACTCTTGTAATTCGTCTAACTTACACTTTGGTGCAATCATAATCGGCTCCTGAGTCTGAAAATTCGGCTGTTCGCCATCAAGAGTCTGAATGACGAAGCCTAGTTTGTCAGCCATCACATAGGCCGCCGCATAGTCCCAAGGCCAATTATAAGAGAAATAGGCAACTAAACCACCAGCCAAGGTCTTAGCAAAACTAATCCCAGCACTGCCATAGACACGCACTCCCAAGCAATCACGAGCCAAGTCAGCTAGTCCCCAGTGATTATGCTCCAGCATACTAGCATTTGAAGCCATAAGATATTGCTGCAGGGGCTTGTCGATAAAAGCAGTCAACTTTCTGTCATTGCAGTACACATCAAAAGCCCCGCCTCCGTGAAAAAGCTGGTCTCTTGTCACATCGTAGATCAATCCGAACTTGCCCTGCCCATTTTCGAAATAAGCTAACATAATAGCAAAATCAGCCCGCTGGGTAATGAAATTATTGGTGCCATCAATGGGATCAATCACCCAGACATTACCATCCGCAATGTCGTGTCGCAGGTCATTTTCCTCAGCCAAAATCGCGTCGTCAGGATACTGAGCTAAAATTTTCCCAACCAAGTCATCCTGGATGAAGCGGTCCATTTGAGTCACCAAGTCAGTCGGGCTGCTCTTTTGTACGACATCCAAGTCATCATAGAGATGGTCTCTTAAAAAAGCACCTGCCTGATAAACTATTTCTTTCGCAAAATGAAATTTATTTTCCAAGAGAAATCATTCCTTTCCCTTTCCTTTTTGCCTCCTGAACAGCCCGATAAAGAGAATAGCCACTGACCGTCTCAAACTCACGGCCGAGTCGCTTCTCTTCTCCCTTGCTGGGAACAACTTTCTTGAAGACTGCATAAGACTGGAGCAGTTTCTCCGCTTGAATCTTCTGTTCATAGGCTTGCTCTACATCATTAAAAAAAGAAAGCACTGAAGCAAGCTCTTCAGTGCTCCACGATAAGTCTAGTGGGTAACTATAATTTTTTTCCATATTTTAAATATCAGCACGCATAGTTGCGGCTCTCAGTTCTTCTTTCCGATATCCTCTAGGCAAGAAAGCACGGATTTCATCTTCATTGAAGCCGATTTGCATTCGTTTACCATCGAGGATAATTGGGCGACGCAAAAGACTAGGATTTTCCTCAATCAGCTTAATGAGCGTTGAAATCGATAAATCCTCTACATCTAAATCTAGTTTTTGAAAAATTTTTGAGCGGGTTGAGATGATGTCATCAGTGCCATTTTCTGTCAATGAAAGAATGTGTTGCAATTCTGGAGCAGACAGAGGGCTCGTCATGATATTATGCTCCGTAAATGGAACTTCATGACCAATCAACCAAGCACGCGCCTTGCGACAGGAAGTGCAGCTAGGCGATAAAAATAATGTAATCATGCTGTTCTCTTCTTATTTTTATATAGTAACTAACTCTATTATACTAAATTTTATCTCTCTTGACTAGATGTTTTTAAGAATCAGCTTGAAATACTAAGAAAAATATCAAGAACTGACATTTATTCCGAACGTTCCCAATTTCTTGCCACTTCTTCATCACTCTTTAATTGAGCAACCAGTTCTTCAATACCATCAAATTTGACCATATCACGAATCTTATCCAGCCAGATAATCCGAATCGTATCGCCATAGATTTCCTCCGCAAAGTCAAATAGATTGGCTTCAAAACGAAGCTCATCTCCTTCAAAGGTCACATTTTTGCCAACGCTAGCCATGCCTCGATAAAACTTGCCATTGTGCTCAACATCTACCACATAGACACCATCTGCTGGCAAAATCACGCGATCCAATGGTGCTAGATTGGCCGTTGGATAGCCAATGGTACGCCCTCTAGCATTGCCATGAACCACAATGCCACGAGTAGAGAGAGGATAGCCTAATAGCTGATGCGCCTTGGCAACATCACCATTTTGAATGGTCTCTCTAATCCGAGTAGAAGAGATTTTTTCCTCATCTTGATTGACCGATGAGACGATGACAATCCGACCATCGAAATAGTCTGCAAGTTCCTCTGCCTTTCTCTTGTCAGATCCAAAATGGTAATCAAAACCTGCCACAACTGCCTTTGCTTTAAGCGCAGAAACGTACTTATCAAAAAATTCTCGGGCTGTATTTTTAGAAAAATGACTAGTAAAGTCAATCAAGTAAAGGTAGTCCACACCCAAATTTTCTAAGTGAGCGGCGCGTTCCTCTGGATGATTTAAATGCAGCATCAAGTCTGGCTGATAGCGGACAAAAGCCAATTTAGGCGACTCAGGAAAGGTCAGTACCGCAATCTTCAGCCCTTGCTCATCCGCTATCTTCCTAGCTTCCTTAAAAAGTGTCTGATGTCCCTTATGCAGGCCGTCAAAATAGCCCAGAACCAAGACTGTATCTTCTTCCTGGTTTATCTCTAATTCATTATTTATTCGTCTTATTTTCATCATTTTTCTATTTTACTATGTATCCGCTTTTTTTACAACAAATTAAATCCCATGAAAAGAACTTCTATCACTCCAAGAAAACACCTTGCTATCTCTAACAAAGTGTCTCTGTAAATATTTGAAACTCCACTGATTACTGGCGATCATCATAGCCATTTGGATGACTGGAATGCCATTTCCAAGCAGTTTCGATAATGGTTTCGATATTGTCAAATTTCGGCTGCCAGCCCAGAACATTTCTTGCCTTCTCAGAGGAAGCAATCAGCGTATCCGGATCCCCCAGGCGCCGCTCCGCTATTTCCAAAGGAATAGGATGTCCGGTCACCTTTCGGGCCGCTTCTACAATCTGCAGGTTGGAAAAACCAGTCGAAGAGCCAAGGTTAAAGGCATCTGAAGGATGTCCAGCACGCAGATGCTCAACAGCCAGAATATGGGCTTCAGCCAAGTCAAAAGGATGGACATAGTCTCGGACATTGGTGCCGTCCGGAGTATCGTAATCGTCTCCAAAGACGGCAATCTTCTCACGTTTGCCCTGAGCCACCTGAAGCACGATCGGTAGGAGATGAGTTTCTGGTCCGTGGTCCTCACCAATCGAGCCGTCGGGCTTGGCACCCGCCACATTGAAATAACGCAGAGCTACAAACTTGATGCCATAGGCCTGGTCTGCCCAGCGCATAATGGTCTCCATCATAAGCTTGCTCTCACCATAAGGATTGATCGGCTTTTGCGGAGTCGTTTCCAGAATCGGCACTTCCTCAGGAATACCATAAGTCGCCGCAGTCGAAGAAAAGACAATGTTTTTAACGCCGCATTCCTGCATGACCTCCAAAAGAGAAACCATGCCGGCTGTGTTATTATCAAAATACTTGAGCGGATCAACCATAGACTCTGCGACCAGTGAAAAGGCAGCAAAGTGAATAACTGCATCGATGGATGGATGTTTGGCAAAAACGCCACGCATAAAGTCCTTGTCTGCCAAATCCCCCTCATAAAAGACTGCCTGAGGATGAACCGCTGCGCGATGACCAGTCACCAAATTATCAACGACGACTACCTCTTCCTTGCCTGCTGCTACCAAACGGTCTACCATGTGCGAGCCGATATAGCCAGCTCCGCCTAATACTAAAATTGCCATGTTTCTCTCTTTCTTGTCTTGATTTTTATTCAACTATTCTATCAAAAATAGGGACAAATGAAAACTCTCCTGCAATTATTCCTCTTTCAAACCAACAGATTGGACAAAACGCATGAAAGCTGACTGCCCCTCCTCTGTTCGCTTGTAAACTCCCGCGTCTTCCAACACACGGCTGAAAATTTGTCCAACCGATGCCTGAACGACTCCTTCCACCGTCTCAGCGCTAACATTCGGATTCTGGTCTTTGAGTTGCTTGGCCCACTCCTGATGATAGGCAGCAACCTGACAGTCTTCTCCCAGCAAGAAAAGTTTCACCTGCTTGAGTTCTTCCTTGAGCCGAGGCGGCAGAATAGCCAGCCCCATAACCTCAATCAGACCGATATTTTCTTTCTTAATATGCTGCACATCCCTATGAGGATGATAAATGCCGTCTGGATGTTCTGGGGAAGTTTGATTGTCCCGCAAGACCAAGTCTAGCTCAAAACGTCCATCTTTCCTGCGGGCAATCGGTGTGATAGTATGATGCGGCTCACCCTCAGACTCTGCCAACACCTGCACACTGGGATCAGAATAAGTCCGCCAAGCTTGCAAAATCTTGCCAGCCAACTCAATCAAGTGTTCCTTCTTCTCAGATTTCAGACGAATGACAGACATAGGCCACTTGACAATACCTGCTTCCACCTCTTCAAATCCGCTAAAAGTAAAGCTGCAATCCAGCTCTGCCATTTCCATAGGAAAAGTATGCCGTCCACCCTGATAGTGGTCGTGGGTCAGGATGGAGCCACCGACAATAGGCAGGTCGGCGTTAGATCCTGCAAAATAGCCTGGAAAAGTCTCGACGATGTCCAGCAGACGCTCAAAGGTCAGACGGCTGATAGCCATAGGAAGGTGCTGGCTGTGCAGAAAGATGCAATGCTCATTAAAGTAGGCATAGGGCGAATACTGGAAGCCCCATTCCTGTCCGGCCAAATCGAATCGAATAATCCGATGGTTAGCGCGGGCAGGGTGATCCAAGCGGCCTTGGTAGCCTTCATTTTCCATGCAGAGCTGGCAGGCTGGATAATGGCTGTTCTTAGCCTTTTTAGCTGCCGCAATTTCCTTGGGATCCTTTTCTGGCTTAGAGAGATTGATGGTGATTTCCAAATCTCCGTATTCAGTTGGCGCTTTGAAAGCAATGTTTTTAGCAATGGCCTTGAGTTTGATGTAGTCGTTCTTTTTACTAAGCTGGTAAAAATCAGCCACAGCTTGCTCGGGATTGGAAGCATAGGTCGTCCAGAAATCCCGATTGAGCTGACTAGGGGCTGGTGTGATGAAGTTCATAAGCTCAGCACCAAGGATTTCACGCGCAGTCTGACTATCCTCAATCGTCTCTAATCTAACTGCCTCCTCAACCAGCTGGTCCTTGAGGTCAATCAAGTCATCCAACTCAGTCTCAGCTTCTAAAACACCATCTCCCACTCGTGCCAAAACACGATTGGTCAGGTAGATTCGATCCATTTCCTCAAATGAACTTTCAGAAATGACTTCTGTGATAAATGCATCTAGAACTCCCTGACTCATTGATTCTCCTTCTTACATTCTAAATAGTCTCTGACAGCGTCTAAATCCTGAAAAACTTGTTCTGTTTTATTTAAGAAAGACTGCGCTGGTATTTTTAAGTCTGGAATACAAATGATTGGTATCCCAGCCCTATACGCTGCTTCAATCCCTGCTTCACTATCCTCTAGTACTAAGCAATTCTCTGGTAAAACGTTCAAATCTCTACAGGCCTTTAAAAATATATCAGGGTAAGGTTTGCTTCTCTTTACATCTTTTGCAAAAACTAGATGGTCAAATAGGGACAGTATACCATTGCTATCCAAGATCATTCTCGCTCGAGATTCAACACTTGAAGTTGCTAAGGCGATTGGAATACCCTCTCTTTGCAAAAAAGCAAGCAAATTTTTAGCACCTTTTTTTAAATTTACACCTTTGGCTAATATTCGAGCTTCCAGTTCATAAACTTTTTCCAAGGTTTGGTCAAAGTTCCAAGGTAAATCATAGGTATCCAAAAATCGTTGAACATTCTCCTCTTCCCTATGTCCACTGTATTCTCTAGAATATGTTTCTTCTGTGAAAGGAATTCCAAAATCTTTAAGCAATTCTTGATAAACTTTTAGAGAAATGATCTCAGTATCAGCTAATAAGCCATCTAAATCAAATATTACAGCGTCCATTTACTTCTCTCCTAGTCTAAAACGCGAGTGCCACCTGCAACTTCAGCGATATAGAAGCTAGGGGCGTAACCGACGACTTCTTGATACTTGCGGCCGACATTTTCTTTGAAAGTTTCCACCGCATCCTTACCAACTAAAGCAATGGCACAGCCACCGAAGCCAGCTCCAGTCATACGAGCCCCCAGAACACCTTTTTGCTCCCAGGCTGTGTGAACCAAGGTATCCAGCTCTAGACCAGTCACTTCATAGTCATGTTCTAAAGAAATATGAGACGCATTCATGAGACGGCCAAACTTTTCAAGATTGCCTGCTTGCAAAGCTGCCCGCGCTTGCAAAGTACGTTGATTTTCTAAAACAGCATGGCGAGCCCGTTTGAGACGATTTTCGTCCTCTATCAGATAGCTATACTCATCAAAGGCCCACTCGTCCAACTCACCCAAGGTAGCGATAGACAGCTTGCAGTTCAGTTCTTCAACAGCTTTTTCACACTCCGCCCGACGCTCATTGTACTTAGAATCCGCCAACTCACGACGCTTGTTGGTATTCATAATCACTACGACATTGTCCTTGAGATCAAGCGGTACCAAATCATACTCAAGAGTATTGGTGTCTAAGTAAATAGCTCGCTGGTCAGCACCCATTCCGATAGCAAACTGGTCCATAATGCCAGAATTAACCCCGATAAATTCATTCTCAGTTAATTTACCAATTTTCACTAGATCCAGACGTTCTAACTGCAAGTCAAAGAGTTTCTCAGCAATGACACCCGTCAAAAGCTCTAGCGATGCAGAAGAAGACAAGCCCGAGCCGTTGGGAATATTTCCATAAACATAGACATCCATGCCTCGGTCAATCTTATGGCCTGCCTCCTGCATAAAATGCAGGACTCCTTTCGGATAGTTGGTCCAGTTATGCTCAGGCTCAAAGTGCAGGTTTTCCAGCGGCACTTCAATAATCCCTTTTTCTTCAAAATTTCCTGAGAAGAATCTCAAGAGCTGATCGTCCCGCTTACGAGCCGCTCCATAAGTTCCTAGAGAAATGGCTGCAGGAAAGACATGGCCGCCGTTATAGTCCGTATGCTCGCCGATCAGATTGATCCGACCGGGTGAAAAGAAAGTGTGGTCCGCCTCTACTCCAAAAACTTTGGCAAAATCTGCGCGGACTTGCTCCGCTGAAATTACATTTGTCATAAACTAAACTCCTTTAAAATGAATAATCGATATTGTAATCGTTTTCTTGATTTTATTATAACTGTTTCCGAGTAAAACTTCAATAATTTTAGTAAAATTTTACTAATTTCATAGATATTTTTTGTAAAAATCCAAACAGTA
The DNA here is from genome assembly GCF_902460365.1 of Streptococcus sp. Marseille-P7375. Lineage (NCBI taxonomy): Bacteria > Bacillati > Bacillota > Bacilli > Lactobacillales > Streptococcaceae > Streptococcus > Streptococcus sp. Marseille-P7375. The sequence continues at coordinate 588,455 of NZ_CABPTR010000001.1, read as the reverse complement.
ATCTGTCTGGATTATTTTATAAGGAGCAATAGATTAGAAAATATTGTCTTCAGTCTCAACATCAAAGTAATGCGCCTTGTTTAGGTCGAAGCCAAGTTTAATACTGCTTCCGGTATTCATATGATCGCGTGCATCAACTTTGGCAACAAACTCACTGCCACCAACCGCACAGTAGAGGTGAGACTCCGCTCCAAGCAACTCAGAAACAGAAATCTTCGCAGTTAGAACCGACTCAGGGAAGGTTTCCAGAAAGGCTGGTTCCATGTTGATATCTTCCGGACGAATACCCAGAATAACTTTCTTGCCTTGATAGCCTTTTTCTTTGAGCCCCTTAAGGCTGCCTTCTGGTACCTTGAGGCTAAAGTCACCGTTCAGTCCGACCAGACGATCGCCTTCTACAGTTACTTCGAAGAAGTTCATCGCTGGGCTACCAATGAAGCCAGCAACAAACTTATTTGCCGGATGTTTGTAGACTTCCTGCGGCGTACCAATCTGCTCCACCCGTCCAATCGTTCCAGTCCCAGCAGGGTTCTTGGTCGCTGACATGATAACGATACGATCCGCCAAGGTCATAGCTTCAGTCTGGTCGTGGGTAACATAGATAGTTGTTGCACCGATACGGCGGTGAATCTTGGCAATCTCCGCCCGCATAGAAACACGCAGCTTCGCATCCAAGTTAGACAAAGGCTCATCCATAAGGAAAACCTTTGCATCCCGAACAATAGCGCGTCCCATTGCTACCCGCTGACGCTGACCACCAGATAGATCAGCTGGCTTACGTTGCAAGAATTCCTTCAAGCCTAGGATTTCTGCTGCTTCGTTGACCCGTTTTTCAATATCTTCCTTGCTGTACTTGCGCAGCTTGAGGCCAAAAGCCATGTTGTCGTAGACAGTCATGTGCGGATAAAGGGCATAGTTCTGGAAGACCATGGCGATGTCCCGGTCTTTTGGAGCTACATCATTGACCACCGTACCGTCAATAGAGGCAGTTCCTTCAGTGATATCTTCAAGACCCGCAATCATACGCAGCGTAGTTGATTTTCCGCAACCGGACGGACCGACAAAGACGATAAATTCCTTGTCCTTAATATCAAGATTGAAGTCTTCCACTGAGTAGTGGTCGCTGTTGGGATATTTTTTATAGATATTTTTCAGATTTAATTCTACCATTCTTCTTCTCTTCTCTTTTCTTATCTCTATTCAAAAGTGATAGCTTGGCCATTTTCACTAGCGCTATATGTCAATTCTTTGAGGTTAATAACTACTTGAGCAGTGACTGACTTATCTGCATTGCTACGGACAATCCGGAGGCTATTTTCATCCAATAGATTCACTTCAATAATGCCATCTAGGTCAAAGGCAGCAGACTGGTTGCGGTAACTGAAAAGCTTGAGCAAGGCTTGCACAACTGGACGCTTGACTTCTTCAGCAATCTCCTCATTACTGTAATAATGACGGTTGATATTGCGGCCTTCCTTAGTGTTTTCTAGCAGTTCAAGGTCATTTTTCCCAGCTAAGAAACCAACATAATAGACCTGTGGAATCCCTGGAGCAAAAGCCTGAATCAGACGGCTAATGAAGTACTTCTTGTCGTCATCGCCCAAGGCTGAGTAGTAAGTCGAGTTAATCTGGTAAATGTCCAGATTATTGTACTCAGCTGAGGAATACTTACGCTTGACATTAGCCCCAACCTTATATAGTTCATTGGTTGCAAAGTCAATTTCCTCATCAGTCAAAATATCCTTAACATCAACGACCCCAATACCATCGTGGGTGTCCAGTGTTGTGAATTGCTTCATAGGACTCATTTCAAGCCACTTGACTAGACGCTCTGCTTTGCCACTGTATAGAGAATAAAGAGTTACCATCGGCAGTGCAAAATCATAAACAAAGTAGCCATGCTCTGCAATCTTGAACTGGATAGAATAATGCTCATGAATTTCTGGTAAAATATCCGTCCCAAACTCAGCCGCTTGCTGCTGGACTTTTTCTAATAGATCCCAGATTTCTGGCTCAACAAAGAAATCATTGGTATCTAACTTTTTGACTGCATAGGCAAATGCATCTAAACGAATCAGATCACAGCCATGCTCTGACAGTTGACGCAATGTTTTTTTGATGAAATCATTAGTTACCTGACTGCGAACATCTAGATCAATCTGCTCTTCACCAAAGGTGTTCCACAAATACTCGGTGCTTCCATCTGCAAAGACGATTTCCTGCTTAGGTGCCCGATCCTTACGCTTATAAATCAAATCAACATCAGCTTGCGTCGGACGATTTTCTGGCCAAAACTTATCCCAGCTGAGAAAGAGGTCACGATACTCACTCTGATCCTTCTTTTCCTGAAAATCCTTATAATACTTGGACTGGCGTGAGATGTGGTTGATCATAAAGTCAAACATGAGATAATATTTCTCGCCCAGCTTTTCTACATCTTCCCAGTCACCAAAGGCTGGATCAACCTCTTCATAGTCTACTGGGGCAAACCCCCGGTCACCAGTTGATGGGAAGAAAGGAAGCAAATGCACTCCTCCAACCGCATCCCCAAAATGCTTTTCTAAATTGTCATATAAATCTTTTAAATTCTCCCCCAGGCTGTCTGAGTAAGTAATCAGCATGGTCTTATTTTGAATAGCCATAGTTTTCTCCTCTAAAATCTTGTCTTATATACTCTTTCCCGTGCGCTGAATAGAACACGCCCTAAGCTCTGTGCGAAAAAGATGAATCTTCCACAGCCGTTACTAATTCAGTAGTTTACAGATGTGGTTGCCTTTGCATGCACTGTGAGCTTTTTACGGTCTTTGTATCTTGAGCTTACTTCACTGCCCCATTGCTCATTCCAGCAATAATATTGCGCTGGAAGATGAGATAGACGATAGTAATGGTAATAATCCCAACAACATAAGAAGCAAAGCTCGGTCCATAATCATTAAAGTATTGACCTGTGTAGTTATATTGGAAGAGTGGCAGAGTCCACATCTTGGAGTCTTTATTGAGTACCAAGAGAGGAAGCATGAAATCATTCCAGAACCAGAGGGCATTGATAATCATGGTTGTCGCATGCATGGGTTTCATCATAGGAAAGATAATCCTGAAATAGGTTGTAAACTTTCCAGCACCGTCAATTTCTGCTGCTTCATCCAGACTGTCTGGAATGGAAATCTTAATGTAGCCTACATAGAGAAAGAGAGTCTGTGGAACAGCGTAAGCCAGATAGAGGATAATTAATCCCCAAGTGTTAGCTAGTCCTAGCTTACTCATCATAACTGTAATAGGAATCATGATAACTTGAAAAGGAACGAAAATCCCTAAAATCAAAAGCGTATACATAATACCAAAAGCTTTTCTCTTAGACATATTACGAGCGATAGAGTAAGCAGCCATGGGAATAAAAATCATGACAACAGCCAAAGATAGAACCGTGATTACGATTGAATTCCAATAGTAGCCTCCGATACCATCAGCCAAAAGGCGTTGGAAATTTTCTAAGGTCGGTTGAGTCGGAAATCCGAAAAAATTATTAACGATGTCTTTGGTAGACTTAAAGGAACTGAATATCGTTGCTAAGAGTGGAATTAAAATGATAATAGATCCCAGTGTTAGCAAGATATATTTACTAAAATTAGCTTTTCTTTCTGCATTTTTCATCGGGCTTCTCCTCTTAGATTTCAAATTTCTTAGATACTCTCAACTGGACAATAGAAATAACCGCAATCAAGAGAAACAAGATAACAGCAATGGCATTGGCATAACCAAATTGATTGCTCTTAAAGGCATAGTTGTATACCAGAAGTCCTAGAGAGGTGGTCGCATTATTCGGACCGCCACCTGTCATGGCAAAGACCTGGTCAAATGCTGTCAAACCACCTTATAGAGCCAAGATAAAGACCATGGAAACGCTTGGTAGGAGATAAGGAAGTTCCACCTTCCAAAAGATTTGTTTGCTGCTAGCTCCATCAATTCGAGCTGCTTCTGTAATCTCAGTCGGGATAGACTGAAGACCAGCTAAGAAGATGATAATAGGCATGGCTACCCCTTGCCAAAGCAAGACGAAGATTGCTGCAAAGATTGCACCGCCATTTGTTCCTAGAAGGCTGGTTTTAAGAAATTCAATTTCTAAGGCATTCCCTAAAGCTGGCAATCCGTAGTTGAAAAGTTGCTTAAAGATAAGAGCCACGGTCAATCCAGATAGAACAGCAGGGAAGAAAAACCAAGCTCGGAAGAAAGTTTTCCCCTTTATCTTCGAGTTGAGAGCTCGTGCTATCCAGATCCCCAGCATAATCTCACCAACAACCATACAAATAGTAATGATCAATGTAAATCCTATCGCGTTCATAAACTTAGGATCGCTCATGAGGAGCATAAAGTTATTGAGTCCGACAAACTTATAATTATAGGTCAAGCCAGTCCAGTTTGTCAGGCTGTAGAAGGCACCTTGAAACATGGGCACATAGAAGAATACAGCCTGTAGTACAAGGGGAACAAGGACAAAGAGCCAACCCCAATATTTCTCAATCAATTTTTTCATAGTAGATCTACTCCTACTCTACGTCTGCTTTCATCGGATTGAAGAAGGCATTTAGTGCTTTCGTCATATCCTCTTTGTTTCCAGTTGTAATATAGTTCCCAGTCAAGGTATAAAAATCACTTTCACTGGTCCAGTCTTGAGCTAGCCAAACGAGATGTCGGTCTGTAAATGCTAATTCAGCAAGACCAGCTAGCGGTGCATCTGAACCTGCTTCCTTGACACCTTCAATAGCTGTTGGTGAGCCGTCCACATCATAATATTTCTGCATAACTTCTGGACGTGACATATATTCAACAAAAGCATTGGCTTCTTTCTTGTGCTTACTACTTGATGAGATAGACCAAGCTAGGTCTCCTGCTCCAATGGTCAAGCTTTGTCCTTTTTGCTTTCCAGGGAAAGAGAACGTTCCAACATTAAACTTAGGATCTTGCGCATTGATTGCTGTGATAGCCCAAGAGCCATTTGGAGTCATCAGGGCATCGCCTCTAGCAAAGGCACCGACAACATCAGTATAGCCTGCTCCCTGCCAGTTGGTCTGCATGGCACCTTTTTTGCGGAATAAATCTAACAACCTGAAATCATCTTTAAGCACTGAATCTGAAGACTTGATGGCATTTGGCTTGGAAAAACGTAGGTAATCATTCGCTTCCTTACCGCCACCTGTAGAAGTGGCAAGAGCCAACTGATGATAACCATTCAAGGTCCAAGTATCTGCTCCTGCAATGGCAAAAGGCGTTTCCCCTTTTGCTATAATCGTATCAACTAATTCCTCAAATTCCTCCCAAGTCTCTGGAACTTTCAATCCCAGTTCTTTAAATTTATCCTTGTTGTAATAGATACCATAAGCATTAGCAGTATAAGGGATATTGTAAATCTTTCCATCTATCGCATATTTATCTGCATAATGATTCTTAACTCGCTTGAGATAATCTTTATTAGATAAATCTTCAAAGTACCCAGCTTTAGCCCATTCTTGCAATTCAATAGACTGGGGATAGATATTGACAACATCAGGAACATCTCCAGCCAGAACTCGAGTTTTGAGTACTTCCCCAGCGTTAGGGACATTCACCACTTTCACATGCACATTCGGATTTTCTTTTTCAAAGTCTTTTGCAATCTCACGAAGGGTATCAACCATTTCACCCTTCTGATTGAAATACTCAATCGTTACCTTACCATCTGTTGACTCCCCTTGGCTGCTGCAAGCTGACAGCCCCAAAATGGACAGTCCTGTAATAGCAGCTAAGCTCATCTTTTTATACCATTTCATGCTCTAGCCTCCTTATTTTTTAATAAAATGCAACTGTCTGCTAAGATAATCTCCTTGCGGAAGATTCATAGTGATACCAGCATACATGAGTTCTGCACCTGAGTAAACTGCGCCATTTTCCTGCAGCTCATAAAGTCCTTCTTCCTCTAAGTCTTTTAGTTTCAAGGTTGTTTCCATCGTTTCCACAACTGATAAGACTCGGACATAGGTTACAATCGTTTGATTTCCATAGTTAAATTGAACTGCTGCTTCATTGGAGCCAACATCTGGATTGATTAGCCTATACTGACGCCCTAACTGGACCACTGGCCGTAATTCTTTATACAACTTCACCTGGTCAGCAATCGCAGCTTTCTCTTCATCTGATAGACTAGTCAAATCAAGCTCATACCCCAGATTTCCCATCATAGCCACATGACCACGTGTTGCTAGTGGAGTAATTCGTCCCATCTGATGATTAGGCACTGCCGACACATGGGCACCCATTGAAATAGTCGGATAAAGATAAGAAGACCCATATTGGATTGGCAAACGAGCTATGGCATCGGTATTGTCACTAGCCCAGACTTGAGGGAAATACCTCATCATACCAAGATCATTTCGTCCACCACCACCTGAGCAGGACTCAAATAAAATGTTCTCATATTTCTCTGTCAAATATTTTACAATTTCATAAAGCCCCAAGATATACTCATGCGACTGCATTTTGGTCGCCAGATAGTTAGTGCCATTCCCAAGATTGGTAATATTACGATTCATATCCCATTTTATGTAGTCAATATCATGCTGACTTAACAGCTGATCCAGTGTTTCTTTGATATAGGCTACCACATCTGGATTAGCATAATCCAATACGAGTTGATTGCGAGAGTAGGTATGATCCCGATCAGGTACTTGAATAGCCCAGTCTGGATGTGCCCTATACAGCTGGCTGTCTACGGAAATCATTTCTGGCTCAACCCATAAACCAAATTGCAATCCTCTGCTATGAACTTCTGCTATGAGCTCTGTCAAACTGCCACCTAGCTTATCTTCATTGACAAACCAGTCGCCCAGAGCCCGATTGTCATCAAAACGGTTGCCAAACCAGCCATCATCAAGAACAAAGAGCTCAATACCAACTTTCTTCGCTTCATCTGCTAACTCTAGCAACTTCTCTTTTTTGAAATCAAAGTAAGTTGCTTCCCAGTTATTGATTAAAATTGGCCGCTCTCGCTTCGCAAAAGCTTTAGGAATGATATGCTCTTGAACAAAAGCTTGGCTCTCATGACTAAGACCAGTCAAACCATGAGCCGAATAATTCAACAGAGCAACAGGACTATAGAAAGTCTGCCCTGCTTCCAGTTTCCAAGCAAAGTTATCTTCATTGATACCGATACCTAGCCGAACTTCATTCAACTGATTTTGCTGAATCCAAGCTTCAAAGTTTCCGCTATAAAGGAGCTGAATTGCCCAAACTTGACCAGCCTCTTCCGTCGTTTCACTATCACAAAGGATAAGGCTTGGAGTCTGCGCGTGACCAGAAGCTCCTCGGTTAGAAGCTATTTTGAAAATTCCTTGTTCTAACTTGTGACGACGAACTGTTTTCTCCCTAGCATAAGCTCCCTGTAAACTAATCACATCATAAGTCCCTGCTGGCAAATCTGCCATTAAGCTCAAGTTCTTATGTATGATTGTTGTCTCTCTACCGATATTTTCCAGCTTAGTAAAGGTTGCAATAGTATTGCTATCTTCAAAAGCTGTGTAATAGAGAGTGAGGCGTAAGTGAGCTACTGCATCCTCTAAAATAAAGGCCAGTGTTTCTGCATCTTCTGTACTGTGAGGGCTAGGAAGTCCTGGAACTTCCAAACCTCCCTTAATCAGCTGACTCTCAACAAACCTAAAATCTGTTACTTCATTATTAGCATGTTGGACTTGCAGAGAAGGTTGCCGAAAGTCTCCTAAACCATGCTGACCCAAAACCTGCCGCTGGGTATCTAAGCTAAAACTCCGCTCATTCGACCTCGGATTACCAGAAAAAGCATGATCTCGCTCAAATACTGTATTGGAAAAATGATAGGATTCGATTTTTCTGCCTAAGTGTTTAAGCAAAAGGTAGCCATCCCTTTCCTCAATGATAAGACTGGAATTTTTTGTATTGATGTAGAATAGATGCTTGTCTATTTTGATTGTCATTTTTGAACCTCCATATTTACTAATATTTTACCTTTTGAAATCGCTTCCTAAAATAGAATTATGTTAGGGAAATATGGTAAAATGTTAGGTAACAATAAAAATTACAATATTATTTCTAAAGTATGGAGATGTAAAAAGTATGCTTATATTTTCAGAATACCAGACGGGAACAATTGATTTATTATTAGACTTTTACGGCTATGAGGATTGCCAGCCAAACTATTCTTTCGGGCCTGCTATTCGTGACGGATTCGTCCTTCATTTTATTACAAAAGGCAAAGGAGTCTTTCACTATAAAGGGGAACAAATTTTCCTGAAAGCTGGAGATTTATTCCTACTAAAACCAAACGAACTAACTTACTATAAGGCAGATTCTGAAGATCCTTGGTCCTATTATTGGCTCGGAATTAGTGGAACAAAGGTTTCAGATTATTTTAACTTATCAGAAATTGGCAAAACAGGTTTTCTAAGAAATTCAAGTACTACTCCTACTGATAGTTTAGGAAAGTTTATTATAGATATTATTCAAGAGGCTGAACATTCCCAATCTACCATGCTAAGCCATTTACAACTTCTCGCCATGCTCTATGAACTACTATTTGAATTGGGGAAGCTCGCACTAAACCAACAGCTCCTAAAACAACAAAATTCCACTTATCAGTTGTATTTAGATACTAAACATATTCTAGAAACTCGCTATCCGCTTGAACAACTGAGCATCCAAGGTATTGCTAATGAACTAAATGTCAATCGCAGCTATTTGACAACCATTTTTAAAGAATACAATGGACTCTCTCCCAAAGAGTATCTGCATTATATACGTATGCATCGAGGAAAACAACTTCTAGAAACTACTACTCAACCAATTAAATTTATTGCCTATTCGGTTGGTTTTTCTGATCCGCTTTATTTTTCGAAAACTTTCAAAAAATATTTCAACTGTTCACCAAGCCAAATACGAAATATTTACTAAATTCCTCTTTGTTATTTACTTGTTTTTGAGGTATAATAGCCCATATAAGACAATAGGAGAAAAAAATGGCTACGATTAAGGATATTGCCCAAGCTGCTGGAGTCTCTCCCGCTACAGTTTCTCGCGTACTCAACTACGACCCAGCCATGTCGGTCAGTGATGGCACTCGTAAAAAGATTTTTGATATCGCCGAGCAGCTGAACTATAAAAAATCAAGAAAAAGTAAGCCAAGCAAGACTCAGGCCTACCGTATCGGGCTCATTGAATGGTACACTGAGCATGAAGAGCTCGATGACCTTTACTACTACTCCATTCGTTTGGGTATTGAAAAAAAAGCCCAAGAATTGGGCTATGAGATTCTCAGAGTCTTTCAAAATGATTCTCTTGAGCAATTGAAAGACATTGATGGCTTGATTGCCATCGGTAAATTCAGCCCAGCTCAAATCCAGCAGCTGGAGCAGTACAGCAACCACTTAGTTTTTGTCGACAGTGATACGCTTAATGCAGGCCACAGCTGTGTGACGGTTGATTTTGAGAATGCTGTACAGAAGGTTCTTGAGCACTTCATGAACGCTGGTTTTGACCAGATTGGCATGATTACTGGCCAAGAAAGAACTTCTGACCAGGCTAGCCTCATCAGCGATCCTCGCCTAGCAAGCTTTCAGCAATATCTATCTGCCAAAGGAATCTTTCAAGCTGACTTGGTTAAGGTAGGCAGCTTTTCTTCGGAATCAGGCTATCAAATGATGTCAGAAATTATCAATAAACACAAAGACCAGCTCCCGCCCGCCTTCTTCATCTCTAGCGATGCTTTGGCTATCGGTGCCTTGCGGGCTCTGCAAGAACACGGAATCCAAGTTCCCCAAGATGTCAGCATTATTTCATTTAATGATACGTCTATTGCTAAGTACATCTATCCCAGTCTCAGTACGGTCACCGTTTTTACAGAAGAAATGGGCAAGCAGGCTCTGCACATTCTGAATCAAATTTTAACATCCGAAGAGGACTCCATTCCCTATATGGTCAAACTTTCTACCAAGCTGACCATTCGAGAAAGCAGTATTTAACAGAGAAAGAACGAATGAAAACCTACGAACAATTATTTACCATTCTCAGCCAAGCTGACGATTATGCCAATGGAGAAAGTCTGGCCCAGACATTGGGTATTTCCAGAACTTCCATTTGGAAGGCCATTCAGCGCTTGGAAAGAGAAGGAATCCAGATTGATTCCGTTAAAAATCGGGGCTATAAGCTCAAAGCGGGGGATTTACTAATCCCAGAAATCATTGAAAAAGAGGCACCCATCAAAGTTTCCTTCAACCCCAACTGTCAATCTACTCAAATAGATGCCAAAGCAGGTCTGGAAGCGAGCGGCGAAGCAAATACCCTTTATCTAGCTGCCGCTCAATCCGCTGGTCGCGGTCGCTTCGGCCGAAACTTTTTCTCTCCAAAACAAGGCGGCTTTTACATGTCCCTCCATCTCAAGCCCAACCTATCTTTTGATCAAATCCCTGCCTATACCCTCCTGACAGCTGGAGCCATCTATCAGGCTGTAAAAAATCTAACCCTGATAGACATAGATATCAAGTGGGTCAACGATATTTACTACAAGGATAAAAAAATCGCAGGCATTTTAACCGAGGCCATTACTTCAGTCGAGACAGACTTAGTCACAGATATTATTATCGGGGTCGGGTTTAATTTTTGCGTTAATGATTTTCCAGAAGAATTGCAATCTAAGGCTGGATCACTCTTTACAGAGCGAGCTCCTATCAGCAGAAATGAGCTGATTGCTGAAATCTGGAGATGTTTCTACGAAAGCGATCCCCAAGACCTGCTCTATCTTTACAAAAAGCACTCTCTAGTCCTCGGTCGCCAAGTGAGCTTCCAGCAAAATAATCAAACCTATAAGGGAATTGCTAGCGATATCTCGGACAGTGGCCAACTTCTAGTCCAGTTGGAGAACGGCCAAAATATCTGGCTCAACAGCGGGGAAATTTCACTAACTAGCTGGTAGTTTGTACAAAATTACATTCAAAAAGCACTTGATGTTCCATTCAAGCGCTTTTCTGTATAGTCTTTCTTCCAGTGTGATGTCGCTATTTAATCCCTAATGCAATTCGAGCATAACGACTCATCTTTTCCACTGTCCAAGCGGGATACCAAACCAATTTGACTTCTGTCTTAGTAACCTCTGGAACATCTGACATGGCGTCATAAATCTGGTCAGTCAGAAGATCCGCCAGAGGGCATCCCATAGTGGTCAAGGTCATATCGATTTCCGTTTCCCCATTGGTCTCGTCAAAACGGATTTCATAGATTAAACCTAGATTGACAATATCAATCCCCAGCTCTGGGTCAATGACCTGCTCCAAGCTCTCCAAAATACGCGTTTTAATCTTTTCAACTTCTTCAGGGCTGTATTTTTTTTCTGACATGCATATCCTCCTTATAGATATAGCAGAAATTTCAAGTTAGCTCGAGGGGACCTTTGTTTTCAGCAAGGATCGCCGACTTGACACTTCCTACTGAAAGATTTCTGCCCCTTCTTGCTTTTCAGTTCTTAATCTTCGATAAAGTCTCTGAGTGGTTTACTGCGGCTTGGGTGGCGAAGTTTACGCAGTGCCTTGGCTTCAATCTGGCGAATCCGCTCACGGGTGACATTGAAAACCTTGCCGACATCTTCCAGCGTCCGCATTTTTCCATCGTCCAGACCAAAGCGCAGACGCAAGACGTTTTCCTCACGATCTGTCAAAGTATCCAAGACCTCATCCAACTGCTCACGAAGAACGACACGAGTTGTGTAATCAACTGGATTTTCAATCACTTCGTCTTCGATAAAGTCTCCCAGATGGCTGTCATCTTCCTCACCGATTGGCGTCTCTAGAGAAACCGGCTCTTGAGCAATCTTGAGAATCTCACGAACCTTGTCAGGTGTCATATCCATCCGCTCAGCGATTTGCTCAGGCGTAGGATCTTGACCTAATTCCTGCAATAGATTACGTTGCTCACGGACTAGCTTGTTAATGGTTTCCACCATATGGACCGGAATCCGAATAGTCCGAGCTTGGTCAGCAATCGCACGGGTAATAGCCTGACGAATCCACCAAGTCGCATAAGTTGAAAACTTAAATCCTTTGGTGTAGTCAAACTTATCAACAGCCTTCATCAGTCCCATGTTTCCTTCTTGAATCAAGTCAAGGAACTGCATACCACGGCCGACATAGCGCTTGGCAATGGAAACAACCAGACGAAGATTGGCCTCAGCCAGACGCTGCTTGGCTTCCAAGTCTCCCTGCTCTACCAAAATCGCCAGCTCTTGTTCTTCTTCATTGCTAAGAAGCGGCACAACCCCGATTTCTTTCAGATACATGCGGACTGGGTCATTGACCTTGGCTGAATTGCTACCCAAGAGCTCTTCATCGGTCAGTTCTACTTCTTCCTCTTCAGTATTCAAGACACGCGCGCTGGGATTTCCTTCCTTATCCGTGATAGAAATGCCCGCATCCTGAATGCGTTGCAGCAAATCCTCAATCCCATCAGCGTCCAAAGTGAAAGGAATGACCAGCTGGTCATTGATTTCATCGTCTGTCGCTACACCTGTCTGCTTGTGATTGCGGATGAATTCTGCAATTTGAACGTCTAATGTTGTTACTTCTTTTTGTTTTGTAGCCATACCTACTCCATTCTTCTTTTTTGTGCGATTAAGCGCTCCACTTCTAATATAGCGGCATTCTCATCTCCAGTATGCAAAGCTTCTCGAATCTTTTTGCTAATCAGCTGATTATTCTTACGAAGCAATTCACGTTCCCTAGTCAACTCAACTTCTGCTAACTCTCCGTCTTCCATCTCCTCTGGCAAATCTTCCTCCAACATCCGATACCAAAGTTGCTGGACTCTTTCCGGTAAGCTGGATAAATCCTGCGAAGTCACTTCACCATTGGCCAGTAAAAGCTCGTATAACTCCTGCAGTTCCGCCGTATCAAAGGCAAAATCTGTACGAAGCCGATAGCTATTTAAAACCAGCGGATTGTGTACCATACGATAAAGGATATGGATTTCTGCTTTTATCAACCGTGAAAGCTGTTTAGACAGTGGAAGATCTACCAGTACAGGTCTTCTTAGAGATTCCGACTGCTGTCCGCTTCGGCTACTTCGCTCAGCCAAACGACTGTTGTTAACCGTATTCTCTACCTGCTGGTAATCAAAATCTGGCAGCAACTCAGCCAACATATAAATATAGGAATTCTGAGCTGTAATAGACTGCGTTTGAGCAATGATTGGCGCCATTCGCTCCACGAATTCAATCTGAGCCTGCAAATTTTCAATATTATCCGGCTTGAGATAGCGTAAAAGGAACTCTACATCACTAATTCGCGTTTTAGTCAGAAATTGTCGCAATTCCTCGGCAGAATTTTTAGCAATAAATTCGTCTGGATCCATATTGTCAGGAAAGGACACAATCTCTACCGACATATCCCGCAGCTCTTCTAAAGCCTTGGCTATCGCAGCCTGACCAGCCCTGTCTCCATCATAAGTCAGAATGATTTTCTTGCAATACTTACGCAGGTGCTGGACATGCTCAGGCGTCAGAGCTGTTCCCATAGATGCGACTGCATTTTCAACTCCAGCCCGATAAGCCGCGATCACGTCCATAAAGCCTTCCATCAGATAAACTTCATGGCTCTTCTTGATAACCGGCTTGGCCTTATCCAGATGATAAAGCTCATAGCTTTTATTAAAAATAGGGGTGCTGCGACTATTCTTATACTTGGCAGTCTGTGAAACAGCCTCCGAATCTTGCCAGATTCGACCAGAAAAGGCGACAACCTGCCCCTTGTCATTGGTCAAGGGAAACATAATCCGGTTCTGAAAAGCATCATAGACCAGATTATTCTCTGCCAGATTAAAAAGACCCGAGTTCATGATAGTGAACTCATCAAACTTACCAGCCATACTCTTATGAAGATAGTTGCCTTCATTAGGAGCCAAGCCGATTTGAAAATGCTTAATGACCTCATCTGTCAGCCCACGATTGTAGAGATAAGCGCGTGCTTCTTCTCCTATTTTGGTCGTCATCAGAACCGCATGGTAAAACTTCGCTGCCTCTGTATGAATATCGTAGAGCGCCTGATGCGGATGAGCCTGTCTCGGTCGATCTGCGCCAGCTCTCTCCATCCCTAAGGAAATGCCCGCTCTGTCTGCGACAATCTGAACAGCATCCATGAAGGATACGCCTCGGTAGTCCTCAATAAACTTGAAAACATCCCCCGACTTGCCACAGCCAAAACAGTGATAAAACTGCTTGTTCTCTACAACGTTGAAAGAGGGCGTCTTTTCGCCATGAAAGGGACAAAGTCCCAGAAAGTTTCTGCCAGCCTTGGTTAAGGCTACCGTTTCTCCTATGACATCGACGATATTGACACTATTTTTTATTTCAGAAATCATTTCTTTATCCAATAGACAATACCTCCAATTCATCACAGAATATCACTCTATATTTTATAATAATTTGACGCAAATGTAAAACATTTGATAGGCAAATGACTTGAAATAATTGCTTCTTTAAGCTATAATATAATATCAAATATTAAATTATTTTTTGAAAGGAAAAGAAAATGTTAAAGGATCTTAAAGAATTTTTGCTACGCGGTAACGTGATTGACTTAGCAGTCGGGGTTATCATTGCGAATGCTTTCGGAGCAATCGTTAACTCATTGATTACTGACGTTATCACTCCCCTCTTCCTCAACCCAATTTTGAAAGCTGCACAATTAGAGCAAATTTCTCAATTGAAATGGAACGGAGTAGCTTATGGTAACTTCTTGAGCGCTGTGATCAACTTCTTGGTAGTCGGTACTGTTCTCTTCTTCATCGTTAAGTCTGCTGAAAAAGCACAAAGCCTTGCTAAAAAGAACGAAGAAGCTGCTGAAGAAACACCAGCTGGACCAACAGAACTTGAAGTTCTACAAGAAATCAAGAGCTTGCTTGAAAAACAAAACTAATATCAAAACAGAGGCTGGGACAAAAGTCCTAGCCTCTCAATTGTCTTTGGATTGTCGAGCAAGACGCAGTGGTTGAGTGGGCTCTACTACGCTGATTTCATCAGCTTTTACAGCCCTACTCAACTGTGCGGAGGTGGGACGACGAAATCGAATTCTAACGAATTACCGATTTCTGTCCCACTCTCTGTTTTATTATACGCTTTCCATCCAAAAGAAAAAAACAGCCAAATCGACTGTTTTCTCATTCTAGTTATTAGAATTTTTTACGTTTACGAGCTGCTTCTGATTTGCGTTTGCGTTTTACAGAAGGTTTTTCATAGAATTCACGTTTGCGTGTTTCTTGAAGAGTACCAGCTTTAGTAACCGCACGTTTGAAACGACGAAGAGCATCGTCAAGAGATTCATTCTTACGTACTACTGTTTTTGACATTTTTTTCACTCCCTTCAAGTCCAAGATCTATTCTATTCTACACGCAAAATGGATAAATGTCAAGAAAAAAACTGCCATAGTATGTGTCTGGATTTTTGAGATTTCAAAAAAACATATTGAAGATGAGTAGAATAAAATAAGGCTAAACAATTTTACTTGCTCAGCCTTGACATCTACTAAAATTTCTGATAGTATTAATCTTACTGATAAACAAGCCCAAATTGTTTATCTTTATGAGAGGTACGTTGCTGCGTGCCTCTTTTTAACTATAAGAGTATTATACATCAATCACTCTTAAAAGTCAAGAAATTAAGCTGTTTTTAAGCTTTTTTTCTAATTATTTTTTTACTTTTTTATTAAGAAATCGATCCCGTTCTCTATGCCTATGACCCTTCCATGAAGCATCAACCATCAGACCTAGACTCCGAGGAACTTTATTCATTTTTTCTTTTATCTTTGCACCGCTCATTCCTTCTGAGCGGTATTTTTCATACTCTTTTCTCCAATTCCCGAAAAACAGATCTCTTATCTGCTTATCTGATAACAATATGATATGCGACATCGTATCCGCATGTTCAATAGACCAATACATTCCTCGATTTTTCATTCGATAGCTAATTTTCCGGTGCTGACTCTCCATAATCCCTAAGCTGTCTATTTCTATATTTCTTTGTTTAGGGCTTTGAGTGTATTGAAAATTTAGTAAGATCCTTTTCTTAAAACTTATAAAACTTTCAAACTTCTTCTCATCCTGGGTATTCAAAACTAGTGCTTCTAGAGTATCAAGAGCACTTTTAAGCATTTTTTTACTGCTATTCTTTATTGCTTCCAAAAAACAATCATAAAGCTCACTTGAATAAGAATAAACTGACTTTTTTATTTCCATATTCAAATGAAATCGATCCCAAAAATGCTCATGATTCTTTATTTTTAATCCTTTTGCTATTTCTTGGAAAATATAAGGTGTATAGCCATGTCCCATATCCGAATTTGTCACCAGCAAAGTGTCTTGATTAATTTCAAAATGATTATAAATATAATCAATAACTTTCTCTCTAGCAATTCGATTATTTTGAGATACAATTTCAACCTTATTTTTTAATATAGTCCTTTTACCTTTTCGTTCAGATCCGGTGTGAATGACAAAATGCGCTATGTCTTTGTTTCTTCGTTCTTTTTCTTGCTCAGTGACCTTTAGCCATAAGCCATCTCCTTCAAGATAAATGACAGGTACCTCGATTTTTTTAAGCATCTTGCCCTCTTTGTAAAATCGATAATCTTCCTTTTCCGCTAAAAGCTCATCCGAAAATTTAATAGCTTTTAAGACGGTGTCTTTTGTGATATAAATCTGGTACATCAGCTCAATCACTTCCACAACTTTCCGGTAGGGCATCATCGTAGCAAGTCTCGTAATTTGATAAAGTAACTCTTTTGAGTAAGCAGCTCGCTTCTCTAATCCCAGCTTTTCATCCACTGGAATTCGACACTTCCCTTTTTTATACCACCTTTTTCTAGCAAAAGTGACTTGGCCAAAAGTGAAGGTCACTGTTCTTTCAGCATAATTTACAAACTTATATCCTCTAGCACGCATAATCGGAGAGATATAGTTGTCATAATCACTTACAAATTTATGAAAGCCTTCTAAGTTTTTCTCTTTAAATTTCTCAACAAAATCTCTTTCATCAATAATCTTCGTATCCAAACTAAAAATACTCCTGGACTAAAATAATCATACTAAGAAATTATAATTATTTTGGTCCAAGAGTTCAAATTTTCTATTTCAGAGTAAAATAAAAGCCTGGTATAAAACCAGACTCAAGGTGGTTGTTAGGGTTATCACCTCACAACTAGTATAGCATATTTTGCAATAAAAAGAATGAAGATTCTTTTGCGATTATAGTTATATTTATAACTATATTTATAAATATAAACCTTTCTCTTCTTTCAGATGGCTATTTTGAGGCTGATCTTCTTCTGACTTTTGCTTAAACTGAGCTAATTTCTCTGAGAATTTATCTGACTTTTTTATAAAGTCACCAGCTTTCTCATCATTGATAGCCCCTTCAAATCCTTTATTTTTGAGATAATTCGTATAAAAATGCTGCTCCGATTGAAAATAATCAAATAACGGCTGTCTGTTGTCTTGAACCTGAAACGCTTCAAGTGCTGAATAGTAAGTTGCCTTATTAAGATCGTCTACAATTAGGGGTGTAAGACCTTCTTTCAAACACTGTTTATACAAAAGCAACCGACCAATTCGACCATTGCCATCTGCGAAAGGATGGATTCTTTCAAACTGTGCATGAAAGCTTGTTAAGTAATTCAAATCTTTCTGTTCTTTTAAGTCATAACCAGTCAGCAAAGAAAGCATCTCATCTTCAGTTTGTTCGACAGAAGCTGTCGCAATTTTTCCCACCTCATTTTGTAAAACTTTATAACGACCAACTGGAGCTATCGGGTTATGCTCAGAACTTGTTCCACTTTTTAGAATCCGATGCAGTGCTTTAATATAGTCCTCTGTCAGCGGCTCGTTAACGGTATCTAAGATATAATCAAAGCACTTGAAATGATTATTCATTTCTACCAGATCATCAATTTTGATTCCTTTAGCATCAATATTTGCGATCGTCTTTGTCTCATAAATTAAGCTAGTTTGTTCTTCTGTCAGACGACTCCCTTCGATTCGGTTAGAATTATAAGCAAAGCGTTTCTGTGTGATGTCATAAATACCACCATGTACTTTTCCTTCTCTCTCTGCCAAGAGTCTCGTGATTAAATCCATAATTTCTCCTTATCACAATCAGATATAATTATATTTATAAGTATAATTATATCTGATTTTTTGATTATAAACTCTCCAACCATTTATCAAGATAATCTGAAGCCGACTTTGCACCAGCTGCTTTAGCCACTTTATCCAGTTTCTCTCGATTGCTAGGTTTCAGAGTGAATTGAAACTGCTTCTTGCGCTCAAAGCTTTCAAACTCAACCGCAACTCCATTTGGAGTCCGATCAGGTTGGCTGCTCGCTTCAATGATCTGTGATATTTCTTTTTCCTTAGGGGTAAATGCCATAACGATCTCCTTCTAATTATATTTATAATTGTATTTGTGTTTATAAATATAATTATATTGTATCATAAATTTTTGAAAAAGTCTGCTCCAGCTCAGTGAAAAACTTTTTGTGTTTTTGATAAAGCTCAGGATTGTCCTCCATATCTGCAATAGAGATTTTATCAATCGTGGAATGATTGAATAACTCTTTTGCTGGTACAATCCCTAGAAGGTTATCTGTTCCCTTTTCTTTAGCTTCAAGTCCCAGGGCTTCCAGTAATTCTCTTGATGATCCATAGTTTGGTCGGATCATATTTGCTAAGAAATATAACTCAGCAGTAATGTATGATTCTCTTGTACGATAGTCAATCACATCCTTTCTGAATGCTTCTAACCGAGTTGATAGATTGAATTTGGCATTATAACCAAACTCTGAAGGAGTCAAGGGACTAATAATAGCGTGACTGACCGCAACAGCATTTTTAGTAGCTGTCGCAAAGTCTGGCCTACAATCAATCAAGATATAGTCAAACTGATCCAAGTTCTTCTTTTCGTAGTTATCCTCTAGCCAAAGATAAAGTAACATATTTTTCTTATCGCTGTTCTCCAGATCTCGTTCCACTGAGTCCAGCTGAACTGAACCTGGAATTAGACAGATATTTTCCTTGACTTGCTTAATATCCACATCGCCTCCTTTAAAAGCATTGGCAATTGTATTCTTGCTCTCGTACATATTGTAACACTGAGTCAAATTACACTGATGATCTAGATCAATCAAAAGCACTTTATGACCTTTCTTGGAAAGCCATTCAGCATAATTAAAAGTTAAAGTTGTTTTCCCAACACCGCCCTTAATAGCGGCAAATGTAATAATTTTCATTTGATATCCTCCTGAAACTGATACTCAACAATCTTATTTTTCGAGCTTTCAATCAAAGCTATTTTTTTCCACTCATTTTTAGTATGTTTTACTTTCCATAGCGGAATAAATCCAAATAACAATAACCTACCGACATAGAGCGTATTGTCTTAGGTACCTTCTAGCCAATGATATAACAGGTCACTTTTAACGTTAGCTACAATCTCACAAGAAATACATTCAGTAGGCGAGAAATATTCTGCAATAAGTAAACTTAAAATTCTATACCATAGTTCTTCATAATTTTCAAAGACATATTTCCAAAAATAGTCGCCTTTTAGACGATCTCCTATCCAGCCCCAAAATCGTATTTTCTTTTCCATAAGTCGAACCTCGATTGCCATTGTGCGACTTTTTGAAAATTCAAAAACGATTCTGTTCTCATTACCTTTCTCTAGGCTACCATCAAAATAAACAATCCCTAATAATTTCAAGGATTCCTTAAGATTCCCCTCTTTGGCTACATTCTCAACTTGGTTTTGAAAACCATAAACGTCAGAAATATCCATCGTCTTCCTCCTGTTTTTCTATACTTCTATTATACCACTATAATTATATTTGTAAATATGTTTATAATTATATTTATATTTATTTTTTTCACAATGAAGTTTCTCTATCCTTACGCTGCTCCACATTTTTCTCAATGTCTTGATGTAGCTTACAATCTTTTGTAATTGCTTCTACTCGTTGATACAAAGCCTGGCGTTCAAAGGTAGCCTCTTTAACAAGTTTATCAATCTCAGCTTTGCGAGTGCTAGGATCTACTCTCAAGTCTTTCAGAATAGAAACAGCTAGTTTCACTTCCTGAGGATTGCTTGATTCCAATGCAAGAAATGCAGACTGAATTTTATTAAGCTCACCCAAGCGTTGATCTAATTTATCAAGCAAGTTATCTACTTCTTCTAGTTCTTCTTCAAAACGATTTAACAATTCATCAAATTGCTGTCCTTCTGTCACTCCATGAGCAGATAGATAATTATATTCACGAACAAGCTGATCCAAACTGGAGATTTTCGGATTTTTCCGGACAATCATTTCTCCGTTATCATACGACAACTGAGAAGCGACTGTTTCTCCCTTCATGTAACGATTCTTATCAGCGTGTTCAGGATTAACAAAATAGTAGAAGTCATTTTTTCTGATAAAAATTTCATAAGAGCCATCTTCTGCTTTTTCAATCTGATGAGCTGGAATAAGAATGGTTCCCTTATTTCTAATCCCAAATTCCATTTCAAGATAGATCCCATTTTTTGTTTCTTCTAACACCTGCCATTCTTCAACTGTGATTTTCATTTCAAAATCATCTTCTCGCTCCGCCACCATCTTTTCATATTCAGATTTTATTTCATCGACAGAGAAAGTCACTTCGTTAGTAAGAACTCTCTCAGAGATTTTATCCAAAGAATAATTTCCTTTTTTTGACAAAGTACGATCACGGACATTTCTAGTTTGATCTCGATCAGCCAACCGGTACTTTACTTCTTTGCCTGTCGTATCAAGAGTAAGATCTAAAGCCTGGGCTTTGAGTTTAAAATCCTCAAGGGAAGTTGATTGTTGCAAAAGAAAATCCAATCGAGATTTAATCTCATAACGAAAAGAATTTTTCTTTCGATAAGCATGATAGGATTTTCGATTAGTCCACAATCGCTCTTTTAAAATTTTAGCTCCAGCAAGATCTGCATACTTGTTTGAAATATTGAATAAGCTTCTAGCAGTATTTTTCTGCCAGCGAAATTTATTTAAGGTTACAGAATTAGTAGAATTGAAAATGATGTGGTTATGAATATGACCTTTGTCCATGTGGGTCGCTATGACAAATTCATGTTGACCGCCAGTCAATTCTAAAATTGTTTTCCGGCCAATCTCATGAATTTCTTGTGGACTCAAATCGTCTTCAGGAGAAAATGATTGGATGATATGATGAGCCAAGACACGATTCGGATTTTGAATATCGGATAATTCTTTTGTCCCCATTCGCTGAGCCGCATTCTTTTTTGTCAAAAGAAATTCTTCTGTCGCTGTTCTAGCATCTGTGATGCCATAAGTAGAAACAAGCTGCTTGACCACCCGTCCATCTTTGACGACTGCTGGAAATTCTAGATGATCATCTTGTTCTAAGAGACTCGTTTTCGATGGATTCTCAATATAGCGTAAAGCATTAGTTAGACTTTTTGTATCGGTCAGTTCAACTGTCTTGGCTTCATCCTCAATATATTTTGTCGAGCGGCCCAAGGAAGCCACTCCTTTTATCTGCAGGACTTTTGTTACAACCATCGCTCTTGTTCCTTTGTTTGATTTTCCTGTTTTTGGATAAATTGATTGACTGTATCTTTCAAATATTTTTGTAGTTCAAGAATCTGACTCAACTCATTTAGACTAACCTGGTCATCTTCGTTTACCTTTTTTGCAATCTGATTGACATTGACTCCAATCCGATTTATTTCCTTACGTAGCTCTCTCAATTCTTCAAAATTTAAGATTTTGACCTCGCCCATAATCAACATAATTCGGGCAAAGGAATTAAAATTCGTCATTCCAGATTCTAAAACTTTGGTCGAAATAAACCGAGCCTCTTCTTCTGTCAATCGGATTTTTTTCTGGATCATCCGTTTTCGTTTCTCTTCACTTTTCAAAAATAGCCACCTCCGTTCTGGCATTTTTCGCTTGAGGCCCTCGGTCCCTTTTCTTCTGGCAAGATTAGCACTTGGGTACCCAAATGCTGTTTTTAAAAAGGTCAGAGATGGTCAGCTTCTAAAACTGACCATTCTTGACTTTTTAAATTTTTGGGGAAATCCCCAATCCCCTAATCCCTGCAGGCAGGAATTTTTTCTATCACGAGGGAAAAGTTTGATTAAACTTTTAGATATTCCAACAGAAGATCTAGTGTATCAACGAGTTTCATTTTAAGCATTTCATCTCTTAGTTGTTCGAATCTTTCATCACTCATTCCCTCAATTTCTTGAAGTGCAACTAGATATATTTTTACTTCCTCTAGTTCATAGTTTGATTTGATCCGCATATCTCTACGAACAATGTAGATACATTCTTTGCGAGAAATGTGCTGGTTCACCTCATCAATTTTTGGTGAATCTGTCTCGCTATTCTCAAAGAATATATCCATCAAAATATCAAAGGTTTCTTGTTTTAGATTTTCAATCATCTTCCGTTTCTCCTTTTTTGTTTTTCTTCCGACGAATCAGCGCCTCCATTAGCGAGGGCTGCTCAGGGACTTTTTTTCCTCCACCTGCTTTACAGCCTCGACCTTTTGATTACTCAGCTTCTCAGATTGTTCTTTTGCCTGCTGGAGTTTATCTGCAAATTTATCTTTTACAACTGTTTTATTTTTCACCAATTCCAACTTTGCATCCATTCGATCAATCAAACTTTTTGCTTCTTTTTGGACAACCTGCAGTTGCTCTACCATATCTTCGAAGCCATTTTTATCTTTAGACCAAATGGCCAAATATCCAAAACTGTAGCTCCTAGTATCAAAACCAAAATGACTGGCTACAACATAGGCGACACTCTCCGCTTGCAATTCTTGCTTGCGGTATTGGTCATCACCATATTGTGCATTGGTTCCTTTGTGTAAATCGGCATGAGCCATTTCATGGAAAATTGTTTTTAGAATATGCTCTTCCCCCTTCAATTTTTTTGAAATGACAATTCGGTTTTCGTTTGGAGAGTAATAGCCACGAGTATTCTCTCTTTTAATTTCTTCAAAACTGATGGGAACCTGATTATCCATAGAAACAGCTTTAGCAGCTCGATACAAATCTTCATAATCTTTGACACTTCCGGTCAATTCATGAATGGCTTTTGGTAATTCTTTTCCTTCTGTTTGGGAAACATCAAAGACATTTCCTAATTTAAAGCGAGTAACAGTGATCTCCTTCTGATCCATTTCATTTTCAGATGGTGAAAAATTCAACTCTTTTTGATTTTCAGGAATTTTTGTTTTCACTTGATAAGGCACCCAAATTTTCAGAGCTTTAGCTCCCTTTTTGACCGTTCTATCAAAATCAGTTTTCCATTTATTGAAACTCGCAACTTGAGTCACATTTGAATTTTGCATCTTAAGCAAATGAATATTATTGAGTGAGTAATTGTGAAACTTGCTCATCGTATCTAAGAAAGATTTAAACTGATCTGAATCCAGATAGTTCTTCATTCCTTCTTTCAAGTGTTCAGCTAGAGCCTTTGTATCTTTTTCTGCAACCATTTGAGATATGCTTCGTTCCGAATTTTTAGTGGCGACAGCTTCTGTAATAATAGCTCCAGCTGCTACCTCAGCATCTATTCGCCTTTCTCGCTCTTCTTGCTTTTTATGAAGATTAGAAGCAGCATTATAAGGATCTGTCCCCTGCAGCATCTCATCAGAATTTGAAATGCCATCTCCGTCCAAGTCTCGATCCATCTCATCCTTCCGATTATGCTGGTGAATTTTTTCTTCAGAGCTTGGAAGAGTTCGTTCAGGGTTATCTTGAATCATTTCCTCTTTAGAATTTGTTTCTTCAAATTCTCGTCTTTGTAAATTTTCCATCATTTCCTTGCCGCCATCAGCAATCAGCGCTTCATTGATTGATAGCTGCTCTATGTGCCCATCCCGTTCTCGGTAAACACCAAGAATAGGGATTCTATCCACTGTCTCCAGTTCTTTGACCAGCTTTGTCCTGGACTGAAAGACTGACACTGGGATATAATTATCCTCTTCCAGCTCTTTAAACAGCAAAATAATATCTTTATCATCAGACTTGATGAGGCTGTCAAAACGGCCATTATAACGCCGAAGATCAGTTAAATCATCAAAATAGAAGGATGTGCTTTCTGTTGCGACTGAAAGATCTGATAACACTTTGAGCTTGTCAAAAGCTGCATCATTGTTGGCCAAAAGAATATTATCAAAGCGTCCGTTTCCTTCTGCAAAGTCACGCAAGGTTTTTTCCGGTGTCTGCCCTGGTCCGATGGGCTTAATCCCTGTTAAGTGCATGAAGTGTTTTTCTTCAAAATTCACTTGAACAGTCTTATCAGGAGTGACATAATAAACCTTAGAATTAGCCAATTCATCCAAATAATACTGCGCTGCATTCTGTATAGTTTGACTACGAATTGGACGATTCAATTTAGCTAATTCATGCGAGGAAATAGAATGATAGTGGCCATCATTAGTTGACTGAAACTCTTCATTTATGCTAAAATATAATAAATGAGAGGATAACGTAGGGCGACTGGTAACAGAGCGTTCAAAGGTACCAACTTCTGGTACGGGTGTGGGACTGCCTTCAGCCTTGGGCTGTAAAGACCCCTGACTACCATTGGTCCTCTCATTTTTTTGATACTCTGAATTCACATTTTGCTCTTGAGACTTCCCAAGAGCTTTTTCTATGCTCTGATTTTCTTCCAGTGCTCTACTAGAATCTCCAAGAGGATTGGAAGGTTTTTCAAAGGTTACTGTTTTATCTGAATCAATAACCATCTGTTTTTTAGGCTCTACTGAAAAGCTGATATTATCCCAGTTCTGCTTCAGCCATTCCGCATCTTCTGGAGATAGATTGCTAGTATCTGGAGTCAAGGATGATTTTTGAGTCTCATTCTCACGTTTCTCCTGATTGGACAACAACTTGTTTACTACCTCTTTTTCTTCATCCGTATTAGGGCGATATTTAGGAGATAGTTCAAATCTCCCTTCCTCCGTCAATTCTAAAGCAACTCGACGTAGCCCTTTTACGAAGTAGATATTTGGCTGCTTAGCCCACCGCTTGACCTCTCCAGAATCAATTAGAGCCTGTGTTTCCGGTTGAATCACTAATCTATCAACTTTATCTTGAATAGCTTCTAGGCGTTCTGATTTATACTCAGCCCTAGCTTCGTGTACTTCCGACATACTATTTCCCCTTTCTTTCTCTTGATCGATGATTCTTGTATATTCCTGATGGACTTCTTCCTTTGTCAGTTGCTTAGCTGAGACAAAGGCTTTTACATCATCTGCAGTTAGCTCTTGCGCTTTTGCGAGAGCTATTTCTTTTGAAAAATAGCCCTTGTAATGCCAGGACTCTTCGTCTGCGCTGTAAACATGCACCAGCTCATTAGGAGATTCATTGCCTCGCTTCAGGAAATCATTCCAATCCTCCTTTTCCTGATCAGCCTGTAGGATTGGAGGAATGGCAATTTGGACTGGAATCCCTTTTTCCTGCAGGCGAGTAATAAAATTCTGCCCTGCAGCATCATTATCTACAGCCAGCGTAATCATATCCTGATGCTGGCCGTCTTTGAAATAATCCGTTGTGTTGACGACAGTTTCTAGAGCTTTTCCAGTATTCTGATCTACTTGGTAGGCTTTACCGTTCATCTCCGCATATAGCTCCATAAAGCGCCTACTAATAATCCCTTCTTTAACACCATCCATAGCAACTAGTCGGACATCTTGAAGCTTATCTTTATGAAGTTCATAGTAGCTCATTAGATCAATTGGAGCTTCCGCAAAGACCAAACGCTCAGGTTTCCCAATATCCACTGAAAAGCCCAGTTGCCCGTCTGAGTTTCTCATAATTTGTTTCAGACGGCCACGTTCCGGATAATGAACCCGGTTTTCCACCACTCCCTGAAGACTAGCTCCAGCTAAAAAGCCCGTGTTATCCTTATACTTAAAGACAATCACGGGCTCAAAATAATCTCCCTTTTTCCGAGTAGCTTCCGTCATGCTACCCTGACTTAAAAAGAAATCAATCG
Organism: Streptococcus sp. Marseille-P7375; assembly: GCF_902460365.1. Lineage (NCBI taxonomy): Bacteria > Bacillati > Bacillota > Bacilli > Lactobacillales > Streptococcaceae > Streptococcus > Streptococcus sp. Marseille-P7375. Next base: position 562,367 of record NZ_CABPTR010000001.1, on the reverse strand, counting down.
TATCATCTGAAAGACCTCTCTGGTCCCTCAGATAGCTTCTGGAAGCCTTGAAATCTGGATGCTCATATCTTTCTAAGCTATAGCGAAAAGGCTCTTTGGGACCTATCTGAGCAGCCAAATCCACCTTCTTAAATTCTCCTGTTTCCAAGAAGTGCATCGCTTCCTTGTAAGTAACCCCCTGGATAGTTTGAACTAGCTGAATGACATCCCCAAATTCTGATCGAGAATTCCAATGAAAGTCATTCTTCCTTACATCGATGACAAATGAATCGTGTTCTTTCCATGTATAGCTATAGTTCCCCGTGCGCTTTAACTCCATTCCCAGCTGTTCCGCAACAGAAAGGATAGATAGATTTTTAGCCGCTTCTTTCGTTAATGGCATCTGTTACCTCCTTACAATGAAAATTCTGCCACTTCTTTTTCCTCTGCTAAGTCCTGAGTTTGGTTAAGTTGTTTCTCAACTTCTCCTGCTTCTACGAAACGCTCTAAATCAGAAATAAGGTGCTGAACTTGTTTGAGTTTATCTTGGATTAACAAGTTATCATCAATGTGATAGACAGCTTCCTGCTGGCCATTGAAGCCCTTCTCCAGATCAATATCCTCAAATCGGATAACAACTAATTCTGTTAAACTCCCCTTATACCAAGCCCCTATTTCATTTTCAAGATAGAACCGAACTTCTTCTCGATCTTCAGCCTTTGTATCTCGCAAATAAGCTAGATCCCAGCTTTCACCTTGCGAATAGCCATTTACCTTTTGAATGATTATTTCCTGATTCTTGGCACCTAAAACCTGGTTAATATCATCTAATCGAGGTTCTAAAATATCCCGAGCCAGAGATACAGCTTCTGACCGATAGTCGAATAATTCGTATCGTTCCCTATCTTCTACATAGTTCATAACAAAGTCTGAATAGCTAGGGAAATGTTCCTGAAAAAGAGGTGACGTCGATCCATAAACATAGGCTTGATTCAACGTTTCAAACTGTGCGCTATGGTAAAAAGATGAATCGAGTTGGGCTTCCTGATTCAACATTTCCTTGATACCTTCTGAAAATTGTATCGGATCAGATTCTGGCCAAGTTCGTTTAGAATAGTTGATCACTTCTTCATAAAGAATGGTGTCAATATCCGGATTATTCATTTCAAACAAAGCCTCCACAATCTGGCCGTATTCCGGAAGGGCAGAGCGATAATCAGTAATCAAACCATCCTTGCGAACCTCCCATTCTTCAACCTGAGCATTTTCAGGAGTCCGTAATAATAATGCCTCCTCAGCATCCAGGTCAAGACCAATAACTTGGTCACCATTTGGCAGCCGGTCTGTTTCCAATTCCTGAATTTTGGCATCCAGCCTATCATGCACCTGCACCAGATCTTGTTTCAAGTGAAACAGCTCTTCTGCATTAGCTTTTAACTCCTCAAAATATTCCCTGGAGATCTCTACTGGTCGAACCAATAAATCCTTCTCCCGTTGCTCTCTAGGGTAGGAAAATAAGTAGGGAGCAACTTCTTTGAAGTCCTGGTAATTCATCCGTTTTATGGATTCAGTAACAAGCATATTTTGAACATCAACTATAGCTGTCTGAGGTGTAATCCAGTCAGTTAATGCCAGTTCTTTTACTGCTTCTGATAATGGATAAGAAGGAATATGTTCTAAAATCCCTTCAAAATAGCCAACGCCTCGTGCAGTTTCTTCCTCAACTTCACGCTTCATTCGTTTGAATTGTTTTTGTGGCAATGTATTCATTCTATTTCCTTTCCTTTCTTTCCATTATCTGGGCCGTAAAAGGTATCTACGATCCCTGCGGAACGTAAAGCAGATTCCAATGCAGATCTCGCTAGCTCAGAAGCTGCAATACCTCTTACCTTCAATTCCCATAACTCTTCTTCTTTTTCCTTAATTAAATTATCCATCCAAACATTATCTTGCACAAGCTCATCTCGCCGTTGCTTGAGTTCTTCTAAATTCATATTTTATCCTTTCCATCAAAAAAACAGCTCTGTTTTTAGAACTGTTTTATACCTGATATTTACTATTTATTGAAAAGTCTTTGCCAGAACGAACGTCTTCGTAAAGACTTTGTCTCTTTTTGCGCTGCATCTCTCTGTCTCCGCAGATGTCGCGATTCACTTGTTAGACGTTGATTTTCAGAGATAATCTCTCCTTTTTCTTGTTTCAGTTTTTGATTATCATTTTCCAGCTTCTGATTATCCTTTTCTAACTTCTTGTAATACTCCTCCTCTTCGTGATACTTTCTCAAGCGTGTTTCGGCTTGCTTGATTTCTTTTCTCAGCTGGTTGACTTTCTCAGCTTTTTGATCGAAGTTCTCTTCCAACTTTTTAATTTTTGCCTGCAATTCCTGGCACTGTTCCTCGTAAGTTTTCAAAGTTTGGTACTTCCTTTCATTATCATCTAAAAAGACAAATGCTTCTAAATGGTATTTATCAAAATTCCCATACAGTTTATATTTTCTTTCCTGATAAACTTCCCTCACTTTATCTGCAACCCTTTTAACCTGTTCAGGTGATGTAAATTCTTTAGGTACATAAATCTCAGTAGACTTAGGGAAATGAGCTTTGGCTTCAAACAAGGGAATGCCTTCTTTAGCTAATTTTATCCGTTTAACAGGTTCTGGTCTACTCGTTTTATAAAATTCAATACCTAGTTGACCATTTAAACGGTAGTATTCAGAATAAGGATAAGTCTCATCGATATCAATCAAGAGCTTTAGAATAACAAAGTCTTCATCTTCAAATACGATCCGTTTCATCAGAGAAATAGCTTTAGGAAAAATATAAGCCGTATGATTGCCATATTTAATCTGAAATTTCTCAATCGTCCTAAAAGCTTCGATAAAAGCATTCAGCTCAGAGGAATATTCAAAGCTACCTTTTTGATTTGCCAATGGACTCTCTTCGCCTGGATAGTAACTAAAGAATGGTTGCCCTTTATTATTTTTACCATTATTGGGATTAACTTTCAGATCTGTTTCCAAATCAAAAAGAGTCGCTTGTGCTTTCGGTGTCGTGACAATCTGTGCACGTCCTTTTAGTTCAAGTGCTTGAAAAGCATTCACAATCTCTTCTTCTCCGTTTGCCTTGCGCCATACCGCATAAAACTTTGAAACAGCCATACCATCCCTCCTTCAATATTCTCCATTTATTATACCATAAGAATATTAAGATATCCTTTCTTTCCTAACCTACTTTAAGAGGAGCAACCATCACTTCCTCAATCCCAAGGCGGATCACATTCTCTTCCCCAACCTGGTCTTTCCACTCATCAATATCACTCAGATAGCGCTTGTAGCGATACCAGTTTTCATCGTCTGGGCCATTACTTAAGAGATAGGCTCTCGGATGCGTATCCAGGTTAAATTTTTGATCCCTAAAAACATTTTGTTTGGATAGGAAGAGTAGAGCTTCCGTTGTTCCAATTGTGGCAACCTCATGCGGCGTCAACAATTCCCGACCAATTTTAGAGTTCTGCTTGGAACTGCTGCCATTTCTTCCCCTGCTCTCGCTATAGTTCTGATCATTCAAGGTCTGCTTACCAGATCGTTCAGATAAATACTTGAGCGTATCTAAGTCATTAGACCCCAAATAGAGAATAGCTCCACAGTTATTGATAATCGTTTTCGTATTCTCTTTACCGTACAACACTTCGATCTGACTTTGAGACTGAACCATCATTTTAATAGAGATTTCCCGTGACCGAATAACAGAGATGATGGGTGGTAAGTTAGGAATCTTCCCAATCTGGCCAAACTCATCCGCCCATACCTGGACATGTAATAAGTCTTTCTTAGTCTTTGTTGGATGCTCACCTAACAAGATGGCATCTGCAGTCTTCATCATCACATCAAAGAGTGTACTAAATAGCAACGCTGACAAGAACTGATAGGCTGGATCGACTTCTGGAATATGAATGAAAACAGCAGTCTTTTCTATATTCCATTTTTCAATCTCCAGCGTGTCTTTTTCAATAATCTTTCTCAGCTGTTCATGATCAAATACCGAGAAAGTGGTCGCAAAAATAGCATAGACGGAAGCCCGTGTCTGGCCGTCAAAGTTTTTATTAAATAAAGCCCATTGTCTGCTGGCATAATTCCCCGGACATCTTTTTTCCAAATCTTCAAACATCAATTCAACCGGACTCTCTGCATCCGGATGATTCCGTCTCAACTCTCGAATCATATCCGTTACCTGACCTAGGTTTGGCATATAGTGATCGAGCTGACTATCAAAATAGAGATAACCGATTAAAGAACGCATCAGAAGCTTATTAGCCGCCGGCCAGAAAGGATCGCTTTCATGACCATTTCTGTTTAGCGACTCTGTAATGGCCTCTGATACTCGGTCTATATCCATTTCATTATGGATATATTTGAATACATTAAAGCCGTCTGAATTCAGGAAAGTAATCAAATCAAAGATTTTTATCTTATATCCTTTTTCCACCAGAGATTTCCCAGTCTCGTGAATGAGAAGTCCCTTGGTATCTGTCGTCACAAAGCTAGAGTTTGCTTGTAAAATATTCGGCTTAACAGCACTTCGAGTCTTTGAATCCCCCGTACCTCCATAACCCAAGACATTCTTATTAATCTGATTTTCATAGCTCAATCGGCTATTAAATAGTCCCATCTGGCTATTCTGTGTAAAGATCATATTCTTTTCAGGCTCTGCGTCTCGGAAGCGCAGCAATTCATCTTTCGTCGCAAAACGTGCCGACCCATGCTCCTCCCCATACCTGTACGTACCTGTATCCGATACTCTCAAATACAGAAGAAAAGCAATCAAAAAACCGCCTAGACCAGCCAACAAAGAAGCTGGAGTGAATTGAAAATCAAACCAGGCTTTATCTCCTAAATGATCGCTCATCCAGTTAATCTTTCCCAATCCAAATATATCCTTTACTGGATCTGTAGCTGGAGCTAATAGCCAAAGCTTAAAGAGCCAATGAAAAAGATAGAATAAGCCAAATCCTAATAACAAATACGGTCTAAATCGCCGTTTCTTTTTTTCTGTAATCACTTCACTTTTCCTCCAATATGGGGTTCAATGTTTTCTGGAAGGACAAATTCCTTAGTATGAATCTTCACCTGCAGAGAACGAATTTTCTCTTGTTCCACCGCTTTAAAATGCTTCATTTTCTCTTCAAATGAGCTGGTTTTTCCGTTTTTAAGGTTCCGCTCATTGAATCCTTTAGGATCTCTTGTGATGCCTTCTAGGACATCCTTAAAGGCTTGCTCTACAACCCCCTTATCTTTAGCGTTGAAAGCGAGAGTTGTCTTACCGTCCGGGTGGGTATAAAAAGAAAAGCCAATCCCGTATTGGCCGAGTTCTTTCCGAACCGCCTCGAGATTGACTTCATTTTGTAGTAATTGCTGGACTTCTTTGGTATCTGCTGTTGCCATGAATTTATTCCAGTCTGCCTCACCGGTAAAGTGGGTGTTTTCACCTTTGAACTGGTAGATCTCCACTGCTTTAGAGCATACCAGGAAGAGACCCTTTAAAAGCACCTCTCCTGTCACAAGAGTTGCCCGTCCTAGCTGGGCCACCACTTGTTCTTGTTCCATTTTAGCTCACCTCATCAATTTTGAAATAAAGATCCTTCAATTTAGCAGCTTGTTCTTCCTTAGCAAGAATCTGTTGCTGCAGTTCATTGATCCTATTTTGACACGCTACAATCTCCTCATTAGCATCCTTGATATAGTTTTCATTAGACTGGATCTGCTGTTTGATTGATTGCTTATAGGCGATCGTCTGTACTTCAAAACTATCGACAACCTCAGAAGTGAGATCAACTGCAGTAACATGAGAAACTTCATAATTTGGCTCAAATGAGTGTTTTTCTTCTTTTCTATCAAGAATTTCTGATACTTCTTCTTGAGCAGGCTTTTTAACAACTGGAACGATTTCTTGTTCAGGTACTGATTCAGAAACTTCAGCCTGTCCTTGTAGATGTTCCTCCTCTTCAGCATCCAATCGACTGAAAAGTTCCGTAGTCCATTCAGAGGGAGTTTCTGAATCTTCACTTTTCGTTTCAGGCTTTCCAAGTTCCGAATTGCCTGTCACCAACTTGGCAATCCGATCACGTTCAAGATCCGCTTCTTGTGCTGTTACATTATTATCATCCTCTGGATCTAAGTATTGCTTAGACTTAGAGGACTTGTTTTTATGCCTCGCCAAAAAATCAAGTAGCCCTTTCTTTTTCTTCCTATCACTTGTGCCAAAATTTTCCAGCAACTGATCAATGATCTCAACAAACGGCATATCTAGGGTAAGTTCCTGTAAGATTTCACCTTCTGTAGTAAGAGAATAGAGCTGATAACTTCCATTGATTCTATTGCTCTTCATCCGCTCATTGATGATTTCAAGTTTAGAAAGAAGATCATCTCGATTCTCAAAGTCTTCTTCTTGCTTAGTCAGTTGATTGATAATTTTATACATGATTTTCTCCTTGATTAGTTGATTGTACTGGAAGGATTAGTTCCTTCATTTCCTGATAGGATAAGCCGCTTTCTTCTGACAGAGCAACGAATAGCTGAGCTTCTACATCCTTTTCCTGAGCTAGACAGCTCTTTATTTTATTTTCCGCTTCTTCTTTTTGTTGCTGTGCTTTGGCTTTATCTTTTCTGATTTTGTCAAGCTTATTTTCTAGCTGAGTTATTTTCTTATTCATCTAATTCTCCTTATTGACTACTGGACGAACTTGTTTTCTCAGAAAAGGTAACTTGAGTGGAGCTAGAACTGCTAGTATCTGTATAGGTTCCAATCCCCTGCCCCCTGGCTTCAGTCAATACGATTGACTCAATATTATTGATTAAAAGCTTCCCGTCTTGTTCTACATAGGTCAGCCGAATAGTGACTTTAGTTGTTCCGGTAAGCCCTTTAGAATCTCGGTTATCTTTTTCCGTTAAAGTTGTACTAGTGTACTGTACTTGAGCCAAAGCCACCTTGTGCTCGACATCAATATAGATAGAGGCAGATTCGAAAGCCTGATCGACGACATAGCCTTTATATGTCTGATTGACGGGCTTATCTTCTTCTTGGACTGCCTCCTGATACATTGAATCAGTCATAAAAGGCTTATATCGTGGACGGTTCTCTTCCAAATCCTTTTTAGTGTAGTAAGCGATTAGAAAATCTTTGACTTGTTTTTCAGAAAGAGAAGCTTGCTTCTGCTCCTTTTCTTTTTTATGTTGTTTTATCTGTTCCTGCTTCTGGCCATTATGGGTGAAATTCTGCTGCACCTGTGCAACAGAATAGCCCACTAAAATACAGAAAACGGCACAGGCTCCTATAAGGATGACCTTTGATATTTTGATTAACTTTTGATTATACATTCTTTTCCTTTCTTATTTTGGCGTAACGAAATAGATCCCTGATTGTGGTGTTAAGGTACGCCAATTCATAACATATAAACCACCATAGTTCATTTCTGAAACAAGGTAGCTACCATCGCTATTGACATATTCACAAAATGATACATGCCCATAGATTGGAGAAGCCCCTGCTACACCTGGCATAAAGACAACTGCAGAACCTGGCTTAGGGGTCGTTGAAATTTCATATCCTTGTGCTCGACCACTATCAACCCATTGGTTAGAATTACCAAGATAAGGATATAGTTGAACCCCAATCTGTGCGAAGCGATTATAGACGTACCATGTGCAGTTTCCTAGTGCATACGCATTGCCTGGATAACCTTGACCTGGTAAAATTGCTTGGTCAGAAGGTAGCCCATGAGGAAGTTTATCCTTATATTCTGCTGGGACTTGTTTACTAGAAACTCCTGTAGAACCTCCCTTATTTTTCAAGAAATTCAGCCATTGCCGTGCAGCAGACTGCCTTTCTAAGAGCTTGTTTCCTGGAACACCTAACCATGAACTCAAAAAGTCCTCTGTGAGGGCTTCTACAGAACCAGTCGAAGTAACAACTCTTCTAAATGCTGCTCTTCTTGTTGGATCATCACCTTCCAGCAAGAACTTGGTTTGAACCTCTGCAGACCAAATATCTCCATTCATAGCCTTGGCAAAGTTCCATAATGCCAGGGCACGTGGCCCTGTAAATTGACCGATCCCAATCCCGATATAGTGCAAACCATTGACCAGGTAGCCTCCTTCATTTAGAGGCAAAGTCGGGTACATTGCCTGAAAAGCTCCCCAGTTGCCAACCAGATTTTCAGCTGTTGGCTCTTTTGCCACCTTATCAAATTGGTTATTCGTCAAGTAATCCGTTTCATAGCGTTTAAAAGTGATGGAGCTTTCAATATCAAAGCCTCCCATCACGGCTGCAATACCTTCATCAGTTGCCTCAGGTATATTCTTTTTGATCAAATCCGCAAAGGCTCTAGCACGCTTCCCTTTGTCTCCAGATGTTTCAATATCACTAACAACCGACGTTGCTTGCGTATATTCTACATGCTGGAAGTAAAATCCGACATTGACATAAGTCCAGCTCTTCTTCACCTTTCCGTCTTTATCTTTCTGGTTAGCTCGATCAGGTTCTAGTTTTTGGTAGTAGACGGTTTGATTGCCTTTAGGAGATACTTTCCCAATAATATTACCAGTCTTGACTTGATCTCCTGTTTTATAACGAATCGTGTCTACATCCTTATACAGAAACTTGGAATCCTGATCGCTGATTTCTACATCGTTTCCCTTGACTTCCACTTTCCCATCTAAGACGGCAAGTAAGGTTTGTCCACCAGTTGCTTGCAAAACAGATCCATTAAAGACTTCCGTTTTATTTTTGTACCCAAAGCGCTCAATAATCTGAATAGGATTCTGTGCTTCAGGTTGATCATCCTTATAAAACGGATTCTCCAGTTCTTGGAGCAACATATATTTTCCGCTATCTCTTGCAATTTCTAAGAGTTGTTTATATTCTTCTAGCTCGTCCTTATTCAGTTTATAAAGATTATTCTTGGTATAAAGCTCTTCCATTGTTTTAAGATTGTCTTTATCTCCATTCAAATCCTTCCATAAGGCATCCAAATATGTTTTTCCTAGAGTGTTTTTCGAAAAATATTTATTGCCGTCTATCTGCAGCTTATCCGTAATCTCGTCATACTTATAATTCAGGTACAAGAGTGGATCGTCAATTTTTGTCCAATAATCAACCTTATCATTGGACTTTTCTCTGTCCAGCTTTGTAAAATACAGCCAGGTATCATTCATATCGAATTCATCCTGACGAGTGATGCCTGAACTTCCAATACCAAGTATGGCCAGAAACAAAAGCAGAGCAAAAGCAATCAAATAGGCCTTTAAGCTAAAGGGATTCTTAACGATTGCTTTAATTGGTTTAGAGCCTACACGATAGGCTTTCCTAGCCTTCCTTGCAGCTTTACCAGTTTTAGAACCAGCTAAGCGTTTCTTGTAAGCCTGAATACGACGAGCCAGCATGCCTTCCCAGGAAAATTCTTTTGGAGTACGAGTAAAGCCTCTCCCCCTCGTCTTATTGTAGAGTCTGTTTCCGAGACTATAGCTAGACTTAACTGTTTCTTGTACAAGCTTGTTGCTGTATTTACCAATCGTTTTAACTCGCCTGCTCTGAATCTGGATATCCTGGTACTGATGTTTAGCTCGTGCTATATCTGAGAGTGTATCATCCTGATGCGCTGCAGAGCTGGCTTGTTGACTAGCAGTACGTTCTACAGCCTGTTTAGCAGCTCGGAAAAGCTTCTTTTTCCGAGAACCACCATTAGCTTCTTGAGCAGCTTTAAAGGTTTTCTTAAAAGCTTTTTTCTCTAGCTTTGCCTGAGCCAGTTCTTGCTTGAGAAAATCCTGCTTCTTGGCATCCTCTGGACTAAGCGTCTTTCCTTCTTTGCCAAGCTCTTTTCCTTGTCTCTGGACATTCCTGTACTCTTTTTGGATTTTCTTGACCTTAGCCTTAGAAGCTCGGAATTGACTTCGACTTTTTTTTAGCAACTGGCGCTTAGAGCGGGTCTGAGATTGAAGATTGCTCATCTGCTTTTCGCTTTCTTTTGTCACAGTTCGATAATTCTTTCGGACTGTTTCCAGCTTCTGATCCAACCTACGACCGATTGTCTTTGGTCTGCCTTTTTCCTGATCCATAATCAGCCTCCTAAGCGTCCGTTGCGACTAAATCATAAAGTTTCGTATTCTTAGGAATTGGATTTTCAAAAGGAACAACAACTGGTCCTGCTACGATCAAACCAGTACCTTTAGCTTTTGGCCGAGCTAGATAGCGAATCTGTTTATCTGTCAGATTGACAATCTCCTTTAAGATAGCTAAATCCTGAGGCTTTTGCTTAAGCAAAATCATGAACTCACTGTTAGAGAGCAACTTCCGACCTTCTTCAACAGCAGCCAGCGTTTCCACGTTCTGAGTAATACCAGTTGGAATCGCACCGTATTTCCGAATCCGTGAATACAATGTAGTAAAGAAATCTGCTTGTGCCTTGTTTTTAAATAGAATCTGCATCTCATCAAAGTAAACCCATGTGGTACATTTCCCTTGATTTTCAACAATCTGATTCCAGATATAATCCTGAATGACCATCAAGGCGAATGGCTTTAGTTTATGTGACAACTTCTTCAAGTTAAAGATAACAAAGCGATGATTCAAATCCACATTAGTATGATGTGCAAAAATGTCTTGCGAACCATTCGTATAAGTTTCAACTGCCAAAGCCAAGTCCTGAGCTTCTTCCTCTGGTTGCTCCTTCAAGACCTGGTGCCACTCTTTTAAAGTTGGAGTGAAATCCTCTGTCATGTACCGCTCATAAGTCAGACCAGTTACCCGGTCAATAATCCCAATCTGGGCATCTGTCACTTCAGATAGAATGGATTCGAACAAACCCATTAACAAATTTGCCTTGTCGCCAATCGGATCATCATCTTCCTCAGCCAGCCGATCCAGATCCGGCAAATCCAAGAGATTGATATGAGTTTTAGATCCAATCGAAATATCCACCATCTGAGCGCCGAAAGCTCGTCCAATATCCGAGTATTCATCTTCTGGGTCTACGATGATGACTCGATCATCCGGATATTTTAACAAGGTTGGAATGACTTCTCCACCTTTGATTGTTGTGGATTTACCAGATCCAGAAGAACCTAATACAACACCAGAACCCGTGTTCAGATCACGTTTTCGATCCAGTGTAATGATATTGTTTGATAACTGATTTTGACCATAATAACGAGCCAGTGGACTATCGGACTTCAAGTCTACGTTAGTAAAGGGTACCTGAGTCGCAATGTTAGCCGTAGTCATTTTCCGCATGAAGTTTTTCTTCACGTTCAGGAAGCACTCGCCAATAGGCAAAATCGTATTCAAAGCCTCTTCCTGGTAATAATAGAGATCTTCAAACTCCACACCAAGTTTCCGGCCAGCTCGTTTGATCTTCTGCTCGTTACGTTCCAGCTCTTCTAAGCTATCTGCCTTGAAGTAAACTGCAATCAAGCCAGAGAAGATTTTCTGATCGTACTCAGTGATTTCATCTCTCCATTTCTTGGTAGCTTCAGAGATTTCTCGGTCAACTCCAGCTACCACCGCATCGTCAAAGATACCGGATTGAGCAGCTTTCCGCTTAGAGCGGAGTTTCCCAATTTCTGCATCTGTTTCCGCATCATCAATCTTGCCTAATATCTCTACGTTCTCGTAGGGTTCTGCATGGATAGTAATAGCTAATTCCAACCCCAGTGTCGTCAAATCACGAATTAGACGATCACTCATCCAATTTGGATAACGCTGCGCATAGAGTACTTTGACCCAACGGTCATCCATCATCATTCGTTTTTCCTGAAATTCAATTCTGTGCGGAGCGACAAAAGACTTACTTGATAAACCTGATAGAGCAATTTCTTTGTAGTCAAAATTGACATACGGATTATCTCGTAATAGTTCAGAAAAGACTTTCAGTCGATCTAGTCCGTCCATCTCTCCAAAACTAATATCCGACTCTTGAAACTGTGTCCCCAAAGCTACCCCAATATCTTGCAGCAAGAGCTGAGCTTGCTTACGATCATCTGCATTCGTTGAAATGGTCACATACTTATGCACCTCAAAATTATTTGCGTGCGTCGTAAACCGTTCCTTGATCATATCGTTCAGCTCTTCACGATACTCGTTAAAGTTATCGTCCGTTTCTTCAAACAAGATATTTTGTAAGGAATTGTCAGACACTCGGCGGTTAATGACTAAGAGTTGATAGTTACTGCCTTCATCCAATAAATTAAGAGCATCCATCGTTGTATCGATGATGCCTTCTTTTTCATCTTGTTGAGCTGTCGAGTAGGAGGCATCTCCCAGCTTAAAGCTGCGAGAATACTTCTCACGTGCAATGTGCATCAGTCCATCTTCATGCAGCGTAGTATAATTGAGCGTATTTTGCGTAGTCGGTTTCATTTGACGGCGTAAACGTTCAATTTTTTTCTTTTCTGCGATTTCTAGTTTTTCTCTTTTGCTTTTGAATAAACTCATCTTTTGTATAAATTCCTACCTTTCCAAAGTTAGTTTCGTAGTTTCGAGTCTGAATTCGGAAAAAGAAATTGATTTTTTCTTTAATCCGCATCCGCTTGGTCATTCCCATACCGTACATTGCCCCAGGAACCACAAATATAGCATCCCAAAGATATATGTACCAATCAGGTAAACCAAGAAAATATATAGCAACTGTTCCTGCGACAGCTATTGCTAAACACAAATAGAAGACCATCATTCTAGCGGTTAGACCGAATAGAATTGGTCTATCTTCTGTTTCAAATTCTCTTAAAAATTCTGAGCCAATTTTTTTCAACTATTTTCCTTTCCATCAAAAAAACAGTCCTTTTTAGAACTGTTAGTGCTATGCAATTCATTTATCAAAATCCTTCGCAATCATAGCTACAGCATTTACATAGCCAACATGTCCTACACGCCTAAAAGCTGCTTAGCTTTTCGGCCAGTCCCAACCATGACAAAGATATAGATCACTGCCTTAGCAATCGAAGCAAAAGCTGTCCCCCAAGTATCACTATCTGCAGTTGTTACTTTAAGAAGATCTGTTGCCACAATCGAATCATATACGACTGAAACAACGATTAGAATAACTCCAATAAAGGCAGATGCTGCAAAATACTTCAGGAAGTTAATCGTTATCGATCGTAAGGAATCCATCATAAAGAATGAGACCAGTAACGGCGCAAGAGCTTTGAGCTGGTAGAGATCTAAATATCGCAAGAATACAATGATCCCAAGCACAATATTGGCTACCTTACCAGCAATAAATCCAACAAATCCTATAATTTGTTTTTCAAACCATCCTTTTCCACCTGAAATATTAGAATCAATAGTTGTTTTGACTGTAGGTGATACATGGGCGATCACCTTAACTACAATATTAAGCAATTCTAAGATAGCATCACAAATCTGAGAAGAGGCTGAGATTAAGATAAAGGCAAATAGATATTTCATCAGTGCCTCTAACCAAATTTTTTGAGTAAGAGAACCACCTCTTGTCTTGACCATTTGAGACCAGGAAGCCATTTCAAACCAGAAAAAAAGACCTAAAAGGATATACCCAATAGGTCGGACAGCATCGGCCATTGCGGTTACAGCCTGATTGGTACCAGAACTATAACTGGAAAGAGAACTAGTTAGCTCTCTAATATCTAAATTCATAGGCTACTCCTAAAATTTAATCTGAGATAACGCTGCAACAATGGCAGCTGCAATCCCTGCAGAAGCAACGGCCAAGAATGTCCCATTCGTCATGGAATCGGATCCGTCGTCTTGACGCTGCTTGTCTTTGTTCTTTCTTCCTTGAACAAAGTCGACTGCACCATTCCAGATCCAAATAAGACCTGTAATTGTTCCGACTGTACCTAGACCAGTAATAATTTTTGTAATAATATCCATTTCTATTTTACCTCTTTAATTTCAATTTTTTAAAACAAAAAGCACTGCAGAAATTCTACAGTGCTTAGCACAATTCTTTTCTATTTTTACAGTTAATCAAATTCCTCACGATAAATCGTCCGAGCAGTGGCCACTATAAGAGTGAGTACAATCATAATTGGAACCTCAATTTGTGGATATGGAAAGAAACTAGCTGCCCCTTTAGGAGCTTCAAATATCTGTCCAGCAGTCATCCATGGCTCAGTAGACCAACCCATAATATTAGGATAGTACCAACCAAGAACTCCAGCTAAAAATTTTTCGCTAGATTCTTTAAACAGATAGTGAATACCACCTAATAACGCAAGTAATACAAGTGTCACACATATCTTTGCGATAATCCAGAAAATAAACATTCCGATAGCAGATTTCACAACATTGATACACCAAAGAACCAAGTAGAAGGGAGCCGTAAATATTCTAATGATGGCTACCCACAACCAAGAAAAATCACTCCCAAATTTCATTATGCTTCTCCTTCACGATTTACCGTTATTGTACCATAAAAATAGTTTAATTTAAAGGGGCTTAAAGCTTTCTAAGCCTCTTTTTTCTTGCGTTTGCCATAGACTAAGCCTGCAGCACCAGCCATTGCCAAACCAGCCAGCAGCAATTCTGAAGAAGCGTGATCTCCTGTCTCCGGCAATGTAGCAACTGAATCCACTTTCTGAACTTCTTGAATTGGAGTTTTTGGCTCAGGTTTTGGTTGTGGTTTAGGATCTGGCTTCGGCTCAGGTTTAGGCTCAGGTTTAGGATCTGGCTTCGGTTCAGGCTTCGGTTCAGGTTTTGGCACCTGGTTAACTACAGTTGGTGTTTCATACAACTGACCAAAGTCAATTTGATAAGCTGTATTCTTATACTCACCACCTTTTTCCGCAAACTCTTTCTTGATCTTCATTGGAACACGTAAGGTAATGACCTTTCCAGTCTTAACATAGGATTCAAAGAAAGCTTCCGGATCATCTGCGCTAAAGACTTGAATGGCTCCCTTTGGCTCCTTATTTTTAGCATTGAAAGCTTCTCGAACAGATTCTGGCGCTTCTTTTAAGTTTGAGTAGATCTTCGATGAAAGACCCTTAACTTCTTTTCCGTCCTCATCTAGCATCTGAATACCAGACTGATCAATATCCAAGGCCTCCTCTGGGTAGTCATCTACCCCAAAGAAACCTTTTTTGATAAAGGCCTTATCTGGCTCAATTCCCTTATATTTAGAATAGTCCAGCTTCACTTCATAGTAGTTGACAGTATCTGGAGTCAAGGTCTTGCCATTGATCACCACACCAGCCTTATCCTTATTAACCTTGTCTGGTTTTGGAATAGAAACATGGTTCTTCACGATATTCGAATAGTAACCATTTCCGAACTGGATCTGATGCACTTGGTTTTTGTACTCACCAGTAAAGCCAGCCTTGTTTTTCATAGGAGTATGGAAGTAAAGATCCATCCCTTTCTGAACATAAGCCTGATAGAATTCTTCTGGCTTCTCAGCTACCCACATATAGAAAGCTCCTGTTGGAGAAATCCCAGAATCTTCCACCATCTTCTTCAGAGAACCAGTCAAAGAATCTTTAGAAAGCACATGGTACATCTTGAGTCCATTGACTTCCTTGCCTTCGGCATCCCGAACTTTGAATTGGCTTTCCAGTGGATTTACCGCCTCGTCCGGATAATCCTCAATGAAACCAAAGCCACGTTGAATCGCTTCCTTAGCTGACTGATCTCCCTTGTATGGAAGGTTAGTCATTTTAGAGACATAGTGATTGGTTGCTTCAGGAGCCATAGCCTTTCCATCTACGATTTTACCTTCGGCATTATAGTTATGCTTTTCAGGTTGAATTGCGGTACGGTTTGGATCCTCAGGGGTATTTGGCTTAGTCGGATCTGGATTCTTCGGATCGTTTGGATTATTAGGGTCTGGATTCTTTTTCCCTGGAGTTGAGATTTTCACGATATTACTCTTGCGAGTATAACCGCCCTTATCCTTGCCGCCATTTACTACCAGCTCAAAGCCATTCACGTAATCCGCTGCATCGTTTTGCGGACGTCCCCAGTAAACGAATGGGGCGATCTTATAAGCCTTGCTTAGATCACCATTAACCGCCTTCAGCAGAGATTCTGTTGCTTTAAGCGTCAATTTATTGTTTTGATAAAAAGCAATATCCCAATTTGGATTGTCCTTCTTGATCAGATCGACTTCAGGTTTAAAGCCACTTGGAGTCGGATCAACTGCCATCAGACTAGTCGTCTGAGGGCGGCCAGCAGGAAGTGCTTCTACATTGAGAATCCATTTATTCAGACTATTTTTAGCCACATATTTCCCATCAACATCCACACCATCCGCATTCTGGACAGATTTTTTAATCTGTGGTTGAGCTGACAACTTGTAGTCGTTGTAATGTACCGTTGGTGGCTGTGGCTTTCCTGGAACCTTTTCTTCTGGTTTAGGTTGTGGCTTAGGAGGCAAAGCAACCGTCTGCAAACTCAACTCAGAAGGTTTTGGAGTTTCCGGAGTAAATGGCTTCAGTGGTTTAACCTTATTTGGGCTTGGAGGAGTAACTGAAGGCGCTGCCAGTTCACTTGTTACTGTGAACCAGATTGATGGAGTCCATCTTCCTTCACCTTTTCTATCTCCAAGTTTATCCCAACTCGTAATTCGCAAGGTATATTCAGGGTTAGCTCCTTTCAAAGCAAGCGCACCAGACACATACCAAAAATAAGGGCTATTTTTATCATCAAGAATATTATGTTTGTTCAATCCAAAATGATTCCCATTTGAATTATCCTTCTCATTAGAATAAACATAACCATTATGATGTTTTACAATAGAAGAGCCAGAAATCGGAATGAAGCGAGCAGAATCTGAAGGTTTGAGCGCCTCAACATGATTTTTATAGGAATTTAAGCTTGACAAAGCTAGTAACCCCTTTGCCTGACCAGAAGAATTTTGGTTATCTTCAAAAACTATCTGCTTACCATTTTCATCATAAAAACGTGGTTTTACAGAAAGATTCAAATCATAATCCTGGTTACTGTCCTTATGCAAAGTTGCGACTTCAATTCCATAAGTAGGATTCTGATGAATACCGTACACAACATCTGACTTGATATTTCCAGAATCAGAAAGAACGGTCAAATCTAGCTCCATCCGAGAAATCGGTTTACCCTTAAAAGTGGAATTTTGCAAACCAGAGTATGTCACTGTTACAGTTTGACCGACTTTAGCTGTCACAGCACCAAGTTTTGAACCTTTACCAGCATAGTTGAAAGTTCCCTTTGTTTCATAGAACTCAAACTCAGAGGAGTAGCGGTCAGATTTCTGACTTAAATCATGAGACACCCCAGGAAAAGAGTAATAAGTAACATACTCTTGTAACTGATCCCCTAGCCCCATAGTTCGAGTGATATCCTTAAAAGACTCACCCAAACCTTGAGCACTGATATAATTCGTTACTCCTTTAACATCAACTTTGGCATTTGGCTCGTTTTTATAAACAAGAGCTTGAGTTGCAACTTCTGAAAGCCAGCCATCTTTCGTCTTGTTTTTCTCAGCTTCAGCTAATTCCTTTTCATAGCGTTTCTGGTCATCTATGATTTTTTTATTTTCCGCTGCAATCACTTTGTTTTCCGCATCCACTTTATCTTTTGCTTCCTGGTTGCGTTCGGCAAGTTCCTGGGCATCCTTCTTCGCCTTAGCAGCATGGTCTGCAACAGCTTGTTGATTTGCATTTTGGACAGCGGCCACGGCCTGCTTATATTGATCATAAGAAGCCTTGGAATTTGGATCTACCGTAATGTTTTTCGTTGTTTCGGTGATTTTAGCATCTGGGAATTCCTTCTTCACCGCTTCCTTGCTCTTCTTTAACTCTTCCTGAGTCTTTTCAGCTGCATCATTCGCTTGCTCATAGGCAGCCTGAAGTGCTTGGTTCTCAGCTCTGATTACCTTATTGTTAGCAATAGCTGTATCAGCTACCTGTTTTTGTTCCTTTTTTTGACTCACATAGGCGGAAGTCGTTTGCTCAATTTGTTTCTGTTGTTCATTTTGAGCTGCCGCAATTTCAGATTGAGCTTGCTGAGTCGCTTCAAGATTCGTTGTTACCCCTTTGTCCACCGTGGCATCTTTTACCACATTGACACCTTCTGCTTGAGCTTTAGCTACTGCCCCCTCAAGAGTTTCTGTGTTGTTAGATAAAGAAACAGAGCCGTCTGCTTGATTTGCTTGCTTGATAGCAGCTTGATTTTCAGCTGTTGGCGCTGGCTGAGTATCTTTCAAGTTAGAAGCGGTGTTGGCGGCTACTGGTGTTGCATCCGTCGCCTCATCCGCCTGCGCAATCTGAGCCGTTCCCATCAGGGCTGCTAGGCCAAGAATCACACCACAGGTTCCCCAACGTTTTGTTTTTCTGATAGACCCGAAGGCCTTTGTATCAAGATTTGATTTCATTCATTCTCCTTTTCTATTTTGCAATGGAAGAGGCCTTCACTGCACTTGTTTTAGGCAATGTCTTAGGCTCTTCTTTCTTCGGTTCATCTGGTTTTTCTTCTGGTTTCTTTGGATCAGTAGGCTTCTCTTTTTCTTTATAGATAAACTTGAGTGTCTGTTTATCAGAAGAAACCTTTCCTTCCAATTTTTCTGGAACTGCCTTCAAGACATAGGTCGTATCTTTAACAGTAAGTTCTGTCTCAATATCAGAAGTAAATGTCCAATCTTTACCTACGAGGGCACCAGATTTAGAAACAATATCAGACTTCTTAACTTCCTCACCTTTTTCATTGACGAAGATAGCTTTGACTTCCTCTCCCTTTTCATGAGCCAAGTAAGTCAGCAAAAGGTCATTTTCTGCAAACTTCCCTTTCTCTTCGCCTTCTTTAAGAGTAACCTCAAATCCATCAACAGTTGGAGGCTTAATTTCATAAACATCTCCTGAGAATCCCTTAGTCACAAGAATATCCTGATCAATCTGTTCATTCGTTAAAGCATTCAGAACTTTGAATTTTAAAGAATAAACCTTTTTATCACCTGGCTTTTTCTCATAGACATAGTGCAGTGTCACCGTATCTTTTGTGACTTTACCAGCCTCTGCTTCTGGTTTTCCAGTGAGAATATAAGTATCTCCGTCTACCGTCAGCTCCTTCTGAGCCTCAGGAGCTTGCCAATCATTGCCAATTTCCTTTCCCGCTTCGGAAATTGTGACATTACTTTTTCCAGGGATATCTTTCCCATCTACTGTTCGGAAATCGGCTGTAACAGCTCCACCCTCATTTTTGAGAGAGTCCATTTTCTTAGCTGCTTCTTTCCCATCCAGTGAGACAGAAGCAGTGACTGTGCCTACACCAGTAAAATTGTATGAAATTTCATAGTCCCCATCAGGTAGTTTTTCTGTAAACTCAATTTTACCGTCTTTAATCGGTAAATCCTTACTTACATTTTTACCTTTCAAAGAAGCCTTTATGACTTCGATCCCTGCACCACCAATAGTAATCTTAGCTGTTTGATCTTCTCCTTTGGTTACTTTCACCTTTTCAGTGGCAGTTTCCATAAACTGCTTCAGCACTTCTGCATCCACAACCTTTGGATCTTTCCCTGTGGCATCATAAATATTCGGATGCCCAAGTTTTTTCATTTGGTTAATAGATTCAAGACTGTTAGTGTCTTTATCTGTAACCTTATTACGATTTACCACCGTCATAAAGGTTTTCGCCCTACCTTTAGCCCAGTTGGCAAAAGTAGGATCCATTTCCTCACGACCTTCGCCCCAGCCATCTGTGTATTGAATGACGCTGATGGTGTCTGTAGGTTTGGTAAGTTTAGTAACAATGTCTTCAAACGGAACTTTTGTTCCTGGAGTATCAGTCTTATAACCAAGCTCTCCAAAGGCTTTGGCTATAGCAATGTAATAATCTCCCTCTTTTTGGAAAGGAGACCCTTTCTCTGAAGGATGCTTGATTGCCATTAGCTTGTCGATCAATCCGAGAGCCTGCTCTTTAGTCAAAAGCAAAGATGATACACCATAATTATTTTGTAAAGTATTGTCATCATTTACACCAACAGCTACATAGCTATCAGTGAAATTCACTGCATACGTTTGCAGAATATGTTTACTCTGAGGATTAGTATTCGCCTCAATGATTTTTCGGCTCTGCAACAAAGAAGCTTTCAGCTTTCCAGCATACGACACAGACGTATCATAGATATGCGTCGTTGTCAATGGTTCGATTTCGTTTGTTTTGCTAGTATTTGTAGGCGCTTGAGCTTTAAAATTCAGCTCGTTGCTCCCTGTTTTATCTACTCCATTTTCTACTGTATTCTCAGTAGTTTTTATTTCTGGAGTAAATTCCTTTTGTTTGGGATCCGTAGCATCTGGATTAGGATTTTTGATCTTAGGAGCGTCTTTCTTGACTTTCTCGATTTCGATTTTAGTCTTTTCCAAATCCTTGAATTTATCAGACTTATTTAGCTCTGGCTTTCGATCATCAGACTTCGAGGATTCGGTACTCTTCTGATCACTTTATGCGGTCACAGCTGACTTATCCGAAGAATTATTTTTAGATTCATCTGCTTTAACCATTCCCAAACCAACTGTCGCAATTACAATTAGTCCTAGTGCTACAGAGCATAGATTTTTACCATACTTTCTATAGCTGAATGTATTTTTCATAGTGTCACCTTTCTATTGATTAAATTCTAGTTTTAGCATCTTTCGACATATCATTAAGGAGCTCTTGCTCTAAAGCATACAATTTTCATTTCTTCCTCTTTCCAATTAAAAATTTCAATCGCTTTTCCATCTTTATCTGATCCTGATACTTGTCCGCTTTAACAAACACACCATCAGACTTTTTCAATAAATTCTTTAAAAACAATCTGACACCTCCAATTAAAAAGCCACCAAGAAACCTTGATGACTTTAGCCAAATTAATTTACTTCAGATTTTCGTTTGATTCGCAACAAAGTTAAAAGTGAAATAGTTACTACACCAAACAGCCCAAGGCTTGAAAGTTCTTCACCTGTTTTAGGCAAGCCAGTTGATCCAGACACAGCAGGAGCTTGATAAACCGGATTAGTAACTTTCGTTGTCTGATTATTTGCTTGTCTTTGCACATACTTCACAATCTTGCCATTTTGAACCACTGCAACCGGATTTCCTCCAGCTTGCTCAATACGTGCCTTTTGGGCAGCTAGTTTTTCTTGATGCTCCGCTTCTAGCTTTGCCTCCAGATATGTACGATAAGCAGATACCAACTCTTTGTGAGCTGCAACTACTTTGCTTTGAACTGCTTTTGCACCTTCTAGTTTGGCTTGTGCTACTTCAAGCGCTGATTTCTTTTCATTCAGTACTTCTTGAGCACTCGCAAGGGCTGTTTTTGCCTTTTCTAAAATTTCAGGTGCATTCTGCAAGATTTCTACCCGTTCTTTTGATGCTTTCAAGTCCTTTTGAGCTTTTTCAAGTGCTTTTTGATGATTAGTAACGACTTCTTTCGTTCTAACAAGCTCAGCTTGTTTCCTTGCCAATACTGTTTTTTCAGCCATTAGAGCTTCATTCAATGTTTCCCGTTCAGCTTGTTTTTCGGCCAACTTTTCTTTTGCTGCCTCAAGTAATTTCCGTTTAGTCTGAACATCCGCATTCAGTTGAGCCAACGCTGCTTGAGCATTCTTATTTTCTGAGTCAGCTTTTGCCAGTTCTACTTCTGCCTGAGCTAATTTTAATTCCGCTTCAGGTGTTTTTAAGGCTGTGTTTTGAATAGCATCACGCTGAGCCGCTGCTTTTTCAGCAGAAGATTTTGCCTCTTCGTAGGTTGTCTGGGCTTGTGCCTTTTTAGCTTGTGTTGCCTCATTAGCACCCTTTGCAGCAGTAAAGCTTGTCTGTGCTTGTGCTAGAGACTTTTGAGCAGCTTTAATTTGATCCTCGATGCTAGGCACGTTGTTCTTAGTGTCAACTTTAACATCCTGATGCAGACGATTTTTCAGCAAATCAATCGTTTTGGCATCGGTACCCACATAGTGCATAGCCACTAACCCACGATCTAGCTTCCGGGTTGCTACACCGATATACTGCAACACTACTGACTCACGATCCAGACCTGCAAAGTTTAGGGCATGACCCCAATCAGCATGCTTATCGTAAAACATCATCATAACCAGATGATTGTAAGCTTGTTGTTTCATATCAGCTAGTGTCACTTCATCACTTGTGCTTTGATACCCAATATTCTCCGAGAGCAAGCCTTGGTTCCCTTGAACCAGTCCGACTTCTTTAGCGGCAGTATTTAAAGCATCCTGATCATGTCCGTATTGATTAGTAGACAGCTGAGTCGCTTTCTGAGCAACCTTTTGCATATCTCGATTGACCAGGACTGGAATATCATCCGTCCCCATCAACCGACGGAAATCATTGATCAGTTGTGCATTAAATGCAGCCAATGCTTCTTGAATCTCAGATGATAAATTATTGACATCGGGAATCATCACCTTCTTATCAGCTTCGCTTGGTTTAAATGGAGAAGCTGGATTGCTATAATAAGTCTTACCGCCATCAGGCGAGCTAAAGCCAGCAGCAATCATGCCTTTCTTGGCGATTTCTTGCAGTTTATTTGAGTTTCCTTCTGTGGGATTGTTGAAATAAGCTTTTAAAGCTTCAGCATATCCATCAGGATAGGTGATAGAGCCGGTTTTCAAGCTATCCAGCAGACTTTGAGCCTTGGATAGCTTCTCTTTAGCAGCTTGATACTGAGCTTCGGTTTGATCCGCCTGTGCAGTTACCTGAGCTAATGTCTGTTCTTTCGTCAGCTTATCTGCTTCTGTAGCTCTCACCTCGCTTTCAGCCCGTTTCAATTCGGAAGCACGTCGAGCATCAGCTTTTTTAGCAACCGTTAATTCTGTTTGAGCCTGTGAAACCGCCTCTTTGCTGGCTTCTAAGTTGTTTTTGGCAGTTTCTGCTTTGGCAACAACGTCTGCAACTCCTGTTCCGTCAAGAATAGCCTGCTTTTCAGCTACGACCTGCTCTGCAGCTGTCACTTCTTCCTCTTTATCGGCCAGCTTGCTTGTAGCTTCGGTAACTTTCGCTTCCTGATCAGTCACGCTTTCTTCAGCTTGCTTTTGTGTAGCTTTCGCAGCTTTCAAATCATCTTGAGCTTGCTTCTGAGCACCCTCTTTTGCAGCTACACTAGCTTTTGCCTGCTGGATATTTTCAGGAGTAGCTTCCCTAACGGCTTCCTCTGCCTGAGTAACCGCTTCTTTGATTTCCTTGACTGTGTTTTCAGCAGAAGTCACCTCTGCCTGAGCTGCATTTGTGATTCCCTCTTGGAATTTAACAACTGAGTCCGCCTTATCAACTTGCGCTTGTGAGATAGCCACATCAGTAGCAGTTACTTCGGAATGTTTTTCAACTGCCTTCTGTTCACTACCTGATATTGGCTCTAAAGGTTTCACCTCTTCCGCAAGGGCTTGATTAGCTACACTAACAGCTCCTGTTAAAATTGCACCAGCTAACACGACTTTCTTAACTTCATTGATGATTTCCATTTTGTTCTCCTTTTTGATAATTACTTAAAATATTGCTTGTGTGAATAGTCTTCTAGTTCTCTTGAAATATCACCGGACACTCGCATCAATGCAAAAGTCACATAGACCAGAATAACCGATACTAGAAGAATAACTGAAAATATTAGTTGGACAATACTCATTTCTTCTCCTTTTCATAACATCACCTATCTGCTTTCAGCAACAAAGAAAGATTTCCTTGCTCCCTAAAACAGATAGATGAGGACTCTATCTGTTAAGTTTTAACGATAGGTCGATGATAGCCTTTACCAGTTAGCTGCAAGATTGTCTTATTTCCCTGTTTGATTCGTCTAGCAACTAAAACATCACCACGTTTGATTGTGCGTATTTCTCTGTATATTTTCGAGTATTCCGCAACCATTTCAACTGGTTGAAGTTTTCCTGCCACATAACCTTTTTTAGGAATTAAACCATGCTTACTGGTTAACTTAACTTCTTCACCACTTACGAGGCGTGCAGTTGCATCGCCTTGCAAACCTAGTCGTCTTAAGTCAGTGAGTGTGACCTCACTAGTTGATTTTATTTGATCCATCTTGTCCTCCTTTATTTGAATCAAAGGCTGATCTACAGCCATGCCGAGTTGATGCCGTAGCATCTCTACTGTGTTTTTTACGCACGATTTATAGTTTAGGAATCGCAAACTCTTTCGTCTTACGGGACAAGTCAACCGTGACTTTACATGATGCAGTCAGCACTAGATATACTTTCTAGCTACACACCGCCCCTATTCTTCTTTTTATGCCTAGACTGCGCTAATCGGGACAGTGGTTGTATTCAATTTTCAAAGAACATAAGCAGTTTAACGACTTGCTGAGGTCGATAACTAAAACTAACTATCGGCTTAATAATTTTTCCAAAATTGCAAATAACAGCAACAAGAATAGAGAAGTTAGAATAAAGCAATCAAAGCGATCATATCTCTCTTGATTTTTATCATTTCTTGTCTTCTCCTCTTCAGCAGCGTTTTTTACATTGTCTCTTTCCAGTATGTTCCTGCTTTTCATATCAAATGTCCCTTACGATCTTTTCGCTTTTTCAAACAACTTCTAAACTAGGAACAAAGCCTTATACCAAATGCTTTCTAGTATTGCTATTATAGACAGCCACTAGGCCATTATAGACGTATTCAGCAACCATTTCAGATGAATGCGCAAAGCGCATGTTCTCTAGAGCATACTTGTAACGCTCCTCAAATGCCAGCATGATGACACTAATTACTGTTTCTGAGTAGTCATCTTCCAAAAGCTGAGCATAGATCAAATCACAGATATAATCTTTATCATACTTGGTAGCTTTATCAACTTTACGAGATAAACCGTCTTTATTTTTATTCTCAGAATTTTCAGCAGCTTTCTCCTCGTCCTCCTCTAAAATAAGTAATTCAGTCTCATTATTATTAGTATCACTGTATTCAGTATCGTTAGGGGCTAAATTTGACACCAGCCCCGTGTCAATCTGACACCCCCCCGGTGTTTTTTTGACACCCCCCTGGTCTAAATTTGACACCCCCCTAGTGTCAGATTTGGAACTTGTTGATTTATCAACGTTTCTAGAAGTTGCATCATCTTGTAGCAGGCCAAGATAAATCCGGTTGGCAAGATTTCCTGATTTACTGGTAGATTGTTGAATTTCATGAATTAAACCATATTCTGCAAGTTGCTTCTTAATTCTTAAAAGGGTAGATTTTGAACAGTTCAGAATTTTCATCAAGTTAGGGTTAGAATAAACCAGATAGATATTCCCATCTTCATCAATCCAGTTATTCTTAAAAGAAAGGTCTAATCTGTCTTTAAGCATGGCATAAGCGACTTTTGCATCTAACCTCATATCCTCATAGATAGGGTTTTCAAACAAGACTTTTGGTAACGCATAAAATCGCTCTGATGTTTGATAGTGGCTGGCACTAATAAACTGAATTTGGCTCATCAATTACACCTCTTTCAGTCTAAAGTCACCATTTGAATTAAATCCAATCAATCCAAAAGCTTCCAATTCTTTAATACTAGCAACTGTTTCTTTGCGTGATAATCCATTCTCTCGCATCAAGAACTGAATTATTACTTCTCTGGTTCTCTTTTCTTGTCTACTCATATAAGACCTCATTTCTTAATTTAATTTGGGTATGTATAGATTAACATTCAGAAACTCAAATCATTTTTGTCATAAAATCTATTCATCTTTTTTGCAATAGCATGAAGAATTGTGTTGTATTATTCAATCTCTAGGGATAAACAAAATCTTTGCGTTAAAGCGACAAATCATTTCCGATTCATGCCTGAAGCAATTCTTCAGACATCAATTTTGTTTCTTTTGCATGTTTTAGACCAACAATATAGGCCTCACAATCAACATCAACTTTGACGTTAATGGTTCTACTCTTTAAACTTCCCATTCGACGACGTTGCTCTTCCAAGACTTCTGCTGGAACCTGCACCATCAGGGAGAATTCCTCCGATGATTGAGATTGCTCTTTGAAACGTTGGTCAATACCTTCTAAAAATCCAAGCAAATAAGACTTTTTATAATTTTTCCAATACGCTCTAGGAACGGTAGGGAGAAGCCGTTTTAATCTATACTTTAAATATAAGATTGCCCCTTCATACACTTTACTGCAAAGTTCAGCATCAGAATGATAACCGAAGAATATCATTTGAGTGACCCCCTCTTTTCGATACCGCCTCCTAATCGTTTGACATCTGAAATTCGGCCCTAAAATAGCCGCTAATTTTTCTTGCCACCAAGGGAGCCTATATTCCCTTGTGCCTAATGTCTCGCCTATATTGTTTTTAGGTTTAGCAGCTGCAAGGTCTCTCATAGATAGATTGTGCTTGACCATTAGCTTTTGAGCCATAAGAAGAGCAGTCTGCCCTTCCTCATCATTTGGGGCATCATAAGATAACTCTAAAAGATTTTGTATTTTATCGATAATTTTACTATCCATATCAATCCTCAGTTCTATACTTTCTCGGCAAGCAGCTAGCGTAATGTTCTGATTCATTCACCGCTGCATTGTGAAAAATCATGTTGTTAGCAATAATCTCTTGCCATTTAGGTATTTCATCACGATAAATACGATCAAGTCCATAAAATTTTCTTGCAATGAATCGAACTGCTCCAATGTGGTCGCCTAAACCAACTACACACAACACATCATGTTCTATATCATAGACCCAGTGGCTTTTTAGATTTGCCAATGTTTCCCAAGCAAATTCTGTATCTCTTTCAAGAAAGTCATGACCTGGTCTATAGTAAACTTTCGTCTGATAAGGTTCATCATTAAATCCATAAAAACAATGACTACACAGTGTCCTATTTTTATCCATCCACCAGCACACGCCACAAACATCATCAAGGCATGGCGTAATCCAATTACAACCACACCTCCTACAAATACCAGTTTCCATTCCTTGAACCTTCCTACACATAACTCATCAGCTCTGGATTAAACTCTAGAGTCAACCACAAGGCTTCATCCTGAGTCAATTGACTAGATTGGCCCCAAGTTCTATCTCTTGCTGTTCTGGAGTATGAATAAGTGCCATGTTTATTTCTAGGCTTTAGTTGATGAATGACATCATCTTTTGTAACCTCCCAGATAACACTAGAAGGTTTATAATAATAGCCATTTCCAAGCCAAACTCTATCAAGGTAATCATAAGGAGACACGTTCACATCAGAATTTTCTTCAGGAATACAATCTACTATATCTTCGCTCTTATCAAGATCTATAACATCAAAAATTTCTAACGTATCAATATCCATAACAATTTCAATATTATCTGACACATGTACCTCCTAAAATACAAAAAAGGTTGATGAATTACTCATCAACCTTTTGTTTATTATGTACCTCAAAACTCTAGACACTTACACTGCCATAAACTTATATTATCTTCACTTTCTTTTTTAAAAGCAACAAATTGTTAGAATGAACATCATAATAGCAAAAAGAAATTTATTTTAAGTCTGTTCAGAAACGACTTCTCTTTCTTCACCATTTACAATTACGGCTTGGGAATTGTTTATTAGCATTAAACTGAACTGATTTTTATAGGTTTCAAAGGTCTTTTTGCTACTATCAGTAAAAGGCTCCTCACCATAATGTGGAAGGATGTAAAAATCCACTTCATCCAATCCTGCTGTATCAGATAACTCTGTCGCTACGGTCTTATCGTCCATGAGTTTATTGTAGTCAATATCCTTAGCTGTAATGATAGCCCCTGCTGATTCTCCCACATAGACCAACCCATCTCTTATTTGTTCTTTGATAAGAGATAGGAGTTGTTTTTTCTTTAATTCTTGTAATAAATAAAATGTATTCCCGCCAGAGATATAAAGAATTTTGCTTTGGAAAATCTTTGCCTGTGCAGTTTCTCGATCACAAGAAGCAATATCTAGAACCTCTATCTCAAATCCTAAATCTCTGAATGTTTGCTGAGCCTCATCAATATAGGCAGTATAGTCCTCTTTGTTCCCAGCGGTAGGAATAAATAAAACCTTATTTTCTAGATTCTTTTCCTTTGCATAATCTCTAAAAAGCTTTTTGACACCAGCAAAGTATGAACATAAAAATAATTGTTTCATGATTGTGCCTCCATTAATGTTTGACAATTTTATAAAGGATCCACGATCCCTTTCTTTGACTAGTTACGAGCTCAAAGCCTACTGATAACAAAAATCGTCTAAATGCTTCTTCGCTTTGGACCTCTGGTAAAAAGTAAGACAACTTGTTATATTCACAAGCCAGTAAGAGCATCCCATCTGATTTGAGTATCCTTCGAAGCTCTATAAAAGAAGCATCTAGGTCTTGCCAATGAAAATGCGTTTGAAAAGCTGTAATCAAATCAAAACTTTCATCAGAAAATCCTGTCTCCCTAACGTCTCTTCGTTCAAAATTTAGATTGACCATCCCTATCTGTTTGGCTTGAGCTATTGCAATGTCTGAAATATCGATTCCAGTTATAGTACTTTGCGGAAAGGTTTCTTTCAGTAGGATGGTTGAACGGCCGTTCCCAACTCCTACATCTAAGATTACAGGGTAAAATGTCCTATCCAGATGACGAATTGCCCATACAAACATGGGGATATAGGCTCGATTCCACAATTTCATCATTCGTTTTCCTAGAAAGCCCGAAGGATTCTTTGATTGCTGAATCAAAGAATGAAACATGAGTAATAAAAGTATGATAGAAATGATGATTATTATATGAAGCACTCTTCAATCCTCCACTTCTGGATAACTACATTATAGCATTTTAGAGAGATTACAGCTATATTGATCAACAAAACACTTGCATCCCAAAAGATAACTTTTGGGATGCAAGTCATTCAAAACGACTGTCTTTTACCTTACAAGGTTTTTCGTTTTTTGGCTTCTTTCGAGAAGGAAATATTCTTAATCTTCTCATAGCGTAAGAAGCGTTGAATGAGGTGCTGGTCGCTTACATCTGGTTTCAAATCAACCACGTAGTCCAACTTGATAAACTTATTGTCAACTGACTGGACCGAGGTCAACTCAAAACTTTTGCAGGCTGTTTCAAAGATTGCTTCAAAATTGACCTCAATTTATGAGTTAAAGACTAGATTATACCAAAAATAAAGATAAAAAAATTCTACCAATCGCTGCTTCTATCAAGAAATCTTGATTGGTAGAATCTTTTATCTAATCGTCATCATCGTCGTCGTCATCGTCTTTTTCATCATCACGATCTTTATCCTTACTCTTTGAGGAGCTAGTTTGAGCAGGAGGTTGGACAGGTGCTGTACTAGTGTTTGTATTTGAATTTGTCACAGTATTGGTCGCAGGAGGCGGCGCGCTAACACTTCCCGTATGACCTGCATTCCCATTCCCACTTCCACTATCAGCTGGAGTCGCTGCAGAAGACGAAGATGGCGGAACTTCTTTTTCAACTGTCACTGTCTTTTCGACAATTGTATGCTGCTTGGATTGGACGACTTTTCCAGTCTTGGCATTGACAAGCATCTCATGCGCCGTCTGTCCATGTGAAAAGAGAATCTTATAATTGCCTTTCTCACGTGAAATCTTCACATCCTTAACGTCCTTTTCAGCCAAAGATAGTTCTTTCAAAACTGTTTCTAAAGCCTGACGCTGACTAAGTCCTTCCGCTTTTTTAGACTCTAAGACAAGTTTACTATCTTGTGCGACTGGATTTTCTAAGGCAAAGACCGAGCTAGTCAAGAGCAAAAGTAGAGGAACTGCTACTACGAAGGAAGCAGACAGAAACTTTTTCGGCAGGCGGCTGTCCATGATACCAATAATCCGTCGCTTAAGATTAAACTTATCCGAGTAAAAACAAGTTGTCAAAGCAATCGGAGTCTTCTTACTACGGTCAATCATCGTCAGAATGATCTCACCATAAAAAGTGCGATATGCTGTGTCTTTTCTACTCAAAACATCGTAGTCGCAGTACATTTCTCCTGCTTCCTGAGTTTCCCGACAAGCAAAACGAACCACTGGATTAAACCAATGCAGGCTCTTGGCAAGAATCGCGAAAAGATTAATCAAGACATCATAGTGCTGATAATGGGTCAACTCATGCTGGAAAATCAGCTGCAGCTCCTCCTCCGTATAGTCCAGCTCCGGTAGCACAATCAAAACATCCCTGAAACCGAGCAACATTGGACTCTGTGTCATAGGATAGTGGAGCAGACGAATCTTGCTTTTAACGCCCATCCTTTCTTTGATCAAATGCAACTGGAACAAAGTCTCTTCATCCTCAACATCTGTCCCCCAACGTTGCAACATCTTTTTGAAACGGATATAAGAATAGGCATATTTGCCTAGATTAAATGCACAACCAAGCAGCCAAATGGTAAAGAATATTTCAAACCAAGGTAGACCTAGAAAAGTCTCCCAGAGATTTACCTGGCTAGCTTTTTCAGCTACTTGAGAAACAGCCTGCCCTCCACTTGTCTGGCCAGCTCTAACAGCTGTCTGAACAGTCGCCCCAGTACTCAGCCGAATCAAACCAGAGCCAAATTGAGGACGGATTGGGAATAGAAAGCTCAGCAAAATTAAAAACCAGATAAAATACTTGACCTTGACTGAAATCTTGCTCTTAAGGATTGCAAAAAGAAGGCTCAAAAACAGAACCAAGATCGAGGTTGAGAAACTGGTTAAGAGGAAAGACAAAAGGAACTGTTTCATGGATACTACCTCATCTTACTCTTTCTGATTCAGTAAATTACGCAACTCATCCAGTTCATTTTCTGAAAAGGAATTGGATGAAAAGAGAGTCTTGACAAAGCCTCCCATGGAATGTCCGCTGTAGCGCTTCAAAAAGTCTGACGTCTCTACTTCTAAATATTCCTCTTCCGAAATTAAGGCCGTATACTGCCTTTCACGTCCCTTGCGAACACTTTCTAAAAAGCCCTTTTCCGTCAAGCGAGCTAAGACTGTCAATAAGGTTTGAGGCTTCCAATGGTTATCTTCACCCAGCTTTTCCATGATTTGGGCAGAGGTCGTTGGATTTGGCAGGTGCCAAATAATCTTTAAGATGGCAAATTCACCATCTGGTAAACGTTTAATTGAATGATTCATTGTATTTCCATACTTTCTAAAGTTTTCTTCTAGTTTTATTCTACACATGTCTAATAAAAAAGTCAATCATTATGTAAAAAAGAGCTGGAAATCGCTATTTCCGCTCCTTTTTAGAAAAATAAACTCAGCAAAGTCAACATTGCCAAACCACCCTGCTTGAACAAAATTTTCGGATCGCTAGTCACTGCACCGTAAGCAGCTACCAAGATGATATAAACCATAAAAATCCCCAGCCAAACTGGACTAGGCTGCACAAAAGCCGCAATCAAGACCAAAACAGCTATCAGCCCGTTGTAAACTCCTTGGTTTTTGAAAAGTGTATTGACCGACTGCTGCTCCAACTCCTCTTGAGGCATACCAAAGACCCGTGCTGTCGTAGCTGAGGTCGTTGCGATGGTCTCTAGGTACATAATATAGAAAAATTCCAAGGCAACCAAGCTTGCCAAAATCAGTGTAAAAACAGACATTTTCTTCTCCTTATAGTAATTTATGATGAAAAAAAGTATAACATATAGCAAGAAAAAGCGCTAAAATTTAGTTCCAATAAAATGGACAAAGTGTATTAAAATGTTTTATGATACTTTTTTAAAATAGGCGTAGCAAAACTCAGCATTTTCTGATTAGATGTGATACAATCTTTTTGAAAAATGGAGGTAAATTATGTTAACCTATGATTTAATTGTCATCGGCTTTGGTAAGGCCGGTAAAACATTGGCGGCCAAAATGGCGGCCCAAGGAAAAAAAGTTGCTTTGATTGAGCGAAGCAAGGCTATGTACGGGGGAACCTGTATCAATATCGCCTGCATCCCAACCAAGACCCTGCTTGTTGCAGCTGAAAAAGGTCTGGCTTTTGACCAAGTTATGGCTGAAAAGAATGCTGTGACCAGCCGTCTCAACGGGAAGAACTACGCAGCAGTCAGTGGCGCTGGTGTCGACATCATTGATGCGGAAGCTCATTTCCTTTCCAATAAGGTCATCGAAATCACAGCTGGCGATGAGAAAGAGGAACTGACTGCTGAGACTATTGTCATCAATACTGGTGCTGTTTCCAATGTCCTGCCGATTCCAGGACTGACTGAGACCGAGCATGTCTATGACTCAACTGGCATCCAAAATCTGAAAGAACTTCCTAAACGCTTGGGAGTTCTGGGTGGCGGTAACATCGGCCTAGAGTTTGCTGGGCTCTACAACAAATTGGGCAGCCAGGTGACTGTGCTAGATGCTGCTCCTGTCTTTCTCCCTCGAGTAGAGCCTTCTATCGCTGCTCTAGCTAAGCAATACATGGAAGAAGACGGAATCCAACTCCTGCAAAATGTACGTACCACACAGGTTAAAAATGATGGTGCTGAAGTTGTCGTTGTGACAGAGGATGGAGAATTCCGCTTTGATGCCCTGCTCTATGCTACTGGCCGCAAGCCTAATGTTGAAGCACTACAGTTGGAAAATACTGACATTGAGCTGACAGAGCGCGGAGCTATCAAGGTTGATAAACACTTGGAAACATCTGTACCCGGCGTTTTTGCAGCGGGCGATGTCAATGGCGGTCTGCAGTTCACTTATATCTCACTGGATGACTTCCGCATCCTTTATAGCTATCTGGCTGGCGACGGCAGCTACACACTGGAAGACCGTAAGAACGTACCTACCAGCATGTTCATCACACCGCCTTTAGCTCAAATCGGATTGACTGAAAAGGAAGCCCTAGAGCAAGGACTGCCGATTGCAGTTAAGGAGATTCCAGTCGCAGCAATGCCTCGTGGTCATGTCAATGCTGACTTGCGTGGTGCTTTCAAGGCTGTTGTCAACACTGAGACCAAGGAAATCGTCGGAGCGACTATCTTCGCAGCTGGGGCTCAGGAAATTATCAATATCCTGACTGTAGTCATGGATAATAAGATTCCTTACACCTACTTGAGCAAGCAAATCTTCACTCACCCGACTTTGGCTGAAAACCTCAATGATTTATTTGCTATTTAATGTTAAGCCCCTGATGGGGCTTTTACAATCCCTACAAAAATTCAACTACATTTCAACCTCTTTTTGTGGTACAATAATGCTAGTTTATTTTAAAAAGATTGAGGAAAATTATGTCTGAACTGTATGATATTACGATTGTCGGCGGCGGTCCAGTTGGCCTATTCGCTGCATTTTACGCTCACTTGCGCCAAGCCAAGGTTAAAATCATTGATTCCCTGCCTCAGCTGGGTGGTCAGCCAGCCATTCTCTATCCAGAGAAGAAGATTCTGGATGTGCCGGGCTTTACTAATTTGACTGGCGAAGAGTTGACTCAGCGTCTGATTGAGCAGCTGGAGACTTTCCAGACTGAAATCTGCCTCAACGAAACGGTTCTGGATATCGTTAAATCTGATGATGGCTTCATCATCACGACTTCTCAAGCCCAGCATCAGACCAAAACCATTATCATCGCCATGGGAGGTGGCGCCTTCAAACCGAGAGCTTTGGAGCTAGATGATGCTGAAGCCTACAGCAACCTCCACTATCACGTTTCAAACATCAGCCAGTACGCTGGTAAAAAAGTTGTTGTTCTTGGAGGCGGTGACTCGGCTGTTGACTGGGCACTAGCTTTTGAAAAAATCGCAGAAACCAGCCTGATTCACCGTCGGGATAACTTCCGGGCTTTAGAGCATAGTGTGGAAGAACTCAAGGCTTCTAGTGTTGAGATTAAGACACCATTTGTACCTAGTCGATTGGTCGGTGAAAATGGCAAGATTACCCACTTGGAAATCAGCCAAGTCAAAGGAGAGGATAGTCAGCTTTTGCCTCTGGATCATCTCTTTGTCAACTACGGTTTTAAATCCTCTGTCGGTAATCTCAAAGATTGGGGCTTGGAGCTCAACCGTCACAAGATTTTGGTCAATAGCAAGCAAGAAACTTCCGTGCTAGGAATCTATGCAGCCGGCGACTGCTGCAGCTACGAGGGGAAGATTGACCTGATTGCAACTGGGCTGGGTGAGGCACCTACTGCTGTCAACAATGCTATTAACCATATCTATCCTGAGCAAAAAGTCCAACCCAAACATTCTACAAGCCTATAAAAAAACAGCTGCCGAGCTTAAGCTCAGCAGCTTTTATAATTCATCTGCGATTTTATTGATTTTTCTCAAGCGATGATTGACACCGCTCTTAGTTAGAGGCCGGCTCAAACTATCAGCTAGCTGCTGGATGGAGTAGTCCGGATGCTGGATACGAAGTTGAGCCACCTCCTGTAGGTCTACAGGTAAACTCTCAATGCCGATATTATCGCTGATTTTGGCAATATTGTTGATGGTTTTCATACTGGCTGTGACCGTACGAGCGATGTTCGCTGTCTCCGCATTATTGGCACGATTGAGGTCGTTGCGCGCTTCCCGCATGAGCTTAAGAGACTCGAACTCAGCCATGGCCTCCATAGCACCGATGACAATGAGAAAATCCATAATATCCTCAGCCCGCTGCAGATAGGTGACAGCTCCCTTCTTGCGCTCAATGGTCTTGGCATCCAGCAGAAAACGCTGCATCAAGGCAGCTAAATCCTCAGCATGATCCAGATAAACGGACAGAATTTCCAGCTGGTACTTACCTGAGTCTGGCTCTCGCATGCTACCATTTGAGAGGAAGGCTCCCCGTAGGTAGGCTCGGCTGGCTTCGTCATCTGATAAAATGGCCTGGTCAATCCCTGCCTCAATACCAAAAAAGGAGTCAGCCAAGTGCAGGTCAGAAAGGATTTCTTCCACTTTCTGATCCAGAAATACTGTATAAACGCGATTCTTGCGCAGATTAGTCTTCTGATGATGGCGGATTTCTGACTTGACCTGATAAAGGTCCGACAGCAGCTCATAGAGATGGCGAGCAATCTTAGCATTTTCTGTTGAAATGGATAAGGTAAGGCCGGTCGAAGAAATTCCCAAACTACCAGCCATCTTAATGATGGCAGCCAACTCGTTTTTGTCTTTTACAGATAAGCTTAAAAGCTCTTCTTTTACTTTTACTGTAAAGCTCATTTGCGCACCTGTATAATCTTCATCAATTCATCAACAAGTAACTCTCCGTCATGGAAAGCCCCGCCATTTTCCAAACGAAGGAAATTCGATGAAATAACACGCGGAACTTGCTCCTGCAGCCCTCGAAAATTATGCTCAACCTGAACCAGATATTCATCAAATTTATTGCTGTTCATATACTCACGCGGAACTGGCTCGATATTGACCAAGACGGTATCAATGAACTTTTTGCCCAGATGACGATGCAATACTTGAACGTGGTCGCTATCTGAAAAGTGCTCGGTTTCGCCGCGCTGGGTCATAATGTTGCAGACATAGGCTACTTCTGCTTTAGTATCTAAAATGGCTTGGCCAATTTCTTCGATTACGAGGTTTGGCAAGATGGAGGTAAAGAGAGAACCCGGTCCCAGCACCACCATATCGCTATCCAAAATACTCTGGACTACCTTTCTACTCGCAACAGGCTTTTCATCATCATAGGTATTGGTCACATAGACCCGCTCTATCATGCCAGCCTTACTGGCCAGATTACTCTCACCGACAACTTCCGTTCCATCTGTAAACACAGCATGCAGAGTCAGTGGTGTGTCGCTCGAAGGGTAGATTTTACCTGTCGTATGGAAAAACTTAGTCAGAAGCTGCATAGCGTTATAAGTAGAGCCCTGCATTTCGGAAATGCCAGCAATAATCAGATTCCCCAAGGGATGACCTGCTAGAACGCCGTCTCCTTTGGCAAAGCGATACTGGAAGACCTTCTCATAAAACTTTGGCATATCAGACATAGCCACCAAAACATTTCGCAAGTCACCCGGCGGCGTCAGCTGCTGGATGTTTTTCCGCAGCTCACCAGAACTACCGCCATCATCTGCAACTGTGACAATAGCTGTGATCTCTACATCCTTTTTCCGCAGGCTGTTTAAAATAACTGAAATTCCTGTACCGCCGCCGATAACTGTGATTCTTGGTTTTCTCATGAGCGGTTCACCGTTTCCTTCCGACGATTTTTGTCGCGATGACTGGCATTGACTGGCCAATTTTTCGCTAAATCATCAGCCAAACGCTGTGCAAAGGCTACACTACGGTGTTGTCCGCCCGTGCAGCCAACTGCGATAGTCAGCACAGACTTTCCTTCCTTTTGATAGCCGGGCAAAATCGGCTCAATCAAGCCCAGCAGATGCTTGTAAAATTCTTCTGACTCCGCATGGTTCATGACATAGTCAAATACATCCTTATCCAATCCTGTCTGATTGCGCAGCTCAGGTTTATAGTAGGGATTAGGCAGAAAACGCACATCAAAAACCAAGTCTGCATCCAGAGGCAAACCATATTTAAAACCAAAACTCATAACCTCTATGCGGAAACTGTGCAGATCAGCCTGATTTGAAAATTGTTCAGAGATGGTCTTTCTTAGCTCCCGTGGTGTCAGTTCCGTCGTATCTACAACATTTTGACTGAGATTTTTCAGAGGGGCTAAGAGTTCACGCTCCAGTTTGATACCATCTAAAATTCGCCCGTCAGCTGCCAAAGGGTGACTGCGTCTAGTTTCCTTATAGCGAGCCACCAACTCCTTGTCAGCCGCATCTAAAAATAAAATTTTAAAATCGATTTCCGTGCTTCTTTCTAGCTCATCCAAAATATCCTGAATCTCCAAAAAGAAGGAGCGACTCCGCATATCAACAACCAGAGCCAACTTATCATTGTCCTTTGTCCCTTCGACCAACTGCAAAAACTTTGGTACTAGGGTCGGCGGCATGTTATCAATGGTAAAATAGCCCAAATCCTCAAAAGACTGGATAGCGACAGTCTTTCCGGCACCGCTCATTCCTGTCACAATCACTAATTGAATCTTGTGTTCAGCCATTCTTTCTCCCTTCGTCTAACATTTTATTACTAAAAAAGGACGGGAAACTTCTCCCGGTCCCAATCATTTATTCTACAATCTCAGCAATGACTTCGATTTCGATTTTTACATCACGAGGCAAGCGAGCCACTTCTACTGCCGAACGAGCTGGAAACTCGCTCTTAAAAGCTGTTTTGTAGACTTCATTAAATGGCACAAAATCATTGATATCACTTAGGAAGCAGGTTGCCTTGATCACATGGTCGAAATCTGTTCCAGCCGCTTCCAAAATGGCTCCTACATTTTTTAAAACTTGCTGGGTCTGCTCTTCAATCGTTGCACCTACAATTTCTCCTGTCTCTGGTGATAAAGGAATCTGACCACTTGCAAATAAAAGGTTGCCTACGATTTTTCCTTGAACATATGGTCCGATTGCTGCCGGTGCTTTATCTGTTTGTACTATTTTTGCCATTGTATTCTCCTCATTTCTTTTATCTTACTTATTATATCATAAAGTCAAAAGCCTGACTATTCTTGTCCTCCTTCCCATTGACTTTTAGGAAATTTTTCTTTATGATAGTAAATGCATAATTCAAAACACTTGTTTTGGACTGGTTCGCAAACTTCCCAGTATAAAAAACTAAGTACCCTTATATTCTAAAGTAATGTAATTGCGCATAGTTTTTTTCTGGTGTCCTGCCACTTTGGCAGAACTAACTGAGAGGTTGAGACTGAGGTTTCAGCCTTATTTTATTTCTCAAAAGGAGGACCTATGAAAAGAAAAGTCATTATTGACTGCGACCCCGGCATAGACGACAGCCTAGCCCTACTCTATGCCCTGCAACACCCTGACTTAGAGGTCGTCGCTTTGACCATAGTCGCTGGAAATGTCCCACTGGAACTTGGTCTTGAAAATGCCTTTAAAATCCTAGAAAGGCTCAATCGGCTAGATATTCCAGTCTATGCAGGAGCCGATAAGCCCTTGGTTCGTGACTTCGTCTCCGCTCAGGATACCCACGGCATGGATGGATTGGGGGAAAGCGGAATAGCAAGAAGCAGTTCCACCCAAGCCCAGCAACAAGCAGCTTATGACTATCTGGCAGACTATTTCCAGAAAAATAAAGATACTTCTATCATTGCACTGGGGCCTTTGACCAATATTGCCTTGGCTCTTAGGAAAAATTCTAACCTTGGGCAACATCTAGACCGATTTGTCAGTATGGGCGGCAGCTACAAATCGCACGGCAACTGTTCACCCGTAGCGGAGTACAACTACTGGTGCGATCCGCATGCAGCCCAAGAAACCTACGAAAAACTTGGAAGAAAGATTGAAATGGTCGGTCTAGATGTCACGCGAAAGATTGTCTTGACGCCTAATCTCTTGGAATATATGCGTTTTATCAACCCTGAAGTCGCTGACTTTATCGGAAAAATCACGCGTTTTTACTGGGATTTTCATTGGGAGTATGAACATATTATCGGCTGTGTCATCAACGATCCATTAGCCGTTGCCTATTTTCTGCATAAGGACCTTTGTCAAGGATTTGACTCCTTCGTCGATCTCGCAACGGAAGGCATTGCCATGGGACAAACGCTGGTTGATGCCTATCATTTTTATGGTAAGCAAGCCAATGCTAAGGTGCTGACCCAAGTAAACACCCACCTCTTCTTTCAGGATTTTCTCTCCGTGATACTCAACACTTCAAAGGAAATCATCTACCAAGATCTAGAAACTTTAAATTTAGGATAAGATTATGAAAAAAATAACACCATTTACCATTACATTTACAGCTATCTGCATCGCTCTAAACTATATCGGTGCCAACATCGCCCTTTTTCTAAAACTTCCTGTTTATTTGGATACTTTTGGAACGATATTAGCCAGCCTCATTTTAGGACCTATTTTCGGAGTAGGAACTGCGATTGCCAGTGCTCTTATTAGCGCCTTTACAACAGACATTTCTGCTATTTATTTCTCTCCAGTAGCCATTCTTTTGGCTCTTCTTGTCTCGGTCTTTTTCACTTCTGATTCAAAACCAAGACTAAACCTCCTCTGGAAAACGGTTCTAGTCTCTCTGCCAGCTACTGCTTTGGCCTCTCTGATAACCGTCATTGTCTTCAAAGGGATCACTCCGAGCGGCTCTAGTATTATCGTTCAAGGTTTACACGGTTTAGGCCTAGATCTGATCACCAGCACCATCATCGTCCAAGCGCTAACCGACTATGCAGACCGCCTCATCGTTATTGGGGTCAGCCTCGTCTTCATCCCACAACTCAAAAAAGTCATCCCAAGAATCTTTGCAAAATCCAGCAATGCATAAATCAAAAGAACTACTCAGAAACCATGATTTCGAGTAGTTCTTTTGATTTTAACATTTGTTTTTTTATAAGTTTTTAAGGTTAAGTTTAAGTTTAAAAAAGGAGTAGGCAGACTCTTCTTGAGTCCAAGCCTACTCACAAGCTACAATCTGAGATTAATTGCGTCCCTTGAGAACAGCCTCAATGATTGCCATTCTGACAAAGACGCCATTTGTCATTTGTTCTACAATTCGAGATTTTGGAGCCTCAACCAAATGGTCTGCAATTTCTACATCGCGATTGACAGGCGCTGGGTGCATCAGGATTGCAGTATCCTTCATACGATCGTAGCGCTCTTGCGTCAAACCGTGGAGTTTATGATAATTTTCCTTAGAGAAAATGGAGTTGTAGTCATGTCGTTCGTGCTGTACGCGCAGGAACATCATGACATCCACTTGGTCAATAACTTCGTCAATCGTTACGAACTTACCATAGTCAGCAAATTCCGCACTTCTCCACTCATCTGGACCAGCAAAGAAAAGCTCAGCACCGAGACGTTTCAAGATTTGCATATTAGACTTGGCTACACGTGAGTGATCAAGGTCACCAGCGATAGCTACTTTCAAACCATCAAAATGACCGAATTCTTGGTAAATTGTCATCAAGTCAAGTAAACTTTGGCTTGGGTGCTGACCAGAACCATCACCACCATTTACGATAGAAGTTGTAATCGTTGGGCTTTCGATCAATTCTTTATAGTAGTCCACCTCAGGGTGACGGATGACACAGACATCTACACCGAGAGCTGACATAGTCAAAATCGTGTCGTACAAGGTTTCTCCCTTGTTAACTGAGCTTGTCTTGACATCAAAGTCAAGCAGGTCGCATCCAAGTTTTAATTCTGCTACTTCAAAAGCCTTGTGAGTCCGAGTTGAAGATTCAAAGAAGAGATTTGCAACGATATGCTGCTCATCATAATGAACCTTTGCGCCGTTTTTAAATTCAATCCCGCGCTTGATCAAAGCCATTACTTCTTCGTTCGTAAGGTGTTCCATAGATACAAGATTTTTAAGTGCGATTTGATTTGATGACATGATGTTATACTCCTTTTTTATTAAAAACTTTGGACAAATGTAGCAATCTCGTCAGCCTAATTTTTAGGTTCTGGCAGGATGAGGTAGAGGGCAATTCCGAGAACAGTTGACAAGGCAACTCCTGAAACTTGCAGACCTGATAGTTGCAGGGTCAGACCACCGATACCAGATACCAGAACGACACTGGCAATCAGCAGGTTCTTTTTGTTGTCAAAATTGGTTTGGGCTTCAATCAGAATTTTCAAACCGCTGGAAGCAATTACCCCGAAGAGGGCGATGGAAATGCCACCCAAAACTGGACTTGGAATTGATTGGAGCAGGGCGGATACTTTCCCGACAAAGCTCATGACAATAGCCAATACAGCAGCACCAGCAATCACATAAACACTGTAAATTTTATTGAGCGCCATCACCCCGATATTTTCACCGTAGCTGGTCACTGGCGGAGCACCAAAGATACCCGCGATAACCTGAGCCAGACCATCTCCAGCTAAAGTCTTATCCAAACCAGGCTCTTTAAAGAAATCTTTGCCTGTCAAGCTATTCAGAACCATAACATGCCCAAAGTGCTCTGTCATCGTTACAAAGGCGATCGGCGCCATTGTTAGGATTGCACTTGGATACAATTTAAAATCATAATCTATAAACGGAAGATTCATTGGCGGAACGTGGAACCAAGAAGCTTTTGTCACGTTAGCAAAAGAGATAATCTCCTGACCTGTCACCGCTCCGACAATCAGAGCGAAGATATAGCCAACAATCAAGCCCAGCAGAACTGGAATAATACCAACGATTTTCTTACCGTAGATGTTAAAGAGAATGACACAGAGAAGAGTTACCATCCCGATAGCAAAGTAGGTGATATCGTAAACCTTCTGGTCTCCAACAGTCTTATACATCACATCGCCAACAGCTGTACCCGCTAGACTCAGACCAATCACCATGATGATAGGCCCTACCACTACCGGTGGCAAAATCTTATCAATCCAGGCGTTACCTGCGAATTTCACGATGAGGGCCACGATAAAATAGACCAGACCACCCGTGATAGCACCTTGCGCAACCGCAGCAATCCCATCTGTCTTCATTAAGATTTGCATGGCAGCGATATAAGCAAAGCTGGAGCCCATATAAGCAGGGATTTTGTACTTGGTCACTGTCAAGTGGGCCAGCGTTCCCAAACCACTTGAAAACAGGGCTACTGCTGGGTCAATTCCCACCAGAATCGGAACCAACACTGTCGCCCCAAACATAGCGAATAAATGTTGGAATGAAAGTCCTAAGAGTAAGCCAGGTTTTGGCATATCATGGACATCGTATTTAACTTCTTGACTCATCTTGTCTCCTCCTCTACAATCAGAACTCGGTCGTGACCATCTTTTTCAGTCATTTCAACAATAATCTCTTCAAGGTGGCTCGTTGGAATATTTTTGCCAACATAGTCTGCCCGAATCGGCAACTCACGGTGCCCGCGGTCCACTAGAACGGCGAGGCTGACGCGTGATGGCCGCCCATTGCTGACAAGATTATCAATGGCTGCGCGGATAGTTCGGCCTGTATAAAGCACATCGTCGACGATAATCACTTCGCGATCAGTAATATCAACTGGAATTACTGTCGTGTCTTCCTTGACCTTGATATCGTCTCGGAAGGGCTTTGTATCCACTTCGCAAATTGGAATTTCTATTTTCTCTAGCTGAGCCAGTCGTTGCTGGATCCGCTTGGCAATGAAAACCCCTCTGGTCTTAATGCCTGCCAAAACGATTTGGCTTAAATCCTTGTTGCGCTCGATGATTTCATAGGTGATTCGCGTGATGGCACGATTCATGGTGATCTCATCGACAACTTCCTTTGTCTTCATCTAAACTAAACCTCCTAAAAACATTAAAAAAGCCTCCTTTTGCAAGGAGACCTCAGAAAATAGAGACAGGCTGAAACAAGACGCACTTGTCACACTCCACCCATCATTTTTACTTTGCTCCTTGCCTATCTCTCTGGATAGAATTAAAGGACTATTTAATTGTTTATAACTATACCACAATTTCAATTCCATTTCAAGAAA
Source organism: Streptococcus sp. Marseille-P7375 (assembly GCF_902460365.1). Classification (NCBI taxonomy): domain Bacteria; kingdom Bacillati; phylum Bacillota; class Bacilli; order Lactobacillales; family Streptococcaceae; genus Streptococcus; species Streptococcus sp. Marseille-P7375. The sequence continues at coordinate 520,038 of NZ_CABPTR010000001.1, read as the reverse complement.
AAAATGAACTTTTTTCACGATAAATTGCTAATCCATTTCAACAAAATAAAAAACAGAGAACATCTGTTTTCTATTCCTATTATAAGACTCTAAGTTTTCTTCTTTGAAAATGAGATAGATTTGATTCCGTAAAAAATAAAACCAAAGACCAGATAGGCCACAAAGATAATCAAGCACATCTTGATAACATAAGGCCAACCGTGCTTATAGACATTCAGGAAAAAGTAGGGAAAGGGTTTATCCTTGGCATTCGGAATATCAATTTTCAAGAAAAAACCGTTAATAAGGGCAAAAATCATGTAAATCAGCGGAACACTTGTCCAAGAAATGGGATCAAACCAACGATACTGCCGAGTTTTATCAAATACAAGAGTATCAAAGAAAAACATGAGAGGCACAATGTAATGGCAAAGGAAATTTTCCAGCCGATAAAAATCTGTCGCAATCGGAGCTAGGAGCAAGTGATAGACCACGCAGGTAATCATGATACACATGGTTACACCGCCCTTCACGCGCAACAGCTTGGAACTCTCCCAGTTATTGTCCGTCCACATTCTAAAAATGAGATAAGCGGTAAATAACAGAACCAGAAGATTAGACAAGACAGTGTAGTACATCAGCATTCCCACGCCAAGTTTAGCAATTTCCAGATAGACCCCTACAAAAGCCAAAACCAAAAGAAGAAGGCGATAAGCAAGAATTATTTTTTTATTCATAGCGCTTCTCAGATTTTCTTGACAAATTCTGACTTAAGCTTCATAGCACCAAATCCATCAATCTTACAGTCAATATTGTGGTCACCTTCGACAATGCGGATATTTTTCACGCGCGTTCCTTGTTTGAGATCCTTGGGAGCACCTTTGACTTTCAAATCCTTGATTAAGGTAACTGTGTCGCCATCAGCCAACTGGTTTCCGTTCGCATCAATGGCTACTGGACCAGCTTCTCCTGCTGCAACTTCTGCAGGATCCCATTCATAGGCACATTCTGGACAAACCAAGAGGACACCATCTTCATAAACGTATTCTGAGTTACATTTTGGGCAATTTGGTAAATTATTCATTAAATCATTTCTCCTTATAAGTGGGCAGGCATTCAGAAAAAAATAAGAACCGAATGACAGCCATATTTTACCGTCTTATTATACGATATTTTATCTTATTTGACAAATGGGCAAAGAAAATCACTTGTTTTTAAAAAACTTTCTTGACTTTTGTGACAAAACAATGTACTATTCTAGTGTATATACAGTAACTAAAAGGAGTTTATTATGAAACCAACATCCAAAAATCAGTTTATGACACTGACCGCTTTCTTGACTGCCCTAGCCATCGTTATTCCGCTGGTTATGCCGATTAAGATTGTTATTCCGCCTGCTTCCTTCACTTTAGCTAGCCACGTTGCAATCTTTCTAGCCATGTTCATCTCACCACTCATGACAGTGATTGTCGTCCTCGGCTCTACCATCGGATTTTTCATGTCCGGTCTTCCCTTCATCATTACCCTGAGAGCCCTGTCTCACCTACTCTTCGGGACTATCGGCGCTCTTTACCTGCAAAAGCATCCTGGCATATTGGACAATCAGAAAACGACCTGGATCTTTAATTTCGTGCTGGCCTTGATTCATGCCTTTGGTGAGGTAGTGGTCTGCATTCTCTTTTATACGACAACTGCCTATCCGGCGAATGCCTTCTATATCCTCTTCGGCTTAGTGGGATTTGGAACAATCGTTCACAGTATGGTGGACTTTGTCATCGCCAAATTTGTCTATCAGGCTCTGAAAAAGATGCGCTAAACCTTGAATCTTCTAGAGATTTGATTTACAATGAAGATATGACAAAAAAACGAAGAAATGATGTATTAGAGCTTTTAAAAGAAGCTCGGCAACCTTTAAACGGACAATTTTTGGCGGAACAATTTCATGTCACTCGCCAGATTATCGTTCAGGATATTGCTCTGCTGCGGGCTGATGGTGCTCCGATTATCAGTACCAATAGGGGCTATCTCTATAAAGAAAGCAATGAACCCGCTCATTTTCACCGCCTTTTTAAACTCAAACACAAGGCGGACGATATCGAAGCCGAACTTTTGGCTATCGTTGATAATGGCGGACGGGTGCAAAATATCATGATTGAGCATCCTGTCTATGGGGAAATCCAGACCTATTTGAAATTGACTTGCCGTCGCGATGTGCAGCAATTTTTAGAGCAAGTCTCAGAGAGCGATTTTCGTGCCTTATCCGAGCTAACAAATGGAGTTCACTACCATCTAATCGAGGCAGATTCTCAGCAAGACCTAGACTATATTGAGGAAGCCTTAGCTGCACTGGGCTTTCTGCAAGAATAAGCACGAGGCAAATATTCTAGATTGAACCAGTTTTGAAGGGAATTCAAGGCTGGTTTTTATATTTTGAATGAACAAGAAATTTTGCCAGCTTCCTAGAAATAAGATAAGATAAGAGAAAGAAATCTGTAGGGGGACAGAATGGTAGCAAAAACAAAATATCAAGTCATCATGGATAAAATTATTAGGGACATTGACAAGGGAAGGCTTAGTACGGGGCAAAAGATTCCCTCCGTCCGCAAGCTGGCAGACCGCTACCATTGCAGCAAGGATACTGCTCAGAAGGCTCTGATTGAACTTCGTTATCAGAAGTACATCTATGCTGTGCCTAAGAGTGGCTACTATGTCTTGGAAAATGACCAAAACAAAAAGGAAGATATTGAGCTGGCTGTGACAGACGACCGCCATCAAGCCTATGAAGACTTCCGCCTTTGTGTCAATGAAACGCTGATTGGTCGAGAAAACTATCTTTTTAACTACTACTCCCAGCAAGAAGGGCTGGAGGATCTGCGACAGTCAGTCCAGCGCTTACTCTTGGACTCCGCAGTCTACACTTCTGCAGATAATCTGATTCTGACTTCCGGTACCCAACAAGCCCTTTATATTCTCTCTCAGATTGACTTCCCCAATGGTAAAGACACCATTCTGGTGGAGCAGCCTACCTATCATCGTATCAATGATTTACTGCTAAATCAGACACTACCTTATGAGACCATAAAGCGTAAACCGACTGGGATTGACCTGAAAGAATTGGAGCGGATTTTTCAAACAAGGCAAATCAAGTTTTTCTATACGATTCCCCGTTTCCACTATCCACTAGGACATTCCTACAGCCGTCAGGAAAAGGAAGAAATCCTTTCCCTCGCTGAGCGTTATGATGTCTATATCGTTGAAGACGACTATCTGGCCGACTTTGATAGTAAGCGAGAACTGCCGTTTTACTATCTAGATGAAAGCCAGCATGTCCTCTATATCAAGTCTTTTTCCACCAGCCTTTTTCCCGCCCTGCGCATTACAGCTTTGGCTCTGCCACCTCAGATTCGAGAAACCTTTCTTTCCTATAAAAAAGCGGTTGATTACGACAGCAACCTCATCATGCAAAAGGCTCTTTCCCTCTACATTGACAATCTGATGTTTGAAAAGAATCGTCTGGCATTATTGAACCAACTGGAAGTTGAAAAGAATAAGGCACAATTCCTCTTGGACGACCTTCATTTCCCTCTACCCCACCAGTTGACAACAGATGGCGTGATTTTTGACCTCCAATCCCTCCCCTCAGTCAGCTCCCTCAAACATAGCAAGCTTCCGCTGGACTTTTTTGAAAGTAGCTACATTCAGACCTGCCCCTACCACTATGCTAAGCTACGGTTTGATGATTTAAAGGAAAATCTGGAAAAATTGAAAGACTATCTAAAAAAGTTGTAGGCTTATTGTCCTACAACTTTTATTTGAATTTCTCCTTGTTTATCAGGCATCCATCATCCCAGCCTGCAGGCGATACATTTTCTTATAGGTCCCATTTTGTGCTAGAAGCTCTTCGTGGCTACCAGACTCAATAATGCGCCCTTTATCTAAAACGTAGATGCAATTGGCATCCTGAATCGTGGACAGCCGATGGGCGATGGCAATAGTGGTTCGACCCTGCCGCATTTTCCGAAGGGAATGCTGGATCAGCTCTTCGGTTTCCGAATCGATATTGGCAGTGGCCTCGTCTAAAATCAAGATTTTAGGCTTGGTTGCAATGGTTCTGGCAAAAGCCAAAAGCTGTCGTTGCCCACTAGAGAAGGTGGAGCCGCGCTCAGTAACCGGACTATCATATCCCTGAGCCAATTGGCTGATAAAGTCATGGGCATCAACAAAGCGAGCTGCTTCTTCGACCTCTGCTTGTGACAGACTCTCCTGATACATGCGGATATTGGAGGAAATGGTGCCGTGGTAGAGAAAGGGATCCTGCAAGACAAGACCGATATTGCGGCGTAACTCTGCTTGACTATAGTCTCTGATGTCTCTGCCATCGATACGAATCTTGCCTTTTTCAAATTCATAAAAGCGCAGGAAAAGATTGATAATAGAAGATTTTCCCGAACCCGTTGATCCGACAAAGGCAATTGTCTCGCCTTGCTTGACACTAAAGGAAATATCCTTTAGAATCTCCCGCTTTCCGTCATAGGAGAAGGTCACGTGCTGAAAGTCAATATTGCCCGCCTGAATCTCAGGTCCCTCTTCTGCTTGTTCAGGCTCAAAGTCTCGACGATCCATGAGTTCAAAAACGCGCTCCGCAGCCACCATTGACGTCTGAAGAACTGAGTAATTTTGCATGACATCAATCAAGGGATTAAAAAGCTGATTGACATACTGGATAAAAGCATACATGACACCCGCAGTTACTCCAGCTACTTGCCAACTCAAGCCAAAATAAGTCAAAATAAGGGCATAAGCTAAGATTTTCAGCAAGGACATAGCTGGACGCAGAAAGAGACTGTTCACATTCAGATAGCGGTTGCTAAAGTCTAGGTGTTCCCCATTGATTGCTTCAAATTCTTCGATTAGCCGTTTTTCTTGACCAAAAGCTTGGATGATCCGCATCCCTTCAATACTCTCAGAAAGTTTGACATTGAGGTCGCTCAGTCTGGCTCGGACTTGCTTGAGCAAGCGATTGGACAGCCGCTGATACAAGATAATCGAGCCAAGCATGATGGGCAAAAAGAGGACAATCAGCAGAGTCAGCCGCCAATTCAGAGCCAGCATGGTTGCAATTGTCACAACCAAGATAAGCATGGAGCTAAGGAAATTTGAAAAAATACTGCTAAACATATCAGCCACTGACTGGGTATCATTGGTCAAGCGAGAAACGATAGCCCCTGCTGCAGTCTGGTCAAAGTAAGCCATACGTAATTGCTGCATATTCGCAAAAGTTTCCTGCCGAAGATCACGGACAATGCTATAAGCCACTCGTGCAAAAGCATACTGCCCCAGAAAAGTAAGGAACACCCGCAAAAGAAAGAGACCGTAGTAAATCCCCAGCAGATACAGCCCATTTGTGGCTGCCTCTCGGCTGACAAACTGGTCAATATAAGAACGAGCCAAAAGTGGCAAGGCCGTTGTCACTAGAGTCGTTGCAAAAATAAAGGCTAGAGCCAGCAGACTAATCCATTTGTAGCGCCACATATAGCCTAGGAGGCGTCTAAAAGTTGATTGTGTTGTCATTTTGCAGACTCCTCCTCAAAGCGTTCATATAATTGTTGATTTTGATAGGTTTGGGCATACCAGCCCTGTGCTGCCAGCAGCTCTTGGTGGCTACCTTGCTCCTTAATACGGCCATTCTCCAAAACTAGAATCAAATCCGCATGGACAATGGCTGACAGACGATGGGCAGTGATAATGGTCGTCTTGTCAGCTCGTTCCTGCTTGAGATTTTCTAAAATCACATGCTCAGTCTTGGCATCCACTGCTGACAAGGAATCATCCAAAATCAAAATTTCTGGATTGGTGATGAGGGCTCTGCTCATAGCCAAACGCTGCTTTTGACCACCAGAAAGCGAGACTCCCCGCTCACCAAGCAGCGTATCCAAACCATCTGGCATAGCCTTAATATCCTCATAAACACCACAAAGCTGGGCTGCTCGGATGACTTGCTCATCTGACAGTTCTGGATTGGCAAAGCGGATATTGTCCCGAATGGACAGGGCAAAGAGTATCTGATCCTGGGGCACATAACCAATTAGACCGCGCAGATCCTTAAGAGCATACTCTCGGATATCGTGGCCATTCAGATAAATTGCTCCTTCTTGAATATCCTGCTCCCGAAGCAAGAGGCGTAGCAAGGTGGTCTTCCCAGATCCAGTCGGCCCTACGATCCCCAAGGTCTGCCCTTTTTCTATTGTAAAGTGAATATCCTTCAAAGTCACTTCGTTCTCATAAGCAAAGTAATCTATCTCATAGTCTAGTCGGCCATTTTGAATACTAGCAAGTGGCTGCTGGGCTTCCTCTACATCTGACTCCTCAGCCAGCAAGTTCTCAATCCGTTCATAGGAAACAGCTCCCCGCTGGCTGATATTCACTAGGTACCCCATCGCTTGCAGCGGCCAAACTAGCATATCCAGATAAGTCATAAAGGTAACCAGTTCACCGACTGTAAATTGACCTTTAGAGATAAATATTCCTCCGAAAATCAAAGTCAGAACGTAGGATAAGCCGACAAAAATCAGCACCATCGGGTCAAACAGGGAATTGTACTTGGCAGCCAAGATGTTCTTGCGGTAGACCTCTTGGTTGATGGATGCAAAGGACTGAGTCTCTGCATTCTGATAGCCAAAAGACTTGGTCACTTTAATCCCCGCTACGCTCTCCTGAACCTTATTGTTGAGATCAGAAAAAGCCTCCTGAGCCGCTTTAAAGCTCTCGTGATTCTTCCGACCAATCAAACTAGTCCCCCAAGACAGAAAGGGCAGAGGGAGAATAGCAATCAGGGTCAGCCGCCAGTCCAAGACCAAAAACATGGTGACGAGGGTCACCAAGGCCGTAATAGAAGCATCTACCGCTGACATGACACCACCGCCAGCCACGCTGACTACCGCATTGATATCATTGGTCGCATGAGCCATGAGGTCACCCGTTCGGTACTTGTGATAAAAACTTGGCGACATCCGCGTAAAATGCTCAAAAAGCCGAAAGCGTAAGATGCGTCCCAGATTATTGGCCGTACCAAATATATAGAGCCGCCAGACATACCGCAAACCATACATGATAAAAGCAGACAAAATCAAAAGAAGAAGATTATAAATAAGTTCTCCAGTAGTCAGACTCTGCCTAGCAATTCTATCTATGACCTGCCCAATGACTCGTGGCGGAATCAGATTAAATACACTGACCAGAGACAAGGCCAAAATGCCGATCATATAGCGCCGTTTCTCCAGTTTAAAAAACCAGTCCAGTTTTCTGATAAGATTCATTTTGTTTCCTCATTCCAAACAAAGGACGGACAGCCCTTAATCCGACTGTCCGTTTCTCACTATCTCTATTATACGCTATTTCATCTAAAAATGAAACTCAGGCAAACTATGCTCATCTTTTCTTAGTCAGGACAAAGCTGGTGTCCAACAAATCAAAAAGTTGCTGGTCGGGCAAAGTTCCATCTAAGGGCAGGCTGAGCCAGTATTTTTTATTCATATGAAAGGCGGGATAAATTCCCTTTTGCTGAATAAGTTCCGCAACTCGGTCACTCTTGACATTGAGAACCTCGATCGCACCATTGCACTCCTTTTCAAACTTAGACCAATCGGTCGTCAAAAAAGCTCCGTACCATTTCTTGCTATCCTGATGGCGAAACACAGCGGCTCTATTAGTGCTTTTACGAGAAGAATTTTCCCAAAGATACTCCAACTGCCCCTGATAAGTAGTCGCCACATAGCTACTCAGTCGCTGACTTTGCTCATAAAGAAAACCTACTTCCTCAAAGCAATGCTGCCGAATATCCAGCAAAACCTCCTGACAGGCCGCCCTGACTTGTCCGACAAATTCTCCTGCCATACTATCCATCTTGACTTGTCGATATTCATCACCTGTATCCAAGTCAAGCACCTGAAAATCCAGCTTTCCATCAGAAATCAGCACATTTATCTGGAAGTCGCCAGCCATGATCTCAGTCGAATAGCTGTATTCTGCACCAGCCCTGACAAAGCCATAATCCAGCAAACTTTCTTCCTTCAGCCTGTATTTTTCAAATAAATCCAGCATGGGCTTTCCTACTAAAATACTACTTTGGTGCCGTGCAATTGATCAACACCCAAAGTGTCAGCAATCTCGGCACGATTTTCTAGATTAATCCCACCACCAGGTAAAATTTCTATCCGCCCTGCCGCATGCTCAATCAATTCATCCAGCCAAGCCAAATGCTCTAGAATGGACTCTGACGCTGGCCCGCCATGAGTCAAAATCCGCTTAACTCCATGTTCAACCAGCCAGTCTAGCTCTCCGAACTGATATTCAGCAGGAATAGCGTCAAAAGCCATATGGAAGACCACATCCAGCCCCTTAGCCCCTTCAAGCAGTCGCTCCATCTTAGGATAATCAATCTCATTATTTTCCGTTAAAACACCAAAAACGAGGCCATGGCTCCCTGCCTCACGTGCCTTCTGAATGTCCGAAAGCATTATCTCGATTTCCAAATCTGAATAGACAAAATTCCCACCGCGAGGACGAATCATGGTCATCACAGTCGCATCATAAGGCTTGACCATTCGTACCGCAGCCTCAATGACACCGTAACTAGGCGTTGTTCCACCAACTGTTAGATTATCACACAGCTCAACCCGCTTCGCTCCGGCCTCTAAAGCCTTGTCTAGCAAAGTAACATTCTCTGCACAAAATTCATAAATCATGGCACTACCTCTTATTTACTATATTGATTTTCTACTTTTTATTATATCACAAAATTTCCTTTAACATGAACCTCTAGCATATTTGCTACTGCTTTTCCCAATCATTTTATATTCATAGTCTCGCAAAAAATCCTATCCTTCAATCTTACAAGCCTGATTTTCACCTATTTCCATTGCTCTCATCTTCCAAGACTTTTCAACTAGAGAAATGTTGACTTTCGGATGTCTTTTGTTCAAGATTGTGCTAAAATAGACTTAACCTATGAAAACAAGGAGCTTTTATGAAATACCCTAATCTTTTAGATCGTTTCCTGACCTATGTCAAAGTTAACACACGCTCAGACGAGACATCTACTACTACACCCAGTACCCAAAGTCAGGTGGACTTTGCTAACAATGTCCTCATTCCTGAAATGAAGCGAGTTGGCTTGGAAAATGTCTACTACCTACCAAATGGCTTTGCGATTGGAACTCTGCCAGCTAATGACCCTAGCTTTACCCGCAAAATTGGCTTTATTTCACACATGGATACAGCGGACTTCAACGCAGAAAACATCCAGCCACAGGTCATTGAGAATTATGACGGCGGTGTGATTCCGCTCGGAGAATCTGGCTTTAACTTAGATCCTGCTGACTTCGCTAGTCTCCATAAATACAAGGGCCAAACCCTGATTACGACTGATGGCACAACCCTTTTAGGAGCAGATGACAAGTCCGGTATTGCTGAAATCATGACAGCTATCGAATACTTGTCTGCCCATCCAGAAATCAAGCACGGGGAAATCCGAGTTGGCTTTGGACCAGACGAGGAAATCGGTATCGGTGCTGATAAGTTTGACGCTGAGGACTTCGATGTCGATTTTGCCTATACAGTAGACGGCGGACCTTTAGGCGAGCTCCAGTACGAAACCTTTAGTGCCGCTGGAGCAGAACTGACCTTCCAAGGCCGCAATGTCCATCCGGGGACTGCTAAGGACCAGATGGTCAATGCTCTCCAGCTGGCTATTGATTTCCACAACCAGCTGCCAGAAGCCGACCGACCAGAGAAGACCGAGGGCTACCAAGGCTTCTACCACCTGATGAACCTGACCGGAACTGTCGAAGAAGCTCAAGCTAGCTACATTGTCCGTGACTTTGAGACAGAGACTTTTGAAAATCGCAAGGCTGCTATGCAGGCTATTGCTGAAAAGATGAACCAAGAGCTGGGTAGCGAGCGCGTTATCCTGACTCTCAAAGACCAGTATTACAACATGAAGCAGGTCATTGAAAAGGACATGACACCGATCAATATCGCCAAAGCAGTCATGGAAAGCCTGGACATCCAGCCTGTCATCGAGCCTATCCGTGGCGGAACTGACGGCTCAAAAATTTCCTTTATGGGTATTCCGACACCGAACCTCTTCGCCGGTGGTGAAAATATGCACGGACGATTTGAGTATGTCAGCCTAGAAACCATGGAACGCGCCGTCGATACCATCATTGGCATTGTTTCCTATCAAGATTAAAAACGAAACCACAGAAATTTACGAGGAATTTCTGTGGTTTTTTCTCACTCCGGCAATTCTACCTTCAAGCTCATATCCGTCGGTTGTAATACCTTCTGAACAGCCGCGAGAAAGGCTAGTCCATTATCTGATGGAGCATATTGGAAAGTGATATGGATGACTTTTTTGTCAAAGCTATCGCCATATCGCTCTACATATTGCTTGCTTTCGAGGAAGTAGATGTAGTTGTTAATTTTTTCCTGCAGAATTTCAAGATGTACTACTTCTATCTCTTCCTGCCAGCCGACTGGATCAACAAGGAGTAACTCTAAATGATTATCAACTATACCAATAGCGTCAAGTTCGCTAGGTTCTAGTTCTGAAACAATGGCTTGGGTGACAATTTGTCTAAATTCCTCTGCTGTAAAAAGACAACGGCTATTTTCAGGATTTTTCAAAATAAAGGAAGGATGATCTTCGATGAAGAGCTTATCGGATTCATCTTGTGTATATTGTTTTTTGGATTTCCAAAAACCATATTGCGCATAATTCATCAACTCTTTGCCAGTATGTTCTCCCGACATATAGCTCTCGGCAGCTTCTTTGGGGATTTCTTGGACTACTTCTGGCATGGTAATATTAAAAGTTGGATAACGCAAGAAATACTTATCCCCATCTTGACAGATTTCCAACATATCTTTTTTGCTTAAATAAATTGTTTCCATTCCATCACCTTCACTAATTGATACCTATCTACTAATCATTTATTAATGTTATCAAAACATTTGATCTCATATCAACTTATTGTTTTTGACTGCAAATATTCCTTAGTAAAATTACCTATCAAATATCTCTTTATTTACTTAAGGGCCAGCGCCCTGTTTCAGCATAAATCATGACTTCATATGCTCCCCTAGAAGATTCAAATGCTTTATCCATCAGTTCCTTATTGATAGGATAGCAAACTTCTGGACCCATGGCTCCTCCAATTTCTTTAAAGAAGCTAATTTCGTAATAACCATTTGTCTCATATACAACAAATCCATCGCCTTTATGTACAATCGTATCTGAATGATTATAATCATCTAACTCATCTGCCTTTGGCCAACGATGGTGTTCACAATAAAACATTACTTCTAAAGAATCTTTTTCTGATTTTGAAACACGTTCTGCTAATTCTTGGCTAATGGGATAGTTAAGCACTTCTTTCCCTCTACTCCAAAGGATCTGATAATCATTGTTGTCTTTTAATATCGTACAATTTTTGTATTGTTGAATTTCTATTGTCATACAAACACCCATTTAAATTCGTTTATTTTTAGTTAAATTAAAATACCCTAGACTTCTGCGCCTTCAGCAACCAAACCATTTGAAGATAGCCAGAATTGCTATGCCAAACTGGAAGCAGACTGTTGACAAAGTTAATATATTCATCCTTAAAATCTTCAAGAGGATATCTCAAGCCGTAATCTGAATCATATTCTTCTACGGCCTTTTTAAGGTCTATGCGTTTTTCAACGAAATTTTTTTACGTAAATCATAAGTGATAATATCAAATTTTACGAGTTTACCGGATGGTAAGGTATTCTTTTTTGCATAAAAGTGCTCATAAGTTATAAATGTTGAGACTACGTAGTTACGACTCATCCTTAAATCATTGGATTGCCAATTTACATCTTTAGGACTAACTAAGACATAGCGCCCATCTTTTGTTAGAGTGATATCTTTCAGCGAAGAATCATATACAATCGTTTCCTTTCTAGACTCTTCCTTTGGCTTGGAAGGAGAAAAGAATTGTTTTTTTAGATAAACAAAGCTACAGAAAGCTACTAATAAGACAGCTATCACTAAAATAAATTGTTTTCTTTTAGTCATTTATTGTCCTCTTCCTCTTGTCCAATTGACGAAGCCTCAGATTGAGTATCTCCTTGACTGTCTCCAGTGCTCGCTGAACTATCTGATTTTGGAAAATCTAAACTATACTCAGTTTCTGTACTAATCGTCGGAAGATCAATATCTACTATCTCCTGATTTTGAACAGGATGATAAGAAGCGAAAAAGGCCCAAACCATATAAACAAGAATGGCTGGATATACAATCAGATGTTTTCCCCAAAAATTCCCAGAAACCTCAGCACCTCTTGTAGACATTCCTTTCAATTCTGGATACTGATTCTCGTATTGTTTCTTTTTTGTCCAATACGGCCTTGATATAACAATACCTGCAAACACAACTAAGCCAATTGAAACATTTTCAAAGATTAGATTCCTAGATCCTGAATGAATCAAAATAAAGGATAGAATAGCTCCTGTAACGGCCGTTAGCAAGAATATAAGGCGGCTATAAATAGCTTCTTTTTTTACTCTAAGATATTCTTTGATAGGTAGTTCTTTTTCTGTCATGATGGCAATCCTTTCATCTATCAGTCTCTGTTTATTTTAACACAATATCAATCAAATAAGTATAGGGTTGTGAAAATAAAAAACGAATGATGGTCTTAGACTTGGCTTGGTCTTCATCATTCGTTTTATTCTTGTTTTACATCAAAATGTAAGCTTAGTTAATCTGAACAGTTTTCACTTGGCCATCTGCTCCAGTAAAGCTAATGCTTCTGCTTGCTGGATTATATCCGAAAGTATCTGGGCTGACACCATAGAGCTGAGAATGAGACTCGTTTGTTTCCTTAGGATGGACGAGTTTTTTGATTGGTGTCGTAAGCAGGCTGTTTTGCCAGGGTCAAAATTAGGCACTGCTTTGGAGTATAGCCTCAAATACGAAAGTACCTTCCGAACAGTTCTCTCGGACGGTAACTTAGTTCTTTCCAACAATCTAGCTGAGAGGGCGATAAAGACCTTTGTCATAGGAAGAAAAAATTGGCTTTTTTCTCAGAGCTTTGAGGGCGCCAAGTCGACAGCTATTATTTTGAGCCTTTTGGAAACGGCCAAGCGACATGGACTTGATTCAGAGAAATACATGACTTATCTTCTAGACCATCTACCTAACGAGGAGAGACTCGCAAAAAGGGAGATTCTAGAAGCTTATTTACCATGGGCTGAAACTATTCAGGAAAAGTGCAAATAGAAAACGTTCCAGAGTCAAATCAACTTTGGAACGTTTTTTTCAATATACCTTGTTATTGGGCGGTTACAATTAGGATAATAACAACTTCTCTAAAACAAAAGAGGCTGGGACAAAAGTCCTAGCCTCTCAATTGTCTTTGGATTGTCGAGCAAGACGCAGTGGTTGAGTGGGCTCTACTAGGCTGATTTCATCAGCTTTTACAGCCCTACTCAACTGTGCGGAGGTGGGACGACGAAATCGAATTCTAACGAATTACCGATTTCTGTTCCACTCTCAAAGTTTAGGCTGTATCAAGCAATATAATTGACAAAAGTCTATCTAGCATTGCTGCTCTTAAGCTTCTGGACCGTTGATTACCTCTATAATCTTCTCAATAATCTCATTATCTAGATACTGTTCGAACTGAGGCAAGTATTCATAATAGTTCTTATAAGTATCGGCCTGACCTGCCAGAATTAAAGCTCTGAAGCCTTGGTAGGCAACTTCAAAATTCCCTATTTTGACACCATTTTCTAACAATTCAAATGGAATCCAATAGTCATAAACCCTATTCCAGCTGAAAAGGCTATCCGGATTTAATTCTAAATCCTTAGCCATATAAGCATAAGCAAAAGCAATGTGATGCTGCCCTGCCTCTCTATATAATTTAGCTAATTGAGACCATGCTTCAGCGCGATTAGGGTTAATCTGGATGGCTTTTTCCAAATACTCCCGTCCTTCAAGAGCTTTCCCTTCATTTTCATAAATTTGCGCTATTTCTAGACAAGAATAATAAGCTTCCTCTGACCATCCATCCGTCATAACTGCACGTTTTTTGAACCAAGACAAGGCCTCCTGGTATAAACCTGCATCACGATAAGATCTCGCACAATAAAAGGTATATCTAGGCTCTAAATCAGGGTCTTGATTATTATAAACAGCATTTGCAAGTACAGTTGCATCATGATAATATTTATCATCATCTAGACTTCGTGCACCTCTTGTTCTTGCAATGACTGAATAAGGTCCTACAAGATTTCCATAACTGGCACCTTCAGGCAATTCAATAAATTCATGCACAACTCCTCGCCAATAAATTTCTGGATTATTTTTAACAAGAGCTACACGACGAAATGAAAGAACTCCACTCTCATCTGAAAAATTGAGATAATAGGCATCTGCTTCAAGATCAGTAGAAATTTTTAAACTACCTTCAACGAAATCGTCTGCATCAAAGATTAGAATATAGTCTCCCTTTCCTCTTGCATAATTTAGGGCTAAATTTCTATTATGTGCAAAGTTTTGCCATTCATCTTTGTGCAATTCTCCTGGAATCCCCACCTCACTAAAAAAGTTCAAGATAAGGTTTTCCGTTCCATCTGTGGAGCCAGTGTCAGAAATGACCCAGTAGTCAAATGTGATTGAATTGACCAAATTTTGGAGTGTTTCCAAAATTATATGGGCTTCATTTTTTACAATCATATTCAATACAATTGATGACATTCAATTCCTCCAAAACATTAATACAACAAAACTAGAGGCTAGTAGAATTTTAATAATCCTAATAGCCTCTGTTTTACTCTAAACTTGATATTGCTTAAATTTTATAAATAGAATATCTTAGAGTTCTTCTTCTTTTCGCTTAGAAACACCTAAGGCAGCTAGAAGTGCAGCTGATAGAAGTCCTGCGCCTACCACACCTACTTCATGGTTGCTATTGTCACCAGTCTTAGGAAGGGTTCCTGACTTAGCTACTACTTTGGTTGTTCCTGCAGGTTTTGTTGGCTTAGCTGGAACTGTTGGAGCTGTTGGAACTACTGGTTTTATTGGATTAGTAGGGCCAGTTGGGCCTGTAGGACCGGTTGGACCAGTTGGGCCTGTAGGACCGGTTGGACCGGTTGGACCTGTAGGGCCGGTTGGACCAGTTGGACCTGTAGGACCGGTTGGACCGGTTGGACCAGTTGGGCCTGTAGGACCGGTTGGACCGGTTGGACCAGTTGGGCCTGTAGGGCCGGTTGGACCAGTTGGACCTGTAGGACCGGTTGGACCTGTAGGACCAGTTGGGCCTGTAGGACCGGTTGGACCAGTTGGGCCTGTAGGGCCGGTTGGACCAGTTGGGCCAGTTACACCCTTGCCATCTTTACCGTCCTTACCATCTTTTCCATCTTTACCATCTTTTCCGTCCTTACCATCTTTACCATTTCTGATAATTGTAGAAGATGTTACTTCATCAGAATCAACCTTACCATTGTTATTCTTATCAATTCCAACAAGAATAGTAACACTACCATCTTCATTTTCAACAAGAGTTACAAGTGAGCTTTGACCATCTTTTCCGTCTTTGCCATCCTTGCCATCTTTACCGTCTTTTCCATCTTTAACGATTGTAGCAGAGGTTACTTCATCTGGATCAAGCTTACCATTACCATTTGTATCAAAACCAATCTTAATGGTGTGTGTTCCATTTTGGTTGTCAACTACTTCTGCTAATGGTGTCTTACCATCTTTACCGTCTTTCACGATAGTTGTTGAAGTTACTTCGCTTGGATCAAGCTTACCATCACCATTCTTATCAAGACCAACTTTAACAGTATGCGTACCATCGTTGTTGTTAACTACTTCAGTTAATGATGATTTACCATCTTCACCCTTAGCTCCGGTGGCGCCAGTTGCTCCTGCTTTGCCATCCTTACCATCTTTGACGATGGTTGAAGATGTTACTTCATCTGAATCCAACTGACCGTTGCCATTCTTATCAAGACCAACTTTAACAGTATGAGTACCGTCGTTGTTGTTAACTACTTCAGTTAATGATGATTTACCATCTTCACCTTTATCGCCCTTAGCTCCGGTCGCACCTGTAGCACCAGTTGCGCCGTCTTTAACGATAGTCGTTGACGTTACTTCACTTGGATCAAGCTTACCATCACCATTCTTATCAAGACCAACTTTAACAGTATGAGTACCGTCATTGTTGTTAACTACTTCAGTTAATGATGATTTACCATCTTCACCCTTGGCTCCGGTCGCACCTGTAGCACCAGTTGCGCCGTCTTTAACGATAGTCGTTGACGTTACTTCACTTGGATCAAGCTTACCATCACCATTCTTATCAAGACCAACTTTAACAGTATGAGTACCGTCATTGTTGTTAACTACTTCAGCTAATGGAGATTTACCATCTTCACCCTTAGCTCCAGTTGCTCCTGTAGCTCCAGTTTCACCTTTATCGCCTTTGGCTCCGGTCGCGCCTGTAGCACCGGTTGCACCAGCTTTGCCATCTTTAATGACTGTAGAAGATGTCACTTCATCTGGATCCAATTGGCCATTGCCATTCTTATCAAGACCGACTTGAATAATGTGAGTGCCATCGTTATTGTCTACAACTTTAGCCAATGATGGTTTACCATCCGCTCCAGTTGCACCGTCTTTCACGATAGTCGTTGACGTTACTTCACTTGGATCAAGTTTACCATCACCATTCTTATCCAGACCGACCTTAACAGTATGCGTACCGTCGTTGTTGTTAACTACTTCAGTTAATGAGGATTTACCATCTTCACCTTTATCGCCCTTAGCTCCGGTCGCACCTGTAGCACCAGTGGCACCGGCTTTGCCATCCTTTCCGTCTTTGACGATAGTAGATGAGGTTACTTCATCTGGATCCAATTGGCCATTGCCGTTCTTATCCAGACCAACTTTAACAGTGTGCGTGCCGTTGTTATTATCGACAACTTGGGCTAATGATGGCTTGCCATCTTCTCCTTTGGCTCCAGTTGCACCTGTTGCGCCTGTTTCACCTTTATCGCCTTTAGCTCCAGTGGCTCCAGTTGCGCCTGTAGCTCCAGTTTCACCTTTATCGCCTTTGGCTCCGGTCGCGCCTGTAGCACCAGTGGCACCTGTTGCGCCAGCTTTTCCATCCTTTCCATCTTTGACGATAGTTGAAGATGTTACTTCATCTGGATCCAACTGGCCGTTATTATTCTTATCGAGTCCGACTTGAACTGTGTGTGTGCCATTGTTATTGTCGACAACTTTAGCTAGTGGAGATTTTCCATCCTTACCGTCTTTAACGATGGTAGATGAAGTTACTTCATCTGGATCCAACTGGCCGTTGCCGTTCTTATCAAGACCAACTTTAACAGTGTGCGTGCCGTCGTTGTTGTCTACGACTTGCGCCAATGATGGCTTGCCATCTTCTCCTTTAGCTCCAGTCGCACCTGTTTCACCTTTGTCGCCTTTAGCTCCAGTGGCTCCAGTTGCACCTTTATCACCCTTAGCTCCAGTTGCACCAGTAGCACCAGTAGCACCTGTTTCACCTTTATCACCTTTGGCTCCAGTCGCACCTGTTGCGCCTGTAGCTCCAGTTGCGCCAGCTTTTCCATCCTTACCATCTTTGATGATTGTAGATGATGTTACTTCGTCTGGTTCAAGCTGACCGTTGTTGTTCTTATCGAGTCCGACTTGAACTGTGTGTGTGCCATTGTTATTATCGACAACCTTAGCTAGCGGAGATTTTCCATCCTTACCATCTTTAACAATGGTAGATGAGGTTACTTCGTCTGGATCCAATTGGCCATTGCCGTTCTTATCCAGACCAACTTTAACAGTGTGAGTGCCGTTGTTATTATCGACAACTTGGGCTAATGATGGCTTACCATCTTCTCCTTTGGCTCCAGTTGCACCTGTTGCGCCTGTTTCACCTTTATCGCCTTTGGCTCCGGTCGCGCCTGTAGCACCAGCTTTTCCATCCTTACCATCTTTGATGATTGTAGATGATGTTACTTCATCTGGATCCAACTGGCCGTTATTGTTCTTATCGAGTCCGACTTGAACAGTGTGAGTGCCATTATTGTTATCGACAACTTTAGCTAACGGAGATTTACCGTCCTTACCGTCTTTGACGATTGTTGAAGATGTTACTTCGTCTGGATCCAACTGACCATTGCCATTCTTATCAAGACCAACTTTAACAGTATGAGTACCATCGTTGTTGTCTACGACTTGCGCCAATGATGGCTTGCCATCTTCTCCTTTAGCTCCAGTGGCACCTGTGGTGCCGGTTTCACCTTTATCGCCTTTAGCTCCGGTGGCACCTGTGGCGCCAGTTTCACCTTTATCACCCTTAGCTCCTGTTGCACCGGTAGCACCGGTAGCTCCAGTTGCACCAGCTTTTCCATCTTTAATGACTGTAGAAGATGTCACTTCATCTGGATCCAATTGGCCATTGCCATTCTTATCCAAACCGACTTGAACAGTATGGGTGCCGTTGTTGTTGTCAACAACCTTAGCTAGTGGAGATTTGCCATCCTTACCGTCTTTGACGATTGTTGAAGAGGTTACTTCGTCTGGATCCAACTGACCATTGCCATTCTTATCAAGACCAACTTTAACAGTATGAGTACCATCGTTGTTGTCTACGACTTGCGCCAATGATGGCTTACCATCTTCACCTTTTGCTCCTGTAGCTCCAGTTTCACCTTTATCGCCTTTAGCTCCGGTCGCGCCTGTAGCTCCAGTTGCACCAGCTTTTCCATCTTTAATGACTGTAGAAGATGTCACTTCATCTGGATCCAACTGGCCGTTATTGTTCTTATCGAGTCCGACTTGAACAGTATGGGTGCCGTTGTTGTTATCAACAACCTTAGCTAGTGGAGATTTTCCATCCTTACCGTCTTTAACAATGGTTGATGAGGTTACTTCATCTGGATCCAACTGACCATTGCCGTTCTTATCCAGACCAACTTTAACTGTGTGTGTACCGTTATTATTGTCCACAACTTGAGCTAATGATGGTTTTCCATCTTCTCCTTTAGCTCCAGTTGCACCGGTTGCGCCAGTTGCACCTTTATCGCCTTTGGCTCCGGTCGCGCCTGTTGCACCAGTGGCACCGGTTGCACCAGCTTTTCCATCCTTACCATCTTTGATGATTGTAGATGATGTTACTTCATCTGGATCCAACTGACCATTGCCGTTCTTATCCAGACCAACTTTAACTGTGTGCGTGCCGTTGTTATTATCGACAACTTGGGCTAATGATGGCTTACCATCTTCTCCTTTAACGCCAGTCGCACCTGTTGCACCTTTATCTCCTTTAGCTCCGGTTGCACCGGTTGCTCCTGTAGCACCTGTTTCACCAGCTTTTCCATCTTTAATGACTGTAGAAGATGTCACTTCATCTGGATCCAATTGGCCATTGCCATTCTTATCCAAACCGACTTGAACAGTATGGGTGCCGTTGTTGTTATCAACAACCTTAGCTAGTGGAGATTTTCCATCCTTACCATCTTTAACAATGGTAGATGAGGTTACTTCATCTGGATCCAATTGGCCATTGCCGTTCTTATCCAGACCAACTTTAACAGTGTGAGTGCCGTTGTTATTATCGACAACTTGGGCTAATGATGGCTTGCCATCTTCTCCTTTGGCTCCAGTTGCACCTGTTGCGCCTGTTTCACCTTTATCACCCTTAGCACCAGTTGCACCGGTAGCACCTGTTTCACCTTTATCACCTTTAGCTCCGGTCGCGCCTGTAGCTCCAGTTGCGCCAGCTTTTCCATCCTTACCATCTTTGATGATTGTAGATGATGTTACTTCGTCTGGGTCAAGCTGACCGTTGTTGTTCTTATCGAGTCCGACTTGAACTGTGTGTGTGCCATTGTTATTATCGACAACCTTAGCTAGCGGAGATTTACCGTCCTTACCGTCTTTAACGATGGTAGATGAGGTTACTTCATCTGGATCCAATTGGCCATTGCCGTTCTTATCCAGACCAACTTTAACAGTGTGAGTGCCGTTGTTATTATCGACAACTTGGGCTAATGATGGCTTGCCATCTTCTCCTTTGGCTCCAGTTGCACCTGTTGCGCCTGTTTCACCTTTATCACCCTTAGCACCAGTTGCACCGGTAGCACCGGTTGCACCAGCTTTTCCATCCTTACCATCTTTGATGATTGTAGATGATGTTACTTCGTCTGGGTCAAGCTGACCGTTGTTGTTCTTATCGAGTCCGACTTGAACTGTGTGTGTGCCATTGTTATTATCGACAACCTTAGCTAGCGGAGATTTTCCATCCTTACCATCTTTAACAATGGTAGATGAGGTTACTTCGTCTGGATCCAATTGGCCATTGCCGTTCTTATCCAGACCAACTTTAACAGTGTGAGTGCCGTTGTTATTATCGACAACTTGGGCTAATGATGGCTTACCATCTTCTCCTTTGGCTCCAGTTGCACCTGTTGCGCCTGTTTCACCTTTATCGCCTTTAGCTCCGGTGGCACCTGTGGCGCCAGTTTCACCTTTATCACCCTTAGCTCCTGTTGCACCGGTAGCACCGGTAGCTCCAGTTTCACCTTTATCGCCTTTAGCTCCGGTCGCTCCTGTAGCTCCAGTTGCACCAGCTTTTCCATCTTTAATGACTGTAGAAGATGTCACTTCATCTGGATCCAACTGGCCGTTATTGTTCTTATCGAGTCCGACTTGAACAGTATGGGTGCCGTTGTTGTTATCAACAACCTTAGCTAGTGGAGATTTTCCATCCTTACCGTCTTTAACAATGGTTGATGAGGTTACTTCATCTGGATCCAACTGACCATTGCCGTTCTTATCCAGACCAACTTTAACTGTGTGTGTACCGTTATTATTGTCCACAACTTGAGCTAATGATGGTTTTCCATCTTCTCCTTTAGCTCCAGTTGCACCGGTTGCGCCAGTTGCACCTTTATCGCCTTTGGCTCCGGTCGCGCCTGTTGCACCAGTGGCACCGGTTGCACCAGCTTTTCCATCCTTACCATCTTTGATGATTGTAGATGATGTTACTTCATCTGGATCCAACTGGCCGTTATTGTTCTTATCGAGTCCGACTTGAACAGTATGGGTGCCGTTGTTGTTATCAACAACCTTAGCTAGTGGAGATTTTCCATCCTTACCATCTTTGATGATTGTAGATGATGTTACTTCATCTGGATCCAACTGACCATTGCCGTTCTTATCCAGACCAACTTTAACTGTGTGCGTGCCGTTGTTATTATCGACAACTTGGGCTAATGATGGCTTACCATCTTCTCCTTTAACGCCAGTCGCACCTGTTGCACCTTTATCTCCTTTAGCTCCGGTTGCACCGGTTGCTCCTGTAGCACCTGTTTCACCAGCTTTTCCATCTTTAATGACTGTAGAAGATGTCACTTCATCTGGATCCAATTGGCCATTGCCATTCTTATCCAAACCGACTTGAACAGTATGGGTGCCGTTGTTGTTATCAACAACCTTAGCTAGTGGAGATTTTCCATCCTTACCATCTTTAACAATGGTAGATGAGGTTACTTCGTCTGGATCCAATTGGCCATTGCCGTTCTTATCCAGACCAACTTTAACAGTGTGCGTGCCGTTGTTATTATCGACAACTTGGGCTAATGATGGCTTGCCATCTTCTCCTTTAGCTCCAGTTGCACCTGTTGCGCCTGTTTCACCTTTATCACCCTTAGCTCCAGTTGCACCGGTAGCACCTGTTTCACCTTTATCACCTTTAGCTCCGGTCGCGCCTGTAGCTCCAGTTGCGCCAGCTTTTCCATCCTTACCATCTTTGATGATTGTAGATGATGTCACTTCGTCTGGATCAAGCTCACCATTTCCGTTCTTATCCAGACCGACTTGAACAGTATGAGTGCCATTGTTATTATCGACTACTTTAGCCAATGGAGACTTACCATCCTTACCGTCTTTGACGATGGTTGATGAGGTTACTTCATCTGGATCCAATTGGCCATTGCCGTTCTTATCCAGACCAACTTTAACAGTGTGCGTACCGTTGTTATTATCGACAACTTGGGCTAATGATGGCTTGCCATCTTCTCCTTTGGCTCCAGTTGCACCTGTTGCGCCTGTTTCACCTTTATCGCCCTTAGCTCCGGTTGCGCCTGTTGCACCAGTGGCACCGGTTGCACCAGCTTTTCCATCCTTACCATCTTTGATGATTGTAGATGATGTTACTTCGTCTGGGTCAAGCTGACCGTTGTTGTTCTTATCGAGTCCGACTTGAACTGTGTGTGTGCCATTGTTATTATCGACAACCTTAGCTAGCGGAGATTTACCGTCCTTACCGTCTTTAACGATGGTAGATGAGGTTACTTCATCTGGATCCAATTGGCCATTGCCGTTCTTATCCAGACCAACTTTAACAGTGTGCGTGCCGTTGTTATTATCGACAACTTGGGCTAATGATGGCTTACCATCTTCTCCTTTAGCGCCTTTAGCTCCAGTGGCTCCAGTTTCACCTTTATCGCCTTTTGGTCCTGCTGCACCTGTGGCTCCGGTTGCGCCAGTAGCGCCCTTATCACCTTTTGGTCCTGCTGCGCCTGTGGCTCCAGTTGCACCAGTTGCGCCTTTATCGCCTTTTGGTCCTGCTGCACCAGTGGCGCCGGTTGCTCCAGTTGCACCTTTATCGCCTTTTGGTCCTGCTGCGCCTGTGGCGCCGGTTGCACCCTTATCACCTTTTGGTCCTGCTGCGCCTGTGGCTCCGGTTGCGCCAGTCGCACCTTTATCACCCTTAGGTCCAGTTGGTCCCGCATTACGTTTGACAACCATGATGGTATCTACAGGATCAACGTAATTGTGTCCCTTAAATCCTCTTACAGTTCCACCATTTTTAAGTGTCTCAAGTTCTTGAGCTGTAAACTTAGGATTCGGTACGTCATTTAAGTTTTCTGGTTTTGGTCCTACAACAATAACCTGTCCGTCTTTACCTTGTTGGTAAACAATTTGAGAACCAGTTTGATTGTCGAAGGCGCGTTTTTGATCTGGAGTGGCATTCTCATAATCTACGACCCTGACATTATGTGGAATATCCATAACAAATCTGTCATAAGATTTTTCTGGTTCTGGTGCTGGAACTTCATTGACATATGCTGCAGGAGTATAAGACAAATTAGGGTTAGTTACGACGTTATTCGCTTTTACATTGGTATTAAATGAGAACCATTGGCGAATTGGGCGTGGCCAGTACCGACCAGGGTTAGTGGTAGCAATATCAAAGCTCAATGATGTACCACTTGTAACTTTTGCAGCACCCGCTCCCCAGAATTCATTTGGATTACCTTGTTGGTCCCATTGATATTCAGTTTGGCCTTTATAAGAGTTGTTCTTACCATTTGCATAGTACCAACCATTTGCCTGTGGAACGATAGAAGAACCTACAATTTGTACATTCTGCATATTTGAGCTCAAATTACCATAAATTTCAGCGTAAATATCGTCCCCGTGGTGGTTACGTGAAGCGAAAGAAACAACACCAGGTGTTTTACCGAAGTCTACCTTAGTACCGTCCGCATAATAGAATTCCCATTCCATATGCAACTGGTTACCAGTTCCTTTACGATCATAGCTGGATCCATTCCAAACTGTCATAGTTGGGTCTTTATGGATAGCCATTACCATACTATCATCATAAGCAGAACTCTTCTTAGGCGTATATCGAGCAATAGCTTTCGTAATAGGTCGACCACCAACAGAAGAATTCTTCAACGTGTACTCTACTGTTGTAGTTCTACCAACTTGCGTATGAACCATGTAGTAACCATCTGTTTGGTCCTTGATGATTCGCTCAGCTGCTGGCTGACTCGTATCGGCTCTAGTGATGACTGCATTTGGTTGGGTGGTTGTGCCGTCTCGCCACTCACTGTAACTTCGACTATCCAAAGCTTCACGAACATATTGATTTCGTGATGTGAGCGTACTGTCTTTGACGAACCAGTCTCCTTGTGCCAGCTTAATCTTAGCCGTTGCATTTGGCTCATCGGTAAATACGAAGTTCTGTGGTGCAAGCTGTTGCAAGCTTCCTTCTTTACCGGTTAATTGTTGAGCTCTTTGTTTGGCCACTAAGTAATCAGAGATTTTTTTATTCATTGCCTGAGCTTCAGTATTTTGAAGATCCGCTGCTTGACGTTCTAATCTGCGTCTTTCTTCGTCAGTTGTTGCGGTTCCAAAATTTCTAAGCTGGTTCGGTGTAACTGGCAAGTTCTCTGATGCTGCTCTATCCAACTGAGTTTTCAAGGCATTCGCTTGAACTGTAGCTAGATTACCATCTTGAGTAACAGTATAGTCAGATCCTTGGCGGGTAGCACCAGTATTTCGGAATCCTGATGTACCACTAACACTTCTGAATCCTGATGAGCCTGAACGCTTAGGTTGTGCGGCTGCATTAGTTTCAGAACTTGCTGTTTTTGGCTCAGCCTTTTCTTCTGCTTTAGCTTCTTTCGGAGCGCTTGTTTCTTCTGACTTTTCGTCTTTTGAAACAGCAGCTTCTTCTGCTTTAACTACATCTTCAGTGCTAGGTGCTGCTTGTTCCTTAGCTTCAGTTGCTTGAACATCTGCACTTACTGACGCAGCATTCTTTTCAGGTTCGGCTTGTGCTTCAGTTGCCGGTTTCTCAGACTCTTTTTCATCTGAAACTCTAGTAGCTTCTGCTACTTGAGCTGCTTGGTCTTGTGCAGAAGGACTAACTTCTTGCGCACTTGCAACTCCCCCTCCTAGAAAGAAAATACTTGATCCTAGAAAAACTGAACATGCGCCCCATGCTCTCGTCTTACGAATTGTAAAACGTTGCCTTTCTATTTTCTTCCAGTCTTGTCCCATGTATTGGAACCCTCCTTATTATTCTAAAATTGTCACTCCCTTAAGTGTACCATATAAGTAACATTTAAGCAATTTTATAGCCCTTTTATTACTTAATCATTTTTAGCAAAACTGTCCAATTTTCGAGTATTACTATTTTAAAAATTCACAGTAAATTTTAGAAGCGATTCTGATCTATTCGGACAGTATATTTATACATTTTTTAGTTTATAGATTTGGTTAATTATTCTAGGCATAAAAAAATCCTGAAAATAAATTTCAGGACTCTGATATTTTCAATATGATTAAAGAAAAACTTTTTTAGGTTTATAAGATTCTTCCCTTTTTTCTAAGATGGCGATAAGCTTACCTTTATGAAAACCAGCCAAGATTGTTGCCGCATTTTCAATGAAAATAAAGCGACCAAAGCGGACTTCCTCTAACTGCTCTATCGTTAGTTCAATCTTGGGTAGATCACCTGTCCCCAACTCCAGAGGCTGAAGAAATGTAAAATCCTCCACTGCTACTCGCTCCGCTATTTCATCCAAGGTCAAAGCATCTTCTAAGCTCATACCTGCTGAAGAAGTCCTTGTCAACTGGGACATGTGACTGGCAAAGCCCAGCTTGGCTCCCAAATCAACAGACAGGGTTCGGACATAGGTCCCCTTGCTGCACTTGACTCGAAAACGAAAACGAGCTTGCTCATCTTCATAGGAAATCGGACTGGTACGCTCAAAACTATAGATGGTCACCTGCCGCTCGGGACGTTCCACTTCTTGACCTGCACGCGCATACTCATAAAGCTTGCGGCCATTGACCTTGACAGCAGAGTACATGGGCGGAATCTGGCGAATCTCACCAGTCATAGACTCCATCGCTTCATCGATAAGGGCTTCTTCTAAAAGCTCTGTCACTGGTGTCCGCTCAAGAATGTCTCCGCTGGCATCCTCTGTCGTCGTTGAGCAGCCCAGAGTAATCTCCCCCTCGTAGATCTTTCCTTCCTCCTGCATGAACTCGACCAAACGTGTCGCCTTGCCTACAGCAATCGGAAGTACCCCGACTACATCTGGATCCAAGGTGCCCCCGTGACCAATTTTCTTCGTTCCTAAAATCTTGCGTAGCTTAAAGACCGCGTCATGCGAAGTCATTCCCGCTTCTTTTCTTAAGTTGATAATTCCGTTCATTGTCTTGTTTTCTTACTTCTCCTTTAAAGCTTCAAACTTCGCTTTCATAGTAGGATTTTTGCGTGTCAATTTTTTGACAGAGACGTCGTCCAGTTTATTATTAGCCAAGCGCAGCTGGTTTTCAGAGGTCGTCAGGAATTTCTTGATTTCTTCCATCCGACGGATGGCCTTGTCAATCTCCTCGATGGCCTTGCCGAAATTGGTCGAAGCAGACTGATAGTTCTTGGCGAAAGCTACTTTAAAGGCATCCAAATCTTCCTCAAAATGAGTAATATCAATGTTCTGCTCCCGCACCAAGGCTAGTTCCTGCTTGTACTGGAGCGAGTTGAGGGCAGCATTACGCAAGAGGGTAATCATAGGCAGAAAGAACTGAGGTCGGATAACATACATCTTCTCATAGGCATAGGACACATCGACAATACCCGAATTGTAGAGCTCGCTGTCAGCCTCCAGAAGTGTCACCAGAATAGCATACTCACAGCCTTTCTCCCGCCGATCCTTATCCAGCTCTTTGAAAAAATGCTCGTTTTTCTTCTTGGTCGCCGTCTCGTCACCTTCATTTTTCATCTCAAACATGATGGAGAGGATTTCTACACCATTTTCATCCACCTCACGGTAAATGTAGTCGCCCTTGCTGCCTGTTCTGGCATCATTGTCCTTGCCAAACTCCGCTCGAGGAAACATGGCCATACGGTTCTTGTTAAACTCATACTCGCAGTGCTGTTCCAAACTCTCACCAATCATCTTAGTAGACTGCTTAGCTTTGAAATCCTTGTAGAATTCGATCGTTTCATCTTTCTGCCGCAGCTCTACTTCATAGCGTTCTTTGAGCGAGGTCTGAGCCAGCGCTGCTTCCTTTTCTTGCAAGACTAGCTGGTTCTTAACCTCGTCTCGCTCTTTTTCCAGCGCAGATAAGGTCTTTTGCAGTTGATTTTCATGCTCCAAACGCAGAGTTGTCAGCTGACTTTCCAATTGCTGAACTTCCTTGTCCTTCTCCTGCAATTGAAGACTAGCTGCCTGCTCCACCTCTTTCTTTGCCAATTCCTGCTGGGTCTCAAACTGAGCAATTTGATTTTGAAGATTGCTAATTTCCTGCTCTTTCTGCGATAGCAGAGCTTGTTGGGCATTCTGGGATTTTTGCTCTGCTAAAGCCAGCTCCTGCTCAATCCGAGCATGAATCTCCTTGTCAAACTCTGCTGTCCGAACCTGCGACAAAAGCTCACTGTACTGGCTCTCATTGACAGTAAAAACCTCCCCGCAGTTGGGGCATTTGATTTCGTTCATGGCTACCTCATTCAAGATTTTTCTCTACTTCATTATACCATTCTTCCCTTTAAATGAAAAACAGCAAGCCACTTGGCTTGCTGTTTCAATTTATCACTCCTCCATCTCAATCCGCCAGCTGGCAGCTGTTTTTCTTTCTTGGATAAATTTACTGTAAATGCCTTGTTTGGCCAGTAAGTCTTGGTGTTTGCCTTGCTCGACAATGCGGCCTTGATCCAGCACCAAAATCTGGTCTGCATGCTCAACCGTCTTGAGTCGGTGGGCAATCATGATAATGGTCTTATCGCGAGTCAGAGCCTGAATAGCCTGCATGAGGGCTTCTTCGTTTTCTGGATCAACATTGGCTGTTGCTTCATCCAGAATGATAATAGGCGCATCCTTGATAATAGCTCGCGCAATGGAAATGCGCTGACGCTCACCTCCAGAAAGACTGGCACCTCCTTCACCAATCTTGGTATCATAGCCATCAGGCAGTGAGAGAATAAAGTCATGACAGGCGGCTTTCTTGGCAGCCTCTATTACTTCTTCCTGACTGGCCTCCGGCTTGCCAAAACGAATGTTATTGGCAATGGTATCCTCAAAGAGATAGACGCTTTGAAAGACAAAGCTGAAATTACGAATCAGGCTGTCATAGCTGTATTCCCTAACATCATGCCCGTCTAGACTAATACTTCCCTGGTCCACATCCCAGAAGCGGGCAATGAGGTTGCAGAGCGTTGTTTTGCCTGATCCAGAAGGTCCGACCAGGGCAGTTGTCGTCTTTTCGGGAATGGTGAAGGAAACCTGGTCAATGATTTTCTTATTTCCATAAGAGAAGCTAACATCTCTCAGCTTAATCTGGCTGCTCTTAGGCTCAATATCCTGACCGCTGATGTCCATCGGCTGGATAGCCAAGACTTGATTGACCATATCAACCGACAAATCAACAATGCGCAGGAGAGAAGAGAAAGAGCCAACGCCGTCTAGATTTTCATAAATCATAAAACCACTGACAATCATCATAATGGTTACCAGCAGTTCCATACTGCCATTGAGATAAAAGTAGATAGAGAAAAGCCCCATAAAGAGACCGGTCAGCTTGGTCACCATACCCTGGAGGGCGATGTAAGGTGAGGTCACGAGTGTCATTTTGGTATCTAGCTGACTCTTGCCTTCAATAGCCTTGGACAGCTTCTTGGCAGAACGGTTGACCAGATTGTAGTTCTTAACTTCAGCAATACCTTGGCTGTACTCCAAAACAACGGCTACCAGGTCCATATCCGCCTGATACTTGTCATCAGAAACCTTGCCAACTTGCCAACGCATGAGAGTATTGGGCAGGAGAAAGAGGACGAGACCCACCAAGAGAACCAGTCCAACCCGCCAGTCATAGAGAAAGACCAAAATAGTGATGAGACCAGTCGTCAGAAAGCCCTGCACAGTCATCATAACCACTCGCGTAGCTACATCAGATAACCCTTCCAGCGTATTAGTCGTAACACTGGTAATCTTGCCCAAGCTATTTTGATTAAAGTAACCCATAGGCAGATAGCGCATGTGCTCGGCAATTTCAATCCGCTTCTGAGCACAGGTATGATAGCCTGCTTCCGTCTGCAACATGGTGATTTTCAGGGTGATCCAGACGTTTATCACTGTGGATACCAGCATGATGCCCAGAGCCAGCCAGAAAGTCTGCATAGAGAGATTCTTCTCAATCAGTCCCATAACGACTAGGCCGATTGCTGGAATACGCAGAGCGATGATAAAGGACTTGATGATGCCCAGATAAATAGATTGATAAAATTTCCTACGGTCCTCTGCCGTACAGAAATCAAAGAATTTCTTCAGTACATTAAGCATGAGTCACCCCTCCTTCCATCTCATCACTATCCCTAGTAGCTATATGGGCTTGCCACATGGAAGCATAAAGTGGACTGGCTGCCAGCAATTCTTCATGTCGTCCTCTAACTTCAATCCGACCATTATTGACCAGGACTATCTGGTCTGCACTCATAATCGTAGACAGCCTGTGAGCAATGACAATCAAGGTCCGTCCCTCGATTAGACGAGCTAGACTGGACTGAATCCGTGCTTCATTTTCCGGATCTGTATAAGCAGTCGCTTCATCCAAAATAAGAATCGGTGCATCCTTAAGCATGGCACGGGCGATGGCAATCCGCTGACGCTCCCCACCAGATAGATGACTGCCGCCAGAGCCTACTTGAGTTCCAAAGCCGTCTTCTAAGTTCATGATAAAGTCATAACAGCCGCAGCGACGAGCAATTTCGATGACCTCTTCGTCAGATGCTGCTGGATTTCCCATCCGGATATTTTCCATAATAGTCTCATCAAAGAGATAGTTATCCTGAGTCACGTAAGCAATCTGCCGACTGTAATAATCTAGCGGAAGTTGGCGAATGTCCAAGCCACCATAGGTAATCTGACCAGAACTGACATCCCAGAAAGAAGCTAGAAGTTTGGCAATTGTAGACTTACCTGAGCCTGATGGCCCAACTAAAGCATTGATACTGCCAGCCTTAATATCTAGCGAAATGTCGTGCAGTACTTCCTCTTCATCTGTATAGCCAAAGCTGACATCTGTCATGACCAGATCCCTTCCTTTTGGAAGTTCTTTCAGATCCTGAGGCCTTTTCAAATCAGGCTTTTCCAGAATATCAATGACTTGGCCAAAAATAGTTCCGATTTTCCGTAAATCGTCCATGTAACTAGCCACTAAAATCAGAGGAGTCAGAAGACTGAGCGAAAGAATAATCATCAGAATGAAATTTCCAGCAGTCAAGCTGCCTTGCAGATAGAAATAACAGCCAGCCGGTAGCAGAAAGAGCAAGCCTGATGGTAGAAAAGCAGTCACAATGCCCATCTCTAGATTGAACTTGCGCATCCACTCAATAAAGCAGTCTGCTCCTTCTCTAGCAGCTGTCACAAACTTATCGTATGAAAATTTTTCCTTGCCAAAGACCTTGATGACCTCAATCCCATTAATGTATTCCACCGCTGTATCATTGAGTTTTTTGGTCTTGACCAGAGTATTTTGATAGTCCGCTTCGCTATTGACAGCCATCCGCATATAGGCCAGCGCCACGATGGGAATAGTCAGGAGAGACAGCAAGGTCAGCCGCCAATCGATGACTAGCATGGCAAAGAGAACAATAATCGGACCAAAAATCCCAGCGGTAAACTCTGGAATCAGGTGAGCCAAGGTCGTTTCGGTCGCATCCACCCGCTCAACGATAATGTTTTTATAACTGCCTGATGACTGACTAAGCACTGTACCTAGAGGCAGCCTAGCCAGCTTGTCTGTCAGGCGGTGCCGCATTTCCGCTAAAATCTTAAAAGTAGCCGTATGCGACAGCATGGTGGAAATACCGTGGAATCCCCAGTAGCCAATCCAGGCCATACCCGCCCACGCTGATTGCTGCAGGTAAAAATCCCAGTTTTTATTGCCAGCCAAGAGTTTATTAATCATCCCGCCAATAAAGAAATAAGGCAGAAATCCTGAAATCACAGAGGCAAAGGCAAAGATCAGACTGAGCACAAAATATATCTTATGAAGGGAAACAAAGTCCCAGATCCAAGCAAGAACAGATTTTTTCTTCATAGAATTTCCTTCTTTCTATCAAAAACCTAGCAAACCTCCCCAGTCAAACAAGTCCATGATGGAATGGCAAAATTCCAGCGCCTGCTCTTGGGGCCAGTCTTGAGCCAAGGGCTCAAATACAGCTGTGTAATAAGCTGTCATGCACGATCGCAGAAACTCGTGTTTGACCAAATGATTGATTTTTCCCTCTTTGTAAGCCAGCTCCAAATAGCGATAAGTCTCGTCTGCAGCCAAATGAGGCAGACGCATCCTGAAGTCCGCTTGCGAAGAACCCTGAGATTTAAAGAGCAAGAGCTGCATAATATCCTTATGCTCATAGAGAATCCGCATCAGAGACTGGAGATCCTCTAAGCGATGTGCCCACATGTCAGATAGGTGTCCCTCTTCTAGGAAAGCATAGTCACGTCGCTTCTGCTCTTGTCCATACTGGTCTAAGGCTATCAGAGTAGGCTCAAGCAGGGCAGTAAAGAGACTGTCCTTACTCTCATATCGCTTATAAAGAGCCCCAGTCGTCAAGCCAGCCGCGCGACAAATTCTCCGCAGTGAAGCATCCTGATAGCCATAAGCCAAGAACTCACTCCTCGCGCTTTCCAAGATTTTTTCGTTTAACTCATCTGTTTCTTTTTTCATGCTTTCAACTCGATAACACTGTTATCACCTTTCTTCTTTTATTATAAATTCTGACAATTTAACTGTCAAGGAAAAACAAAAGAAAAATGGGATAAGCTGTTGATTTTAACATCCACTTCTTCTTAGAGCAAAGTATCCATACATGCCATCCACAGGTTTACTTTCACTCGACCTAGCATGGATAGCTTTTTGAAAAACAAAAGGCACTCGTGCGGACTTTAAACAATCCATCTACGAGTGTCTCTCTGCATTACTTATATGATGATGTATCATATCGCTTTACGATTCTATTTTTTCTTCAAAAAAGGCAAAATGACAATTATTCTACTTACCAAGTTCTTGTGTCCTTTGATAGGCAGCTTGAACGGCAGCCATGACCGTTCCTCGAAAGGCATTTTCTTCCAGACTGGCTACCCCAGCGATGGTCGAACCAGCTGGACTGCAGACTTGATCTTTGAGCTGGGCCGGATGTTGGCCACTGATCTGCCTTAGTTTAGCAGCGCCTAGAAGGGTTTGATTGGCCAGTTCAAGCGATATGTCGCGACTAAGTCCAGCTCGGACACCTGCATCCGCTAAAGCTTCTATAAAGAGATAAACGAAGGCTGGTCCACAGCCAGCAAGAGCTGTCGCCGCATCCAACTGCTTTTCCTCTAGTTTGACCAAAAGGCCAGCCGAAGACAGAAGCTCACGCAACAAATCTTCGTCTACTTGATTCGCCTGCTGGGATAAGGCATAAGTAATAACCCCCTCGCCAACAGCTACCGGTGTATTAGGCATAATCCGAATCCAACGATGGTGGCTAGGTGTCAATTTTTCTAATAGCTCCAAGCTCAGACCAGCAGCCATCGAAACTAGGATAAGAGAATCCCGTTCTTCTAGAACTTCGTGATATTCAGCCAGCAAGTCAGCAAATTGAGCTGGTTTGATCCCCAGAAAAATCACTTCTGCCTGAGCAAAAATCTCTTCATTACTGACCGGCTGCCCACCAACTTCCGCAGCAATCTTTTCAGCCTTGTCACGACTGCGATTAGCCAGTAGCAATTCGCTTCTATATCTTTCATCTTGGGCAACTAGGCGAGCGAGACTCCCCCCCATATTTCCCAAACCGATAAATCCAATTTTCATCTTTATTTCCTCACTTGACCATCCCCTTGAATGACATACTTATAGCTGGTCAACTCTTTCAGTCCCATAGGACCTCTGGCGTGCAGTTTCTGAGTAGAAATCCCCATTTCGCAGCCGAGTCCAAATTGACCACCGTCTGTAAAGCGGGTTGAGGCATTGACATAAACGGCCGCACTATCGACCTGCTCTGAGAAGTAAGTTGACGCTGCATCGTTCTCCGTCACAATAGCATCCGAGTGGTGGGTGCTGTGAGCTTCAATATGCTCCACCGCTTCTTCCAGCGAGGAAACCAGCTTGACCGCTAAGATATAGTCCAAAAATTCGGTATCAAAATCTTCTGGTTTAGCTTGCGAGCCCGAGATATACTGAGCCGCTTTCTCATCCAAACGTAATTCAACTGAATTTTCTTGCGCAGCATCTCGATCTGTCACCAACATCTTCTGCAAACGTGGTAAAAATGCTGCTGCAATCGCTTCATGAACCAGCAGTACCTCCATGGCATTGCAGACAGAAGGGCGACTGGTCTTGGCATTCTCAATAATCGCCAAAGCCTTGTCCTGATCAGCATCCTTATCTACATAGACATGGACAATTCCAGTACCTGTCTCAATAACCGGCACAGTCGCATTTTCCACGACTGCCTGAATCAATCCCGCGCCACCACGAGGAATGAGCAAATCCAGATAGCCCTTGGCCTTCATCATAGCCTGGGCGGAAGCCCGACTGGTATCAGAAACCAACTGGATACAATCCGGCGAAATCTTGGTCTGAGTCAAGCCTTTTTTCAGAGCTGTGACAATAGCTAGCGCTGTCTGATAGGCATCCTTGCCACTTCTGAGAACGACAGCACTGCCACTCTTTAGCGCCAGAGCCGCAGCGTCTGAAGTGACATTAGGCCGGCTTTCATAGATAATCCCAATCACGCCCATAGCCACCCGCTTTTTACTGATGACAAGGCCGTTATCAAGCTCAGTCTTTTCCAAGACTTGCCCCACAGGATCCTCCAAGTCAATCAGCTGACGAATGCCCTCTGCCATGCCAGCAATGCGATCCTCATCCAGATAGAGGCGGTCCAGCATGACATCTGAAATCTTACCTTTAGCAGCGTTCATATCCAATTCATTGGCTGCTAAAATGTCCGCACGAGAGAGCCAGAGCTGCTTTGCCATTTCTTCCAAAGCATGGTTTTTCTCAGCAGTTGTAGCTGTGTTGATTGATTTTTTTGACTTTTTTACAATTTCAAATAATTCTTGTGTTGAGGTCATAGCGCCTCCTTTCGTAAGATACAATAATTTCTTTTTACAATTGATAGAGATCTTGGAGAGTTCGGGTAAAGGAAATAAGTAAGCCCCTATTTCCTCTTAAAATTCAGAAAAGAGCAATTGGAGCTCTGGAGTAATAGAAATCCAATCGTCACGATGAATCACGACTCCCTTTGGCTTGCTAGAACGCAGCATATCCTTGAGGGCAGATTTACCAAATCGCACGCGCCCCTTTCCTAAAATCGCACCAGTCTCTTCTTCGTACACCGTCACCGTATCCTGGTAGGAAAAATGCCCCTCTAAATTAACAATTCCTGATGCCAGAAGGCTTTTACCATCGTAGTGCAGAGCCTGTGCCGCTCCCTGATCTACATAGATAGCGCCTTGACTCTTGGCATAGAAGGCTAGCCACTGCTTTTGCGTCTTCAAGCCCTTATCCTGCGCTGAGAAAAGGCTCCCGTCTCGAGTCTGGCTCGCCGCCTCCAATAAAGCATTGCTTTTAAGCGACGAACAAATATAAACTGGTACACCAGACATGGTCGCCAAAGTTGCTGCTTTGATCTTAGTCAGCATGCCACCAGTGCCATTGCTGGAGCCTGCCCCGCCTGCCATGTCAATCAAATCGCTAGAGATTGTCTCAATTCTTTCAAGACGTTGGGCGGTTGGATCTGAAGCTGGGTTAGCAGTGTAAAGCCCATCAACATCTGTCAAAAGTACCAAAAGATCCGCCTGAACCATGGCTGCCACCTGAGCACTGAGCGTATCATTGTCTCCCACCTTTAGCTCCTCGATAGAAACTGTGTCATTTTCATTGATAATGGGAATGGCACCCCGATTAAGGAGGACTGACAGAGCTTGGTGGGCATTTTTGTAACGTCGCTTATCCGCAAAATCATCCTGCGTCAGCAAGATCTGGGCGGACACAATCTTCTTCAGAAGCAGATTGGTGGTGTACTCCTCTAGGAGAAGGCCCTGACCAACAGCTGCCGAAGCCTGTTTATCGGCTACTTTGGTTGGGCGTTTTTTAAAGCCCAGAGAAGAAAAACCTGCCGCAATGGCTCCAGACGATACCAAAATCAACTCGTGCCCTGCTTCATGCAAGACCGATAATTGATGCGTGATTTCCCGCACCTTTGCCCGCGACAAGCTGCCGTCAGGATTTGTCAATGAGCTCGTTCCAACTTTAAATACAATACGCTTTGCTTTCATAGCTTCTCTTTTCCTTACTAGATTTTCTTATTATACCATAAGGACAGGAAAATTAAAAAAACAATCTTCCCCCATTTCTGATCTCCTAGCAATAGAAAATATGCTATAATATTCACAAATACTATTGGAGAAAGACTATGATTAAACTAATTGCCCTTGATATGGACGGAACCTTGCTGACTGAGGAAAAAAAGATTCCTCAAGCTCATATTGATGCTATCCACCAGACTATCCAAGCTGGAGTCAAGCTAGTTCTCTGTACAGGCAGACCGCTCGTGGGGGTCAAGCCTTACTTTCAGGAGCTAGGCTTGGAGAATGAAAATGAATATGTCATCGTAGACAATGGCTGCGCTATCCATCAGACTAGCGATTGGCAGGTCGTTGACTGGCAAGAATTAAAGCCCGATGACATTCGCTACCTTTACAGTTTGGCCGAGCAGAGCCAAGTACAGTTGACCTTGTTTGATGAAGAGCATTACTTCGTCGTAGGAGAGAAAGCCAGCAAAATTGTGACAGATGATGCGGCTCTTGTCTTTACGACTCCTACTGAAATCAGCCTTGAAGAAGCTTGCAGCGGCCAGCATCGAATGTTTCAAGCTATGTTTCTAGGAAATCCTGAGCAGGTGGATGATTTTGAGACCAAGTTCGCTCAAGAACTCTGCCAACGATTCAGTGGCGTCCGTTCCCAGCCTGTCATCTACGAGGCGATGCCAAAAGGTGTCACCAAAGCCTTTGCCCTAGAGCGGCTGTCACAACGTCTAGAGATCAAACCTGAGGAAATCATGGCACTGGGCGATGCTAATAACGATATTGAAATGCTGCAGTTTGCTGGCTTGGGCGTTGCCATGGGAAATGCTAGCCAGCATGTCAAAGACTTGGCCGACTATGTAACAGAGAGCAATGAAGAAAATGGCGTCGCCACAGCTATTGCTAAGTTTATTTTAGAGCACTAATCCTGTACGACCATCCCATTTCCATAAATTAAAAAGACAGTTGTAGGAGAGAGAGCAACTGTCTTTTTTTGATATAAATCAACTAAGTTTAGAGGGAGAGCCTTTCTCCTTTGGCTTAAAACAATTCTTTATATAAAGCAATGGTTTCTTCCAAAGTCGGCATGAAAGGATTGCCAGGTGCGCAAGCATCAATCAAGGCATTCTTAGAAAGGTATTCAAAGTCAAAGTCCTTTTCTTCAATACCAAGCTCGGTCAATTTCTTAGGAATACCGACCGTTTCGGACAAGGTTTCGATTTCCGAAATGGCATATGCTGCACATTCTTCATCAGTCTTGCCTTCGGTATGCAAGCCTAAAGCTCTAGCTACATTTCTAAAGGCTGCTGGTACACGTTTGGCATTTTCACGCTCAACTACTGGTAGGAGCATAGCGCAGCAAACGCCATGAGGTAGATGATAGACCGCACCAAGCTGGTGAGCCATAGAATGCACGTAGCCCAGACCTGCATTGTTAAAGGACATGCCCCCAAGGAAAATAGCATTGACCATAGCTTC
Organism: Streptococcus sp. Marseille-P7375; assembly: GCF_902460365.1. Lineage (NCBI taxonomy): Bacteria > Bacillati > Bacillota > Bacilli > Lactobacillales > Streptococcaceae > Streptococcus > Streptococcus sp. Marseille-P7375. Next base: position 483,366 of record NZ_CABPTR010000001.1, on the reverse strand, counting down.
ACGCGCTTCTATATCATGACCATTAGCAACTGCTCGCGGTAAATATTCCTTAATCAACTCAATGGCGCCAATAGACAACTTCTTGGTCACGCCATAAGCGCCAGGAGTTACCAAGGCCTCAACAGCATGGGTCAAAGCATCCATCCCAGTCGCTGCTGTTAAATTAGCTGGTTTGGAAACCATGAGCTCTGGGTCATTGACAGAGATGAGAGCCAAGCTATTTTTATCAACCATCACCATCTTAACCTTACGTTCTTCATCCGTGATAACATAGTTGATAGTGATTTCAGCAGAAGTCCCTGCCGTGGTGTTGATGGCTACAACTGACAGACCCTTTTCTTTAGACTTGTGGAGCCCTTCATAATCTTGCGGCTTACCACCATTTGTCGCCATGATGGAAATACAGCTAGCAGCATCCTGAGGTGAGCCACCGCCGACACTGATGATAAAATCACAGTCATTTTCCTGAAGAGTAGCTAAGCCATCGTAGACATTCTTACAAGATGGATTTGGGTCTACATCTTCAAAAACCACATATTCAATGCCTTCTGCTTCTAGCGGCTTGACGACTTTTGGTAAAATGTCACTGGATGCAATGTAGTGGTCTGTAACGATGAGAGCTTTCTTAAAGCCCAGCTCTTTGACATGACCGCCAAATTCATTGATGACACCCTTACCAATCAAATTGACTGATGGAACGTAGAAAACTGACATAATGATTTCCTCCTTAATTGAGCACAAGGCTCTATTGCATATGTTAATATAATTTTACTACTTTCTCTACTGCTTTTCAAATAATTATACAAGTCAAAATAGAAAAAAGAGAGTGGGACAGAAATCGGTAATTCGTTAGAATTCGATTTCGTCGTCCCACCTCCGCACAGTTGAGTAGGGTTGTAAAAGCTGATGAAATCAGCGTAGTAGAGCCCACTCAACCCCTGCGCCTTGCTCGACAATCCAAAGACAATTGAGAGGCTAGGACTTTTGTCCCAGCCTCTTCTTTGGCTACTTGCGATACATTTTGACTTGAAGATAGAGGTCGTTGTAGGTTCCAAGCCATTTTGGACCTAATTGCTGATAGACTTCCAGATGCTTCATGGTTTCTTCGGTTGGATAGAAAGCCTCGTCTTCCTGCACTTCTTCTGGCAGCATAGCCTTGGCAGGAAGGTTTGGCGTTGAGTAGCCAACATAAAGGGCATTTTTATAAGCATTTTCTGGTCTCAGCATGAAATTAATAAACTGATAGGCAGCTTTTTTATTTTTGACCGTCTTTGGAATAACGATATTGTCAAACCAAAGGTTGCTGGCTTCTGTCGGAACGACATAGCGCAGATCTTCATTGGCTTCCAGCATTTGACGAGCTTCACCAGAGAAGGTAACACCGATAGCCGCGTTATTCTGAATCATGTAGCCCTTCATCTCATCAGCAACGATGGCTTTGATATTGGGCGTCAGAGTGTAAAGTTTATCGACAGCCTCCTGCAGCTGGTCAGCATCTTTGGAGTTAAGACTATGACCATTCGAGTTTAGACCAATCCCCATGACTTCACGGGCTCCGTCAATCATCATGATGGAGTTTCTGTATTCTGGCTTCCAGAGATCGTTCCAATGCTCAGGTGCGTGCTCGACCATTTTAGTATTGTAAACAATTCCCAGCGTTCCCCAGAAATAAGGAATGGAATACTGGTTTCCTGGATCAAATGGCTGATCCAAAAAGTCTGAACCAATATTTTCCAAGCCTTTGATCTGGCTATGGTCCAATTTCTCCACCAAGTTTTCCTTCATCATTTTGGCAATCATGTACTCACTTGGGATTGCGATATCGTAGGTTGTACCACCTTGCTTAATTTTTGTGTACATGGCTTCGTTAGAGTCGAAGGTTTCGTACTGCACCTGCACGCCTGTTTCCTTGGTAAACTCAGTCAGTAATTCCGGATCAATGTAATCTCCCCAGTTATAGACAACCAATTTATCACTGCCCTTGCTATTGGCTTTACTCTCAATCCGATAGCTAATTCCCCACAAGATCAGGATAATCGCAAGAATCCCTGCTAGAAACGAATAGAGTTTTTTCATGCTGCTTCCTCCTTCTCACGCGTGATAAAGTAATAGCCAATGACTAAAACGATACTAAAGAGAAAGACCAGAGCAGACAGGGCATTGATTTCCAAGGAAATTCCTTGCCGTGCACGGGAATAAATTTCTACGGAAAGAGTCGAGAAGCCATTTCCTGTTACAAAGAAGGTCACAGCAAAGTCATCTAGTGAGTAGGTGAAAGCCATAAAATAACCGGCAATGATCGCTGGTGTCAGATAAGGCAGCATGATTTCCTTGAGCATCTGTACTTGACTGGCTCCCAAGTCATAAGCAGCCTTAATCATGTCGTCATTCATTTCTTTCAGCCTTGGCAAAATCATCAGCACAACGATGGGAATTGAAAAAGCAACGTGGCTGGCCAAAACGGACACAAAGCCCAGCTGGAATTTAGCCGTGGTAAAGAGAATCAGGAAGCTAGCCCCAATCATAACGTCAGGCGCCACCATCAAAATATTATTGATGGATAAGAAAGCATCCTGATATTTTTTGCGGGCTTGGTAAATATAAATCGCACCGAAAGTTCCGATAATCGTGGCAATGAGGGAAGAAAGAAAGGCTAAGAAGAAGGTCTGCGCCAAAATCAAAATCAAGCGCGAATCTTCAAACAGCTTTTGAAAATGAACCAGATCAAAGCCCGTAAATTTGTTCATGTCATCACCAGCATTGAAAGCATAGGCAATCAAGTAAAAGATCGGAAGATAAAGGATTAGAAACACAATCGCTAAATAGAGATTAGCAAATTTTTTCATCGTTCTCTCCTTTCCTTGGTTGCCCACATGGTAAAGAGCATGGCAATAATCAGAACCACTCCGATGGTTGAGCCCATTCCCCAGTTTTGCGTTGTCAAGAAATGCTGTTCAATGGCTGTTCCCAGCGTAATAACACGGTTCCCACCGATCAAACGCGTCAGCATGAAGAGGCTGAGACTGGGAATGAAGATGGACTGCACGCCACTTCTCACACCATTCATTGAAAGCGGAAAGACGATATTGCGGAAAGTCTGCCAACGATTGGCACCCAAGTCATAGCTGGCATTGATAAGGTTGGGATCCAAATCATCCAAGACGTTGAAAATCGGTAGAATCATAAAGGGCAGCTCAATGTAGCTAGCAACAAAAATAAAAGAAAAATCAGTGAAAAGAATCTGCTTGGGACCGATACCGATAAAGGTCAAAAATTCATTTACCGAGCCGTTTTGCCCAAAAATACCGATAAAGGCATAGGCCTTAAGCAAAAGATTGATCCAAGTCGGCAGGACAATTAGCATCAGCCAAAGCTGGCGATGCTTGAGCTGGGTCAAAAAATAAGCAGTCGGATAAGAAATGAGCAAGGTCACCAAGGTGATGATGCCTGCGTAAAATACCGAGTTAAAGCTCATTTTCAGATAGGTCAAATTCTGCGACGTGAAATAAATCCGATAGTTTTCCAGCGTGAACTGCCCTTCGATATTAAAGAATGATTTCCAGACAATCATTATCACTGGAGCTAGGACAAAAAGCAGAATCCAAAGAAAATATGGAAGCATAAAAAGGTTAGAGGTTGTTTTCTTCATCTCTTTCCTCCTCAATGGCATTGATCAGCCCTGCTTCTTGCTCTTCGATTTCTACGTATTCTTCAATCCGAGCATCGAATTCTTCTTCGGTTTCATTGAGGCGCATGATATGGATATCCTCTGGCTCAAAGTCCAGACCGATTTCTTCTCCGACGATGGCCTTGCGGGTCGAGTGGATCATCCATTCATTACCAAGCTCATCGTAGGCGATAATTTCATAATGAACCCCGCGGAAAAGCTGGGTATCCACTTTAACCTGCAGTTTTCCTTCTTCAGGCAAGGTAATGCGCAAATCTTCTGGACGAATCACTACTTCAACGGATTCGTTTGGTCGCATTCCTCCGTCAACTGCTTCAAAACGCTTACCATTGAACTCGACCAAGTAGTCTTCGATCATCTTACCTGGCAAGATATTAGATTCTCCGATAAAGGTCGCAACAAAGTGGTTAATCGGCTCATCATAGATATCCACTGGCGTTCCTGACTGGACAATCTCCCCTTCATTCATGACAAAAATCCAGTCACTCATAGCTAGGGCTTCTTCCTGGTCGTGGGTAACAAAGACAAAAGTGATCCCAAGGCGCTGTTGGAGTTCACGGAGCTCATATTGCATATCCGTCCGCAACTTCAAATCCAGCGCAGAAAGTGGCTCATCTAGTAGGACAACCCGTGGCCGATTGATGATAGCACGGGCAATGGCTACCCGCTGACGTTGACCACCTGAAAGTTTCCGAATAGAGCGACGTTCATAGCCTTCCAGCTGAACCATCTTCAAAACTTCAGCAACCCGCTCTTCAATTTCTTTTTTGTCCACCTTCCGCAAACGCAACGGAAAGGCTACATTCTCAAAGACATTCATATGCGGGAAAAGGGCATAAGACTGAAATACGGTGTGAACATCCCGTTTATTGGTAGGAATGTCATTGATGCGGACACCATCCAAAAAGATGTCTCCCGTAGTCGCATCCAAAAGTCCTGCAATAATATTAAGGATGGTTGACTTCCCAGAGCCAGAAGCCCCTAGAAGCGTATAAAATTTTCCTTCTTCTAATTCAAAGTTGATATCTTTGAGAACGACGGTGTTACTGTCTTCAAAAACCTTCGAAACGTTTTTGAACTCAATAATTGGTTTTTTCAATTGGCATAAATTCCTTCTTTTCCATGTATTAACAGATTTTTGGCTCTGTCAGACCAAAAAAACCTCTCGAGGGCTACTATGGCCCTGCATACTTGCGATATCGATAGGCTTTCACCCCCTTTACTAATGACACATGGATATTGGCTATCCCAAATACTGGACAAACTTAGAAACTAGAAATTATCAGAAAGCAGTCAGACACTTACATATCAGACTCTTATTCTTCTCCAATAATTCGAACTTCTCTTTCCAGAGTGACACCTGAATGCTCTTTGACGGTTTTAATGACATGAGCAATCAACTTTTCATAATCGCTAGCTGTACCATGATCGACGTTAATCATGAAACCAGCATGCTTTTCTGAAACCTCTACACCACCGATTCGATAGCCTTTTAAACCGGCCTCACTGATGAGCTGACCAGCAAAATGTCCCAGAGGACGCTTAAAGACAGACCCACATGATGGGTATTCCAAAGGCTGCTTGAGTTCACGCAGATAGGTCAGACGTTCCATTTCCTGATGAATGTTTTGGTGGACACCTGGTGCCAGACCAAACTTAGCTGAAATAACAATGTCACCTGTTTCTTGAATGAGTGAATGACGATAGCCAAAGCGCATATCACGCGCATCCAAGGTCTTTATTTCTCCTTTAGGTGTCAAGACCTTGCAGGAAACGAGCACATGAGCAATTTCTCCGCCATAAGCGCCAGCATTCATAAAGACAGCACCGCCGACACTACCCGGGATGCCACAGGCAAATTCAAAGCCAGTCAAACTATGATGCAGGGCAATACGAGTAGTCTGAGTTAGATTGGCACCGGCTTCTGCCTCAATTGTATAGCCATCTACTGCTACGTTATTTAGCTTGTCAAACATGATGACAAAGCCTCGAATACCGCCATCTCGAACAATAATGTTACTTGAATTCCCAAGCACCAACCAAGGAATATTTTCACGATTGGCCAATTTGACAACCCGCGCCAACTCATAACGGTTGCGTGGAAAAACTAAGAAATCGGCAGCTCCGCCCACCTTTGTGTAAGTGTATTGACTCAAAGGTTCATTGAAACGGATGTCGATTCCTTCTAATTCCGCAGAAAATTTTTCTAGGTTTTGCATGACTCACTCTCTTTTTTACAAATTACACTCTATTATATCAAAATTAAATGATATTTACGATAGACTGAGGGAAATAAAGATTCTTTTTCAAAACAAAAAGAAAGAGGAGAACGAAGATTGTAGACCAACACTGCGTCCACAAGTTCGTCATCCTCAAACTCTCTTCTATTTTTCTACACGTACACCCTGAGTATCGACTTGCAACTGGAAGACTTGTCCATCAAGGCCTTGTTCCTTAATTTGCTGATAAATCTGCTCAGCCTTGTCTTTCGGAGATAAAACCATGACAGTCGGACCAGCTCCAGAGATATAAGTCGCAAAAGCGCCCTGTTTTCTGGCTAAGAATTTAATATCAGAAAATTCTTTGATAAGCGGCTGACGATATCTCTCATGGAAACGATCGGATTCGATAGCACGACCAGCTGTTTTCATATCGCCTTTTAAGAGCGCTGCAACAGCGACATTGGCTACGGAGCTTGCTGCAACAGCGACATTGTATGAAAGGCGATTAGGCAAGACACGGCGGCTTTCAACTGTTCTCAACTCATAATCGGGAATAAAAGCGATAAAGCTGACCTCTGGGAAATCTGACACGACAGCTGAAACTTGATTTTGGAAAGAGCTTGCAATCACTAGATTTCCATAAATTGCTGGTGCCACATTGTCAGGATGCCCTTCGATTTTTGTCGCAATTTTTAGCTTTTCATGATCCGATAAGTTCAGATTTGCTAACTGATTAGCCAGTTCAATCCCTGCAACGATAACAGAGCTGGAAGAGCCAAGACCGCGCGCCAAAGGAACATCGCTGGTCATTTTTAAGCGATGAGGCTGAAGGTCTGGAGCCAATTGCAGGGCAATCTTGATTAGTAAATTCCGTTTATCCGTTGGAATTCGAGGATTGAGATCATGCTCAATAACCCACTCCTGACTTTCTTCCAAGACTTCGATTTCTAGATATTTGGAGACTGCGACACCAACTGAGTCAAAACCAGGTCCGATATTGGCACTGGTTGCTGGTACAATAATTTTCATCTTATTCTCCTAATACTTTAAAGGTATTGAGCAATTCGAACTCTGGTACCTCACGGAGCTTGGCAACGACATTTTCTAGCTGTGTCTTGCTGACAGCATGTGTGATGATGACTACACGAGCAGTTTCACCATCTGTACCTTCTTGCAGAATTTGCTTGAAGGAAACTTCTTCAGCATTGAAGATTTCAGCCAAATGCAAGACTTGACCTTTGGCATCTGGAGCCAAGATAGAGAAATAATAGTTGCTCTTAACATCCTCAGGTTTAGCCAAAACAAGCTCGCGACTAAATTCATTGAAGGCTTTGCCAATCGTGCCTTCATTTAGGCGACGGACGATGCGGACGATATCTGCAACGACACTGGTCGCAGTTGGTTTTTGGCCTGCCCCTGGACCGTAATACATGGATTCTCCAATACCGATTGACTCGACAAAGACCGCATTCATTACGCCGTTTACGCTAGCTAGCGGATGCGCTTTTGGCAAGAAAGTCGGTGTTACTTCCGCAGCGATTCCTGATGGTGTTTCCTCAATTGAACCAACTAATTTCACTACATAGCCCAAATCTTGAGCAACAGCGACATCTTCTGGCGTGATGTTGCGAATACCTTGGTGACTGACATCTTCAAACTTGATGTTCATACCGAAAGCAAATTGGCTGAGAATGACCATTTTATAGGCTGCGTCAATTCCATCAACGTCGTTAGTCGGATCGCTTTCAGCAAATCCTAAACGTTGCGCTTCCGCAAGAGCATCCTCGTAAGACCAACCTTCTTCTACCATCTTGGTCATCATGAAGTTAGATGTTCCATTGACCACACCCAAAACGCGAGTAATCTTGTCAGATGCCAATGAATTAACCAAGGTGCGCAAAATTGGGATACCGCCTGCAACAGCTGCTTCATAGTAGAGAGCAACGCCATTTTTCTTAGCAATGTCTAACAATTCAGAACCATGAACTGCCAGCAAGTCTTTGTTAGCTGTCACCACATGCTTACCTGCTTCAAGTGCACGTGTGATAAAGGTTTTAGCTGGTTCAATCCGTCCCATCAGCTCCACTACAATCGCAATTTCGCCGTCATTTAAGATTTCATCTACATTAGTTACAAAATTGTAATCATTTCCAGCTGCCAAAAGACGCTCTTTTTCAGCATCATCCTTGACCAAAACTTTAGCAACTTCAATCTCAGAATGAGCAGCCTGAACAATCTTTTCTCCATTTTCTTTCAACAAGAAAGGAACACCACTAGCAACTGTTCCAAAACCAAGTAAAGCAATTTTAATAGACATGAGGAACTCCTTGAATATTTCTTATATAAAAAACATTATAACAAAAATATATAGAAATGCCTACAAATCTATTTGTATATTTGTTATAATGTAAGTAAAAATTTTAAACTCATGAGATTAGAAGGAGATACCATGACCGATAAACACATTGGAAGACGCATGCAAAGACATAAAGCTAAGAAAAAGGCATTCCTTTTTTCTATTATCAATCTTTTCTTGCTCCTTGCCCTAATCGTAGGCGGAATTTATCTTTGGAAGACTCAGTTCTCTCCTAGCAAACAATCCTCTGCAGGCAACCAAACTGTGCAATCCACCTCCAAGCCAGACTCTACCTCAACAAATGAAGAAGCTTCAAAAATAAAGTGGGTAAAACAGGACGAACCTGTTAAGATTCCAATTTTAATGTACCATGCGATCCATGTAATGGATCCCTCTGAGGCAGCCAATGCTGGTTTGATTGTAGATCCAACTACTTTTGAAAGCCATTTGCAGGCTCTGAAAGAAGCTGGTTACTATACATTAACCCCAGATGAAGCTTACAAAGCTTTGACAGAGAATGTCCTACCTGAAAATAAAAAAGTAGTCTGGCTGACCTTTGATGATAGTTTGAAAGACTTTTATACCAATGCCTTCCCGCTACTTCAAAAGTACCAGATGAAGGCAACCAACAATGTCATTACTGGATTTGTCCAAGCTGGCCGTGAAGATATGCTGACGCTGGATGAGATCAAAGAAATGAAGGAAAAGGGTATGTCCTTTGAAGACCATACCGTCAACCACCCTGATCTATCAACTGCTACTGCTGATCAACAAACCCTTGAACTACGTGATTCTAAAGCCTTTTTAGACGACAATCTCTCACAAACAACCACGACTGTTGCTTATCCATCAGGCCGCTATAGTGATGCGACCTTGCAGATTGCTGAAAGTCTGGGCTATAAGATGGGATTGACGACCAATAACGGTTTAGCTTCTCTATCCAACGGTTTACTCTCACTCAATCGTGTTCGAGTGAACCCAACTACTACTGCAGAAGATTTATTAAACGAAATCGCTACAAATTAATCTTAGAAAGCTTGCTTCAGATAAAGCAGGCTTTTTCTATTTCCGATAGCAACTTTTTCCAATCACAAAAAAACCAGTTCCAAAGAACTGGTGTAAAAAATTATTTAGACTTGATATAGTTGATACCGTCTGCTTTCGGAGCAACAGCTTTACCAAAGAAGACTGCAAGAACCACAATCGTCAAGACATATGGCGCAATCTGTAGATAAACCGTTGGCACTTTTGAAAGAAGAGGCAACTGGTTTCCGATAACGGCCAAACTTTGAGAAGCTCCAAAGAAGAGACTTGCCAACATAGCACCGATAGGGCTCCATTTACCAAAGATCATAGCTGCCAAGGCGATAAATCCTGGACCTATGATAGTTGTCACAGCAAAGTTAACGGAGATCGACTGAGCATAGATAGCCCCACCAATACCACCAAGCAGACCAGAAATCATAACACCGCAATAGCGCATGAGATAAACATTGATTCCTAGTGTATCTGCTGCCTGCGGATGTTCTCCAACTGAGCGAAGACGCAATCCAAATTTTGTCTTAAACATGATAAACCAAGCAAGGAAAGAGAAGGTAATGGCCAAATATCCCATCAGACTTGTATGTTTGAAGAATATATCTCCTATAACCGGAATATCAGACAAAATAGGAAAATTAAATTTACCAAATGAACGCTGAATATTGTCTGTTTGCCCCTTGTTGTAGATAGCTTTAACAAGGAAGACTGCCAAGGCTGGTGCTAATAAGTTTAGAACCGTACCACTAACAACGTGGTCTGCACGGAAGTTAATGGTTGCTACAGCATGGATAAGTGAGAAGAGCACTCCGACTAAACCAGCAGCAATCAAGGAGAGCCACGGAGTCAAGCTGCCAAAACTACTTTCGAAAGTCAGGTTAAAGAGAACGCCTGTAAATGCCCCCATTACCATGATCCCTTCCAAACCGACATTGACGACTCCAGCATGCTCCGAATAAGCTCCACCGATACTTGTGAAAATCAAGGGAGCCGCATAAATCAGCATAGATGATACTAATAAACCTAATATCGTTACAATACTCATCCTAGTTTCCCCCTTTCACTTTACCAGCTTCTTGCTTACGGTTTTTAAATAATTCAAAGACTGTCTTACCAGTCAGACGCTCAATCAGGTAATGGGCGCTGACAAAGAAGATAATCGAAGCTGTTACAATATTGACCAATTCTGTCGGAATCTGAGCCACGTTCATACCTGGCGCACCGACACTTAAAACTGCAAAGAGGAAAGCCGCAAAAAGGATACCAACTGGAGAATTGGCTGCTAAAAGGCTAACCGCCATACCATTAAAACCAACGCTCAATGAACTTCCTTGCACAAAGACATTCTGATAAGTACCCAATCCTTCTACGACTCCTCCAAGTCCTGCAAGGGCTCCAGAAATAATCATAGACAAAATAATGGTCCGTTTAGAAGACATCCCTGCGTATTCAGATGCATTCGGGTTCAGCCCTACAGCGCGGATTTCAAAGCCAAGCGTTGTTTTCTTCAGCATATACCAGATCAGCACAACTGCAATCAAAGCAAAGAAAATACCAATATTCATACGAGAGTTAGCTGTCAAACTTCTCAGCCATTCTGTTTGATAGATAGCATTAGCACCAACACGCTTACTAGAGTCAACACTCTGCATCACAGATTTTGGAAAGCTGCGGATAAAAGCATTTCCAACGAAGAGGACGATATAGTTCATCATAATCGTAACGATGACTTCACTCGTTCCTAAATAGGCACGCAGAACCCCTGGAATAGCACCAATGATCCCACCAGCCACTGCAGCAATGACTACAGTTGCTAGCAACATCAGAGGGCGAGGTAGGTCAGGGAAGGAAAGGGCAAACCAACCAGCTAGAATCCAACCAGCCAAGGCTTGGCCCGGAAGTCCGACATTGAAAAATCCAGCCCGACTAGCAACGGCAAAACCCAGACCAATGAGAACTAGAGGTCCCATCGCCCGAGAAATTTCACCCAAACTTCTCAAAGAACCGAATGCCGTTTTAAAGAGGGATTCATATCCCCAGATGGCATCATAGCCAAAGATAGCCATGACAATCGCTCCCAATAAAATCCCTAAAAGAACTGAGATTAAGGGAACTGCGATCTGCTGTGTTTTTTTAGACATTTGAATCTCCCTTCTAAATCTTACCACCAGCCATAAGAATACCAAGTTCTTGCTTATTAGTCTTCTCTGGAGTCACAATTCCTTGAATCTTGCCATCATGGATAACGGCGATTCTGTCAGAAAGATTGAGTATTTCATCTAGCTCAAAGCTGACAACAAGAACTGCCTTACCTTGAGTACGCTCCTCAATCAAGCGTTTATGGATATACTCAATTGCTCCGACATCAAGACCGCGGGTTGGCTGACTGACGATCAACAAATCAGGATCACGATCCACTTCCCGAGCAATGATAGCCTTCTGCTGGTTTCCTCCTGAGAGGGCTGAAGCAGGTACATACTCGCTAGCTGCCCGCACATCAAACTCTTTCATCAAATTGCACGCGTAAGAATAAATATTATTGTAGTTCAAGATGCCGTTTTTGCTGAGTGGTTCCTTGTAGTAAGTCTGCAAAGCAATATTTTCAGAAATGGACATCTGCAGCACCAAACCATCGCGATGGCGGTCTTCAGGTACGTGGCTGACCTTCATCTCTGTAATCTGACGTGGTTTCTTACCAATCACGGACTGATTCTTGATCAAAATATCGCCCGAGCTTGCTTTTCTAAGTCCTGTGATAGCTTGAATCAACTCTGTCTGACCATTACCGTCAATTCCTGCAATCCCAACAATCTCACCAGCACGAACATCCAGTGAAAGTCCCTTAACAGCTGGAACGCCGCGATTTTCTTCAACGACAAGATTCTTGATTGAAAGAACCGTCTCTTGCGGATTAGAAGGTTTCTTCTCAGTCTTGAAGGAAACAGCCCGTCCCACCATCATTTCCGCCAAATCTTGGTTGGTTGCACCAGCAATTTCAACTGTTTCGATCGATTTTCCTCGACGAATAACGGTCACTCGGTCAGAAACTGCACGAATCTCATCCAACTTATGGGTAATAAGAATGATAGACTTACCTTCCTTGACTAAGTTTTTCATGATTTTCATCAATTCATCAATCTCAGATGGTGTCAAAACAGCTGTTGGTTCGTCGAAGATGAGGATATCTGCACCACGGTAAAGGGTCTTCAGAATTTCAACCCGTTGTTGTGCTCCGACGGAAATGTCTTCAATCTTGGCAGATGGATCGACCGACAAACCATATTTCTTAGACAAACGCTTAATTTCTTGCGTAGCGCGTTTCAAGTCTAAGATACCATTTTTTGTAATCTCACTTCCAAGAATAATATTTTCAGCAACAGTGAAGGCTTCCACAAGCATAAAGTGCTGATGCACCATCCCGATACCAAGTGAGGCCGCCTTTGATGGAGAGTCCAGCTTAACTGGCTTTCCGTTTACTACAATCTCACCACTAGTCGGCTCAAGTAGGCCGGCCAACATATTCATCAAGGTTGACTTCCCGGCACCATTTTCTCCTAAAAGAGCGTGAATCTCACCTTTTCGGAGTTCCAAATTGATTTTATCATTGGCCACAAATTCACCAAAAATCTTGGTAATTTCTCGCATTTCAATGACATTTTCATGTGTCATGGCTCTTTCCTTTCCAGAATTTCATTTTATGTCGATATAACCTCCTCGGACTCCTATCCTAGTAGGCTTAACCAATGCAAAGGCGTCAGAATTTAAAAATGAGCGACCCTAGTAGGTCGGATCGCTCAACATTCAATTATTTATCAGGAACTGTAATGCTACCGTCAAGGATTTTAGCTTTCGCTTCTTCAACAGCTTTTTTAGCATCTTCAGAAAGGTTGGTTGTTGTCAAATCAACACCGCCGTCTTTCAAACCAAAGGTTGTAGTTTTACCACCTGGGAATTTACCTTTAGCTGTTTGGTTAGCAATGTCTTGGACAGTCTTACCAACTTGTTTCAAGCTTGATGCCAAAACAAAGTTAGATTCTTTACCATCTTTAGATTTGTATTTACCTTCTTCAGTTTGGTCACGGTCAACACCGAGTACCCAAACTTTTTCATTTTCATTTCTTGTTTCGTTGATTGACTTAGCTTCGTTAAATACTCCAGCACCAGTACCACCAGCTACTTGGTAAACAACATCCGCACCACCAGCATAGTGAGCAGCAGCAATTGTTTTACCTTTAGCTGCATCGCCGAATGAACCAGCATAGTCCACTTTAATCTTGATAGATGGATCAACTGATTTCACACCAGCTTCGAAACCTTTTTCAAAACGTGTGATAACTGTTCCTTCTATACCACCAATGAAACCAACTTGTTTTGTCTTAGTAGTTTTTGCAGCTGCAACACCAGCGAGGTAAGCTGCCTCATTATCTGCAAAGACTGCTGAAGCAACATTCTTTTGACCTTCAATCACATCGTCAATAATAACGTAGTTAATACTTGAATTATCTTTAGCAGCAGATTCAACGGCATCACGAAGGGCAAAACCGATACCAAATACTAAGTTGTAACCATCCGTAGCAGCTTGGTTTAGGTTGTTCGCGTATTGTGACTCGTCTGTTGACTGGAAGTAAGTATAGCCGTTATCTTTTGAAAGGCCATTTTCTTTCCCCCAAGCTTGCAAACCTTCCCATGCAGATTGGTTAAATGACTTATCATCAACACCACCTGTATCGGTTACGATAGCAGCTTTTAAATCAGTTTTAGCGTTAGAGCTATCTGATTTAGACGCACGATTCCCACATGCAGCAAGTCCGATTGCTGCGACAGACACTAGACCAAGACCTAGCCATTGTTTCTTGTTCATTTCTGAACCTCCTATATAAGATGTGCAACTTAGTTGCAAGTTTAATTTTGGTCAGTTGACCAGCAACAGACTCAAGTTAAGTCTGTAAAAGAGTATGGAAGTAACTCCTTGACCGTCATCACGACCGTCGATTTATCTTTAGCGACCAAGGTCACTGGTAAATCCTGATTAAAAAACTCTGCCATTACTTGGCGGCAGGCACCACACGGAGAGATCGGTTTTTCCGTTTCTCCGTAAACAATTAATTCCTCAAAGTCTAAAAAGCCTTCAGAAACAGCTTTAAAAATGGCTGTTCGCTCTGCACAATTGGTCAAGCCGAAACTAGCATTTTCGACATTGACACCTGTGAAAACTTGTCCATTTTTAGCTACTAAAACAGCTCCGACAGGGAAATGAGAGTATGGAACATAGGCATTCTTCGTGGTTTCTACAACTAAATCAATCAAATCAGTAGTCGCCATTAGCCACGTCTCCCTCCATAATCGCTACACCAGAGGATGCTCCAATGCGAGTCGCACCAGCTTTGATAAAGGCAAGTGCATCTTCGTAAGAACGGGCACCGCCAGAAGCCTTGACTCCCATATCTGGCCCAACTGTCTTACGCATCAAAGCTACATCCTCAACGGTTGCACCACCAGTTGAGAAACCAGTGGATGTCTTGACAAAATCCGCACCAGCTTTCTGAGCAATTTGACAAGCTTTCACTTTCTCATCATCTGTCAAGAGACAGGTCTCAATAATGACCTTGACCAAGGTTCCTTTGGCAGCTTCCACAACAGCTCGAATGTCTCTTTCAACTAAATCAAAGTTTCGAGACTTTAGAGCACCGATATTGATGACCATGTCGATTTCATTCGCTCCGTTTTGGATGGCATCACTCGTTTCAAAAGCCTTGAGCTCCGGAGTATTTGCTCCCAGAGGAAAACCAATGACCGTACAGACTTTAACATCTGTAGCTTTTAGTGCTTGCGCAGCAAAATTCACCCAAGTCGGATTGACACAGACGCTCGCAAAGTCGTATTTCTTTGCTTCCTCAATTAAGGTTTCAATCTGCTCCTGACTTGCATCAGCTTTCAAAAGCGTATGGTCAATGTATTTGTTTAATTTCATGTTGGATTCTCCTAAAATTAAGCGATCACTTCGACAATCTCGCTTACTGCAACGCTTTCACTACCTATTCTAACATTTTTTTGGAATTCTGTAACTAGTTCTTGAGAAATTTTTTCATTTGCGTAAATTTTTGCGACAATTTCCCCAATTTCGACTGTTTCTCCAACCTTCTTTTCGAACACAATTCCAGTTTCATAATCTAGTTTATCAGATTTGACTGCTCGGCCTGCTCCCAACCTCATCGCAAACAAACCAAATTCCATAGCTGGAAGCTCTGTAACAAAGCCAGATTGCTCTGCTCTCACTTCAGCCACATAAGCCGCCTGGGATGGTCGATACAAGTCCTCTAGATTTCCACCTTGAGCCGCGATCATCTCTTCAAATTTTTTCAAAGCCGCTCCATTTGTCAAATGCTCTCTAATTTCAGAAACTGACTTCTCAACATTAGCCAAATCAAGCATAATCCGAGCGAGCTCGCAGATGAACTCCGTAATATCTTCGCGTCCTTGTCCTTGAAGGATTTCCAGTGCTTCCAGGATTTCCAAACGATTACCAATGCTAGTTCCTAAAGGTTGACTCATATCGGTAATAACTGCAACTATTCTGCGTCCGACAGCCTTACCTAAATCTACCATGGTACGGGCTAGGACACGGGCATCCTCTAGATTTTTCATAAAGGCACCTTCACCGACGGTTACATCCAGCAAGATGCTGTCCGCACCAGCGGCGATTTTCTTGCTCATAACCGAACTGGCAATCAAAGGAATCGTATCAACTGTAGCGGTCACATCACGTAGAGCATAGAGAAGCTTGTCTGCCTTGACCAGCTGGTCTGACTGACCGATGACGGATACACCAATATCCTGAACCTGCTTGATGAAATCTTCCTGATTGCGCTCTACCTGATAACCCTTGACAGACTCGAGCTTGTCTATGGTACCGCCCGTGTGGCCTAAGCCTCGACCGCTCATCTTAGCAACGGGCACGCCAAAGCTGGCTACTAGGGGAGCCAAGATTAAGGTAACCTTATCTCCCACTCCACCAGTCGAATGCTTATCGACCTTAATCCCTGAAATAGCTGACAGGTCGAACTGCTGGCCTGTACCTACCATGGCCATGGTCAAATCAGAAATTTCCCGAGTAGTCATTCCTTTAAAGTAAACAGCCATGGCAAAGGCTGACATCTGGTAATCTGGCACTGTTCCGGCTACATACCCCTCAATCAGCCATTCGATCTCTTGATTGGACAATTCTAGTCCATCTCGTTTTTTTTGAATAATATCAACTGCCCGCATCTTTATTTCACACTCCTTAGGATATAATAACCTTTGTCCTTCTTGAGAGTCTCGCAGTTGCCAAACACTTCTTCCATCTTGGCTTTAGCACTAGGAGCTCCTTGTTTCTTTTGGATAACAATCGTCAAATCTCCATCCGCTAGTAAGTGATCATAGCTACCTGAAATAACCTCGTGCACCACCTGCTTACCGGCGCGAATCGGTGGATTGCTGATAATATGATGGAATTGTCTGGTCACCTGTTCGTAAACATTGGACTGGAAAATATCCGCAGATACTTGGTTCACATCTGCATTTTTTCTAGCCAAGTCTAACGCTCGCTGATTGATATCCACGAGAGTGACTTCTAGCTCTTGCGCTTTAGCTAGGGTCAAGCCCAGCGTCCCATAACCGCAGCCGACATCCAGCAGCCTTTCTTTTTTGTTAAATTCCAAGGCAGACAACAACACTCGACTGCCATAGTCGATCATTTTTTTGCTAAAGACACCAGCATCTGTTAAAAAGGTCATCTGTTGTCCTAATAGTTCCACTTTTAATTCATGAATGTCATGTTTGGCATCCGGATTTTCTGCAAAATACATTTTAGTCATAAAACCATTTTATCATAAATTTTCTAGATTTGTAAATCGTTTTCATTTCTCCAAAAGTATGTTATACTAAAATCCATCATATAGGAGTAACTTATGACTAACGAATTTCTTCATTTTGAAAAAATCAGCCGCCAAACTTGGCAGAATTTGCATCGAAAGAAAAATCCACCGCTCACTGAGTCCGAGCTCAATTCTATCAAAAGTTTCAATGACAAAATCAGTCTACAGGATGTAACAGATGTTTATCTACCTCTGACAAATCTCATTCAGATTTACAAACGTTCCAAAGAAGATCTCGCCTTTTCAAAAGGTATTTTTCTACAAAAGGAGAGTAAAAGACAGCCCTTTATCATCGGAGTATCTGGCAGTGTCGCCGTTGGAAAATCAACGATTAGCCGCCTATTACAAATCCTCCTGTCACGGACTTTTACAAATGCCACTGTTGAATTAGTGACGACAGATGGCTTTCTCTATCCTAATCAAACTTTGATTGAAACAGGTATCTTAAATCGCAAAGGCTTCCCTGAAAGCTATAATATGGAACTATTGCTGGACTTTTTAGACCGCATTAAAAATGGTCAAAACTATGAAATTCCCGTCTACTCACACGAAATTTATGATATTGTCCCGAATGAAAAACAGGAAATCAAGGCAGCTGACTTTGTCATCGTAGAAGGTATCAACGTTTTCCAAAATCCGCAAAATGAACGCCTTTACATGACTGACTTTTTCGATTTCTCTATCTACGTAGATGCCGAAGTCGAAAATATCGAGTCTTGGTATCTGGATCGTTTTAAAAAATTATTGGCACTAGCCAAGCATGACACGAATAACTACTACCATCGCTTTACGACCCAGCCTGAAGAAGAAGTCATGGCGCTGGCCCATAATATCTGGGAAACAATCAATCTGGTGAACCTATTAGACTATATTGAGCCAACTCGTAATAGGGCCGAAGTGATTTTGCACAAGGCTAAAAATCATGAAATTGACGAAATCTATCTAAAAAAATAATTTAGGCTTGTCAAATCACAACTTTTCATATATAATTAGATAGTTAGTATTTTCAATGGAGGTGAATAACTTGGCAAACATTAAGTCAGCTATCAAACGCGCTGAATTGAACGTTAAACAAAACGAAAAAAACTCAGCTCAAAAATCAGCTATGCGTACTGCAATCAAAGCATTTGAAGCAAACCCGTCTGAAGAACTTTTCCGTGCTGCTAGTTCAGCTATCGATAAAGCGGAAACAAAAGGTTTGATCCACAAAAACAAAGCAAGCCGCGATAAAGCACGTCTTTCAGCTAAACTTGCTAAATAATGCATCGCGCATACAAAGGAGCTCCACGGAGCTTTTTTTGTTGCTCACTATAATTAGGAGAATGTATATGAAGATTGCTATCATCGGCTACTCAGGCTCTGGCAAGTCAACCTTAGCCCAGCAGTTAGGCCACTTTCACCATATTCCTGTGCTTCATCTGGACACGATTCAGTTTGGAGAAAACTGGCGGACTCGTAGCCATGACCAAGTCAAGGCTGATTTAGCAGATTTCCTCAAGCGAGAACAATCCTGGGTCATCGATGGCAACTACTCTTGGTGTTTTTATGAAAGACGGATGAAAGAGGCTGACCAAATCATCTTTATGAACTTTTCTCGCTGGAACTGCCTCTATCGCGCCTTCAAACGCTACCTCAAATACCGAAATCAGGTGCGAGAGAGTATGGCTTCTGGCTGTACTGAAAAACTGGATTGGGAATTCATCCGCTGGATCCTTTGGGATGGCAGGACAAGAGAGACTAAAAATCTCTATCAAAAGGTTCGTCAGACCTATCCTGAAAAATTTATCGAATTGCAGAATCAAAAGCAATTATCAGACTATGTAAAAGAATCTGGGACAAAAGTCTAACCTTAAATATAAAAAGCGAACAAAACGGAGTTATCTGACACTCAGAATTCTGTCTTGTTCACTTTTTTGTCTAGTCTATCAATTTTAAAAATTTATAATAAAGAATCCCTAAAATCAAAATCTTTTTGTCCCAGCCTCGTTCAGTCTTATTTGTCAAGAAAAATCAGAAGTATTCATCAATGAGGTAAAAAGGTGAAATTCCAACTTACAAAATTGTAAGAAAAATGAGAGAAATGTAAGCTAAAGAAATGGAAAGAAGAAACTCTTTCTTGTATCATAGGAAAGGAAAAAGGAGAATCCTATGAAAAAAATGATTGACAATAGCAGTTTGAAACTGCTTGCTATGCTTGCAATGCTGATTGACCATATCGCCTGGGTATCTTTTCCACTTGCTACCAATATGAATATTCTCTCTACTAACTGGCTGGCCAATAGTATGCACATAATAGGCCGCCTGGCTTTTCCAGTCTTTGCCTTTTGTATTGTAGAAGGCTATCGGCACAGTCATGATGTGAGCAAGTATATGAGACGATTGGGGCTGCTAGCTCTTATCAGTATCATCCCTTTCTCTCTGATGGGCTGGGTTACTGGTCTTGGCTTTATCATGCAAAATACGGTTGTTACTCTCTTTTTGGGGCTCTGTGCTCTTTATTACAGTGATCAGCAAACAGCAACCTGGAGAAAAGTTCTAATTATTCTACTCTGTTTTACTCTGTCCATTATCGCTGACGGCGGACTGGCGGGAGGAGTTTTTGGTATCTATTCCTTTGCAAAGATTAAAGACCCAATCTTCCGAAAAATTGGCGGTGTCTTGGCACTGAACAGTGTGCAAATCCTAATTTTGGCCTTCAATTTCTCCTATGATGGTCTGGCTGATCTGGCTGCCACCTGTCTTCTGTTTCTCCTCGTGACCTCTTTCTACAACGGTCAAAAAGGAGCCAATATTGGAAAAGTATTTTACTGGTTTTATCCCCTTCATTTGCTCGCCCTGTCTCTGTTTCGAATTGCCTTTTTCTTATTTCTAATGTAGTTAATGAATGTATTAAAAGTTGCAGTAGAATACCTGTTAAGTTAATTTTTCTTTTGGTAAATCTAAATAATAGAGTAAAAGAGTTTGGGACAAAAATATTTCATTTTTAAAAATCTTAATTATTAAGCCCTTCAAATCTACAATTAAATGCGAAAAGCGAACAAAGCAGAATTCTGATTACCAGAAAACTAGTTTTGTTCGCTTTCTATATTTGAGGTCGGACTTTTGTCCCAGCCTCCTTTTCTTATTCTTCTTTTACAAAAGCCAATTCTTTAGCATCTGAAAGATCTGCTCGATAAGCAAAACCTGCAAAAGAGAGCTGTTTTATTTGCTCAAGAGTATCGACCTGCGCTTCCATCAAAGCAGTCAAAAACTGCCCACGCGCTTTTTTAGAAATAGTAGAATGACTTTTGAGTTTGCCAGATTTTTCTTCTAAAAACTTGAACCGAAGCATCTTCTCTCTGACTGATTTATCAAAAACATCCTCAAATTCACTAGACAAGAGAGAAAGCAGCATATCTTCATCCACTACCGCTTTTGTATACTCTTCCCGCCAAAATTTTTTCAGCGTTTGACCATTGGGCTTTAGCCCCACCAAAAAGTCCAGCCGGTGAGGAGCAATCGGGCTCGAGGCAGGAATGACCCCATATAGACTAGAAGTTAAAAGCAAATGGTCTTGAATGTAGGATTTCTCCTCTTGTGTCCAATCTTTTCGCTTGATATTGCGATACATAAGCCCATCAAATAAGTGCAAGGCTGGATAAGTCTCCGCTTCATTCTTGCTCAGATTTTGAATTCGCTGGTATTCTATTTCAGCCATTTGCGGACTGATTTTGTATAATTTTTCCAGCTCCGTGGCTGAGAATTGCAACAACTCTTCTATTATAGTTTTGCTTTTAGGTGTCAACTGGGAGCGCCCCAGCGAGCTCTGATTTTCATTCATTTCTTTGGCGGTCGGAATTAAAATCTTCATATTTTCCCTTTCTCATCTTGGATTCAGAGTCCATTTTCCTGTTTTCCTTACTCATGATTATAGCAAATTTTGGACTAATTGGATTTATTCTTGACTTTAATTTTCAAAAATGATAATATCTAGTTATCAAAACTAGATATTAGAAAGTTTGAAATTTGGAAACGAAAAATCTGTTCCCGAGATGGGATGAATTACCTGTTCTTGACCTGTATCTGGACCAAGTCCTGCTCTACGTCAACAAGGTCTGTAAGCCAGCTTTTACTGCATCTGACAAAGGTTTGACGGCATCTATGATCAATAATTATGTCAAGCATGCCTACCTTGAAAAACCTCTAAAGAAAAAATACAATCGCCAGCAAGTTGCCCGCTTGATTGCCATTACAAGCTTGAAAACTGTTTTTTCTATTCAAGATATTGCTGCTACTTTAGATATGCTCAATGCTGAGACCCAGTCTGAAAAGCTCTACAATGACTTTGTGGATTATATGAACGGACGGAAGCTTGAAGTGACTCCGATCATTGCCAGTGCCTGTCAGACCTTAAAACTCTACCAGCAAACCCTCGCCTTTATCCAAGTACCCGAAAAGGAGGCCGATAACGATGAACTACGCGCTTAAACTCAGTAAACAACTCTCTTTTGGAGAGGAAATTGCCAACGCTGTCACCCATGCCGTCGGAGCTGTTTTAATGCTGATTCTCCTGCCCATCTCTGCTATTTACAGTTATGAAGGGCATGGCCTCGTTTCTGCTGTTGGCACTTCTATCTTTGTCATTAGCCTTTTCCTCATGTTTCTTTCTTCTACCATTTACCACTCCATGTCCTATGGCTCTACCCACAAATACATCCTACGGATTATTGACCACTCCATGATCTATATCGCTATCGCGGGCAGCTATACGCCTGTCGTCCTTTCACTCATGAATGACTGGCGGGGCTATCTGATTATTGCGATTCAGTGGGGCACGACCATCTTCGGTATTCTCTACAAAATCTTTGCCAAAAAGGTCAATGAGAAATTTAGTCTAGCCCTCTATCTAATTATGGGCTGGCTGGTGATATTTATCATCCCGCAAATTATCGGACAAACTGGACCAGTGTTTTGGGGACTTATGCTAGCTGGCGGGCTTTGTTACACAGTCGGTGCTGGTTTTTATGCCAAAAAGAAGCCCTACTTCCACATGATTTGGCACCTCTTCATCCTTGCTGCCTCTGCCCTCCAGTACCTAGCGATTGTTTATTTCATGTGAGAGTGGGACAGAAATCGGTAATTCATTAGAATTCGATTTCGTCGTCCCACCTCCGCACAGTTGAATAGGGCTGTAAAAGCTGATGAAATCAGCGTAGTAGAGCCCACTCAACCATTGCGTCTTGCTCAACAATCCAAAGACAATTGAGAGGCTAGGACTTTTGTCCCAGCCTCTTCTCTATGATATAATGCAGCTCTTCAACTAAGCCTACAACTGATCTGCAAAATCTCCTCTCAAAAGCAGCAACTTTGAAAATAATAAAAATTTAAGCTTTTTCTGCTAAGATAAAGATAGAAAAGATGATCTCTGGAAAATGAAACTGCTAGTTATGGAAGGAAAACGAATGACTATTTTATCAAAAATCCGCCCATCACAGCCTCTGAAAGAGCTGAAATGGTTTGACATTCTTGTGATTACTCTGATCATGTTTGGTCAGTTCATCTACCGATCAACTGAGCTTTACCTAGCTAGCTTTGCACCAGCTTCTAGCGTAGGAGCGACCGAAATGGTGGCCAATACAGCTAGCGAAGGCGCAGCATTCTCAAGCAATTTCAGTCTTCAGCTCCTGATGCTGGTCTTGACCATTCTCTATCTTCTGTTGCGGCGCTTTGACTTTAAGCAGCTTCCCATCCGTCTGACCTGGTCGGTTCTCCTCTGGACTCCTCTTATTTTTGCCGCAGTAGGATTCTTTGGCGACATTGTGACGACACTGAGCGGCGAGTATAATTACTTTGATCCAACCCTCTGGTCCTATATAGATTTACTGGAAATCTTCCGGAAATTTGCTGAACTGACACCTATGGCCATCCTCTACGGACTTCTCAATGGTTTCTATGAGGAATTCTTCTTTCTGGGTCTTATGACCTCAGTCAAGGATAAGTATAAGTGGTGGGCACTGGCCTACTCTACCATCATTCGGATTTCTTTCCATACTTATCAAGGAATGCTCTGGGCCTTGGTTATCGGAGTGGTCTATGGTCTCTTCTACTATTTTCTTTACAAGTACAAGGTCAAGAACCTCCTGCCTTTCTTTCTCATGCACGCCTTGGCGGATATGTTTGGCTCCAGCTTGATGTATGTCTTGATTAACTGGCGTTCTTAAAAGGATAAAAATCAGCTGACATACAGTTTATGTCAGAAAACCATAAAATAATAGCAACTAAAAAGCTTAGAAGTAGGTAATCAAATCACCGTGCTGCTAAGCTTTTTATTATGGTCAATTAGCAATTAAAACTAGCAATTTCGCTATCAAGTTTTTTCATATAGTAGCGATAGATCAGATAAGAAACAAGTCCACAAATCAAAATCAGCAGAACAGAAAGGAGATAGAGAACCGTGAGAGATAGGTAGTATGAAATCGCATAGAGAACGCCAATCACGATCATCACTCCAATGGTAAAGGCTAGTGCCAATAGGGTCTTACCCATACTATTATCTCGAGTCATCAGCTCGTTGACATTGGACCAGTTGGTCACCAAATGCTTATAATCTCGATGATAGCCCCAAGCACTCCAAGCTAGACTGGCCATAAACCAAACCAGCAACATAACGAGAAACGTCACCAAATGAACATGGAAGATAAGACTAGTCACCAAAAGAAGAATCACTGGTAAAATGGACTGAATGGCAAAGAGATACCAAAATTTGAGACGAACGTATTTTCTGAGCTCAAAAGGCAAAACCTTCAGATAATCAAAATTTTCCCGCTCCAAGGATATACCAATAGAGGTCAGATTATTCCCGCCCGAATTGAGGGTGGCGATAAACATAGATAGGAAGCTAAGCGGAAGTAAAAATCGTGGAATCAAGAACGGGCTAACATCCAGATCTGCATTGATTGCTCCCATGGCCATACTAAAAATGATGATGTAAGGGATCAGTGCCGACATGAAGAGAGCCTGCAAGATGACCGAACCTTCACTCAGCAGTCGAATGTGGTAGCGCCAGACGAACTTCTTGAAATTCTTGGCCTCGTCCATATTGATATCGTGCACCCGCTCACGTTTGCCACTTGCTGCACCTGTCATCAAGGCTGCTTCATAAAATTCTGGTATGACCTTGAACTTAACCATCAAGAAGAGCAGAGCCGCCACGGCAAGCCAAGCTAGAATTCCTAAAATTGCAGACAAGCTAAAAGGATTGATGATAAAGTCGTAAAAGGCTACAACTGGCGGGAAATAAGGTGTGGCTATTGTATTGCTGGCGATACTACGACTGTTCATTTGATTGATAAAGATATAGAGTCCTACCGAGCCAAGGGAAACCAGACCCAGAATCACATTGGATAGGATGGTCTTATACTTTCTAAAGAAAGCTGTCTTGGTGATAAAATGCACCAAAATCAAAATGACAAAAGTTATAACCGAGCTTAAAATGACAATCGAAATCAAGGCCATAGGCAAGCCGACTAAAGGATTTCCGCCTTGAAGACCTAGAACGATGAAATAGCTATACATGGGCAGAATTGCAATCAAGAGAGTCAGGACAACAGAGATGCTCTTTCCGACAATAATTTCTGACTCACTAAAGGCATAGGGCCGATAGGACTGCAAATCCTTGCTTTCATAAAAGACATTATAGAAAACGAGGAAGCCCTGCGACATAGAAAATACAGCAAATATGGAGACCATATTGGCAAAATGTCCTGGATTGCCCACCATGTGATTGAAAGCACTCATGATACCAAAGAAGAACAGGTAGACCAAACCCAAAATCAAATACATTCGAATAGCCTGCAGGGAGACATTGACTTTTACCTCTGGATTTTTTTCTTGCTTCTTGCGGTATTGTTGCAACTGCGATGCTTGAATCGCATAAAGAATATTGATATCAACTAATTTTTTAATCGCTTTAAGGCGCATCTGGACTCACCTCTTCTCTGCGACCAGCCAGACCTAGATAGATGGTTTCGAGGGACTGGTCTGGATGCTGGGCTTTCAGGTCTTCAACCGTTCCGTAGAATATCAGCTCTCCTTTTTTGAGAATAGCAATCTTATCACATAGCTGTTCAGCCACTTCTAATACATGAGTTGAAAACAGAACTGTATTTCCCTTATCAGCATGCTCACGCATCATCTGTTTAAGATCAAAGGCTGCCTGAGGATCCAAGCCCGTCAAAGGCTCATCTAAGACCCAGATATCTGGATCAGACAAAAGGGCACCAATGACAAAGACCTTCTGCCGCATACCGTGTGAAAACGACTCAATTACTTCATAGCGATGGCTAGCAAAGTCAAAGATAGCCAGCAGTTCACCCAAACGAGCTTCTACTTCTGCCGTGGTCATATCGTAGGAAGTCGCCACCAGCTCCCAAAATTCATTGGCTGTTAGGCGCAAGAAAAGGTCAGGAGAATCAGCTACATAGCCGATTTTTTTCTTGATTTCTAGACGATTACTGGATAGTTCCTTGCCGTCCACAAAAATTTGTCCCTGTGTCGGATTGATGACACTGACCAAAGATTTAATGGTCGTTGACTTACCCGCTCCATTATGACCGATGAGACCGACAATCTCACCGCTTTCCAAGGTTAGATTCAGGTGGTTAAGCGCCAGCTTGCCATCATAGTCTTTTGTAACATCTCTAAATTCAATCATGAGAAACTCCTTTACTATGTTTTAAGCTTATTATACTATCTTAAAAGTTATTTGTCTTAAAATGAGCGAAAAAGTTCGGATTTTGTTTTAAAACAAGCCAGAACCATCCTTTAGACCTTGAAAGCTTGAGCATTTTCCAGCAGATAGAGCAAGAAATTGGGAATGGTTTCCAGCATGTCCTGCTCATAAACACGCTCAGTCAGCTGATGCAAGTCCTTGCCCCATGGACCGAGATTGATACCGGGGATATGATTGGCCGCAATTTCTGGGAAATCCAGATGATAGAGATTCTCAGGAACAGGCATACTGGCAATCAGGTCTTGGTATTCAGCGGCAGGCTTCTCCAAGGCACAGTAACTAAGGTCACAGATTCCCATGAAGAATTCATCCACTTGGAGCTGACAACCAGCTTCCTTGTCCAGATAATCTCGATAGAGTTGAATGACCTTGTCAATCCTAATCGGACTGTCTGACAAGCGGCGACAATTCATAGATGGATAGTATGGCGGCGCGATCGCTAAGACAACCAAAGCTTCCTTACGGTCGTAGAAATCTAAAACCTTCTGGATATTTTGAATGCTGATTTCTTGATAGGAGGCACCCTCTTGCAGAGCCTGCTGTGCTTCTTCATAAATTTTCTTCAAGGTACCTTCAAAACCGACTTTTTCTTGGCATTCTTGCAGTAATTCCTGATAGGTCAGCACGCGCGGTTTCGCTACAAGCTTGCTTTCTTGATAGACTTTCTGAAGCTGACAGTAGTTTTGATAAAAGCCATCCACTGCTTCCTGACTGAGATTCTTTATGGTCGCCAGTAGCTCTGTCGGGCTCTTTTCTAGATAGAGGACGCTGAAATAACCTGCAGCACGCAGCACAGTTGACACATCATAATTTTCCTTCAAATCACGTAGATAAGACCAAGATGGCAGGGGCGAGCGTTCGCCGTAGGCCATGTCGGATAGAGCCGGATTAAGGTCAATTTTTTCAGCAACTTTAGCCAGCAAGGATAGAGCATTGACCCCCTTGAGTGGTTCTTTCATATGAGAAAGGATGCCTTGAGTCACGACTACTGGCATCAACTTGCCGACTGTTCCTATGTGAAGCACCTTTTCCTCCGCTGACTGGCTTTCAAAAGGCTCAGAATCCACCGCCAGAAGGTAATGAAGATTGAAGCGCTCCTTCAATTCAGCAAGCAAGGCTGTTGCTGCCCGCATGCCTTGGGAATAGGACTCCTCATCTCCGACCGAAAGATAAAGCAAATTGACCTGACCAGACTGTATCTGGCTGTATCTTTCCACCACTCCCAGCTGCAAGGCCAGAGCCGCTTTCATGTCGCAAGATCCCCGACCGAACTGCCACTTGTCTGACGCAATATCTGCTAAAAGATCTGAATCTGAAGAAATGGAGGGTAATTTTTCTTTGAGGTACTGATTATCAAAAGCCCAGTCTTTGAGACTGCCAAAGTCCTCAATATCCACTGTATCATGATGATGAAAAAGAATAACGGTGTCAGCCGTATCTCGCTTGACCAGAGCCCAGTTAACACTACGATTATAAAAATCATTTGGAATCTGATAGCAGCCAAACTGTTCTGAATGCTCCTGAAAATAAGGAATCTCCCCTATCCGCTCCTGAAGAAAGGCTTCAATCTTCCGCTCAGAATTAGTATGGGTGAAACTTTCAATCGCCATACTTTGGTCAAAAATATCTTGAATATACTGTTTCATTCTTTCTACCTCTCTGTTTGCTGGCACTTCTGACTTGCAGGCCATGGCCAGCTGAAAGACGATAAGGCAAAAGCAGCCAATCTTTACCTAGTCAGGAATGTTTGGCTGCTTTTATCTTGTAATGACTAACGACGAGAATATTTTTTAACAAGGCCAGACATGCCGAATGTGCTGACAAGAAGCACCAAGCCTAGATAGAACATTCCTTTTTCTGAGTGGCTACCAGTTTTTGGCAAGGAAGCTGCGGCTTGTTGAGCTTGTTGAACAGCTGCCTGCTCCACTTGAGACGCTTCTGGTTGACTAGCCAATTGCTGCACCTGAGGCACCACTTTCTGACTGCCTAATTGCTGCACATGGTCAGCCGTTTCTTCCTGCTCTTCTTTACGTCCAACCCTCGAATCGACTGACGGAGCTTCTTGTTGCGGCTCCTGTCTATCAAAGATATATTCTGGAACTTCTCTGATTTCTGGTGCAACTAGCTTTTCACCAATAATTTCAGGTAAGTTGGCATATTCCGTATCAAGAGCATTTGCTACATAATCAGCTTTTTGTGACCGACTAGCTTCCACGGTCGGTACTAGCGCACTAATAGAATCCGTCTTGAAAGTCACCGCATACTGACGCTTAATCGTCAAGTCGCTAGGATCATAAGTATTGAAGACCAAAGCTAGCTTGTGGCCTTTTTTCACCGTGTAAAGATTCGGCTGCAAATACATGGTATAATCATGGAATTGGCCGACTTTTGGCTTAATACTCTTTTCTGAACTAGACGGTGTATAGCCTGATTCTGGATTGGCTAAGTTTAGCCAGCCCTTGGCAATGACCTTGTATTTAGTTTTGGTTGTTGCAAAATTTTTAACATCCAGATTGCTAAGATTGCTACCCATCCAGAAGTCACCAGCCTTACTGTCATCACTAGCAGAACCATTTCCAACAACATCAAACTCTTGGTCTGATACATCTACCAAGAGTGCATTGACCTGTAAGTTTTTGCCACTTCCCTTGGCTAAAGCGGCCTTGAAGTGAACTGGAATATGGCCTTTGATCGTCGTGTCTTCTTTGACTTCTGTCATAAAGGTCATGTTGGCCTTAGAAGAAGCTTGACTGACTGCCTCATCTCGCTTACTAATGTCAATCCCAGCAGCCGCATAGTCACTGGAGATGGTCTCTTCTAGACGTTTGGACTTAGCTGTCAAAATCAAACGATTGGTGCTTTTCCAATTGTCATAGCTCGTCCATTTATTTGGATCGTAGTTATTTTGTGCCAAGACAGCAGGAAGCTTGCTAACATCGTTCTTGACATCGTAAAGATAATGAGAGAACCAAATATTGAGCAAGTCGTAGAAATCTTGATTGTTGGCTTTGATACCATAACCTCGAGAGATAGCTGCTGGATGGACATGGTCTCCTTGGTGGAGGTAGAGTTTTACGTTTTGTCCCGCTTTTTTCAAGACATCATACATAAGCTCAAACTGTTTGGTTTTGACATTGTCATCATTTAAACCATGTACCAGCAGGGCGCTAGTCTTTATCTTTCCTGAATTCAGGGTATAATCGCGTTCCCGCCAAACTTGGCTATAATTGCGACCGTGAGCTTTTTGGTCCTTGTTTAGCTGATTGATGTAGTCAGCATACTTGTTCCAGATTGAAGCCCAATCGTCTTGATCAAGCATTCGAGTAGAAACATAGAGTGATAGCCAAGACAGATCACTGTATGGCGGATTGCTGTAGGCTGTTCCTTGACTATTGAAATAATCATACCAGCTAGCAATTCCTGCGGCTGGAACGATGGTTCTCAGACCTTCTACACCCGTTGTTGCCACACCGAAAGTTGTCGTACCGGCCCAAGATAGGCCAGTCATGCCGACCTTACCATTGGCCCAGTCAGCCTTGATTTCAATATTGCTAGTTCTGTCCGTGTAGGCTGTCCGTTTACCGTTGACCCATTCGACAATATTTTTAAAAGCTTCTACTTCCAAATCAGATCCAGTTGTATTGAAGCCTTCTGAACCCTTAGTACCCAGACCAGCACTGGAAACAAAGGCATAGCCGCGCACTAGGAAGTAATCATACCAGTTCAAATTCTCGTAATCATGAATCCCTTCATAAGGGCTATAATAGTACCAATCTGACGCCTTGGCCTTTTTCGCCGCATCAATACTGCTCATGCTGGAAATGGGTTGGCGCTTAGCAGGCTTATTATGCAAACTCTTCATATCATAAGAACCGTTTGTCGGCAGATTGAGACTTTCCAAGGTCACATAGTTTTCATCCAAAGTCCCTGCGACGTAAGGACGCGCTTCTAAAATTGTCGAAGCCTTAAAATCGCCTTGGGCTACTGCTTTCGGAAGTTGTACGATAGCCTTGACGAGGTCACGCTTTCCGTCTCCATCCGTATCATGATCTGTTTCAACATAGACAGGAAAACGGACGATGTCGCTTTTCTCATACGAATAGTCTTTATCTTCCTTAGCTCCACTGCTGTATGGGAAAATTGGCTGCGCCCGACCATTCAAAAAGAGCGGTGCTTTCTTTTTAGCACGATAGGCATCATGCAGCCGCTTGGCAACAGCATACATAGTCTGTAGATTGCTCCCTTGTACGCGGGCCGTCAAATCAGCCTCCTTGTCAATCATTCCCATGCTCTTAGCTAGATTCACCCTATCTTGGGCACTGGTACCTAACTGAGATTCATTGACAGCTGCCCATTTCAGTAGTTCATCGACTGCTTCCTGCAGGGTTAATTCCTTATCAGCCAAGGCTGGATTTGAAAGGCTTCCAGTATAAGCAGACAGATCTTGGCCTTTAGCAGTAACAGGCACAACAGAAGGCACTAAGCTAGCATCTTGAGCCAAAGCTAAAGGTGGCGAGTCCAATGATGAAGGAGCTTTTCCAGAGTCCACAACTGGTTTTTCAGCAGTGACCGATTCCTCTTCTTGCTTTTCTGGTCTTGCAGTATCCGACGATTCCTTGCTTTCAACCTCTAAAACTGCTGGCTGCTGGACTGAAGACACCGGTTCAAATGGCTTTGCGACAGCTTCTGTTTGAAGAATTTCCTTGCTTTCGACATTCGCCTGGCTCGCCTCATCGGCTTGGACAACCTGGCCTAGGGCCAAAGGTGCAAATAGCGAGACTGATAAGAGTAACCTAACTAGTCCTTTCTTTCTCATAAAGAACCCCTTTCCTTTTTTAAGTTTATTACCTGTCCATTATACTATGTAAACGTTTCAAATTCAATGCTAGTTTTAGCTTATCATCAAAAAATATAAAATTAACTTGTATAAACGTTTGTATCATCATTCTTCTTTTGGTAAAATAGACCCATCCCAAGAATGTGAGGTATCTCGTATGGAAAATCAAACATTAATGCAATATTTTGAATGGTACTTACCAAATGATGGACAACATTGGAATCGCTTGGCGGAGGATGCTCCTCATCTAGCATCAAAAGGCATCCGCAAGATTTGGATGCCGCCAGCTTTCAAAGCAACAGGCTCAAATGATGTCGG
Organism: Streptococcus sp. Marseille-P7375; assembly: GCF_902460365.1. Lineage (NCBI taxonomy): Bacteria > Bacillati > Bacillota > Bacilli > Lactobacillales > Streptococcaceae > Streptococcus > Streptococcus sp. Marseille-P7375. Next base: position 452,221 of record NZ_CABPTR010000001.1, on the reverse strand, counting down.
CTATGGAGTTTATGATCTCTTCGACCTAGGCGAGTTTGACCAAAAAGGAACTGTCCGCACCAAATATGGTTTTAAGGAAGACTACCTAAATGCTATCCAAACTCTCAAAGCCAATGGCATTGAACCCATGGCTGATGTAGTTCTTAATCACAAGGCAGCTGCAGACTACAAGGAGCGTTTTACTGTCGTCGAAGTAGACCCCAACGACCGAACAAGGGTTTTGTCAGAACCTTTCGAAATCAAAGGCTGGACTAAGTTTGTCTTCCCAGGCCGCAATAAAACCTACAATGACTTTGAATGGCATTGGTACCACTTTACCGGTACGGACTATGATGCCAAAAACAACAAGTCAGGTATTTTCCTTATCCAAGGAGACAATAAAGGCTGGGCAGATGATGAGCTTGTGGATAATGAAAACGGCAACTATGACTATCTCATGTATGCTGATATTGACTTCAAGCATCCAGAGGTTATTCAAAACCTCTACGACTGGGTTTACTGGTTTATCGAAACAACAGGCGTTCAAGGATTTCGTTTAGATGCTGTTAAGCACATTGACTCCTTCTTTATGAGAAATTTTATCCGCGATATAACTGCAAAATACGGTGAGGATTTCTATGTCTTTGGGGAATTTTGGAATAGCGATGAGACGGCTAATAACGACTATCTAAAAAATATTGAATACCGTTTTGATCTTGTTGACGTCAAGCTCCACCATAATTTCTTTGACGCCAGCATAGCTGGGGCAGACTTTGACCTACGGACGATTTTTGATCAGACGCTTGCCAAGAATCATCCTGAATCAGCCGTGACCTTCGTGGACAATCACGACACCCAGCGAGGTCAAGCTCTGGAGTCCACCGTCGAAGAATGGTTCAAGCCAGCAGCCTATGCTCTCATCCTGCTACGAGAAGAAGGGCTGCCTTGCGTCTTTTATGGCGACTACTATGGTATTAGTGGAGAATTTGCCCAGGACAGCTTCCAAGACGTACTGGACAAGCTTTTGGATATTCGCCTCAACCTAGCTTACGGTGAGCAGACTGACTACTTTGACGATGCCAACTGTATCGGCTGGACTCGTCAAGGAAAGGACGGTGGGCAGCCAATCGCTGTCCTTGTCAGCAATGACCAAGCCAGCAGCAAACGTATGCTGGTCGGTTTAGAATGGGCTGGAAAAGAATTCAGCGATTATCTGGGCAAGAGCTCTCAAATCGTAACGATTGACGAAGAAGGCTGGGGAGAATTTCCAGTTGAGGAAAAGTCAGTCAGTGTCTGGTCTATCAAATAATCTGTATATTCAAAAAGGAGAGGGAATCTTTCCCTCTCCTTTTTTAGTATTTCAAGCTTATATAAAACCTACTATTTTAAAAACTGCTTTATTTTTTCTGCCAACTCATCACTAGCGTAATCATGCACATAATGAGGGCAGTCCAGTAGAATCAGCTCTGTCTGTGGATGCTGCGCTGGAAAATCCTTCTGGAAGCTCTGCCATTCTTCCTTACTGTAGCCAGTCCCTCGGCCATTTGAAGAAAATAGCAAGATCGGTCGTTCAGGAAGCTTTTCCTTCGAAACTAGCTCAGCATTTTGCTTGACCTGAGTGACCTCTTCATAAACAGAATTTGCCAATGGACGACGATAGAAAAGAGCCTTGTATACTTGCTTTTCTTCTGCTGTCAAATCCCCCACCGCAAGAGCGGGAACTTGCTTGTCAACATCATAAAATACCCGACTTAAGCCTAAATTAGCAGCCATTTGTAAGCCTTTATAAGCCAAGGGATAGAGGCTTAGGTCGGTGTAAGAACTTGGCAAGGCCATATCCAGTCCGATAATGCCTTGGACTTCTTCTGGATATTTTGCAACCCAATGAAGCGCTTCTAGTCCGGCCATAGAGTGTGCTACCAAAGTATATGGGCCAGTGATTTCAGCCTTTCTTAAAGCCTGCCTCGTCTGGGCAAGTACCGTGTTAATGTCTCTACTATCCCCTTGAATGTCATCGCTGAAGCCGTAACCTAACCGTTCGACCACAACTATGCGATAATCTTTTTCCAATCTGGAATAGAGAGCCTTAAAGTCAAGAATGGGGGACGTTGTACCACCACCTGCCAAAAAGATCAGCGTCTGCTCTCCCTGACCAGTTACATAGACATTCATTTTCTTGCCATCTACTTGAACCAGCCGACCTGAGGGATTATCAAGCAACTTTTGCTCTTTAGTCAAGCAGATTTGATGATAAGTAAAGATTAAGACCAGAGCACTGATGATTGTAAAAAGCAAACACAGAAAGAATTTCTTCAAATACCTGAACATCATAACTTTCCAAATATCTTTAAGCATCTACGAAGACTTAACCAATTGAACAAGAACAGCCATTCTGCTTCCCACAGGATACTCAAATTTCTGCCTTTTATTCAAAGCTAAATGTCCTACTCTTACTCCACCAAGGCACTTCTCAGATAAGCATCCACCATACGCTCTGTCGCGACTACTGAATCAATATGGGTACGCTCATAAGAGTGGCTGGATTCGATGCCTGCACCTAGCAGGGCGTGCTTGACTTCTGCTCCTGCGCTCATAGCTGCAGAGGCGTCTGACCCGTAAAATGGATAGATGTCCAGTTTGTAAGGAATGTCCTGCTTCTTGGCTAAATTTACCAAATGCTGGCGGAAAGCATAGTGATAAGGTCCTGAAGCGTCCTTGACACAGATGGAAACTGTGTACTCATCTGTCTGCTGGTCGTCACCCATAGCCCCCATATCAACCGCCAAATACTCTACAGCTTGCGCTGGCAGGCTGGAGTTAGCTCCGTGGCCGACTTCCTCAAAGACGCTAAAAGCAAAATGAGTCGTCACTGGCAGCTGAATCTTTTCCTCTTTATAAACGCGCAAAAGATTGAGCAAAATAGCTGCGCTGACCTTGTCATCTAGAAAGCGGGACTTGATGAAGCCTGTCTCAGTAACCGTGGTACGAGGATCAAAGGAAATAAAATCACCTACTTCAATTCCTAAATCCCGCGTTTCTTTCTCACTTATCACCTTTTCATCCAAACGAACTTCCATATTGTCCTGAGTTCGCTCAACCGTCCCAGCGTCCTTATAGACATGGCAGGAAGTCTGGTGAACTAGGATAGTACCGCTGATAGTCTTGCCACTGCTGGCCACATGGACTAGACAGTTTTCTCCTTCAATCATGTTCCAAGGAAAACCGCCAATCCGATCCAGCTTTAGGCGACCATCTGGCTTAACCGCACGCACAATAGCTCCCAGAGTATCCACATGGGCCGTCACGACCCGATGTTGAGCATCATTTTCTCCCTTAACCACGACATGAACGCCGCCTTTATTGGTCCGAACAGGCTCATAGCCCAATCCTTCTAATGTCTTCACCAGATAGTCCGCAACCTCAGCCGTAAAGCCTGTTGGAGAAGGGATAGCCGTTAATTCTTGTAAATATTGAACAGTTTGATTCATCATAACTCCTTTAGATCATTTATACTGTCAATTATAGCATAAATCCGCTGTCAAATATCGTCCTGACTGGCTCTTTTCTCCTGATTTTAGATTGTTTTAGCAAAGTCCTCGATGAAATTTGAAAATCTATACAAAAATCCTCTTCTCCAAGCATGTATCAATCTTAGAGAAGAGGATGCTTTATTTTATTCTAAAATAGGGAGAAGACTACTACTGCAAGGACAGCACCAATGATTGGTCCGACAACTGGAATCCAAGCATAACTCCAATCGCCATTTCCTTTGTTTGGAATCGGAAGGAGGCTGTGCATGATGCGAGGTCCTAAGTCACGAGCTGGGTTGAGGGCATAACCAGTCGTTCCACCAAGTGAGAGACCAATCCCGACAATCAAGGTTCCAACTGCAAATGTGCCAAGTCCTGCTTGCAACTCATAAAGTCCTAGAGCGAAGATAGTCAGTACAAGGACAAAAGTTCCAAGGATTTCGCTAATCAGATTTGAGAAGGTATCTTTGATAGCTGGTCCAGTGCTGAATGTCCCAAGAATATTAGCTGGATTTTCTTCAGCCAGATAGTGAGGCTTGAACTGTAGGAAGACAAGGAACTGTCCGACCATAGCACCTGCAAACTGAGCAAGGATGTAAGGAAGAACAGATGCCCAAGGCAAATCACCTTTCAGAGCTACTCCGATGGTTAGGGCTGGGTTCAGATGGGCTGGGCCAAGGTTGCCAGATACAAAAGCAGCGATGGCAACAGCAATCCCCCATCCCATGGTGATCACAATCCAACCTGAATTGTGGCTCTTAGTTTTGGGAAGAACTACACCTGCAACTACGCCATTTCCCAAAAGAAGCAAGAGCAGTGTTCCTAAAAATTCGCCGAATATTTCTTTCATCATTTATGTTACTCCATATAAAAGAAGGGGAGGCAGACAGTTGTTTTGCCTACCGCCTCTTCTCGTATTTTCTATTTTTTTAATTCTTCTAAATCGTTATTTGCAAGGGCAGCTTCTAGGTCATTTCGATAATCTGCTTTTTCTTCTTCTGTCCAGTCGTAGAATCGTCCCATTTCATCCAGAACAGGCTCTACAATAGCATCTAAGCTATCCCGCATAAAGAGCATGTGGTTTGTTCGGCGAAGCAAAAAGTCAACTGGGCTGAGTGCTAATTCATTACGCATAGCGTAATGTAGTGACAAGGTATCCGCTAGGCTGAGACCTGGCGCTTGCTCGATGCTGTGAGCGAGGGCAAAGACTTTAGGAACATTGGAGCCGTAAAGGTTTGCAAGATAGAAGGCTTCTTTGCTGTCTAAACCGCGTGATACACCAAGTTGCGCAAAAGCTTCGATTTCGGAATCCACATTTGCTGGGTTGAGCTCTCCACCTGAAACAGGGTAGGTCTTAGAATTGATAAGCTTGAAGCTACGGTCGAATTCTGCTTTGAGGATTTCAACGACACGCTCCATAGCGCCTTCAGCCATCTTACGATAGTCCGTAATCTTGCCGCCAGCAAGAGTCAAGAGGCCATTGTTATCACGATCTAAACTAGAGCCACGAGATACGGCAGATGGATCTAAGTGTTTTTCAGATGTACTACTTTCAAGCTTAGTAACAGCCGCTTCCACATCCTCACGAGATTTTTCTTTAGCCAGATAGCTCTCAACAGTCGCAATCAGGGCATTGAAACTTTCGTCGCTAATGGTACCGTTGTTTCCGCCATTGTAGTCAGACGCGCTGTTTCCTGTAATCAGAGGACGAAGACCAGCCCAGCTGCTTTCGATATCATCAATGGTAATATTTGCTTCTGGGAAGCGATTATTGACAATTCCCAAGAGGTAATCCACATCTTCTTGTGTTACTTTTGGATGCTCTAGGTCGCCAGTGTAGTCAGTGTCAGTCGTACCAAAGTAGGTTTTATTTTCACGTGGAAGAACAAAGACCATCCGGCCGTCTCCCAAGCCTGTATCAAAGTAGACTGGCTGAGAAACCTTGATCTTGCTAGAGTCAACTACCAAGTGGACACCCTTGGTTGGACGCATTTGTGAGTATTGCTCACCGTTATTTGACAGATTGCGCACCTTGTCGCTCCAAGGTCCAGTTGTGTTGATGACCAGGCGAGCCTTGATTTCAAAGACTTCATCTGTCAAGAGATCACGCGCAACGACTCCTGTAATCTTTCCAGCTTCATCAAAGAGGAAGCCTTCTGCCTTGACATGGTTGGCAATGAGGGCACCGTCTTGGTTGGCGCGTTTAATGTTTTCAATCACGAGGCGTGCGTCGTTGTTGCGGAAGTCAAGATAGACACCGCCGCCGACCAGGCCTTCCTCCTTGAGTTCAGGTTCCCGTTCTAGCACTTCTTCCTTACTCAAGACCTTGTTAGCAGCAGGAGTGTTGTTGACACCGGCCAAGAGGTCGTAGAGGTCCATAGCCACTTTGAGACGGAAGAGGCTGAAGGTAGCACCCTCTTCTTCGTAGACAGGCAGCAGCATAGGATCTGGTTTTGGAATATGAGGGGCAATTTGCTGTACCACGGCACGCTCAGAAACTGTATCTGAGACCACCTCTACGTCGAATTGCTTGAGGTAACGAAGGCCACCATGGACCAATTTGGTAGAGCGGCTAGAAGTCCCTTCGGCAAAGTCCTGCATTTCAATCAGACCGGTCTCCAGGCCACTTGCAGCTGCTTGCAAGGCTACTCCAGCACCGGTAATCCCACCACCAATAATCAGGAGGTCCAAGGTGCGTTCCTGCATCTTTTTAATCGATAATTCACGTGTTTTCTTTGAAAATTCCATATTTATACACTTTCTAACTTAGTCATTTCATGCTTCTACTGACTTGATTATCAAAATCAGTCGTCGATTTCTGCAAAGACTTGGGTTGCCTTAACGGCTTTCTTCCATCCTTTGTAGAGTTGTTCCTTGCGGGATTCATTCATAGACGGCTCAAAGAGTTCTCCAGTTTCATTGAGAGTGCGGAGTTCGTCTAAGTCTTTCCAGTAGCCTACTGACAGTCCTGCCAAGAAGGCTGCACCGAGAGCAGTTGTTTCTAAGTTTTTAGCACGGGCAATATCGATTCCCAAAATGTCGGCCTGGAACTGCATGAGGAAGTTGTTCATAGCAGCACCGCCGTCGACTTTGAGGACTTGAATAGCTGTCTTAGCGTCCACCTGCATAGTATCGATGATGTCACGTACTTGGTAAGCGATGGATTGCAGAGTAGCCTTGATAAAGTCTTCCTTGCTGGTTCCGCGGGTCAAGCCAAAGACAGATCCACGGGCATTCTGATCCCAGTAGGGAGCGCCCAGGCCTGTAAAGGCAGGTACGACATAGACTTCGTCATTGTTGTGAGAATTGAGAGCATATTTTTCAGATTCTGGTGAATTTTCAACCATTCGAAGACCATCGCGCAGCCATTGAATAGCACTTCCGGCAATAAAGATAGAACCTTCTAAAGCATAGTAAACTTTGCCATTAATTCCATAGCCAATGGTTGTCAAGAGGTTGTTTTCAGATAGTTGCATCTCTTCACCAGTATTCATGATGATGAAGGAACCAGTTCCGTAAGTATTCTTGACCATGCCAGGCTCAAAAGCTAACTGTCCAAAGAGAGCTGCTTGCTGGTCACCAGCCATACCAGAGATTGGAACTTCTCCACCGTAGAAATGGAATGGAGCAGTCTTACCATAAATTTCTGAGTTAGAACGAACTTCTGGAAGCATAGCCTTTGGAATGTTGAGGATTTCCAAAATCTCATCATCCCATTTGAGTTCCTTGATGTTATAGAGCATGGTACGGGCTGCATTTGAGTAGTCGGTCACGTGAGCCGCGCCGTCAGTCAATTTCCAAACCAGCCAAGTATCAATAGTACCAAAGAGCAATTCGCCCTTTTCAGCTCTTTCTTGCGCTCCCTCTACATGGTCCAAAATCCAGCGAACCTTGGTAGCAGAGAAGTAAGCGTCAATGATCAAACCAGTCTTTTCATGGAATTTTTCCACATAGCCTTGGCTTTTCAGCTGTTCAGCCAGAGGAGCTGTCTGACGAGATTGCCAAACTATAGCATTGTAGATAGGAAGACCAGTATTCTTATCCCAGACGACAGTTGTTTCACGTTGGTTGGTAATTCCGATAGCTTCGATTTGACTTGGTTTCACGCCACTTTCGATAAAGGCTCCAGCGATTACTGACTGAACAGAGTTCCAAATTTCATTGGCATTGTGCTCAACCCAACCAGCTTGAGGGAAAATCTGAGTGAACTCTTTTTGGCTAGAGCTGACCTTCTCTCCCTTTTTGTTAAAGATGATAGCACGGGAACTAGTTGTTCCTTGGTCGATGGCCATGATGTATTTTTCTTGTGACATGTACTGTCCTCCTGGTAAAAATCTTGAGGAGATTTCCTCTTTACAGTAACTAGTATATAAAATAAAGCGCTTTCTTGTTCATCAATTTTTTTAAAATTTTAAAAAAATTTGAGGAGATTGTGTGAAAATCACAAAGAAACCTAGATTTCTCCAGGTTTCTTAATGAAATATCATGTGACGGATTTGAGCCAAATCTTCCAAATCCAAGTCATTTTTTAAATAATAGACGGGAATCTGCTGGGTCTGATGAATGGGATTATTGGTGATGATGAGGTCATAGTTTTTGGCTGGATCGTAGGCTTCAATACTAATAAAGCGATTGTACTCTAAATATCGTCTTAAAATAGCCGTCATTCTAGAAACAACGATAAAGCTATCCGTCAAGTCCATGCCTATCTTGATGACTTGACCGTCATTTTCAGCAATGTACTCCATCAGATGGAGCCATTCCCACAAAACCTTTTTATCCAGAGATGTTCCCTGCTGGAAAATAGGCAGTTTGCTAAAAATAGTGTCTGCCACTTGTCGATAATCGTCTTCGCTCCATAAGTAAGGATGGTGCAATTCCAGATCGTGCTTGTATTTATCCTGCAAGAGATAGCCTCGGAAAAGAAAGACGCGGGCGCAGAGCTGGCTTAGTTCGTAGGTCACTTGGTCTTCGATGTAGTCACCAAGCAAGTCCTGACTCTTCATTTCTTGAATCAGTTGCGTAATCAGACTGGCAATTTCACCACCAAAGCCCAGTATATACTCCATGGTGTGCAGGGGCAGAATCCGATGGGAAAGCAGAAATGAAAAGAAAATCATCATTTCGCCATCTTCGAGACTCAGGGTGATGTGCTGTCCGGCAAAGAAATCATTTGTCCTGCGATGCAAGCGCTGGTAGAAGATATTTTCAAAATAGCCCTGCATTTTCTGTTCAATATTTTGGAATTGACAGGCATTGACTCTTAGGCGCTGTTGGGTAATATGCGCCCAAAGGGCCAAGTCTAGCTTCTGCCCTTGAGAGAGTTGGGCTCCGCAAAGTTCTTCTAAGACGGTAACTTCCTGCCTTCTTTCTGATTTTTGAAGTTCCTTTTCCCAATCTTGGCTGGACCAGACCTTGCGAAGGAGGCAAAAATAAAAATAGCGGATCTGGTGCTCAGGACCTTTCAAGCGACCATTTTGGATAGATAGCTCAAACTCTGATAAAATCTGATTTAGAGCAGCTATATGGCGGCCGAGGGTCGCTTCGCTAATCATCAGTTCCTGTGCCAATTGATGGGCTAAAAACTGCTGATGATAGAGCAGGTAGTCTAAAATCTGGTATTTGACAGCATTGTCCAAAAAAAGTCTGCGAATGTCCCGTCCCTTGGTGTCAGATCCAATAGACAGACTGAGCGTTTCGTCCTGAAGCTGGATAGATAAGGCCGCATGATGGTCCGCGGCCTTGTCGTTAATCAAGCTAATATACTTGGTCAAGGTTGCTTTCGAGAAGCCGGTTTCAGATATAACGTCCTTCAAACTGGATGTAGAATGTTGCTGTAAATAGGACAGGACAATAAACTGCCCCGCTTCACTCTTTTCCATTAAGTCTGCTAGATACATCGGAAAAACCTTTCAGTTTGCTAATCTTAGCTTAACACAAAAAGAAAAAAAGACGAAGCAATCTGCTTCATCTGCTGCATCCTTTTAAGTATGAACGAAAAAAGGACACCTGAACCAACGTAAGAACAGCTAGACTATCAATCAACATATAAGTGAGGATACAAGAAGAGGGAGCCCCGTACTCTTCCCTTCTGGGAAAAGCCATAGAATACCTTGTCTTACTAAAAGAGCAGCAAGGAGGGCAATCAATGCATACCAGATAGCGACTGATTATTTTGAAATAAATTTTGTCATTTTTCCTCCCTTACATACTTCTTTCTTGCAATGATGATGGCTAAACTGACAATAAGTAATTTACTGACTACAGAAAGCCATATATCTTCATTCACTAAAATCTGAGACAAGGAATTGATCCAAGCATGAGTCATGACACAAATCCATAAGTTTTGTGTTTTATGATATAAAGCCGATAAGATAAAACAGTTGGTTAGTAGACCTACTAGAAAAGGGAGTAACTGAATGACACCTAAAGAACCTTCAATGTAGAAGTAAAAAAGATGCCAGCTAGACCATGCTAAAAAGGTAATAAGAGTAGCTGATAGATAGGGTATTTTTTCCTGCAAGGTCGGCTGAAAGAAATAACGCCAACCAATTTCCTCAACCCCACCAAAAAGAAGAGCTTTGAAAAAGAGTACCACTGGCAAGAACCAAGATTGCATAATAATCTTACCATCAAAGATAAATGGCATAAACTCTAGGGACAGGAAAACAAGCACCAAACTATAATTAGCTAGACTATCTTTGACTTGAAAAAAATCTTTTAAAAGTTTTTTGAAACTAGATTGATGGTAACCAATACTGGCAAGACTGCCCCAACAAGCAGATGATAAGCCACCTAAAACAATAGCAATTATTCCAATTGTTGACGTAAAATCAACTTTCATTCTTCCTGCCCTTAAAAACCAAACTAGGAGACTCACTAGCAATAGTTGAGCAAAGGTACCTAGCAAATAAATAGACAGTGCTTGCTTTCTATTCATATCATAATTCCTTTAAAGGTTTCATTCATCCATAGTGTTCAGAACCTTCAATATCTCTGTATTGGAATTCTAAATCCAAAATTAATTTTTCGCCATATTCCAATAATTGAGCTTTAGTGAGAGAATTTACATTCTTGTCGGAGAAAGGGAGCCTTTCCTTCAAATCAATTCGACAACTTCCAATAAGACTCGCTTGGATATAGGCTGTATAGTCATTTCTAGCAGACGCCCAGCCCATTAGTTGAAAGTCCATTTCAAAGCGAATGAACAATTCCCTACCATTCTGCTGCAAGTCTACAATAGTAAGGCTGTCGTTATCATGGATTTCGGATGAATCAACCATATCTAGCTTTTCTCTATTAAGATAGTTCAAATTCTCAGATAAGGCTTTGAAGACGGACAATTCCTCTACTTTATGAGCAATAAATTCCCATAAAATAATTTCTAAATCTTTTATTCGTGAGTACTGCTCTTTAATCATGATGCCTCTTAGTCTTTGCTAATAAGATGATGACACCTAGTAAAATAAGAATTCCAATTACAAAAACAGCTATTTCTAATTCTTTTAATCCTTCAATATAGGGTATGATATAGATACTTGATTCCACAAGTAGAAAACCGATAAGAGTAAGGGCAATCGAAAAATATGTCTGTTTTTTATCCATTTTTATGTCCTTCCCTTAACTAGAGTTTACATAAAACTTAACTAGCTCGAAATTCTATTTCCCCTCTACCCACTTATCATTGTCCATGATAAAGGGCTTGGCCAAACCTTCCCCTGTGTAGTCTTTATATTTTGTCTGCAAGTATTTGTAGACATCTTCCTTGGTCTCAAACTTGATGGCCTGGTATGGCTCTTCAAAGGTCAGCTTTTCGACAAATAAATATCCGTCTTTATCTGGAACCAAGACGCCGACATGCCCTACAAAGAGAGAATCACCGTCAAGATTGTCGTGGACGATGACGGAGAGCATCCTCGCCTTTTCGCTAAACTTGAACTGCTTGAAGTATTCCTCCATCTTCTTAGCATGGACTTTTACATCTTGAGTCGCTTCAGTCTTGACTCTTGAAAACAGGATATTAAAATCTTCCTTATCCTTGGCATCAAAGAGCTTGCCCTTGTCAATGGCATCATTATCTATGAACAAGAGTTCGTCGTCCTTTGCAATTTGAGGGATTTCGATGCTATTTTTTAGCAGAGTATAAGTATTGATCCGACAATTTGTCCCGATAAAATCGCCCTTTTTTGCCTGCCAGAGAGGATTGATTTTTTCTACATCATATTCGGTTTTGGTAAACTTAGTGAAATCGCCCCTTAATCCAGTAGAGCCGACAAGTCCATTGTAGTCATTGACTAGATTGACAAAGCTATCGACACTGTCTTTATCCAAGTTAGCAGCCAGTAAATTCTTAACTTCTTCGACACTTTTTTGACTATTTAGATTTGAATAAGTCGCCTTCCATGGATATTTTTCCGAGCTAGTCTGACCAACTGTCGGAATTTCTTGACCCCCGTTCGCTTGCTTTTGTGTCTTCCCACATGCAGCTAAGCCAAGAATGGCCAATGTGCAGGCACTTATCAAGATAATCTTTTTTACTTTCTTCATTCTTTCGTCCTTTTTACATTTTTCCTATATTCATCTTCAAATAATTCCTCTTATTATTATATCAAGAAATACTGGAAAACAGAAAGAAAAGATCTATCTTGGATAGAAACTTCCTTAAGCCATAATAAATGACTACAGTTGATAAAATGCAGTCACTTTGATTTATGAATAGAGGAATAATGTAGAGTAGCCAACTTAAAGAATGGACTCGCTATAAACTGGTAAGTCTACTTAATCTTGTGCTTGTTCATCTTTTCTTCGAAGATAGCTGTCATGAGGGCGCGCAATTCCTCACGCTCCTTTTCAGGAAGCTCTCCTGCTTGCTTGGCCACAGCGTAAAGTTCTGGGTATTGCTTGGCAACTCGCTCAACCGTCTTGGTCGTTGCATGCCCTCTCACAAGGAAGGGAATTCGCTTAAGCCATTCTTGTGGCACCAGCGCCAAAATCTTTTTAGCTGCTTCCTTATCGCTAATGACAGCTGTGCTAAGCCCCTCTTTGATCTGCTCCTGCTCTTTTTCGGTAAAATCTTTTAGTTCCATTCTGAACTCCTCTTTTCTAATAAGATACTTGCTCTTCTTAAATAGACTGCTCTTAGATTGGTTTTTTGAAATTCGAGTAACTCTGACAAAATACTTAAGTCCGATTTTCAAAAATTAATTTGCAGCAGTTTCCAAAACTTCCTCAAAGATTACGAAGCCTTTTGGTAAGATATGAAGCTGCCCGTCCGAAATTTGGCAATGACTTGCTAAAGTTGCAGAATCACTCTCTACAAGATAATTTTCTCCTGATTGGTTAAAAATTGCTCGCACCTTTTGACCATCATAATCCCATGCCAGAGATACCACATCTGGTTTGATTTCTTCTAGACTATATTTTCCATGCTGGATAATGTCTGAAACACTCTTGCGAAGCTGAATCAATTTCTTCATGAAATCGAGCATCTCATTGCTATCGGAAACGCGTTCCCAAGGCATCACACGACGACAATCTGGGTCTGGTCCTCCGTCTAATTCTAGCTCGGTGCCATAGTAGAAACACGGTGTTCCCCTTTGTAAAAAGAGGCAGGCAAGGGCAGATTTAACGAGTTGGACATTTCCCTTGGCAGTAGCTAGAATACGCTCCGTATCATGCGAATCCAGAAGATTAAACATCACTTCCGAAATCTGCTGTCGATAATACATGGACTGACCATTGATCTCATCAATGAATTGACTGGTTTTCTTAACCCCACGCAAGAAATAATTCTTGATACTATCAGAGAGAGGATAGTTCATGACCGCGTGGAACTCATCGCCATTTAGCCAAGGCTGAGAAGTGTGCCAGACCTCGCCTAAGATATAAAGATCAGGCTTTTTAGCCAAGACAGCCTTACGGAAATCTCGCCAAAATTGATGGTCGACTTCATTTGCCACATCCAAGCGCCAAGCATCGATATTAAACTCTTCAATCCAGTAGGTCGCAACGCTCAACAAATAGTCCCTCACTTGAGGATTTGCTGTATTTAACTTTGGCATATAACTCTCAAAGGCAAAGGTATGGTAAGGGAGCTTTCTTGGATTTGCAAGCTTATCCTTTGTCACTGGGAATTCTTGAACGTGGAACCAGTCTTTGTAAACAGAATCTTCACCATGTTTGAGAACATCCTGCCACTGTGGAGATTGGTCTCCGATATGATTAAACACAGCGTCCAGCATGATTTTCATGCCACGTTGATGGGCCTGCCCCACCAGTTTACGGAAGGTTTCCTTGTCTCCAAAATGACGGTCAATTTCGAAATAATCCGTCGTATTGTACTTGTGATTGCTCGGGGATTCAAAGATAGGACAGAGATAAAGGCCTGTAATGCCCAAGTCTTGCAAGTAATCTAGATGGTCAATAATTCCCTGTAAATCTCCTCCAAAGAAATCCTCACTTTTAGGCGTGATTGACGAGTCCCAAGCTAGGGCTCCTTCTGGTGAAATCTCAGGCTTTCCATTGGCAAATCTTTCTGGAAAAATCTGATACCAGACCGTCTTTGAAACCCAGTCAGGAACATGACAAGCATCAATTTCATGAATATAAGGAAGCTTAAAGCCATTCCCCTCGTAATGAAGGTTTTCAAGCGTGTTTTCAACACACCCCTTATCGCCATACAAGACACTCTGGCCTTTCTTATCCTTAATCTCAAAGAGATACTGAATTCGCGCATAGCCGACTGAAACCTCCACCTGCCAATAATCAAACAAAGCATCGGAGGTGACTTTGACCATTTCCTTGCTGTCCTCATAATGATCCTCCATAAAGATAAAAGGATCTCCATAGTGCAAGGCTATACTTTCGATATCTCCCCTTTTCGTCCGAATGCGAATGTGCATTGTCTTATCTTTATAAAGATAAGCATACTCCGACTCTGGTCTGTGGTAAATAGCTGACAATTCCATATTTTTTCTCCTAGATTTGTCTTTATAGACTCATCGCAATTTTGTGCAAACGATTTCATAATTCTAGTATACTACTTTAAAATTTTATTTGCAAGGCTTGTCCATAGTTTCAAGTGGTTTGTTTTTAAAAATAAAAAAGCAGCAATTCTTACGACTTACTTCTTTCCAATTCTGACTAATTTATCAAATCTTTATTCAATTTTTCGAACACTTTCAAATATTTCATTTCCAATTCAACACTACTTTCGATAATACTGCAGACATTTCAACCAGACGGTTGCTTTTTTCAATTTCGTTCATAAACTCCCCCCTATTGTTTAAATATTGTTAAATCTAGCTGAACTGTCTTAGTCTTCGAATTCAATTGGATTGTAATCCCATAAATCGAGCTACTAGAGTACCTTACTCTGATTCTACAGGTTGTATCCTCTGGTAAATCGTACTTGCTTTTGAGTTTTTTGAAGAACTCAGAGTAATTTTCAGACCGGTAGATAATATCGCTCAATTCAGTTTCAGCACTCTTAAAGGTTTCTTTTATATTCAAGGAAGCGAAATAATCTCTTTGTACTATCAAATTAAGAATTTCTTCGTCAAACAAAGGTTCTAACTTCGATTCGTACTGTAATCTCCCATTATAGTAAGTAACAGGAACTGTTTCTTTATTATCCCCGATTTTTATTGTATAGTCACCCTTAATGTCAGATTGGCTAGTATCTAAGGATACTTCATAATCCTTTACTGCGTTTCCACTCTCTATATAAATACTATTTTTGTAAAGCTTTAATCCAGTAAACTCCTTCTTGTCTTGCTCTAAAAATTTAAACATAGGTTCAAACGTTTTTTCAAATTCGTACTGTTCCTTTGTTCTGTTTTTAGGAATTGTTTCACTACTCAAACTACAGCCATTCAATGATAATAGTGATATCAGTGTGATGACCAAGCCAGAAAGCCATAATAAATGCTTATATTTTTTCATTTATATCTCCAAAATCACGAAACTTAAGTCTATTATAGCATGAACATACTGGAAATGACTTTCTATAACCATTTAGATTCATTCATAAAGTTCATTTAAAGACATTCGACCTATTGATAGGAAAATTTAATGGTTTAAAACCTTCAACCTTACTCTTATACAAAAAAAGACATTCAAGAAAATCTTAAATGTCTGTATAAATACGGTATCAAAGATATCGTTTGTTGAACTCTATCAATCTCATTTCCTAATCAGAATCGACATTAAGAAATCTTACTGTATAGCCATTGTCGGTATATAGAAACTCTAATTGCAATCTCATATCTACTAGTTCAGAATTTGAAGTCAAATCATAATCAACAGCAAACCCAGTCTGGTCATCATAATCATAAATCTCCAATTGAGAATACTCATAAGGCGGATTGAAATGACATTCCACACCATACTCATCAATCGTGTCAAAATCATTCAATTCTAATGTCTTTTCAACATAACCAAAGAATTCGTTTAAATCGTCAATCTCTGATTCATCGAAATAATTCATAATGTCTTCGTATTTTTTCAGGTGAATAGCTTTTAAAATATTTGTGATAACGTCTATAACTTTTTCTTTTTTATACTTATCAAGTAATTCCATAGGTGACACCTTTCTATTCAACTAAACAATCATTTTCCTGCTATGTAAAGCTCCCATCGACCAATTACATCCTTTAACGATTCATCTAGATAGGAATGGGCCTTTTCCTTGATCCAATCAGGAATACCATATGCTGCCTCGGCTATGCTCCCAGTTATCGCAGCAAGTGTATCACTATCGCCACCAAGGGAAATGGCGTTTCTTATAGCATCTTCGAAGTCTCTACTTTCCAGAAAGGCAATGATAGCCTGAGGTACGGTATCCTGACATGCTTCATTGAAACGATAGTTAGGACGAATTTCATCTAGAGTTTGAGATAGATTGTAGCCGTATTCCTGCTCAATATAATCCTTGATCCGTCTTTTGCACTCTGTAGGATTGTGATTGATTGGTTGCTCATAATCCCCACAATAACCTCCTAAGTAATAACGACTCAGAAAGATAGCATCAGTTATCGCCATAGCTCCCTTGATACCTTCGGGATGATTATGAGTCACTTCTGCAGAAAGTCGTGCAAGCTCTCTAGTTGATGGCGTCATACCAGTTCTCGCACAAAAGCCACAGTCCATAAGCCAAGCACAGGGAGAAACACGCATCGCAGAACCATTTCCAAAACTATAATAAGGTTCACGATTGTCACTATTGATCCACCTACTAAACCGATCTCCGTAGCCCGCATCGGGATACATCTTGCCGTATTTCTTCATGGCGTCAATAAAGTCATCCTTCCGACCACCATTCATAATAGCCTCAGCAACAGCACAGGTCATGACCGTATCATCCGTGAAAAAACAATCCTCACAAAATAAAGGAAAATCCTTCGTTTTGATATTGTTCCATTCGTAAACTGAACCTACAATATCTCCAATAATTGCTCCTAGCATGGTATTCCTCCTTATGGCATATCAGATTCGTTACACATTTCTAATGAGTCACTCTTTAAAAATGGCACCACCAAATCAATCCACTCATAAGGCAGGTAAGCTGATAAATAGCCGTGGTTATAGCCCTTTGCTTCATACAAAATTGTATTTGAATGTAGCTGATGAAATAATTTCGCTGATTCTTTCACGCAGTTCAATTCTTTTTCACCATAAATATACAGAACCTGAGCCTTGCTAGCAGAAATCATATCTTTCAGCATGTAACATCCCATATAGTTTTTGTAAATGGTCACCAATGTTTTGACAGTCGTCCTTGGCAAATCCTCTAAATAATAAGCTTTTATTTCCTCTGGATAAGCCAGTTTAGGATAGACTTTGTTCATCATGCTTAACTGAAGTTTGCAAGAGAATTTATTGAACATCAGTTTACCAAATAGAGACACTAGAAAGATGCTGATTTTAGCTAACCTTGGTTGAGGAATACAGAGGCTTCCATCTATGATGGCCTTCTCAGCAATTTCACTGTCTAAAGACAAAAGCTCCATGGCAATTTGACCACCAAGTGAAACACCACCGATTGCAAACAATTTCCCACCACAGTTTGCTCTGATATAGTCTAGAATCTCCAAAGCAGAATTTTCAGTAGAAACATAATCAAGTTGATATTCCTCGCCGTGGCCATTCAAAGTGGGTAGAATAATACGGTATTCTTTTGACAAGATTCGTGCTTGACGAAGATAATTCCACCAAGAACTGCCACCACCATGTATCAGTAAAATAGGAGGCAAATTCTTATCACCAAATTCATGGAATTTCATGTTTAAACTCCTTACTGTAGGACTTTCACTAGCTACATCCTTGTTTAATCAGTTTGGACAAGCAGTGATGCCTCATCAAATAGAAAAGTCTCTAACATTGATTATCTAGAATGACCACACATTAATTTCAATAATGGATATCCTGATCTAAATTTTAAAATGTTGTTTCCTTACTAATTATATTACTCGCCAATATAGTATAAATTAAATAAGCAATAAAAATAACATTAATTTTTAACACAAAATAGAGATTTAACAAATTTGCGAACGCATGAAATAAGATGCAGTAGCCCACAGATTTGGTTTGACGATAAAGAAGCCCTAAAACAAAACTTAAAAATAATGTATAGATAAAAAATAAAATAAAAGGAAATCCTTGATGACTTTCTCCAACGATAAACCATAATGGCAGATGCCAAATCCCCCAAATTGATCCTACGATCAAATTAGATTGCCAATAACTATATTTTTTATCAAGTATCGGTTGTAATACACCTCACCATCCTAATTCTTCATGTCCACCACCAAAAAAGAGTAATTGAATAAAGAATAGTGGCATCAGATAAAGAGATACTCCGTTTAATTCTAAGGAAGATAGCGAAAATAGTATCAAAATTGCTAACATATGAATAATGAAATAAATCCTACTATTTTCTTTCTTATTAAATACAAAATGTTTAAATTTTATATGATTACTTTTCAAATAAAATCACTTGGGTAGTGTAAAATAAGTTGTGTAAACACTCAAGTACTTCATGAAGTCGTTTGAATTAGTCATATTTATACCTTTGCAAAAATCAGTCACATACGATCCCTCGAAGTGAGTTTGATAAGTTGCTTCTCGCATGCGGAAATCCCAAGATTTTTTAGGGTCCGCAGAGTGAAATTGACTCCAATCTTTCGAAATAACATCATGCCCCTCTGAAGCATTAAGCCCTATAAAAACAAAGTTGTTATGAAGTACACTTAAGATTTCATCGCTCTCCAATCTAGACAAGTCATCACAATTTTTTCTCACATTATTGTAAGGAGGTGACCAAATAGCCCAGGATGAGTATGTAGCAAACTTCATTTTTAGTGTTTCAAATACTTCTTTAGAAATCATAATTGCTCTCCTTTATTTTGATAGACGTAAAAAGAAGAACAGCTCAAGCCCACATTCGCTTTTCTATAAGTTTAGTATATCATTTTTAAAGAAATAATGACTACGAAAAAAGCATCACCAAATACTCGGCAATGCTCGTAAGTTTTAAACTTAATTATTCTCTAATTGTGCTTGCAACTCTTTAATGCTATCTAAAGCACTCTGCAAATTATCGATGATATCTCCTGCCAATTCATCTGGTGACGGAAGATTATCTAGATCAGCTAGAGACTTATCTTTAATCCAGAAGATATCCAAGCTTGTCTTGTCGCGAGACATAATTTCATCTAAGCTAAATCGCCTGAAACGGCCATCAGGGTTACTTTCTGACCAAGTTTCAGTCCGATTATGACGATTAGAGGGATTATAGCACTGGATAAAATCTTGCAAATCAGCATCAGTCATTGGATTTTTTTTAAGTGTAAAATGTACATTCGTTCTCAAATCATATACCCAAACCTCTTTCGTTTGAGCTTCTGGACTTGCTGGTTTCTTATCAAAAAACAGAACATTCGCCTTTACACCAGGACGGTAAAAGATACCTGTTGGCAATCTCAAAATCGTATGTAAATCAGTTGTTTCAAGCAACTTTTTACGGATAATTTCACCTGCTCCACCCTCAAACAATACATTATCAGGTAAGACAACTGCTGCTTTACCGGTTGACTTCAGAATCGTGTTGATATGCTGAATAAAGTTCAGCTGTTTATTGGAACTTGTCGTCCAAAAATCTTGACGATTATAAATAAGTTCTTCTTCTTGCTCTCCGTCTTCATTCGTGAAAGTAAGTGAAGATTTTTTACCAAATGGTGGGTTAGTAAGGACATAATCTACACGATAACCTGGATCGAGTAACAAAGCATCTCCTAAGGTTACTGGCGCTTCTGTATAGATGTCACCAATATTATGGAGATATAGATTCATCAAGGCTGTCTTAAAAGTTGCTCCTACAATCTCATTTCCATAGAATGTCTTATCTTTCAAAAATTCTTTCTGTTCTCGATCAAGCGTATAATTACTTGGGTCAGAAATATAGGATTGTGAAGCAAGGAAAAATCCACCACTACCACAACATGGGTCTGCAATAGTTTTCATTGGCTCTGGTGCTACACATTGGACCATCGCATTGATAACAGGACGTGGTGTAAAGTATTGACCTGCACCACTCTTTTGGTCTTCCGCATTTCGTTGCAAGAGTCCTTCATATATCTCACCTTTTACATCACTCGACATAGCTACCCAAGTTTCATTATCAATCATCTGAACGATGCGATAAAGGATAGCTGCATTTGTGATTTTATTGGTGGCTCCCTTGAATATTTGACCGAGCATGCCTGGCTTCTCACCAAGTTCTTCCAAGGTACTCTTATACTGTGTCTCTAACTCTGCTCCCTTTTCATTTTTAAGCTCTTTCCAAGTATAACCAGCTGGTACTCCAGTATCTCGGTTATATGGTGGATTTGAATACTCATCAGCCATCTTCAAAAAAAGCAGATAAGTTAATTGTTCCAAATAATCCCCGTGAGTTACTCCGTCATCTCGAAGGGGATTGCACATCGCCCAAACTTTAGAAATAATTGAGCTTGAATTTCCAGTTGCCATTATTAGAGTCTCCCTTCAAAGGCTTGTTTTAATATACTTTGACGCATAGCAGATGCTTGTTGTAAGGCATCATTTACAGTCTTTTCAATATTTTCATATGCCGATAATCTTGAATCAATTGCATAGATTATTTGATCTTGTATTTCCTTTTTGAAGTATGGTACTTTTATTTTCTTTATTTCTTGTGCATTAACGTTGTTTACACCACTAGTTGACTTAGAAACATTTTCAATATATCTCCTAGCGTCATAGGAAGATAAGTACCTTAACAAATATTTAGGCGACAATTTTTCGTGGTCACTAATACGAATTCGTATTAAATATCCAGCAAATAATCCTGATACATCCTGTTCTCGTACCATTGCGGCTGTTCCAACTATAGAGGGACTGCCATTAGAACGAATAATTAGAATATCACCGTATTTTAACGATAATTTTTCAATTTCATCCTCGTCAAATTTCGCATATTTCAAGTCTGATCTATCTAATGTTCCTGTGGATGCATCTATATTAGGTATTCTATAAACCTCTGTATAAGCTTCAATATCATTTTGATAATCGCATTTTTTTGAAGTTCCATATCTTGGATGTTCAATAAAAGAAGCTAGTTCTTTAATTTCAGGATCACCATTATTGGTTAGTTTTCCGTCAAATGCATTCTTTAATACAGCTTGTTTATACACTTCTAGCTGTGCTTTTGTCGCGTTCAAAGTCTCCACAGCATTATCAAGATCAGAGAATAGTTCCTCAATTTTTGCAACAATGCGTTCTTGTTCTTCTATAGAAGGGTAGGAAATCTCATAATTTGTGAAATTAGACATCCTAACATATTTAACTGTTGATCCAAATTTTTTCTGATCATTAAAATTACGCCAGTATAATTGCATATGATAAAACAAGTACTTTGGTAAGATCGTTATATCATTCAAAACGTATGTACGTTGATATGCATCAAACTCACCATCATAATAGAAAACTAATCCAATATCTCCATTTCCAGGAACTATAACAGATTCTCCTGTAAATGAATATGTATCACACATTGAATATTGATTAGAACATGTATAGAATCGATACTTTCCTTCTTTATTAGCGTGATTTGCATCGTGTTTACCTGTTTTTATTGTGCATATATCTGGTAATTTAGCTTTTGTATATTTCATATTTTTTACCATTCTTACGCCACCAATTCTAAATTCATTTCATATAATATATTTTTATAGTTATCACCAAATGCCTCATAGAAACCAATTAATCCACCTTTTCGATCGAATGGAGTGTAATCAAAGTCTTCTTCTAAAATACTTAAAGAAGAAATAATGTGTTCCTTAATCAAACGCAACCATTCCATCTGGTCTTCGGTAAATTGAGAGTATCCGGCATTCTTTTTAAAGGTCCAGTCCTTAAAGTTTTGGTTCACACAGTCTGCAAAGGGCGACAATTCAGTTACTACTCCCATTTCATAACGAATTAATGAAATCAGATCCGTGATTTGTGCCATTGTGCTACGTTTTTTCACTTTTTCAACATCTTTAGTCGCGTACGCTTCCCAAACTCGATCCACAGTTAAGTTTTTATGTTGTAATGTCTCATACAAAGCTTTCAATTGCTGGATAACCATTGGTCTATCTTTATAGGATTTGTTGTAAATGATGCGCAATGCAATAATCTCATCCTTATTCTCCTCAATAAATTCACGGAAAGTAAGAATGGTTTTACTGACATTTTCATCTTTTTGTGAATCATATCCAGCAAACAAGACTGAATCAATATTCACACTATCAATTATTTGCGTATGGTTCTTATGGACATTCACAATAAAATCTCGAGCATCTGGGTTAAAGAATGGATCAGTCGCTTCTCTCAGCAAAGATTTTTGAGCTTTTTTGATTTCTTTTTCATTTGGTATGTCCGAACTAGCCAACTCTTGTGCTCGTTCAAAAATAGTATCTTCATCATGAGCGTGTAATAAATTGTAAGCTATATCACGCGCTGAAGCACCCACGATTACAACAAAATCTTTCTGCTCCTTCTTGGTCAATCTCTTATCCAGTCTTGTAATTCGTTCTGCCAGTGAATTCAACGTGTCTTCACTATTATCGCCTAAAGCAACATTCAGCATCAACTCTTTAAGAGAAATACCCAATTTTCGCTCAAATGACTTTGTTTCTATTTTATTAGAATTCGTAACACCTACCGCATCTACAATAACAAAGTGATCCTTGCTTTCAGTAGCTGACGGAGAAACTTTTTTTAAGTCTTCCAAGCTCAGTGTACGTGTGCCACGACCAACCATTTGTTCATAGAAGTTTTTACTTCTTACGTCACGCATGAAAATCAAACACTCAAGTGGTTTGATATCTGTTCCTGTAGCAATCATATTCACTGTGACTGCAATACGAGGATAGAAGTCATTTCGAAATGAGGTCAATACCGTATCCGCATCCTTGGCAGCATGGGTAATTTTCTTACAGAATTCATTCCCTTCTCCGAATTCTTCACGAACAATATTGATAATATCATCTGCATGACTATCCGTCTTAGCAAAAATTAGAGTTTTAGGAACTTCTTTTCGATACGGAAAAAGTTCAGTCTCTAACTTTTCCTTAAATGTTCTAATGACTGTTCGAATTTGACTTGGATTTACGACACTTTTATCTAACGTACTTTTATCATACTCGATGTCTTCATCCATCTCCGCCCAGCGTTTTTTCCGACTCTTACGTTCACGATACTCAATATATCTCTTCAGAATCTGACCACCTTTTTGAGTAACCTCTGTATCAATATGGTAAATGTCCTCCCCAACATTGACACCATCAATAATGGCTTGTTCACGTCTGTACTCACTGACTAGATTTTCATTAAAGAAAGCAAAAGTTCTTTTATCTGGTGTAGCAGTCAAACCAATCAAAAAGGCATCGAAATAAGTTAAAACCTGTTGCCAAACATTATAAATCGAGCGATGGCACTCATCAATAATGATACAATCGAAAAACTCTGGAGGGTATTTTTCATTATAAACAACCTCTTTAGGTGTTTTACTATCTGCGGTAACATACGTTTCCAATGACTCTTCTTCATCAGCATCATCCAAATCTTCTTCTTTTAGAATGGAATACATCCGCTGTACCGTACTAATACATACTTGGACATCATTTGGTATGTAAGAACTTGATAGACGCCTAACACCGTATAATTGAGAGAAACTTCTTGGATCATCATTTGGTTTATAGGCAAGAAATTCTGATTCAGCTTGCTCGCCTAGACTTTTAGTATCCACAAGAAAAAGGATACGTTTCATTTTTCCATATTTCAAAAGACGGTAGGCTTGTGTAATTGCAGTAAAAGTTTTACCTGCTCCTGTTGCCATTTGAACCAAAGCACGAGGTTTGTTTTCTGCAAAAGATTGGTTTAGATTAGTAATCGCAGTAACCTGACAATCACGAAAACCTGTCTCATCAAACTCTGGGACCCTTTTCAAGTTATTCCGTACGGTATCATCTTGTTCTAGCAACTCTTCCAAAAATTCAGGTCTATGAAAAGAAAATACTTCACGAGAGCGATATTTCTCATCTTTATAATCCGTAAAACGAATTAGTAAATCTGTTGCTTCATAGGCAAAACGAATCTCAGGTGATTTTTTGATTCTCTTAAATTCACTCTCTGCATAGCGCTTAGATTGATTTTCAACAACAGTAATATTTTCGCCTTCATCTGTAGGTTTTGCTTCTACTACCCCAACAGCTTCACCATCAATAAAAAGGACATAATCTACTAGTCCTGTATCCGTTGCAAATTCTCGAACGGCAACTCCCAATGAAGCCCGCGGATTTAATTCCTCCATTTTTTGAAGTGTCCATCCAGCTTCTTCTAATTTTTTATCAATAATAATTCTAGCTTCTTGTTCTGGTGTCATTTCTCATTCTCCTAAAGCTCAAAAAGAGCTTTCATTCAAAATTGTTGAAGGACTAATAGGATTCCTTTATGGTGAAAGCATAAAGGAAGGGTACCCTTCCTTTATGGTGAAAGCATAAAGGAAGGGTACCCTTCGCAATTTTTTATTTAAGTATATTATATCATTTCAAAACTATTTTTCCTATTAAGCCGACATCGGATAAAGCAATAACACAGCTGATTTTTAGAGACTAATAATCAATTAAAACATCATCAAATTCTAATAACAATCCATCCGAAATAAATAATAAGGTATTGAATACTTTTAAAAATTGTAATTCTGAAATTTCCTTATCCCAGCGACCATGTTCAATCATATGTCGATTAGGTTCATCAAGTGTAAACATTTCCGTATATTGAAAAAAATTATATAGCCATTTAAATAAACCAAAATAGGTCAAGGAATGTTTTTCTATTTTATCCTCTATCCCCTTTACAGCTCTATAACCGACTATATTTCTCTTTCTGTTTGTGCCATCTTCTATGCTTAACTCTTCAGCTATTCTGTTTACAGCACCGTCGATAGCTAATGTAGCAAGAGTATAAGCTGCGTAATAATTTTTGCACTTGTAACAGTCATACATTGAATCAATCAGATAAGAAGAATACCAATGGCACTTACTTAGTTTCTCAATTGTATCCTTGTTATCTAAGTCCCTTTTAAGTAATTCTACCCACTCGTTTTCAATTTCAGATATATCAGCAGATTTCAAACGCTCGAATGTATTACCTACAAAGTAACATACAACCCATCCCTTATCTGCTGTTTTTTCAATATGAAATTTTATATCTTCATATTCTTCATCTGTATAAGGTTTTGGAATTTTTTGGACTATTTCACCTAACCCAGAAATAATATCAGCATAATTTATCTGAGTAGTTTCGACAATCCTTTTAGCAGATTCAGAAATTGCTTGGATTGATTTTAAAGTTTGAGGTGAGATATCTTTATTGTAAACAACCGAGGCTTTACTCAATGATTCACCTAAAACAATTGCCATTTTAGACAATTGTGAATTGTAGTGAGAAGAAATTTTAGCAATATCTTTATAAGCAGATAACTCCTTAAGTGTCTTAACACTATTTGCAACACCTTCTACTTGAGGAGTTAATGATATAGTTGGATTTTCAAGCATTACCTCTTCAATTTTTTTATCTTCAATAACTTCGTCTTGATTAACTTCTTTATTTTTATCCATAAATCAATTATATCATCTGATAATAAAAAATCCCCACTAAGAAAATACTTAACTGTCGTTTCACTTGTGCAATGTAGAGACTAGAAACCTTAAAACCATATTTCTTCAAAACATAGTCTTTGATTTCTGGATAAGTCGCATCCTTTTTGATAGAAAGTGACTCAATATCTTCTTCATCTATTTCGAGTTTGATATGGTTGTCGACATCTAGTTTGGACAATAGTGCCACTGTCTCGACATGTAGTGCTAGCAAACTTCTATATTATATAACATAAGTCATAGAGTTGTTGTTTATAATTAAACTTTAGAATGAAAATATTTTATTGTTACCATTTTTCCAACTTTATAGCTGATAATTATCACTTAATAAATTTACTTGCTAACTTGTAAACTTGTTGAATCTCTTTACTCTTAACGTCCCAACTATCAAGTTCTTCTTTAATCAACTCTGGAAATTTTTTGCTAATATCCCTTAAAGCATTACCAACTGATTTTCTAACATATTCACTAGAATCTTCTTTTAATGTTGCGATTCGTTTAATAGCTTCATCTGGATTGTCCTTGAAATATGGTCTGCTCGTCCATATTCTTAGTCCCTCTGTAACTGCTCTTCTAACGTTTGGATTAGTGTTTTGTAACCATTCGTCAATAATCGAAAGGGATTTTTCATAGCCTGATTGCTTACAAAACTCATCAAAAGCTTTTGCTAATACTTCTTGAACTCTCCAATTATCATCTTTTGAAACCTCATCTCTCATAAAAATCAAAATTTCTTCATCCTATGATAAATGGCCAAAGAGAAAAACACTGTACATTCTAACTTGATATACATTGGATTTAAAAGCTAAAAATGCTAATTCTTTGGTATACGCATTATCGTTTGATTGATAGTCAGCAAGAGCTCTTTTCTCTTCCTCTTTGAATCCATTTTCTATCAAAGAAAATTCTTTTTCTAAATTTACAACATATTCTTTCATGTAACTTGACCCCTAAATATCATTCCAATTTTCAAGATAATTCTCGATAGGTATCAATAAAGAATTGAATGCGTTATAATCTGAGCAAATAATCTTGACATTTTCTCAAATTGATATTTCAACGTTTATATTTCTTATTTAAGTACCAACTAGGAATGATTTGCTTCAAATCATCATACCATTCTAAAATTTCCTTAGCTTGATGTTGCATTACTGATATTTCTTCAACTCCGTAAGGAACAGACCATGGCAGAGCACCAACTATGTTATTTAGAATATAGATAGCGAGAAGCTTCCAAAATAAATCCGGAACCTTATGATCAAAATATCCATCTATCATACCAGACGCAAAAGAAGGCGAGACTTGAGCAGACCATACAATACGATTGAACTCCTCCCAAGGATCTCCGACGTCAAAGCGATCAAAGTCAATGACATAAATTTCGCCATCATCACCAATCATGAAATTCCCGATATGATAATCTCCATGTTGGAAAACCTGGGGTCCATCTTTTAACAATTCTCGATTTGCATTTAAAAAATCAATAAAAATCTGACCATTTTCATATTGAACGGGACATTCTTTGTATTTGGAGATTTTGTCATCAATTTTTTGATTAAAAAAACCTCCCAATCTTCACGAACTTCTGTAACAGGGAGTGAATGAATTATTCGAAGGATGCTTCCTGCTTCTACTCCATAAATGTATTGTTGTTCTCTTGAAACAGTTAAAATGATTTCACTTGCATCTTTTCCGTCAATCCATTCGTGTAAAGAATATACTTCGTCATCGCAGAGTTCTATGCTAATCGGTTTACACATCGGAACTCCAAGAGAAGCTACTTTCTCCATCATATCAAATTCAAGTTTTTTAGAATCTAACTTCTCCTTATCAGAAACACGCAAGAAATATTTTTTCTGTTTTTGATCTGCCACACAATATTTTTTATCATCTGACCAGCCTTTATTTATGGCTATCTTACTACTAAAATCCATCAAGCGCTCTCCGATTCATTTTACAACACTTTTTGCAATTTTCACTAGTAACCCATCCAGTTCGTCTACATTTTAGGATCCTAGATCCAGAATTACATAATGAAAACTAGTCAATTTTCTCTATAATGTTCCCAGATTTATCCAATACAAGACAGGAATGATCGTTAAGTGGAATTATGGGAACATCAACAAGTTCTTCAGCACTAGCCTTATTAGCTTTATCATTCCATGAATCATAATGGACACTAATTAAAAACTGACTAAAGAGTCCTAATCCATTTTTTATCTTTATCTGATGATCTGAATTATCATTAGGTGAAACATAGACTTTTTCTCCTAATAATAGGGCTCCTGCAGAAAATCCTATAACTTTCGTCCCTTTATTCAGCATACGTTCGATATAATTTTTGAACTCCTGATTTACATAAGTAGCTATATATTTTTCTGTATTTCCACCACCGATGATGATGACATCAGCATCTAGATAGCTATCAAAATCAATCTGCTCAGTGTCCAAGAGCAAGTAATCAATGTTTAGGTTAGGAAAATGGCTTTGGAAAACTTCCGTGTACTTTTTCATATACGGTTCCCAATTTTCGCGATAAATTGTAAAAATGACAATTCTTTCGATCTTCCTTGATGACACAATTTTATTAACAATCGTATGGTTCTTTATCGGCGGATTTCCACCCATCAAAAAAATTTGTTCGTCCAATCTTTCACACTTTCTAAAGATACATAAATTTTGACCACGTTCTGAAATTATAATTTCTTCTTAAAATGAATAATTCTATTTGCCTCCTGAAATCCAATATTGAGATGAAATCTTATAGAATCCGTATTCGTTAAAGTACAGTCACTTGCAAATTCCTTACATCCTTTATTTTTCGCCCATTCCTCACATTTTGTACAGAGATTTTTAGCAATATCCTTTAAACGATATTCCTCGTCGACAATAATCCCTTCTAAGAATCCAACAGGACTATATTTACAACCTTCAACATAATCAAATCTGAGTGAACATAGTGCTAGACCTACAATTGTGTCACCTTCAACTTCAGTAAAGATTGCAGTATTTTTGCCATTCGTATATCTTTTTACTTCATCAATAGCTTCTTTATCGGTCAATTGGGGCCATAATTGTTTCATTAGTTTAGCCATTTTTATAAAATCTTTTGTTATTCCATCCATATTGATGTTCCTCCGCAAATTACAAGCAAATGTTTCGAATCATGCTGTAACTTTGTTACTCATTGATTGATACCAATACCATCTCCTTCTACTTTTCGACTATCTCAGATCGGACGAGCAGAGCTACACACTCAGCGGTTCGGACTTACCGTATCATTTCGTCGGTTTCCCTCCTCATTCTACGAGTCCTATCCTATGGGCGTAGCATCTACTTCTACTTCGCTGATGCCTCAGCTCGTACAAGCAGTGATACCGCCTCAACATGTGTTGTCTGTTACTTGAGAATACAATTTTTTATCCTCGTCACTGTTTTGAGGACACAATTTATCTGATTCTAGTTTAGCATTTTTACGTTTACTTTTGAATTGTTTGCCATCCTTATTTTGAGTTTCTCCTGTTTTGAAAATTATGGTTAACATTGCAGGGTCTATTTCCCCATCACTATTAACACCTCCTACAATAATTTTATCAACAATACTCTCAAAAACCGTACGATCAAACTCGGTGAGTAATTTCTGTGAAGATAGTAACTGTTTAAACTCAGTTAGTCTTTTCTTTACATCAATTTCTGACTTCAAAGTTGTTTCAACATT
Source organism: Streptococcus sp. Marseille-P7375 (assembly GCF_902460365.1). Classification (NCBI taxonomy): domain Bacteria; kingdom Bacillati; phylum Bacillota; class Bacilli; order Lactobacillales; family Streptococcaceae; genus Streptococcus; species Streptococcus sp. Marseille-P7375. Next base: position 422,771 of record NZ_CABPTR010000001.1, on the reverse strand, counting down.
TACTTTTTCTTCTGAAAGATACTCTTTTTCTGAAGAAATTTCAGTGTATTTTTCATTATAAATGGAATCACTAATCTTCCCTTCTAGTCTTAAATTTACAAGATTCTCCTCTTTTTTTAGTAAGGTTCGAAGTTTGTTTGTAATCCTTTTTAGTTCCTTGTTAAGGCTATTGTCATTCAATTCAGATTCTATCGTTTCAAGTAAGTCTGACACTATATTTTCATTCGAATGATAGAGCTGTCTGTAAGCTTCCATGAAAGCTCCCTCAATAGCGAGCTCTTCTAATCCTTTACTATGCTTACAAAATTTCTTTCCTTTCTTTATCGATGTAACACAGTGCCATACAACTTTGCGATAATCTGAACGGCAGTGCCAACTTCTTCTAGATAATATTGAACCACAAAAGCCACATTCCAACATACTACTGAAAGCATACATTTTTGAATAGCGTTCACGTTTTCCATTTACATTTGCAGCTGTCTTTTTATTTCCTGCCCTACGCAACCTAATCTCCTGAGCTTTCTCAAAGTCCTCTTTAGATACTATAGGTTCATGATTATCTTTGATATAGTACTTATCTTCTTCACCAAAATTACTCAAACGCCTCTTGCTTATTGGGTCAACTGTAAAAGTTTTGCCCATTAGAATATCGCCCTTATATTTTTCATTCTTTATGATTCCTAAGACTGTTGTATCATTCCAATGATCTAATCCTCTCGGAGATTTGTAACCTAGTTCATCAAGTTCCCTTGCTATAACTTTCCCTCCAATACCTTCTAAGTACCTTGCAAAGATATAACGAACTATTTTTGCTTCTTTTTTATTGATAGAAAGTTGCTTGGTTTCTACATCATAGTCATACCCCAAGCACCCTTGAAACCCTATCAGTTCACCACGTTGCATCTTCATTTTTAATCCCTTTTTCACATGTGCAGATGTATTTTCTACTTCTTGCTGTGCAACAGAGCTAAGAATGGTTAGAAGTAGTTCTCCATCCATAGTAAGGGTATCTATGTTCTCTTCCTCAAAATAAACTCCAATTTGCATATCCTTTAACATTCTGACATACTTCAAAGTATCTAAGGTGTTTCTTGCAAATCTGGCAATTGCTTTTGTTACAATATAATCAATTTCTCCATTTACACAATCATTGATTAAGCGTTGAAAATCTTGTCTCTTTCCTACTTGAGTTCCTGAAATCCCCTCATCTGCATAAATTTCTACTAATTCCCAATCCGAACGCTGAGAAATGTAATCCTTATAATGTCTCACTTGAGATTCATAACTGTTCTTCTGATCATCGCTATCAGAACTAACTCGGCAATAAGCAGCAACCCTTTTTAAATGTCTTTCTACATTGACACCTCTACGTCGAACTAAAGAATCAGCTTTTATTATTTCAACATTATTTTTTTTCATACTGAAATTCCTCCTTTTGATTCTATATTACCGCATTCAAATAAAAAGGTCAGCTATTTTGTGTACTTAATACGCAGTCTGTTTCTGATTTTCTCATATTCACTTTTAGACAACAATTCTTTAGAGTATAAAAAATTAAGCATTGATAACTGCAGACTATATTTTACGACTGTTTGTTCCAAAAATTTTCCTCCTGATAATGTGCTACTCTATTGTTTCCTCCGTGGGTATGACTGGTTAAATCACTCATGGGCGTCTCACCCGCTGTCCTTTTACGATGGCAGCCTGAACGGTCAGAAGTATCATTGTCCTTATTTATGGTCATGGCAGATAGAGAACCACTCTATTTTATAGCTAATAATTATCGCTCATATCACCGCGTATCTCACTAAATTGCTCGACAAATAAGAAAGTCCCACCTTGGTCTATTCAGTTTTCAATGAACTAGGATCTATTAATGACTAAATCTATCCATTTCTAAAATATAATCAGTAGTTACCTGATATAATTTTGCTAATTGTTTCAAAAATGGGGTAGGAATATCTTGCTTGCCACTTTCTATTCTAGAATAAGCAGACTGTGAACAATGAAGATATTCCGCAATCTGATTTTGTGACAAATCTTTGTCCTCTCTTAAATTTTTCAATCTGATATACATTAACAATCCTCTTACTATTATTGTAATTCGGTGATAATAAAAATCAGAATTTTATGCGAAATATGCATAAATTAATTTAAAATTCTATAGAACGATAAACATAAACAAGACCACTAACTACGTCTTCTTAATTAAAAATTCAACAATATCTATAAAAATCACAAATTTTACGGTAAAACTAAATCTTTTCATTTATGTCAAACATATGAACAAATATAACTTTCAGACGGCGAAGCGTTATGTAAAAAGATTTTTTATCGAAAATATATGCTATATCTCTGATACTAGAAAAGAGTAGCACAAATTGTGAGTAAATATAATTCGTTCCATCCATAATTCTATCCCAGCCAAACTTCTAGCCAGAGAATGTTCTATATCAAACACAGTACAGAGGAGTGAAAATCGTGTTTCAGTTATCCATCTAGCTTTCAATAGTTCCCACTTATTGTGTTTTCTCGCATTTGCCATATTCTTACTGGGAAGGGAGCTCAGAACTAATCTCCCTTTCTTGCCAAAGCATCTCTTAGCTCTTCCACAATATTGTCCGACATGATGACTAACATGTGAGCTTTAAAACCATAGTAATAATTCTTTTGCGAGGAATTCCAAATAATATCTGCCTGCCTACCGATATTACGCCCACCCTTATTCTTCTTGGGAAAGTAGCACAAACAAGAACTACAATAAAATCATCCATCGTTGCTCGTCAAAAGGCACAAGAAAAACGACTTCTAAACAAGTCGCGTTCATTGAAAACTGGATAAACAACGGCACTGCACCCCACTAATGGGACAGAAGAAAAACACTTTTTATACGACCCGTTTTCTGTAATCTACAGGGGATTGGTCGTTGAATCTCCGTTGAATTCTATTTTCATTATAAAATATGATTTAAGATTAACAATATCTGTTATACTATCTTTGGTTAAGTTTCTCCAGTTATGGAGATAGAAGGTTCCAGACTTTAGTACGGAATGGAACCATTCAATACAGGCATTATCCGCTGGGGTTCCCTTACGGGACATGGAGCGGGTGATGCCTTTTTCTGTACAAGCCTGATAGTATACCTTAGAAGTGTAACCGATTCACCTGATCGCTGTGTAAGATTGCTCCTTGAAGTAATTCCAGCTGATTGAGCGCGTCCAGTACAAAGTCTGTATCCTGACAATCTGAAATGGTATAAGCCACAATCTCGCGATTGTAGAGATTCATGATAGAGGACAGGTAAAGTTTACATTTCCCAAAGTATAGATAAGTAATGTCTGCAATAAGCTTCTCCAATGGCTTGTCTGCTTGAAAATCGCGACCTAACTTATTTTTCGTCACATAGTAAGGTTTCCCTAAATTTGGGACTTTCTTAGGCCGTGTCCGACAGATCCAGCCATTCTCCTTCATGATACGATAAACTTTCTTACGATTGACGACAAGACTATGAATTTTCTTGAGTAGTCAGCTGATAGTACGATAGCCGTAGATAAACTGATTTTCCATACAGAGTTGTTCTATTTTCTCTACAACCTCGTCTCTTTCCTCAGATTGCTCTCCTCTTGCTTTCCAACGGTAGAAAGTGGAGCGTTTGACACCGAAACAGTTCCACAATGACAGATACGGGATAGAATTCTCTATCTTCTTCCACAAGCTTGAGAAGACTCACTTTGTCGATTGTCTTACCTAGCTCCGACACTTTTTTAGCAGTTCTACCTGCAAACGTAACTGTTCTACTTCAGATAACTGTTTCATCCCTTTGCCGTAGGTGTATTGTTTCCCTACAGGTTAGTGGAAACAATGTAGCTCATCATTCCGATACCAACACCACCAAGTCTTTACTTGACTGACATTTTTGATACCTAAGGCCTCCATGATGACCTTGTTGGACTTCCCTGCCTTCTTCATTTCGATGCAGGCCAACTTAATTTCTACCGAATACACTTTTTTAACCATAACAAAACACTCCTGTTTCTAGTGTACTAGATTTCAACAGGAGTGTTTTTCTTGTGTCTCATTTTTAGGGGTTAGTGTCTTACGGTCAATTCCTGGCATCGCAGAAATCACAGCGACATCTATCATTGGAGAATTGGGAAATATTCGTCACTTTCAGTCTTCCAATCAAATCAACACTTTTATTGGCATTGACCTGAGACACTATGAATCTGGGAACTTTCTCGCCAAGGAACACATCACTAAACGAGGTAATCCCTATGCCAGAAAAATCTTGTTCAAGTGCAATCACAACATCGCTTCAGCTAGTCATACCAATCCCTGCCATATCACTGACTTTTATGAGAAACAAAAAAGACAATCGACAATAGCTTCAACTAAGCCACATGCGATTGCCTCTATACATCGTCTCATTCGAACAATGTATTACCTCATTACGCATAAAAAAATTTACGATTACTCTTTGACCCAAAATCGATAGGGCTGTCTATGCCGTACTATTGGAACACCTTGTTTCAAAAAATTCCAGATGAGGTGTTTTTTTAGTATGCCCTTTTATGGATCAAAAAGTATTAGAAATAAGACAGTAACCTCAGAATAGCTACAGTCTTATTGAATCGGTTACACTAAACTAGACAGATTTTATAAAGTGTTCTACACTAAAGAAAAGAGGAGAACAATATGTCTAGAAAAGCTCGCCGTCACTTCACAGATGACTTCAAACAACAAATCGTTGATCTTCATAATGCTGGTATGAAACGAANGTTTTTTTAGTATGCCCTTTTATGGATCAAAAAGTATTAGAAATAAGACAGTAACCTCAGAATAGCTACAGTCTTATTGAATCGGTTACACTAAACTAGACAGATTTTATAAAGTGTTCTACACTAAAGAAAAGAGGAGAACAATATGTCTAGAAAAGCTCGCCGTCACTTCACAGATGACTTCAAACAACAAATCGTTGATCTTCATAATGCTGGTATGAAACGAAGTGAGCTTATCGAAGAATATGATTTAACACCCTCTACCTTTGATAAGTGGGTCAAACAGGCAAGAACGACCGGTTCCTTTAAGTCTGTTGATAATCTCACCGATGAACAACGTGAGCTCATTGCTCTTAGGAAGCGAAATAAAGAGCTTGAAATGCAATTAGATATCTTAAAGCAAGCGGCAGTGATTATGGCACAAAAAGGGAAGTAATCACTGCTAATAAGGATAAATATTGCATTTCAGCCATGTGTCGTTGCTTGAACATTCCTCGTGCTAGCTATTACTACAAAGCCATAGAACCAAAGTCTAAGGCAGAGCTTGAAGAAATGATTAAAACCATTTTCCGTGAGAGCAAGTCTAGATATGGTGCTAGAAAACTCAAGAAATGTCTGGAAAACGAAGGGATTATCTTATCTCGTCGGCGGATTCGTCGCATCATGAAGCGATTGTATCTCGTATCCGTCTACCAGAAGGCTACCTTCAAATCAAATTCTAGAGGGAAAAATGAAGCACCTATTCCAAACTTATTGGCTCGACAATTTGACTATGACAACGCCGTGTCTGAAAGTACTTACCGTGCCTTCAAACTCGAGTTTGTCAACCAAGAAAACTTCCATTCGCTGAAAGAACTAATCCTTAAAACAAAACTGGTGGAATCATCATCGCATTCACAGCAGTCTTAACTACTTAACCCCAATCGCTAAGCGAATCAGCACTTAACAAAAAAAACTTTATAAATTTTGTATAGAAAAGCGTTGTCTTTTCATATAATAATATCTTAATGCTAACATTAGTGACGTTAAAATTGCCAATGTTCCTACAAAAGATACCGATGTTTGCTCACCATCATTTGTTTTTGGAAGAACTTTAGCGTCTACTAGTTTGTCAGCCTTTGGTAGCCTTTGACCTGTTTGAGCGATCAGTTCCTTCTGAACCGTTGACATCGGCTGTGGTTGAACAGTTGACAAAGATTTCTCTTTCGTGCCCTCTTTGGTTAGTTCTGTCGGACGGACAGTTTCAGTTTGAGGTTGAAGTTCAGAGATGGTTGGTTGCTCTTGATTCAAAGTCATAAATCGTGGACTTGAACTGGCTAAATGGTCGTAAACTGTTTGGACAGGTCCACCACCAACCCAGCCTGATAATAATTGACCATTCTCCAAATAGAGTAGTGTCGGTGTTCCTGGAATACCAATATCACCAAACACATAGTTTCTGTCAAAATCCTTACGATCTGTATCATAATATTCTAAACGTCCATCCATCAGTTGATTTAAGACCTTCAACTCGGGTGAAAATTGACGGCAATAATAACAAGTGCCACGTCCAAAATAAATGGCATGGGCTCGTCCATCCTCAGTGAAAGCATTACGCACATCATCTAAGCTTATCTTAGGTAAATCTGCAACATTGGTCTCGTATTCCTCACGAGAGACCTCAGGAATATCATCTGCGGTCTCCTCCTCGGACTCAGCTAAGGCTACCGATTCAATGGCAGGTAATGTCTGATTATCCTCAGGTTTTGACTGCTCCTGACTATCTGATGCTTGTTCTACTGGGGTAGGTGCTGTTGCTTCAACTTTTGGTGAGCTATCAACTCCCGTTTCTTTCACCTCATCAGCTAAAGCTGAACCAACTGATAAGCTCAGTAATATAGATGTACTCATCAACCAAAGCGTTAATGCACGTTTTTTCATCATAAACTCCTTTCGATTACTTAGTCTAGTTTAGCAATTTATAACTCTCATAGAAGCAAGTGTCCCAAAAAGCGCCTATACGTCCCAAATGGTAAGAATATAAAAATCCCACTATCACCTGAAAGTTCAGGTAATAAAGGGACTTTTAAAATTCTTATCAAATAAGAACCTTAATTTCAAGTTCTTACATAATAGCACAGATAGGTAAATAAACCATCGGATAGGCTTCACCGCTTCGATATCTAGGTGGTGATACCCAACCGTCTTTGAGAGGGTCCCCCTCTTTGTTATTCACATTTGGCATACGACAAACAGCGCCACCTTGGGTTACTTCAAGGTCGTTATATGTTATTTCTGTAATAAATATCATCATCAACAGAGTCAATATCCGTAGCGAATGCTTAGTAATTTTCTTAACTCAGCCATACGCTCCTCAACATAGGGAGTCAATATTAACTTGTCTTTCCTAAGAATTGTTGATATCTCTATCGACATTCTACTTAGAATATAAGGAGCTGAAGATTCGGATTTTGCAAGCTCACCTCTATAGGATAATAAAGCTTGTTTCAATCCGTTAAAACGTAAGTCATCTCCAAAATCATTAATGATTTCATCAATTAAATTGACTGCTTCCTCACGCCTTTCTTTTCCTCCAGAGAACCATCGAAGTGCTACCATTAAAGAATACCACCTGAATTCCATCCAGCATTTCCACCAGTCAGCCAATTCATTGTAGAATTCGTTATAATAGTATTAACTGTTTGTGACCAATCTACCCAACAACCACGATTTGAATCACAGTATAGGCCATTACCGTAATAAACGACTTTCCCTCCTTCAACACTTACAAGCGTTTCGAAGTCAAGGGTCTTAAAGTTTTCAATTGTTTGAGTTGCCATGGCAACTACCCCCTAAAATTTTATCGTGTGATCTCTCAATCACATCTTTAGTATAGCATTCAAGTCTTTCTATCAGAGCTAGCGTCCCAAAAAGTGGCTATACGTCCCGAATGGTAATTTTTAATATATTCAACTCAGAAAAAATTCTAATTTTACTCTCATAAAAATTGAAAACCTCTTTCCTTTATGTTACAATTTTTCAGTAAACAGTATGCGTCATGAAAGGTGGGACTAAACCATGAAGATTTACTTATTAGAAGATAATCCTATTCAGATGGGACGTTTAGAAGATGCTCTAGCTCAGGAACTTAAAACCTTCGGAAAAGATCTATCGTGTGTTCACTCTTTTGACAAGCCAGGTCAACTACTATCTGCTATCACCTCAAATATAAGCGATCAGGTTTTCTTTCTTGATATTGAAATTAAAGGAGAGAATAAGAAAGGGCTCGATATCTCTAAAATCATACGTCAAAGCAATCCCTATGCCATCATTGCCTTCGTCACAACACACATAGAGTTCATGCCTCAAGCTTTTGGCGTCACAGCCTATAAATACATAGATAAAACCTTAGATGAAGCTAGCTTTAGAAAAGAAATAGGCGATACCATTGCTCAAGTCAATCCTATTAACATCACTACCACTGACGAGTTTTTTTACTACCAAACAGAGACTCAGTTAATAAACCTACCAATAGATCAAATCCTTTACCTAGTTACATCAGATATCAAACACCATGTTCACCTCCAGACTATCCATACCCTAATGGATATCCGAGCAAATCTAGCAGATTTTAAAAAGATACATAAAAAACTCTACCCATGCCATCGTTCCTATATCGTCAATACAGATATGATCATCTCTGTCAACAAGACCAATTATGAAGCTACCTTAATTAATGGTCAAGTCCTACCAGTATCCCGTATGAAGATAGGAAAGATTGCACAAATTGTTGAGGAAAGAGGCAGAGGATGTTAACAACGTTATGTCTACTTTTTCTCACCCTTTTAAGTGCAGGCCTAGAAATTATTCTTTTCCTTTATTTAATGGGACAGAAGATTCGTCTGAGGTATTTTTTCCTACTCCTTATTTTTAATTTAGCCTTTAATTTTATTTATAACCACTCTTCTTGGTTTATCATTAAATTCTGGGGTGAAGATATCTATTATCTTCTTATCTCCTTCCTTTTATCCACTAAGACTAAGAGACCATTAAAAATAAAGATTTTCAATGGTCTCTTACCTGATATCCTCAACAACCTTAGTTTAAGATTGATTACTTTCTTTATCTTTCCTTTTTTTAATATTAGTATCACCGATTATCAAAGCTCTCTATTAATATCCATCCCTTCATCTATTGCATCTCTTTGTCTATCATTTCTCTTTATTAAATTATTCAAGGAGAGTTTTACCATACTTCAAAAGCAGAAATCAAATTCTCCGATTCAACATATTATTATAGTTGCTGACTTTTTTATGTTTGGGTACACCCTACTGTTACAGACCCTCATGTATCTTGAAAACACTACTCACTCTTCAACTTTGGAGCTTCGAAAACTCTGTGTTGTTATTTCACTTGTCCTCTTCTTCATTATGATTGTTTTTTTAGACAGAAACATTCGTGAAATGATTCAAGGACAATTGGACTCACAGAAAAATCTCCAGCTAGAAAATCTCAACACCTACAATAAACATATTGAAGGTCTCTACAATTCTGTTCGTGGTTTTAGACACGATTATAGTAATCTCTTAGTCACATTACGATTGGGGATAGAAAAAGACGATATGGATATTGTCAAAGAAGTCTATGATAGTGTGCTTCAAGAATCCGATAAACGATTAAATACAAGAAACTTTGACTTAGCTAGACTCGTTAATATTCAGGATAATACTTTGAAAAGCCTTCTGTTCGCAAAAGTTTTACAAGCAGCAGAAGAAGGTATTGAAGCTCAGATTAGCATCCCAGAACCCATCCACTTGATTGGGATGGAGATTCTGGACTTCATTATCGTCACTTCTATTTTTTTAGATAACGCTATTGAAGGTGCCATTCAAACTCAAAAACCTAAAATTACTATTAGCTTTTGGGAAGATCATCGTTCACAGCTATTATCTATTAGCAATACCATAAGTGAAGAAAAAACAGAAACCAAAACCATATTTGAAAGAGGTGTCTCCAACAAGGGACGAGAGCGAGGCATTGGCCTTGCTAATGTCACAGAAATCTTAGACAACTATATCAATGTAAACTTAGAAACACGGAGTAACAATTTCTCATTCACACAACAATTAACAATAACTAAAAAGGCCTAACAGCCTTTTTTCTATACCTAAGCTTGAGGAATGTTATAGTCTTGTGCTGGGAGCGTTCTTTGCCCTCCAAATCCTTTTAGGAAACCATTTATATAATCCATCCACCCACTTCCACCTACGACTTGTTCAAGAGCGTGGTTATCAAGTGTTTTAAAGTTATTAATCGTATTGTTAGCCATCAGTAATCTCTTTCTATTGGTCTTGCAAGTTTAGTAACTTGTCTTTAAAGTAATTGAAGTAGGTCTTTTGGTCAATAACGCTTGTCACACGACCTTCTAGACCGTAACGTAGATTTTGAGCTTCTTTTTCTGTGAATCGGTTACACTAAACTAGACAGATTTTATAAAGTGTTCTACACTAAAGAAAAGAGGAGAACAATATGTCTAGAAAAGCTCGCCGTCACTTCACAGATGACTTCAAACAACAAATCGTTGATCTTCATAATGCCGGTATGAAACGAAGTGAGCTTATCGAAGAATATGATTTAACACCCTCTACCTTTGATAAGTGGGTCAAACAGGCAAGAACGACCGGTTCCTTTAAGTCTGTTGATAATCTCACCGATGAACAACGTGAGCTCATTGCTCTTAGGAAGCGAAATAAAGAGCTTGAAATGCAATTAGATATCTTAAAGCAAGCGGCAGTGATTATGGCACAAAAAGGGAAGTAATCACTGCTAATAAGGATAAATATTGCATTTCAGCCATGTGTCGTTGCTTGAACATCCCTCGTGCTAGCTATTACTACAAAGCCATAGAACCAAAGTCTGAGGCAGAGCTTGAAGAAATGATTAAAACCATTCTCCGTGAGAGCAAGTCTAGACATGGTGCTAGAAAACTCAAGAAATGTCTGGAAAACGAAGGGATTATCTTATCTCGTCGGCGGATTCGTCGCATCATGAAGCGATTGTATCTCGTATCCGTCTACCAGAAGGCTACCTTCAAATCAAATTCTAAAGGGAAAAATGAAGCACCTATTCCAAACTTATTGGCTCGACAATTTGACTATGACAACGCCGTGTCTGAAAGTACTTACCGTGCCTTCAAACTCGAGTTTGTCAACCAAGAAAACTTCCATTCGCTGAAAGAACTAACCTTTAAAACAAAGGACTACGTTTACTGGTGGAATCATCACCGCATTCACAGCAGTCTGAACTACCAAACCCCAATCGCTAAGCGAATCAGCGCTTTAAAAAAACACTTTATAAATTTTGTATAGAAAAGTGTTGCCTTTTCATATCTCATTTTTTTACTTAAAGCCTTGACAGACTTGACAAATGGTAGAAAAGAGCCTAAAAAGGCAGAGTCCTGATAAGTTCTACCTCAATTTTCGTTATGAAACAAGTTTATTTCTTTCTAACGTCCTCAAGAACCTCATCGCCTTTCAACTCAAAGACTCTGTGATTCTATTATTTGTAAAACTTCTTTCATATTTTCAACTTTCCATTGCGCTTTGTCATTAAAAAATGGTAATCGGCTATCATAATAACCAATAGTTGCAATTCCGGCGCTAGTTGAAGATTCAATTCCAGAGTATGAATCTTCAATTGCAATACATTGTTCTGCTTGCAATTCTAACTTGTGTAGCGTTGTTAAATAGATAGACTGATTTGGCTTACTTTCTACAAAATTCTCTCCGCTAACGATGACATCAAAATATTTTTTTATGTCACACCTTTCTAAAACTTCATTAATATGCTCATATTTTGATGATGATGCTACAGCTAATTTGATTCCGTTTTTCAATGCATAGTCAATAATTTTTAGAATTTCTTTTCTAAAAAGTAAAGAATAATCAATTTTTTCATATCTCTCATCACTAAAAGAAGCATATTCTTTTTCTATAGTTTTTATATCATATTGTTTCTCAATAAATTGCTGTAAAAGCCTATAAAGATTAAAATATGATTTACCAACTAATACCAATAGCTCAGAATCTTCGTAACTAGATTTTGGATTAAGGTGTTTGATAAAATCTTTCTGTATTAGAAAATCTTGGTACTCTGTATCAACTATAACTCCATCCATATCGAAGATTATACCTTTCAAATTCATAAATCCTCCTTTAAAATCAAAATCTATCATATATATAATACCCGTGTTGCTAGTTGATAAAAAATCCTAAATTATAGACCAAAATAGCCCGTTCGATCTCTAATTGCAAACCTGCTAAAGAGCGAGCAAGCGGATGTTCAATGTTAAACGATGCATTTAGGACAGAGATCCGAGTTTCGATGGTCCTTCGGATTGCCAGGATAGCAGGATTGTTGTGCTCAGCTGCTCCTTTCATATTTTTACGAATCGGCGTCAAAAAGTCTATTCCCTTGGCTTCCAATCGTTTTTTCAGTTCCTTACCCAAGTAGCCCAAATCCGCTAAAACAGGAGAATAGGGGATGGCATCCAGCAACTCTTCTGCCACCTGTATATCTTGGACCGATTCTATATTGTCTTGTTGATATAATAATTGTCCCAAAAACAACATCATTAGATTTAATCAATCATATTCATGATGTATTTATAAAACAATTATTTTAACTAAGAAATAAATGTTGTAAGCCTTTTCTTTTCCCTATATTATAGATAATAAAATTTACTTTGTCAAACATTAATACAAGAAAGAAATCGGGAGATTCAAATATACAGATACTTAAAAATTCAAAATATTAAAATATCTATCCACATCCTGTAGAAACTACCTATCACAATTTATTCAAGCCTAATATTAAGGAAAAAGAAAACTATTCAAAAAAGAGAATTAACAGAACTGAAGTCATAACCACCCGTGAAAATGGGTGGCTTTTACATCGGCTATAAGCCGTTTCCCTCCAGCGACGTCTAAAGACGTTCGCTGAACTTCGTACAGGTTAATGCTATGATTACTTGACTAATGAGTCTGAGTCTGGGACAATAGTCCCTTTGCTACAAAAAAGCAACGGATTTGCCGTTGCTTTTTGCATGGTTGCGATAGTCTTGCTAAACATGTCGAAAATATTGATTCACCCTATTGATCTCAGAGATTTTCAGTAAACCAATTAGGGTTTACTGAAAAGAATCATCTAAAGCTTAATTCTATTAATTTGCTGGCTTTTACGCTCCTTACCACGCGTTCCCCAAATGAACAAACTCTGGTAAAACAGGGGGGACTATAGGCATATTTACCATAACACTAACAGTACAGAAACACTATTTTTAATAATCGAGTAGAAACTATTTTTGGTCACTAACACCACCTTATGTACCGTTCGGAATACAACAGTTCAACTAAAGTTTCGTTAGAACAGTTCGAATTTCCACATCTACCTATGCATGATTTCATTTCTCTTATGCCGTCCAATATTTGTGAAGAGCATATTTCAACATACATTCTGTGAGAAGCATCTTTACATACAAGAATTATTGCGAATAGAATGTTATAGGTAGATTATCATTTAATTCTTCAATCCTTAGCCTCACTTCGACTACAGAAATTTCTTCACTACTATGCTGTCTGCTGACTTCTTATGATTCGTTCTTACTACATCTTTAACGATATCGTTTATGAGATCTCATGGGGTATGTTGTACCAAATGCAATCCTGGGTATAATCTTTAAATCGCAACAGAAAACCAATTTGTTCTTCATTATGATATTTTTCCAAATCAGGCGGATACTAACACACTTTTGCCATTACTCGAAACTTACCCACATGACTTAAAGATTGTTGTTGCAGATGCAAGATACGGAAGTGAAGAGAACCTTCTTCGTTCGGATGAAAGTAATGTGAACCATTTGATTAAGTATGTCATGTTTGATAAAGAACAGAAGAAAGCGTACAAACAGCTGGCTAGAAACTTGTCAAACTGGCACTATCACGATCAACGTCGTAGCTGTGTTGTTGTCCAAGAATTCCTCGGTGATTATAATAGATTTGTCTATTATGATATATGGAGCGCCTATAGACAATTACCCAATGTCAAATTGGTCAGTTGCTGGGCTCATAGTAGCCAGAAGTTTTTTGAAGCTACTCCAAAGGAAGCTGATCCATCGTCACTGGGGTTAAGTGTGATGCGATGTTTCGTATTGAGAAGCTTTGGGAAGTCTTAACACCAGATGAGCAGCTTCAAAAACAGCAAGAATAACTGAAACCTCTAATGAAGGAATTCTTTGATTGGTATCGCCAGCAAGTTATCTTGTCTGGTTCTAAAATCGGAAAAGCCTTTGCATACCATCTCCAGTATGAAGAAACTTTCAATATAGTTTTAAAAGATGGCTGCTTAGTTCTTTTCAATAATTTAGCAGAGATAGCCATCAAGTCTTTGGTTATGGGACGTAAAAATTGTCTATTCTCCCAAAGTTACGAGGGATCCAAGGCGACAGTTGTCTTCATGAGCCTATTTCAGACCACTAAACGACATCACTTGAATACCAAAATAATATAAGCTATCTTCTAGAACATATTCCTAATGAGGAGAGTCTCGCAAAAAGAGAGACGCTAGAAGCTTATTTACCATGGTCACAAACCATACAAAAAATTGTCGCTAAAAAAATCCAGAACGCCCCCTAGATAACAGGGAACAATTCTGGATTTTTTCTAGATACTTAGTTATGGGACGCTTACAATACAACTTGCTTACTTAAGCGTAAGAAACCAGAATCGTAAAATCAATTACCTTGAAATCATGACTCACGTTGTATTGTTTCATTGTTAATCGTATTCAATTATTTAATTTTCGAGCAACATTTAAACTAGATTTTGTCCTTTTAATTTGATTAGTTTAGGAAGAAGGGAAAATTCAAATCCCATAATCCAGATACAAACTAATAATTTAATACCTAAGCTTGTAGTTGACTGAATTGCTGTATAATAGTAAGTTACAGGTATAAGTATATTCCAATCACTCTGAAACGTGGTTAAAACAATAAGTATCAGCAAAATATTAGGTAAGACCTTAGCTAAAATGGAATCAAATCTTATACAACAAATTTGTATAAAAATAGCTATAGGTAAAAATAAAAGAAATGACATTATATTGGGAAATATTATATTGGTTAATAACATATTAGTTCCCATACTACCTAATTGAACTAAACAAAAAATTGTATAAACAAAATAACAAATAAAGCATCTAGCGATATTTATCGTTACTTTTATATAGATGATTTTCGCAAGGTTATTAGTATTAATCGCCATGATATTCCAACCATTATTATTATCTTCAATCAATGCCTCTCTTAGATTTTGATATAAAATTTGTATCGGAAAAATCATTAGCATATATATTGTGGTATGTAAAACATACCAATACTTATTATAAGTAAGCCCTGAGTATGGTGCCGAAATATCCAAAATATATGTTTTTATAGCTAGAATGACTAGAATCTGAATACAGATATCAACAGTAATAAATAACAATATTTTACTCTTAATCAATTCATTTTTAAGTAACTTCATTTTTATTACCTATTAAAGTTTCATCTCAAAACTTCTTTTATTCAATTTACGAATTAATATACAAGAAAGCACGATGATTATTATATTGGATAGTAAAATCATATAAAATTGATTTTCAGTCACTCTAAAAGCATGAGAAAGATAAGTAAATGGTAAGTAAATCTTAAAATTATAATTGTTGTAGTATATGCTAATTGTTAAAATTAGCATTGTAATACCAATTGGTATTATTAAAGAAATTTTCCTTATAAGTAATAAAGTTAGAAAATATAATAATATTATCATTAACGAGGAAAATAATTGAATGGTAAATGTTTTAAAAAAGAAAATCAAACTAATCTCTAAACTATTATCAATAGCCTTCCCAATAACGTATAAACTAATATAATCAGACAGCCAAAAAACAAATGTGTAAGCCACTGTAATGAGTAATTTAGAATTTATTGTGTACTTGTTTCTAAATGGCAATGAAATTACGGTTAGCCATGCATCATTTTTAAATTCTACTGCAAACACTTCGTAAATTATTAAAGACAGAACTACATAAAATAGTTCAGAAAAATAAAATATTGTCTGCTCTTTAAAAATTAACTGCCAATTAGATAAAGCAAGTTCATTTTGATGCACCAATAAATAGGCTTGATACCTAAAAGTTAAGTCTATATATAACAAAACATTCAGAAGTATTGGGAAAATAAGAACAAACCACAAGACGCTTTTTCTCTGCTTAAGAAATTCCACTTTAATCATATCCACCTCCAGCTAAACAAGCTAAGTAGGCTTCTTCCAGATTTTGACAATTATACTTTTGTAAAAGGTATTGGCAAGAACCAAAAAATTCAACTTTCCCATAATTTATAATTATAACATCAGATATCACTTTATCCAGTTCACTAAGAATATGACTTGATATAAAAAATGTAATACCCTTTTTCTCCTGAAGAAAACGAATTAAACTTCTAATTTCAATTACACCCTGTGGATCAAGTCCATTGATTGGTTCATCCCAAATTAATATTTCTGGACTACCTAACAATGATGCAGCTATACTTAGTCGTTGTTTCATGCCCATTGAAAAATTTTTTACTTTTTTCTTTTTAACATCTTTTAATCCTACCATTGATAGATATTCATTAAGTTTTTCAATATCTAAATTAAGGCCCTTCATATTTGCTATTAACTTCAAATTTTTATAAGCATCAAGATGACCATAAAATGAAGGTCCCAAAACTAATCCTATCCTAGATAATATATTTTCAGAATTCTGTTCTACGGTTTGATTAAAAATAGTTATTTCCCCAGAATCTGGTTTTAAAATCCCTAGAATCATTTTGATAATTGTAGTTTTTCCAGCTCCATTTGGTCCGACAAAACCATATACTTTTCCCTTCTTTAAATAAAATGAAGTGTTATGAATAACTTCAGTATCTTTAAAGCTTTTTGTTACATTAATAATTTCAACTATAGCCATCTCTACTCCTTAGTTTACAGCAAGAAATTATGCTTAATTCTTATCGTTTTTTGTAAAAAATCAGCGAACCCAATAATATTCCATTCAACAAGCCTAAAGAAATACCATATTCAACTGGAAAATCTAAAGAAATTGCAAACACTATTCCAATCATCACCCCTAGTGAGGCTGCTGTTGAAATCACATCTTCATTTTCTTTCTTCATTTTCTTTACACCTCATTTCCTTTTTGTATATAAATTGTAGTACTCTCCACCAATAGCCATTAAGTACTTATGATTTCCTGACTCAACAATCTTACCATCTTTCATTACAAAAATAATATCCGCATCCTTAATTGTTGACAATCTATGGGCTACAATTATTTGAGTACAGCCCTGACTTTGTATATACTTTGTTATTCTCTCCTCATTAATAGTGTCTAATGCACTAGTTGCTTCATCTAAAATTACAATACTAGGATTATTTATTAATGCACGTGCCAGTGCTATCCGTTGTCTTTGACCACCTGAAATATTTGACCCCATCTCTGAGATGATAGTATTAAATTTCATCGGCATAGCCATGATTTCATCATAGATTTGAACTGCTTTGCAAACTTCCTCTATCTTTTGTGAAGTAACTTCATGCTTTAAAGTTATATTATCAAGAATACTTCTGTTCAACAAAAAAGAATCCTGTGGAACCACTCCTAAATTTTGACTTAATACTTTTTTATCTATTTGATTAATATTTACACCATCAAATAAAACTTTTCCTGTATCAATCTTATATAATCCTGATAATATTTTTGATAATGTACTTTTTCCTGACCCCGATTGACCGACTAGTGCAATTCTCTGTCCTGGCTCAATAGTCAAATTTAAATTTTCTATTACAGGAGCTGAATCTTTGGAATAAGAGAAAGATAGATTCTCAATATCTATTCTCCCCTCTAAAGAACGCTTTTTAAGACCATTTTCAACATTCTCTTCATTTTCAAGCCAGATATCATTCACTCTATTTAAGTATCCTGCTGCCAAAATATACTGCGTATAAGCATTAAAAATTGAGATTTCTGAACTAAATAAAATTGATGCCATTGTTTGAAATGCGACGACCTCACCCAATAAAATTTTTCCATTTAAAACATTATTAAGTCCAAAAATCAATATAATTATAGGAGCGAACAATTGAAACACATTTGTAGCTGAATTGTATAAAATATGCACAATGCTTCGTTCTTTATACTTGGTCAATACGTTTTTTAAACGCTTAGACCAATTTTCATATATTTCATCTTCTAATCCCGATATTTTTATTGAAGAAATAGTATTTAATGCTTCTGTTTCTACTGAGTAAATCAATGATTGTTCTTGTAATTCTCTATTAACCGTATCGTACATTATTTTTTTAGTACTAAACAGAAACAAAAAGTTGATTAAACTCAATATAAGAGCTATAAATGTTAATGTTTTTGAACTAAAAAACATATATATTACAACACTTAGAATAGTCCCAATATCTACTATTCCCCCAACAACTTGGTTAGTAAATAGCTCCCT
This sequence comes from Streptococcus sp. Marseille-P7375, assembly GCF_902460365.1. Classification (NCBI taxonomy): domain Bacteria; kingdom Bacillati; phylum Bacillota; class Bacilli; order Lactobacillales; family Streptococcaceae; genus Streptococcus; species Streptococcus sp. Marseille-P7375. The sequence goes on along the minus strand of NZ_CABPTR010000001.1, from coordinate 404,420 downwards.
AAAACCACTAAGACTAGAGATTCTGTATAAAATATCTCCTTTTGCCCTAAGTTCAAAAAAACTATACGGTAGTTTAAGCAAATGCTTAAACGTAAAACTTTCAATATCTCTACTAAAAAATATATTAGAAAATAGAATTCCCATACTCCTAGCCAAGATAGAAATAAGGTACAAACAAAGTAGGGAAAATAATATAAAAAACGAGGTTTGAAAAGAAAATGCATTACCTAATGCAGAATTAATAAACTTTGAAGTCATTACTGGTACGCAAAGTATTATTAGGTAACTTATTATAGAAAATAGTAACGTCAAAATTAATCGACCTTTTACCTTCGAAAAACTAGAGAATACTCTTATCCATGGCGAAGGAAACTGTGACTTCAAAGGTCGATAATTTTCGTTAGGAAATGATAGCAGTACTATATTACTAAAATGTCTTGAAAATTCCTTAAACTCATAATTTACATATCCTTTAGAAGGATCCATTATATAAAACTTGTTCTTTTTTATTTTGTAAATAACTACATAATGTTGATTATCCCAAAATGCTATTAATGGTAACGGAAGTTCACCAATTTTATTTACATCTTTAACTTGATATGAACCAGTATCAAAATTTCGTTTATTCAATAACTGTTTTAAGTCAGCTATACTATAACCGTCTCTCCCTTTTTCTATATCACGTCTCAAATCTAGTAATGTCTCTTTGCTTTTATAGAAATGTAGTATGGACAAGCAACAACATAATCCACATTCTATTTGAGACATTTGCTCAATATTAGGTACTTTTCTAGTCATCATGTCCTCTTTAACTCTAATAATAAAACATTCAATAATCTATCATCTTGTTTTCGACATATTTCATAAGCAACTCCAGATACTCCTAGCATAAAAGAAAATGTATTCATAGTATTCAAATCTATATTTAATTCTGGCTTGATAACCTGAGAAACGACATTATCGAAATACAAATTTATAGATTCTTTTATCAATAGGTTTTCTTCATCTTTCAATATCGCATCAAGACAACTGATAGTACCTACAGAACCATGACATAAATTCAATTCTCTTATTTTTTCTAAATTAGTTAATACATTTTCAATTATTGATAAATCATTATTCCCAATATTAGTTTTGTCGAAAATTTCTTTTCTAGCCAATAAAATGCCCGGAGCTCCGTAACACCAAAAATTAGGAAAGGAATCATCATGATTTCTTCTTATATCTTTCCAATTTTTTAATATACTATTGAAACATTCATCTTCTTTATGTAGTAGTTTCTCTATACATTTTAATATATCTGTACAAGGATTGATTTCATAATAATATGATAATGACATTGCTACTCCAGAGTAACCATGTGCTAAACCTGTTGCTGTTATATTATCTAATTGTGAAATACAATAGTTAATACACTTTTTTAATAGCGCAAAAAGTTTTGAGCTATGTTCTATCTTATAAATATTACACAATAAAATAATTAAACTGGATATTCCTAAAAAATCAATTGGTTGATCTGACGGAATATCTTGTTTTGCTAGCATTGTTAAGTAAAACTTATATTTTTCATGATAGTCTGGTTCCGATGTTAGTATAAAAAGGCAATAATATAGATATATTACTGATCCAATGCCGTTAAACGCAGAAAAGTTTCGAATTGTTTCAATTTCAATCATCGACTCGAACCCCTTTAGTAAACCATCCGCAACTATCTTGTACTTTTCTTCTTTAAATTTTAAATATAGATAATATAATAGTAAAACTACTCCGCCACCATCATACAGGCAATAAGATACCGGTAAAATAACTTTCTTATCATCAATCAGACTAACAGAAGGAAGTATGCAAAACTCATTATTATTATTCCAAACGACTTGATGATTAACATAGTCACCGACCTTTAATACTAAAGAATTTTCGTCATTAACAGGAATAATAAAATCGTGTAATGGGCTTTGATTTATTTCAGAGATGGTCGTATCTTTAACTGTCGATAAAGATAGAAAAATCACATGCAACTGCTTTAACATATCCTTATTTCCAAGTTTTTGAAATCTTTCAAGTAGTTTACTTTGGATAGATGTAGCATAAAAATTACAAATTTCATTTTCCATAGAATAAATGCTCAAACTATTAAAGTTTGTATAAAAATACGGTACATCTCCTTTCATTAAACTCTTAATTTCAATTTCTACTTGCTTTCCTAAAGTACTGTCTAATTTAAATGACGAGCTATTAAGTTTCTGAAATAGCTTTCTCTGATTTTTGATATCTGTAAGGTAATCTGGGTGGGTTGAAGCCTCTAAAAACTTAACATATACCATTGTTGGCCTTAGAACCTGTCTCAGATATAGAGGATATTTTTCTGACAATGATTTTATTTCTTCAATAAAATAATTTTTACTATTTTCAAGTATAGTATAACATGCTTTGAATCCATCAATTATCTTACCATAAAATTTATTAGTTTCTTTTTTGACATTACTACTCGGAAGTACTACATGTACTTCTTTTAGACGAATATTATATGAAAAATCATTTTCTATTATAAACCTAGTAATGTTTTCAGATAATTGTTGATAATAAGTCAGCGGACTTAAATCAAAATCAAATAAAGTACTTTGAAAATTATTTGGTAACAATAATGTGTCTAAAACCGAATCTTTGATAAACTTTTGAAATAAATCATGTACAGTTTCAGGGTTTTGAATAGTTGAATTCCTGTTACAGCTTAAGTCTGGATTTGTAAATAAAGTCTCAGAATCAATAACAATCGGATAATTCTTACTCATTATTATGTTTTCTTTATGAAGGTCCGTCATTTGCAGTGCATAAGCTATTGCAAGAAGTTCACCGTATCTATAAAAGTAATCTTCGTAATCATTATCAAGATTACATTCTTGAAACTCTATAAATTCCTGCCATCCATAATTTTTTTTTGAAATTGATTTAGGATGGTATAATTTTAAAGGTAAACTTCTATTAATTAAACTAAAAAAATTCTCCAAAAATACATCATTATTTAATGAATGAGGCTTATATAAAATTTTATCATCATTATTATTTTTAAATATAACTGCAGTCTTGCCTCCGTTATGTCTATCACCAGTAGAAAGTACAATTTCTTTGATTCCATCATCAAAATTGAATCCTATATGTTCCTTAATTTCATCTTTATCTCTGATGATTGATAACATTGCTTCTTCTATTAAATTAATCGTGTGTTGATGCAAATGAAAAATTTTAATAAATAAGACTGGGTATGCTTTCTTAATTTTTTTAAAAAAAGGAACCGTCCCCAATGTTAAACAGTATCTCTGATATCTTTCTTCTTTCGGTACACTCTCATTAACTCTTTGCCAATTGTAAAAATCATCAATAAGAGTACGAATTGTCAAATAATATATCTCAGAATAAAATTGTTTTTCTAGTATCTCTATAGAATCTTCTGAAAGATAGCACCGTATATCTTTCGATAAAGAGTTAATAAAGTACTTTGAAAATTGATTATTAAAAGTATAAAATGTACTTTCATAATTTTCCTCTATAGTACCTGAAGTAATTGATTTTTCAATTTTATTTAAATAACTTTCAACTGTCATAATTATCTCCTATTCAAAAGCATTATACTGGGCTATATTGTTGAAAAATGTTGTTACTTAATTATTTATTGCAACTCTTTGTACATCCGGAAGTTGGACATGCACCAGCATTTAATGTTACGGTAATTGTAACACCCACAAAAGAAATTGTAGCGGGAATAATAGTAGGGCTGATTCCACCTACAACTTGATTATCTCCAACTAATTGTTCGAGTTCTAATTCATTAATTTTTCCTGTAAATTTATTATTCATGATTTTTCTCCTCTAAATATTATTATCTACAATTATTTTGACATTCAATTGTACCTGTGCAAACTGCACCTTTATTTCCAAGAGCGTTACTGATAGGACTAAGCCTAGCCCATCCCCATCCCCCTCCCGCTCCAACTGCACTGTTATCACTAATCTCTTCTAATAATTGACTGTTAATTTTTTTGGAAAAATCTTTTTGTGTCATCTAACTATTCTCTCCTAACTAATTTTAATTTATATAGCCCAGAATAATACTTTTGAAAAGAGATACGTATCAATCTAACCATAGAAAGTTATTCAAAGAGTGATCCGTATAATTTGATAACATGGAGTAACCCCACCCCGATAAACCAACCATTAAACCGTATGTATTCGAAGATTTTAAATTTTTTTTATTCCATTCTTTAACCAAAACAGTATCAAACAGCTCTTGATATATACTTGTACATAAATTATTTAAATTCTCTTTATAAAGTAGTTTAGAAGCATAATTTAATATTTCTAAATTTCCTAAATCACCGTGACAATATGTAGGATTATTCCCAAATCCGTAAGCTTTAGTGTTCTCAATACTTAGTCCAATGTCATTATCTAAATTATCAAAATTATATCCTGAAGAAAGCAACAATAATTTACTTAAAAGTATCCCAGGTGAGCCATGACACCAAGTATAAGATATTTGTTTTTCATCTTTAGATCTATACCAATCATTTTTTTGAGAAGAGAAGCATTTTTTTTCATAGCTCAATGATTCTTGCAAAATCTCTTCTGCACGACTATCTCCCAAATATTTCATTGCCTTAAATAAATAAGAATGTATACCTGCATTTCCGTGAGAAAAACCAACATAATTTCTATTTGGCATACATTCCCAAAACCTTAGTCCGTCTACAAACTTTGATTCATGTAATAATTTTTGAATTATTTTTGCAATAACACATTTAATATCAGGTGTGTTGTAATATGAATCTGAATTAACAAGTTTTAAAATTACAGCCAATAGCCCTGTATTCCCACTAATTAAATCATTTGAGGTATCCCTTAAAATTAGTTCATCTATACTTAATATAGTTTTTTTGATAAAGCTTTTATTTTTTATATCCCCAGTGAGATGAGCAAATTCAGCAAGTGAATATATCATCCCTCCTAAACCTGTAAAAGCCCCTACTAAATGATTGGAGTGAATGTACTTATTTCCCAATAATACCTTTGAGGTTTCAACAGATTTCTTGGCATACTCTAAAAATCTTTTCTTACCTGTTATGTTCCATAAATTGATTAAAAATAGCGAAATTCCTGCATTCCCACTATACAAATCATTTGTTAAAACAGAAGGTAACCAAACATCCTCTTCGAAACCCTGCATTGTTACACTAATCCAAGCCAAATCTTTTCGACCGTACTCATTAACTCCTTCAATTGAATTATCAATAAGCAAATCTCCAATTTTAGTAGCAGTAGACAACCATAATTCTGGTTTCAATTTATTATAATATGTTTGAAATTTAATATCATTGCTGTCTGATTGATTTTTTCTACTTATGAAAGAATCCTTGATATATCCAATTTGTTCTTTTAAATCTTCATCACAAAAAGAAGAAATCTTACTATTAAAATCTTCTTTAAAATTGGTTAAATTTACACCTTTTACTTCTACCCCTTTAGAATCAAATATTTTATTATCACCAATAATAAATGAAAAATAAGGAATATCTGATTCTAGTAAATCTTTAAATTCTGAATCAATCAACATTGTCTCAGAATCTTCGCTTCCTATGTATAATCTTAAAAGCAACATCTTTCTCTCATAATGCTTTTGGGTAAATTCTGGGCTTAGTGATATCCTTAATAATTGTGAATAGTATAGAGTCGCCCTTGGTATAAATCTTCCAACTGTGTTACTAAAAAGCTCATATATTTTTTCAGTATATATCTTCCTATTATTCATAATCCATTTATATATACCTTGAAATCCTTTTATAATTTCAAAAAGATAGTCTTTGGCATCTACAATCTCACCATTGATCATAGGATTGTTGCTTTTAGGAGAAATGACATAATACTCTCTCTCAATATGAATATTATCGCTGTTAGTATCCTTGATATAGTCAGTTTTAAAGGTTGAAATTTGCTCACTATTCATACTAACACCACCAACTTCATTTCCTTTTAAAAAAATGGGTAAAAGCCCTGTAGTTATTACTGAGCTTTCAAATTTTTTAGAAGCTTTATTGAATGCTGATAAATTATTATTTCTATCCACTATCTGAGGATGGATTAGTGTTTCTAAATCAATTGGAATTGGATAAGCTCCTTTCGCAATAATGTTTTCATAATGAAAATCTACAGAATTCAAAGAATAAAGTATTCCCAACAATTCTCCTATTCTGTGATAAAAACCCTTTACATCCAAATCATTCATGCATTCTTCTGTATCTATATATTCACAAAATCCGTATTTTTCAGTTGAAATAATATTAGGTAGTTTGTAATCTAAAATCGCATTTTGATCTCGTAAAAATTCCATCATTTTTTCAAACGATTTTTCAATATTAAGCGAGCGAGGCTTATATATTATAGTATATCCGCTTGATAAAATAATTTTACTGACACTCTTATTTTTTCTATGTGAATCACCATTTCCCAATTCTATTTTAGAAATCAGTACTTTAGAACTCGTTTTACACTGAAATAGTTCAATAATTTTCGCATATTGCTCTTGAAAATGTTGAATAATTTCTAAATAAAATTCAAAAGTGTTTTTTACTACATAGGAAGTTAAACGTGTTAACTCGGAAAATTTTGCATAGAAATCTACCAAATTTTTCTCTTCTTTTATATATTTATTCTTGTAATACTCCATTCTGTTGACAGAAGTTTTTCCCTGAAGAACACCTCTAGCTTTTAGAGTAGAGATATCTCCAATAATTGAACGATAAAGCAAAGTGTTGATTCTATCTGCAACATCCAATACAGAGTAAGTTAAAAATTCATCCGAATCCTCAATGCTCTTATTTCGGTAAATGGTATAAGAAAACTCAGAAAAATATTTGCTAATAAACGGTATTATAATTGAAGAAAATAAATATTTTTCTTCAATTATTTCTTTAAATTGTTTTGGAATAGCCTCTAAATTTAAACTAACGTTCTTAAATACAATGTTTACATCCACAGACTCGTAATCTTTATATAAATTTAAAAGTTTCTCGATATAATTCTCTCCTAAATGCTTTGTTAATTCCTTTTCAAACGTTTCTAAACTATACTCTGGAAAATAATTTAACCAATAATTAACTACACTATCTTTCATGGTATCCTCCAACCAGTATTAAGTCTTTAGATATCATCTAAAGACTTAGGTGTACACCTAAACATTTTACCAATTGACAATAACAATAATATCCATTACCAACAATAAAATTAGGGAACTTTTTAGAATTTTATTCATATTTAGACTTCCTTTCAGTTTTTATTTATTGTACAATAAATAAAGATCAATTACTTTTTTTGTTGGGAAAATGGGAAAATTATGAAATCAAAACTTGGCATCACACTCAGAAAAGTTCGTAAAGGAAAACAGATCAGTTTATCTTCCGTTGCTGACGAGCATCTTTCTAAATCTCAAATATCTCGATTCGAACGTGGAGAATCAGAAATATCTTGTATTAGGCTTATCAATATTTTAGACAAGTTGCACATTACCCTAGAAGAGTTTCTTATTTTACACGATGAAGACTACACCAAGATTGGATCATTTGCTAACCTAGTTCAATATATTCGTAAACAATACTCATCACAAAGTATCGATAATATAACGTGCCTACTATCTGACACTACAAATTACACTCTAGATCCTTTAGAGAAAACTATGATAAAATCCATTCTACACACAATGGATTCGAGTATCAGTCCATCAGATGAAGAATTACTTCAATTAATAGACTATCTTTTTAAAGTCGAAAAATGGGGTTACTATGAGATCGTTCTATTTGGTAACTGTGTACGAACAATTAACTACAATTCCTACTTCTTATTGACAAAGGAACTGCTAAAGAATTATCTCTACTCTTCTCTGAATAAAACCAATAAACGAATGGTCGCTCAACTTGCTATAAATTGTTTAATTCTTAGTATAGATGAGGAAAAATTTTCTAATTGTTGCTATTTAATTAGTGAGATAAAAACATTATTAGATAATGAATTGAACTTCTATGAACAGACAGTTTTTCTCTATGCAACTGGCTACTATGAATTTAAACGCCAATTAAGTAGTGGAATTGAAAAAATGAAACAGGCCATACAAGTATTCGATATTTTAAGAGAAGACAAGTTAAAATTACACTATACTGACCATTTTAATAAACTAGTAAACAAAAAATAAATGAAATCATTCTCTATCTTTTAACGAATTCGTCATAAGTAATATTATTCTAGTGAGACATTATCTTGGAATTTTAGGCCTGTAAGTTTATTGGTATTAATAATTTTGACAAACGACTCCAGTCTTCTAGCTACCTCCTCATATTCGTTAATTTCATTACCAAGTTCCTGTTGTAATTTTAAAATATCTGTATTGAGTCGATCTAACGTTATTGATTCCGTCATGTTCATTTGAGCAAAATCATACTTAGCTAATTTTCTAGTCTCATGATCACTACTCTTCAGATTTATAAGCACTTCCGCCATCTTGTTTAAGGTGGCGATTTTTTCTTGTGTTTTTTCCAGTTTCATATCAAGCTCTGCAATTTCTAATACGAACTCATCTTTAATTTCTTGGTAGTGTTTGTTTGTGTTAGACAGTTCAATCATGAGATTAATTTCAGAAATCTTCTCTTGAAGGCTTTTTAAAGTTGGTCGTCTGTATGGGAGTTTTTGGCTATCGGTAGTCAATTGCCTGATTAACGTTCTCCCTTTAACAAAACAATTATTATCCGAATTTTCTTTATTATAGACAAAGTAGGAGGACGTTTCTCGAATATAAACTTTATATTTTTTCTGATTTTCTTCTTCAAGGGTATCCAACTGATAGTTGGGAATAAGGATGAGTCCACTTTGTTTGATACCAAACGAAACCCGGATATAGATACCATCATCAACCAACTTCTCAATCTGATTATCCGTAAGTTCAACTTCAAACTCATGGACAGCATCGCATTTTTCCTTATATTTTTTGAAGGCTTCCTCAATTTCTTCTTCGGAGACTTTCTTCTTATCCTGTTCCTCTCGAAAAGTCTGATAATCTTCCTGAAGATTTTCTAATGTTTGAATATCTCTAACCTCTCTATCTTTAAAATAACGATTAAAAAATTGAACATCATACAATTTCTTATCGCTAATTTTTTTATGACCTAAACTTATCTTTTCACCATTATCCTCTATGGTAAAAATCACATTTTTTTGTTTTAAGTCAATGGTTAGATTTAACACTTTCGATTTTGTTAGTAACTCTTCTAAAGAATTGACACGGTTCAACAGAAAATCTAATCGACTTTCAATCTCTTGCTTGGCAAAATGCGTTCTAAAAAAATCTTCATCATATAAATCTCTTTTACTGAGCTGACGTCCTCGAATTGGTTTTGTCATTGCCCGATCCGTCATCATGAATCGACTATGCTTCTGATTAAAATCAATATGAACATGTAATTGCTCTGCTTTTTCTAAAAAATCATCAAAGGACTTTGACTGCTGCATCAAAAAATAAAGACGTTGCTTCAATTCAAATTTATGACTAATTTTCCTATATTTTTGATAGTCACGGTAGGAGAAACGTTTTTTAATAATTTTTGCTCCAGCAATCTTAGAAATGCGGTCTGAAATCATACGAAGGTTTCGTTCCAAGGCATAATTCCATATCAACTTTTTATCTGAATTACGGTCAATGGCGTTGATTAGGATGTGATTATGAACATGATTTTTATCTGTATGAGTTGCCACGATAAAACGAAAATGGCCTCCTGTTAGTTCCATCATAGTCTCGTAACCAATGCGGTTAATTTCTTCAGGTGTCAGATTATCTTCAGGAGAAAATGATTGAATGAGGTGATGGGCATGGATATTTTGTTGATGTTTTTCTTGTCGGTCATTTCTGGATTCGTACAGCTTATCATTGTTGGTGAAATTGACATTGTACATCTCAACCATTTCTTCATAGCTAGGAAAATCTAAGTAATTACTCATACCAAAATCAGATACCAATTTCAAATTGTCCGTTTTATCGGGATTGAGGATATACTTAATCAAACGCCTGCGATATTTTTTTCCGTGCGTCGCAAAATGTTTAGTGACTACCATGAAACTCCTTCAATCTTTTCAATTCCACTTGAAATTCTTTCTCTACTCCAGTAATTAATTCACTAACTCCTTTACTTAATTCTTGTAACTGTTCCTGGGAAATCAGATGGCTTTGATTGATCGCACGCGCAATTTGATTGATGTTATTTCCAATCCGTCTCAATTCAAAAACTAACTGGTCATAAGTTTCAGTGTTAATTGTGACAAAAGACATATTGGGATTAAGCAAAACTTTTCTGGCATAGACCGAGAAATTTTGACAGTGACTCTTAGCAATTCGTTCATTCAATTGATGTAACTCTGAATCTGTTAAAAATACTTTTTTGAGATTGGTACGATAACGATAAACCATAGTAGCCTCCTATCTCATGTATTTTTCACGAAACCCACGACTGAGTGGCTGTACTTGATTGACTTCCGCAATCAATTCTTGAACGCAGGTCAATAAGATTGAAACGTGCTCTTGAGTCACTTGGTGATTTTCTCTTGCGACAATCAAAACTTCATATACATCTCGACTAATCTGTTCAAACTTTTGAGACTTCCAAATGGAAAACCAACTTTCAAAAATTCTATCCTGATAATTCTTTTTCAACAAATTTTGACGAAGAAATTCTGAGAAACTATCCAGTTTTTGTTCCCTCATCATTTCTTTTATCTGTTTTTCTTCTTGTCTCGTGATTCTAAATTGCTTACGAATCAACTTAATTTCTTGTCCCATCCTACTACCCTTTCAATATTATACTTGTCTGACAGTGTCAGGCTGCCTCACATTGTCAGTACGCTTCCTAAAGACCTCACTCTCTTCTTGTTCGGTCTTTGCGAGCTCAGACATTGTGGTCACAATACCCAAAAAATCATATCGCCAGCCGATCAAAACCTTCCAGTTTTGACAGCTAACGATAAGATAACTTGGTGGCTACGCCCCCAAACCCCCAGTGAAAAATCAAGACTTGATTTTCTTAGGAATGATATTAGGATAACAAGGATGATTTGAAAAATTTATCACAAAAATTGGTATAATGTTAGTATAAAATTACTTATTCAAGAGGTTATTCATGGTTAAATCATCTAAGCAAATTGAAGAAGATGCCGTCGATTATTTGAAATTGGCATTAAAAAAATCTAAACATATTAACAGAGAAATTTCCGAAGGAGATAGAGAACCCATCTGGGACGGTCATATCTATTTTTATAAAAACATAAAAAAGCAAAATATTGATTTAGTTGAGAGAATTCCAGTTCAAGTAAAAGGTAAGGATGAATATTATGAAGAAAATGTTGGATACTCAATAAAACGGAACAATTTAGAGCATTATCTTACAGAAGGTGGTGTACTCTACTTTGTAGTGTATTTAAAAGATGATATCCCTACCGTCACTTATGCTTCACTAACCCCAAAGGTCATTAAGAAAGTTTTATTAGCCAGCGACAAGAAAAAGAAAAAGATTAAGAATATTTCGATTCATATGAAACCTCTCCCTAACAATGAAGATGATTTAAACTTTGTATTTCTTAATTTTATTCAAAAACGCAAATATCAGAAAGGATTTGCTCATATTGATTGGAGAAGCCAAGAATCTCTCTTTGAAAATTTGGAATCATTTGACGGAGACTTAGAGTTTAAATTTATTGGCAAGGATTATCTAGACATTCTTGATTATGCAATATCTGGTGAGTTAGATCTTTATTACAAACCTAAAGAAGCTATGATACCTGAACCTCTAATAGACGATATTGCTAATTTAAAAATATTTGAAGAAAAAGAAATGTTAGTTCAAATTCAGGGAAAAGAGCGTGTATATAAGACAACTTTTGCTTATGAAACCAAGAATGACTTCACTATAGATTTTCATAATGGCTGTTCGATAAAAATACAAAAAAAAACTGATTTAGTAACACTAACTCTTAATTACTCACTTTCAAATATTCTCTCAAAAAGACTAGATGGATTAGAGTTTATTATAGAGCTTCAAAAAAATAAAGGAATTATTTTAAACAGAAAAAGACTAGAGTTTAGTGATGAAAATATAGCTAAAATTGATTTAAATTTTCTGAAAAAAGCTTTTAATGCGAACATACGTTTAAAAGAATTAGTAGATAAACTTAAAATTTCTACTGACCTTGACAGCACAGGTTGGTCACAAAAAGATGCTAGAACAATTGAATTATTGTATGATGGTATCGTAAATGAACAAGTGGTAACTCTAGATCGTGTAGACTATAATCCTACTCAAGTCATTCAATTTGCTAATGTACATGTATTACTATTTTTAATTCCAGAAAACGAAGGAACTAAAAGCTATAGACTATCTAACTTTAGTGATTACGATATGGTACTAATCAACGAAAATAAGCAGTTATTTTCAAAATATGAAACTGTTGAATTAGAGCAGTTACTACTTATTGATAATTTTAACGTCTCTGATTATCTTTCATCATACTTGTCAAGTGAAAGTAAAATTGAAAATATGGATCTTGGTCTATTAAAACTAATAAACTACGCTGATTCTAAACACGACCAAAATACCTTGCAGTCCTGTTTAGAATTTGCTCAAAAGCTTGTAGATATGGATAAATCTGAAAATAGCGTCCTAAATCTACTACAAATTAAAAAGCGTTTAAATAATTTAACACAAAAAGACAGTTCCTATCTCCATTCTTTAATAAATCACAACTCAGTAGAAATTAGATTTGCTACAAATTGTATTTTAGGCTACAAAGATCAAGCAATCTACTCATTCGAAAATGAATTTTCCGATGAGCAAAGGGAACGTTTTATTGAATATCCTATATACAATCTCTTAAATCTTTGATTACAATAGAATATATCCTAAAAACAGAGGAAGTGTATCTCTGTTTTTGTTGTTTCAAATAAAATAGTACTACTAAATATTTGCTAAATATTTAGTGTCCTAAATTGTCAAATTAAGCTAAACTTTTCAAGTAACTCAGAAAAACTTGGTAGGGTGATTGATAATTCAATGATTTCCTAGGAATTCTATTACTTTTATCAGCTATAACTGATAAATAATTTTGAGAAATAGTAGTAAAATCCATTTGTTTCGGTAATTTATTTCGTCTTAATAAGCCATTAGAATGCTCATTGAGACCTCTTTGACCAGGACAGCCTGGATCCGCAAAGAAAATATCAATGTCATGCGCATTCGAAATAGACTTCCAGTTAGAAAATTCTTTCCCACAATCAAAAGTTATTGACTTAAAGAGCTGCCGCTGACCTTGAGACAACCATTGATTGATGGAGGCCTCAATATCACTTGCTTTGCGTCCATTGGTTTTCAGTGTGATGATGGCTTTTGAGAGGCGTTCTACTAAGGTAATGACTGCACTTTTGTGTTTTTCTCCCACAATTGTATCCCCTTCTAGATGACCGAATTCCGTCTTAAAATTAGGATAACTGTCTGCTCTCTCACGTAAATCTCTGCGCAACGCTTGTTTTCCTCGTTTTTCGCTATGACCATTTGGTTTTCTTTTGCCTTTCCAAGGGAGATCCTCTTTCTTTAGAATACCACGGTCTGCTAGTCGATAGAGAGTTCTCATAGAACAAGAAACCCTATCTGGATAAGTTCCTTTAATGACATCAAGGCTCCAATTTTTTTCTAACTGAGTTTGGATAAAATCTTTTTCTGATTGCGTAAGACTGGTTTTATTCCTGCCACAGCGTTTCTTATTGATTTTATATCGGTTATAGTAATCATAAGCAGAGTGCCCCTCTTTCAGATAGTTGATGACATTGTAGATTGTCTGTTTTGATCTGCCAAGTGAAGTCACAATATCTGAAACTTTTATGTTTTCTTGATAGTAAGCCTCTATCATTACAAGCTCGTTTGTGGTAAGATGAATATAGGTCATTTATGTTAGTTCCTTTCAGACAAATGTGGTGTTTATCTGAGCCTAACATGGATGGCTTTTTCTGTCTAGCATAATTTTACAAATTGGGTGTTAAAAAACTCTACTACTTGCATCTTAAAAAATTTTTGATATAATTGTTGCATAATAAAGCAACAGGAGTTTTGATTTATGTTTTCTGGTAACCGTCTTAAAGAATGTAGAATGGAAAAGCAATATTCTCAATCTGAGCTAGCTAATCTGTTAAAAATCAATAGAGCTTCATATAATAAATGGGAGGCTGGTAAATCCGTTCCTAATCAAAAGAATCTTGCTACTCTTGCAAGAATACTTGATGTTCCAACAACCTATTTTGAATCAGAATACAAGATTGTGAACACCTACCTCCAACTCTCCTCGGAAAATCAAGATAAGGTGGATGAGTATGCCGAAGGATTGCTTCAAACACAACAATCAATTGATAAGATTGTGCCACTATTTGCGGTGGAAGTGTTATCTGATGTTTCTCTTTCTGCTGGTCTTGGGGAATCACTATTTGATGAATATGGAACAGAAACCGTCTATGCCGAAGAAGAACAATATGGTTATGATATTGCTGCTTGGATTACAGGAGATTCCATGGAACCTATCTATCTTGATGGTGAAGTAGCTCTAATCCGTGCTAGCGGTTTTGATTATGATGGTGCCGTCTACGCCCTATCCTGGAATGACTCCGTCTATATCAAAAAACTCTATCGAGAAGAAAATGGTTATAGAATGGTATCACTCAACGATAGCTACCCTGATAAATGGATTCCTTATGAAGATAATCCTCGAATTGTAGGACTTGTCGTGAGTCACTTTATGCCTGTTATAGGAGCGTAAACATGTCAGTAACTGCTAAAGAAATGATTTATCTTAAAAACAATCGTATTTATTTTACGCCTTATCTCAAAGAATATGATATTACCGATCATATTCAAGAACTGATAGAACAGTTAGAAAATCTAAAAAGGAACTAAAGACATGGGCTATATTGATTACACAAAAGAGCCGCATTCAGATATAGCTTTCATTGACATGAAATCCTTTTATGCTTCTGTAGAGTGTGTAGACAGAGGATTAAACCCTTTACATACTTCTCTCTGTGTTATGAGCCGAGCTGACAACGCTGGTGGATTGATTTTGGCCTCTTCTCCCATGTTCAAAAAAGTTTTTGGAAAAAATAATGTCGGCCGTGCCTACGATTTACCCTTTGACATCACTACAAGAAAATTTGACTACTATAATGTCAAGCGTCAAGGCTTAGACATATCCCCACGTTATGTTTCTTATATTGAACATTGGGCTAAGCGAACGCTTATTGTCCCACCACGTATGGATCGCTATATCAAAAAGAATATTGACATTCAGCACATTTTCCAAGATTATGCTGCTCCTGAAGATATTCTCCCCTACTCCATTGATGAAGGATTTATTGATTTAACCTCCTCACTCAATTACTTTGTGAGTGATAAACAGATGGATAGAAAAGCGAAATTAGACGTCGTCTCTGCTAAGTTACAACATGACATTTGGAAAAAGACGGGTATCTATTCTACCATCGGTATGAGTAATGCTAACCCATTATTGGCCAAACTCGCTCTAGACAATGAAGCCAAACGAACACCAACCATGCGTGCCAATTGGTCCTACGAAGATGTGGAAACAAAAGTCTGGTCAATCCCTAAACTATCTGATTTTTGGGGTATTGGTTCTAGAACAGAAAAACGCCTTCACAAACTAGGAATTACCTCTATCAAGGAACTAGCCAATAGCAACCCTGATTTATTGAAAAAAGAATTTGGAAAGGTTGGGGTTCAGTTATGGTTTCATGCTAACGGAGTTGATGAAAGTAATGTCCATCAACCCTATAAACCAAAATCACACGGACTTGGAAACTCTCAGGTTCTACCTCGTGACTACGTTAAGCAGCGTGATATTGAGGTTGTCCTGAGTGAAATGGCTGAACAGGTGGCTATCCGAATGAGACGAGAACATCGGAAAGCGACTATTGTTTCCGTTTTTGTGACCTATTCTAAAACGGAAATGAAACAGCCAATCAACACTCAAATGAAGATAGAACCTACTAACCAAACACGTCTGCTTACAGATACCGTGCTAACGCTTTTTCGTAAAAAGTACACTTCAGGAGCTGTTCGGGGGATTGCAGTCAATTACTCAGGGTTTGTTGATGAAAGCTATGCCTTAATCTCCTTATTTGATGATGTCGAAGCAACAGAGAAAGAAGAAAACTTACAGCGAACTATTGATCATATTAGAGACCAATTCGGTTTTTTAGCGGTTCAAAAAGGAACTGCCCTTTTAGACAGTTCCAGGAACATTGCAAGAAGTAAACTAATAGGAGGCCACTCAGTAGGTGGCTTGGAGGGATTACAATGATTGACCGATCATACTTACCATTTCAATCCGCAAGAGACTATCAAGATGTTAAAATGCAAAAATGGATGGGGTTCTTTTTATCTGAACACACCTCTGCTTTATCAGATGACGATAAGCAAATCAACTATCTTTCTGACCTATCGCTAAATCAAAAGTTGTTGTTACTCAGTCAAAGTTACGCCAATCAATTAACGATACAGGTGACTAGAATACAGAAAAATGACTATCAAACTATTATCGGAACCGTTCCGACACTATCAACGGATGAGGTCATTCTAAAAACCAGTGACGGACATATCACTATCGCTTTAGAAGATATTATAACTATCACATTAGTTGAGGAGGTCTACCATGAATCAGCTTGATTTTTATAAAAATGAATTACAGATGGACTACTTCAGCGAACATTACCGAAAATTTGAAAGTGACTTCTATCGCTACTCAGCACTAGATACTCCACTGACTTTTCTAACAGATGATATTATGTTGGCAATGGCGAAATCAGCTAAAAACTATTTCAAACTCAATAAAGAAAATGCCAAAGACAATCGTGAACATTATTTTATCTTTGACATAGAAAATCTAAATGATAGTAAATTGACAAGAAAGTATGTTTATCAGCGAACAACAAGTATTAGACAAAAAGATTAGGCCAACATTAACGCCTAATTTTTTTACTCATTTTTAGGTTTCTTCGCCTGCCTAAACTGCTCTATCCGTTTTTCAAGTTGCTCAGTCTTCAGCTTATTCTTAGCTTCAGTAATGGTCTCATCTAGGGTCGGCTCCTTTTGTACATCTTGAGGAGCTTTTTTTACGTCACTGGTCGATTGACTGGTCGAATCAAAAACAACATCTAATAATTGGTTGACCTTATATAAGTCAGCTTCAGACATTCCTGATAAGCGATGAATGAGCCGTTTAAAACTATCTTGGTTGTGTCTTTGCTTTTTGAATAACCTCATCTTCTCTCCTTTTAAAAAGCAGCCCTTGTAAGGGCTGCTCGTACTTACAAGTCATCAATAGCTTCTGAAATGGCTTGTAGTTTTTTATTGTGCTTATTCTTATCATCAATCAACTGGTGCAACTCTTCGATTTTCTTCTGACCTTGAAGAA
This sequence comes from Streptococcus sp. Marseille-P7375, assembly GCF_902460365.1. Taxonomy (NCBI): domain Bacteria; kingdom Bacillati; phylum Bacillota; class Bacilli; order Lactobacillales; family Streptococcaceae; genus Streptococcus; species Streptococcus sp. Marseille-P7375. Next base: position 386,870 of record NZ_CABPTR010000001.1, on the reverse strand, counting down.
TGTCCTCATTATTTTGAGCCATGACATTGGCTAAATGTTGCTTGTAGTCGCTGGTAATGGTAGGTGATGGAACTTGTCTTGGCTCTATTTTCTCCTGTGGCTTTGGTTGTGAAACAGACTGATCTTTAGCCTTTTGTTGTTCCATCTCAAAGGCTGCTACATAATCTACATCTTCAATTTCTTGATGTTTTTCCTGATGAAATAGTGCCGCAATCTTCGCACGTTCTTCTGATGAAGACGTTGGTATTTTATCATCTAGGGGTTGGTCAAAGGTCCAATTTTTTGTCATGTGTTATTCCTCGTTTCTATTATCGGATAGTGTTGGTTGTTCTTCTTGGCCAAAGGCCTGCGTCAATGCTTCATCAAAAGTCCAGGGACTATTTTGTTGGCGTTTGATAAAGGCTTGATACATCGCTGTTTGTAATTGATTGCGATAGGTCTCTAGTTTTTCCGTCTCCTTCGCAACTTTGTCCTCTTGCCTAGCTACTCTTTCAGCTAAGCGTTCAATCACACTCATAGGGTGTCCTCCTTATTCCTTTCTAGCTTATGATAAGAAACTTGATTTTGTTATCACAAGTCTAAAACCATATTTCGCTTAGGTGAAGGATTACTTCTGACAATCTGTAACTTAGCCGATTGGATCACATCCTTTAGAGAAAGATCTCTCTGAAATTTCACGACATCGTTCCAATCAGCTTTAGTTTCCAGTTCCTGTAATGGTGGTAGGTCTGTTTCAATGGGAAGTCCTTTCTCAGATAACTTCTGACAAAAATCACGCCCTGCTTCGTCATAATCAACAGCCAAAGTCAATAAACCTGAGTGTGTCTGAAAAAAAGTAGTCGTCTCCTGAATGGTCTGAAGGTAATGCGTTAATCGACTTGGTTTGACAGTATCTAAAAACTCAAGTTTACCTTGTTCCTCAGCGGCTAGTCGTAGGCTCTGATAAGCAATCACAGACAGTTTTAAGCCTTCCATAGAAACCAAACGAACATCTGATAACTGCTTCTCATGAAGTTGATAATAGCTCATCATATCAACCACCGATTCGCAAAAGATAAGGCGTTTAGGTTTTCCTATGTCAAAGCTCATCCCTATATAACCATGAGAAGCTTTCATGATTTTCTTGAGGTATCCTCGATCATGTCTCTCATTATTTTTGACAAGCCCTTGCAGGCTTGCCCCTTCTAACTGCCCCTGATGATTATAACTCTTAAAGACAAGTACAGATTCCTGAAAGGGCTTTGTCTGATAATGAGCCTGTGCTAACAGCCCTTGTCTGCCAAAAGCATTGATGGTCTCATCACTCAAACCACGGATCTGCTTCAAATAAGTTCGTGCTTGGTCAAATGGTTCTTCTCTTAGATAATAACGAAAGGGTTGATAGGTCTCTTCGACCATCTTAGCCTGTTCAAAGTCTCCAGTTTCAAGGTAAGACAGGGCTTCTTTAAAAGACACCCCTGCCATTAACTGAACGAAATCAATCACATCTCCTTGCATATCACGTGAAAACCATTTAAAGGTATTGGTATCCGCAAAAATTTTAAAGGAATCGTGTTCTGGATGTTCATAGACTTGTCCTGATAATCTTCTAAAAGAATAGCCTAGACTTCCTGCCACGTCTAAAATCGCCTTGTGTTTCACTGCTTCAATTCTTGTCATCTCATCTCCCTATCAAAAAAAGCAGAAGAGTAACTCCTGCTAGTTGGTCTCACTTGTAGTAGTGCCTTGAATCTTTGGAATGCTTGAGTTAACTCCATCAGAAGTTTCTTTTAAATCCTCTAGTTTCCCATTCCAAATGGTTACCTGATTGACAAGGAGTTTATCTGACATTTTGGCATAAGAGAGTTTAAGAGTTCTTGTTTCTGTCTGTATACTTTTCTGAGCCTTATCGCTGATATCTGACACATAAACAACTTGATAAGCAACCTCTGCAAGGGCTTCATTGTCTTCTGTATTGACATAGATTTGAGCAGATTCGAAGCGATAATCCAACATATAATCCTTATAGACTTGGTTGATGGATTCTTCTTGACGAGCAACTTCTTCCTTATAAGCAGAATCTGTCATATAGGGCTTAATACGGTTGTTGTTCTCGCCCAGCTTTTCCTTGGTGTAGTATTGCGTGAGAAATTCTTTGACCAATTCATCAGAAAGGACATTTCCTTTTTCCTTTTCTTTCTCTTTGGTCAACAGTTTATGAGCCTCAGTCTGAATTTGTTTCTGTGTATGATTGGTAACAGACTGAGAACCAATGGTGTAACCCATCATCACCATAAAGCTGGTGACTGCTAGACCACCGAAGCCAATTAGCAACCGAGCCTTCATTTTGTTTAACATCACTAGCGCTACCTCCTTTTTTCATAAGATAGCACCATCATAACAAGATGGACTTGAAAAAGTTATCACAAGAAAAATATATTTAATAGTAATTTGTGGTATACTAGTGATAATAAATTGTTATCGGTAGGAATTTTAATTATGTCTCAATGGAATCAGTTTTTAACAGAGATTGCTAATTCAATTATTCAAGCTCACACAGATCAAAAGTCACTTTCTCTCTACGTCCCCTTTGAAGATTCTTTATCAAAATCTTTAGCATTTGATAAAATCTCTCAAGAGCTATCAAAAATAGGAATTAATGGAAATGGAACAGAATTATATAGTGATTTTGGAGATAACGACATTACAGACGAGTATAAACTTTCCTTTGCAGAAAAATTTTTCAAACCTATTTCAATGTCTATTAATAACTCTATACCAGGATTTGGAACAGCTGGTATATCATTAAAATATGATTCAATTGAGATAGAGAGGAAAATATTAAATAACAATAACAACTACAGATTAATATTTCTAATCCAACATTGGGAGTGGCTGGGGAATGAACTAAAATTATTTTTTATACGCCTTATTAATAATATCTCCTATTATGAAAAGAAATATAATAAATCAATTATTGTTGTAGTGGGAGGCATGGACTTAAAAAATAGCGACATTAACTTTTCAAAAAACTTTGATATTCATCATTTTGAATTAAATGATTTAAAAAATACTCTAGGTAATATTTTACAGACTTTAAATATATCTGATGATTTAGTAGATACACTGTATCCTCTAACCAAAGGAAATCTAGAAAAAATTTATAATTTTATTTCACTATCACATAATAATTCTAAGATTGAAAAGTTATTAGATGATTTGTTAAATACGATTGAGACGGACTTTAGAGAGAATAAAATTGATATTGATTTCATTTATCAGCTATCTGTCCTTCCTGAATATTTCAACCCATATGATGCTGAAGAATATTTCAATTTAAAAACATTTCAAATTGAAAAAGCTATTGATATCTTAAAAAAATTACTAGTCCTAATCCCTGTAAAAAATAGAACAAATTTTTATAGTTTGATATTAATTATGAAAGATAAGCTTCTTTTAACGGTTGAAAAAGGACAAAAAGAAATTTATAGGCGATACTATCAGTATTTATGTGGGAAAGAACCCTTTAATTACAGATTAAAAATAGAAATTGTGGCAAAACTTAAAGAGAGTCAAGAATATTTGTTATCACTATATTTGCTTTGGCATGAACATTTATCGAATCAAAATGAGATACTCGAAAGCGAAAAGAAGAGTTTATATAAACTTGAATTTCTCACTGAAGAGACTAAATCAATATTTTTTAAATGTATCAAATATAAATATACAGATGGCACTAACTCTCTTTATAAAAAAATTTTACCCAAAAATTCGTTATTATCTTCGATATTATTAAAGAATGATATTAACTTTCAAGGAAATACATCACAAGATTTTTCTTTTCATTCACTTTGTGATACACTTTACGAAAATATATTAGTCGAAAGCGCCAAAGATGTTATTGTTGAGCCTATTCACTATCTTTCATGTATTTACATGCTATTACCTCATTTAATAGATAAACTTAATGAAATTGATAAATTTCAAGTTTTAAATGAAAATATTGTCAAAAAATTTTATACAACAAAAGATATTAAGCAAAGTGCACAATATCTTAAGAATATCTATCTAAGGAAAAGTTTTCTGTATAAAGATAATGATAGATCAATCAATGATGCAAATATAGCATTAAAATTTTTTAGAGATATTGACGATACAATTGAACAGTATTATACTCTTGGTAGCCTTCTAGGCTTATTACTTATTTCTTCCGACTATGAGCAAGCAAATCAGGTGAGAAAAGAAATAGAATCATTATCAGATAAATATGATCTCCCAATATATTGGAAATCTAAAAATAATTTTATTTTATTGGACTTTCTTTCTGGATTAGAAGGAGAATTTGATTACTGGAAATCTCAATTTGAAAATATTCTTGCTGAATATAATTTAAATGATGTGAGTAAGCACTTAATCTATACAAATCTATGTTCAATCTCTTTATATTTTTCTAAAATAGAAAACTACAAATGCTATAAAATAAAACTTGAAGAGTTAATGGAAGTTGATGATTTATCTGACATCAATGATATTTCAATAGATGACTTTTACCGCTATTTTTTTGGGTGGTTTGAATTTTGTAAATTATTGCTAGAAAACAGTCAACAACTTGCTAAAAATAAATATATGCAATTGCAGAATTTTTATCCAATAATCTTTGAATCAGAGAAAAAAATGCTTCTTGAAAAGCATCGTCGATATGGAAAAATTTTGGAATCTAGTATCAAGACAGGAAAGGAATTTTCTGAATTTCTATCACAATCCAAGTTCTCTTCAAAAGAATGGGCTTACTTTCGAAGGGGGCTTATGCTAACTGATATACAGTATACTAGTGCATTATAAACTACTTAATATTACTAGTTTGTGAACATCAGTCAGTGTAAGTCCATATTGTTCGAAGTTATAATTAAATGAACTATGTTTCGTAGTGTAAGGCATTGTTGCAACATCAAAAACGAAAAAACTTCTATCTGATTTTATCCTAAAGTCAACTCGCCCATAGGTAGTTATACCTAAATATTGAGCGAGTTTTTGTGTTGCTGCTTTTAATTTCTCACACAAAAAACTATCTTCTAAACTTTCAAAGATATAGTCATTATTATCTGACAATTCACTTGTCAAAATTTCAGAGTGAGTTGATATTTTAATTGGATCTAATATAATATAGTCTCCTCTAATATTAAAAAATGGAACTTCAACCTCAATGCCTTCAATAAATTCTTGAAGAAGAAAATCTTGAGTACCAACATTTTCCCAATCAAAATCATCTATAATGGAATCTTCCGACAAGTTGATACTTGCTGATTCCGAAATCTCTTTGCGAATATATTTTGAGGATTCAAACACCTCTCCAAGTACCTTACCATTTTCTATACAAACCATTTTAGGTGTTGCAATATTAAACTCATTTGCAACAGCACCCCAAATAAATTTATTACGACACAGAGATACTGTTAAAGCATTTGAACCAGTATAATCAAGATCGAAATAATCACAAAATGACGGAATTAAAGATTTTTTTCCTTCTTTCCTGCCATCTCTAGCTAAATTATAGACTAATAAATCCTCCTTTGATAATTGAGGATAGTGTTTTAAAATATATTCTATGAAGTCTATTTCAGTATAAAAAATATTCATGCACAATCCCGTTTTTAATAGTGCTGAAGTAATCTCTTCAAATTCAGACAACGAAAAAAACTCACTATCAGAAGCATGCTCAATTGTATAATAAGACATCCTTTTAGTTTGTTTTTGTAGATTAGCAACTAAAAATAAATTGCTTTTGGAGCACACTTTATCAAAATTATTCAAATAAGATTGTAACAGTTGCTTCATACCATTCTCCTACCGATAACAATTTATTATCACTATACAAAATGACTAAATCAGTTTATAATAGCGTAATTATTGATAAAGGAGACATTCATGGATTACATTATTATTTCTACATACTTAGATTATTGCAAAACTCATAAACGTTTAAGCTCGCATACACTTCGTGCTTACAAAAATGATCTTATGCAGTTTTGCCATTCAGACCATGATAGTGTTGTAAATTATATTGAATATTTGACAGATTCAACTATTAAAACCAATACTTTACGGCGAAAAATTGCAAGTCTAAAAGTCTTTTATAGCTACCTAATGACACAGAATCTCATCACTGAAAATCCATTTAATCAGTTACGTTTTCAATATCGAACAGAAAAAACACTACCTAAAATAATTCCTCATAATATTTTAAAAAATCTTTATGTCTATCTTAAGCAAAGAGTCATCACCTCTAAAACTAATTTTCAACGACAAAAGGCTGAAAGGAATCTCTTAATAGTTTCTTTGTTGCTTTCCACTGGCATTCGAATTTCCGAGCTTTGTCACATTCAAATAAAAAACATCAATCTTCAAAATCAAACACTCCACATTCTAGGAAAAGGGAAAAAAGAACGTATTATTTTTTTAGGCGATGAAACAACTGTTTTACTACTAAAAACATATCTAACAAACTATTGCAAGCAATCAGATAAATATCTTTTTCCAGGAAAAATCTCTCAAAAGCCTCTGACAGAACAAAGCGTTCGTCTCGTCTTAAAAACAGTACGAGAACAAATGAATCTTGCTAATTCCATCACTCCTCATATGTTTAGGCATAGTTTTGCAACAATGCTGTTAGATAACGATGTGGATATTCGATATATTCAGCAGATACTTGGACATAGTTCTATCTCCATAACTCAAATTTATACTCATGTATCACAATCTAAACAAAAGGAAATATTGACTTCTTGTAACCCTATTGCTTCTATTCATACCTAAAACTAAATTGTAGTTAAATCAAAATATTAATTTCAGTGCTAATTTTCGAAAAATGAGTACTCTAAAAAGGCATATACTCACGTGTTATCAAAACACTGAATGTATGCCTTTTACTGCTTTATAAGTTTTTCCTTAACTCAATATGTTTTATGCCAACCGATTTCTAATAACCTTTGCCACAAGTCCAAGGACAAGTAAAAGATTAAAAATGATATAGAAGGTGGTAAAACTCAAAATACCATTGGCCGCTAAATCTTCCACATAGAGGGTTCTTTCTGTAAAAAAGAGGTAAATCCCATAGACTTCTGTGAAAGCTAAAAATCCGATTAATCCAATGATAAATAATCTTCCAAGCATCTTCGCAATCTGGTAGAGAACAATCAAAATCAGTCCTATTGCTACAATGATGAAAAGGCTTTGAATGATTTGTTCTATCATGTCTTACACCTCTTTCTACACTAATTGCTTGCGATAGTAGTCAGCCTGTCCCTTGTCTAGGTTATCAAGTTGAGCAACCAGATCAAGATAGCCTTCTTTTGTCACCTCATCTAAATCTGGAAAATCATTCTCACGAGTGGTAATGATAATGTCTAATTGACCAATGATTTCTCGCTTTGAAAAGCTGTAATCAAGGGTTTCATCTTCGTATTGTTCCTTTAAGGCTTGGTAGTTAGCTCGGTCTTCAGGTGTTGTAAAGCCTTGTGCTAGCCATTCTTCTAGTTGATAACGCATCGCTTCTACTGTTTGGGTCATGAGTTTGTTCTCCTTTGGTGATTTCTTGACTTCATTTTACCGCGTTCACTATTTTTTGTCAGCCTTTTTCTTAAAAATCAAGAGAAAGTTGTTGGTCGTGTTGCGGTTGGATCGTTTCATTGAACTTAGCTAGTGCTACATCTATTTCCTCAACCTCTGCTTCTTGTTCTACCAATGGGACAAGGATGTCATATTTGGCTTTAACCATCTGATAATCCTCTTCTTTAGGAAAGACCTTTTCCACTTCAACCCTTGCAACTGTTAATTTATCTTTGAGGTTATTGGCCATTTCTTCTGTCTTTTCTTGATCCTCTAGGATATGGTCAATGGCATTAGTAATGCGTTGGATGGTTCCCACATCTGATTTCAAGTCTAAAGAGACAGAATACTGGTTGCTGCCTGAAATGGTTAAGGACACGATATCAGGCAAAGGCTCACTAGGGCTTCTGGTTGCCATTTTAAGCTCAAATCCTCTAAAGGTCGCAAGTGTTCTGACTTCTTTGGTTTCAGAACGGTTATAGGTAATGAGTTTGCGTAGATAGTCTCCGGCTTCTGCACGGTTATTCATTGTCTGATTGTCAAATCCCATGACAAAATCCAGGGATTTAGTTGCCAAGGATTGAGCAATATCACGGTCATACTGACTGAGACGTTTCTCTAAGATAGGGAGGTTCTGTTCACAGTAAGCAATGGTATGACGATACTCGTCTTTGGTGCGATGAAAGGCACGCTTTTGATTGCCTAAAACGGTCAACTCATTTTCTAGCTCCATTTTCAGTTTGAGATAAGGATTACCTGTTGCCAAAGCCTTAAAGTCTGAAGCAGTCATGGTCTGTTCATCAATGTCTTCTGCCGACCGTACGGGGTCTTTAGAGGTCATGATTTGCGTGATGTATTTGAGCTTATTCTCCTGAGTTTGCCAGAGGTAGTTGTCGAAGCTCCCTTTGGTAATGTAATGGTAAATATCTACCTCTTGGTTCATATTACCCTGACGAATCAACCTACCGTTGCGTTGGACAATATCGCTTGGTCTCCAGGGAACGTCCAAATGATGGACAGCTTTCATACGTGATTGGACGTTTAAGCCTGTTCCACCTTTTTCCGTAGAGGCCATGAGAATTCGCACCTCTCCACTATTGACCTTACGAGACAGAGAGTTTTTCTTCTCATCGGTATTAGCGTCATGGACAAAGGCAATTTCTTCTTTGGGAATCCCTCTATCCACTAAGAGGTTCTTCAGTTCATTGTAAACGTCAAACCCTTCTTCCTTACTTTTAGGGGTTCCAATATCTGAGAAAATCATCTGTGTAGCCTTATCTCCATTACCCTCACGGTAAATCCGTTCCACGTTATCCACCACTTGCATAATCTTCTGATTGTCAGATAAGGTATAGGCTGGGTCAATGAGACGCATATCAATGGCTAATTTTCTAGCTTCCCCAGTAATCTTTAACATGTTATCCTCACTAGGGTCAACGTTGCCTGACTTGATGGCGTCTGAACGGTCAACCAACTCTTCAAGGTAGTATTTCTGAGCTTTAGTGAGTTCGCTCTCCACCGCAATGACTTTGGATTCAGGTATAGGTAAATCCAACATATCTGACGTTTGAATATCTGTTGTTTCCTTATAAATCCGCATGAGTTCAGGAAGGTTCACAAACTTCTTAAAGCGTTTCTTGGGTTGGTATTTATCCCCTGTAGGGGCAAGTTCCATAGAATTCTCAATATTCCCAAAAGCTCCCACCCACGAGTCAAAGTTTGAGACTTGATACCGTTCTAAGACATCTGGTTGAATATAGCTCATCATGGTATAGAGTTCGCTAATAGAGTTTGAAACAGGAGTTCCTGTCGCAAAAACCACGTTACGATAATCATGTTCTCCTTGAACCTGTCTGACCTTCATTTCCATATCCACGTTCTTTTTAGAAGTTGTGTTGGTAATTCCCGCCACATTCCCAAGGCCTGTAATGGGTCTGATATTCTTAAAATGGTGAGCCTCGTCCACAAAGAGAAAGTCAATGCCTAGATTTTCAAATTCAATAAAGGTATCACGTTCCAATTTTTGGAGTTCTTCTAGTTGATACTCCAATCCCTTAATAGAACGCTCTGCTTCTTTAACCGTATAATCACTATCACTGCCTTGTTTGATTTCTCGCAATTGGTCTAGCTTATCTTGGATATAGGTGACCTGTTTTTCCTGACTCATGGGTATTTTTTCAAATTGGGAATCCCCAATGACAATGGCATCGTAGTCCCCTGTGATAATGCGTGACACAAATTGTTTGCGTTTGGCTTTCGCAAAATCTTTCTTGGTCGTTACGTAAACCTTCTTGGTTGGGAAGAACTTCATGATTTCTTGACCAAACTGAGCGGTTAAACTAGACGGCACCACATATAAAGGTTTATGTACCATACCGAGTTCTTTCAGCTTGAAGCCTGCCCCAAGCATGGTTAAGGTCTTACCTGAACCGACTTCATGGGCAAGTAGGGCTCGTTTTTCTTCCACAATCCGTTGAATAGCGTTCTTTTGGTGAGGGCGTAAGGAAATGTTCTGAGCAAGGCCATCAATGGTTAAATGACCACCATCATAGACTTTTGAGACCGTACGGTTATAGAGGCTATTATAGGTTTCTTCAATCATCTGTTGCACGTCGGGGTAACTGGCCACAAAATCTTGAAAGAGGTCTTGAAGTTGCGTTTCCTTAGCACGAAGAACAGTTGTCTTATCGACATCCGTCACATTCTTTTTCTTATCCCCATCTTCCACTTGTTTCGTGATAGTTGGTTGATTGGAATTAAGCAGGTTTTCAAAGATTTTTCGGCCACTATCATAGCGTGAACCAGACACACCTAGACTTCTATCCGTTGCGGTAGAATACCTGAAGGCAAACTTGGATTGGTAGGAAAGAGTGCCATCAATTGGACTGACTTCAAGAACAGTTGATACTTCTTGGTCAGTCAGGTCAAAAGTTTGTCCCATAAAGGTTTCTTGGGCAAATTTCCCATAAACGGCTAGAGGAATCCAACGTGAGCCAATCCGATAATCAATATCAGCTAGGGTGACACGTGGTGGCTTCACGTCTTCTAAGAAGTTTTGATAGTGCTGCCATGGAAAATCTGAATTATTTTCTTTGATAAGCAAATCCACAACCTCTAACTTGGTGATTACATCACCTGATAAGAAATCCTGACGAGAAACATAAACCACTTCTCTATCTTTTAAATAGCGTTCTGGGTCTGGAATAATGGTATCTCCTAATTCTTCAATCAAAGTCGCTTTTGAGTCTATCTGATAAATAGACATCATGTAATCTAAATCTACTCCACGCCCATCCGCAAGACTAGAATTGAGTGCATCAAGAGCAGATGCTACTGCCGTCACTTCCTTTTCAGGACGAACTAGGGCTTTTTCAAAGGCAAGGGACTTAGTATAGATAACTGTTTTACCAGCTGGGTCAAGACTTTCATCCTCTAAACTTGCAAGCAGTGAATACTTATCATCACTATCAAAGAGGTTACGGTTCACAGCACTATTCACATATCCAAAGCGTTTGACAAAGCTATCATAGGTTCGGTTGAGTTTTCCTAGCAAGTGATTAAAGTCTTCTCTGTCGTAATCATAGTAGCGCTGAATGGCAATAACATCTTGGTAAGCATTACGAATATCGACCATGCCTTTAATCCGTGCCACTTCTTTCTCAGATAAGGGAGCTTCATAGAAAACCGTCTTTTTGAAATAGCCCTTAAACTGCCCACGTTTGGTGGCTTCCTCAGTCACATAAACATCAAGAGCGGTGCTATCTGTGACTTTGAGGTCATTAAAGCGGTCAATCTGCTTTTGCGAATGCTTGGTATCCCAAGCCTGAAAGTTCCCCTCTTCATCCACATAATAGCTGATCTCCTCTGTCTTAGTCCCAACACGGATTCCCTTACTATCTCGGTAGTAAATCGTCGAATCCTTATAACCAAAGCTATAACGGTCTAAGGTTTCTCTGATATCAGACGGAATCGAGGTATCAATGTTTTGTCTTGCCAGTACATCTGGATTGATGAAGATATCAGAAAGGTCAACTTTCCTAGAAGGTTTAACCTGTTCAAGAGCAGTTTGAACATCTCCTATTAAGCTATCAGAATTGCCTTTCACAGAAAGTGTCCCGCCGTTAAAGTTTCTAACCTCATAGCTTCCAAGAACCTGAGGATTATACTCCCCATCAAAGTAAGGATTGAGCCAAATACGGTCATCCTTGTCATAACGAATGGCACCTGAAAAAGCAATGTCATTTGCTTGATAGCCCTTGTCCATATGTTTCTGGAAGAACAACATATCCGTTGTGACACTCGTTCCTGCAATAGCCTTAAAGGCAGTATCTGGTAAACGGACGCCACCAAGAAAATCAGTTGTTTCACGAATATCTTGGAGAATGTTTTCTGTCCGTTTGTCCATGGTTCCTGTGGAGGAAATTATAGCGACTTGCCCACCATCATGCACCAAATCTAATGATTTTTTGACAAAGTAATCATGAATCATATAGGGTTTATCATAGCGATTATCCGCAATACGGATATTGGCAAAGGGTACATTTGAAAGAACCAAGTCAAAACTATTCTCATTAAAATTGACTGCTTCAAAGCCTCTCACCTCAATGTGGCTATTCGGATGAAGGTGTTTGGCAATAGCTCCTGTAATCGTGTCTAATTCAACACCATACAACTCACTATTTTTTCTCAAGTGTTCGGGCATTGCCGCAAAAAAATTCCCAGTCCCCATAGAAGGGTCTAGCACTCTTCCACCTGTAAAGCCATCACACTCTAGTTTATTCCACATCTCACGAATTAAGAGTGGGTCTGTGTAGTAGGCAGTTAAAGAGGACTGTTTCATGTCTGAGTATTCTTTATCTGTGACTAGCGTCTTTAATTCCTCACGTTCCTTAGAAAACTTAGGATTATACTCATCAAAGACCTCATTGGCTAGTCCTCCCCAGCCCACGTATTTGGCAAGGAGTTCTTGTTCACTTGGGGTTGCTTTGCGTTGTTCAACTTCAAGAGCTTTTACCAAACGAATGGCAGCCACGTTCGTTTCAACCTTATCTCTAATTGTCTTAGGGTAAAAGTTTGTCAGATCTTCTGGAAAGTGAAAATCAGTGGTTGGTGTTATCTCAATGACTTCAGAAAGCTCTGAATCAATCTCTTCTTCAAGAGTTTCAGATTTTTCCACTTCCCTTTCTATGACTGGTTCTTGAAAAACGTCTTCTTGGTTCTCATCATCTTCCATAAAGGAAAAGAGGTCTAATTCTTGGCTAGGTTGTTCCACTTCTTCTTTTTCTTCGACAGAAGGAAGATGGAGAGCCTGAGTGATCTCCTCTAATGTCCGTAGGAAAAGAACTGGATTTTGTTCAATCAGATTCGTGAAATCATTTCGTAGTTCAATCCGAATCAGGTTATTAACACCTGACTCTTCTATGGCAATCACCTTAAAGTCCTGTCCTTTGTAAGTCACCATGGAGTCAATTGGATAGCGTTTAAGGACTTCTTCTACAATAGGATTTTGAGGTGTTTCTTGAGGCATGATGATTTCAGATTCTGTTTTTGTTAACCGCTCTCTCCAGTCTCTAAAGGATACGTCTGGTTGGGACTGTTTGTCCCTTTCAAAGGTTCTAGCTTCTTCAAGAGTGAGTTCTTCATGTAAGAAGGCGTAGGCAATGGGTCTTGCTTCTTCTAAGTCTAGTTGACTGGTCAAGAAAAACTCTGCCTTATCATGCGGTAGTCCCATTTGAAGCAATTCTGTCACAAGGGCTAATTGAGTGACGGTTGCTTTGGGATAGCCACCCAATAAGGCGAGGTCTGCATTCTTCAAATGGAAACGCCCTGCTGCATCTATCAACACCCTACGTTGATGTTCTTCAAAATGAGCAAAATCTATCCCTAAACTGGTCAATTTTTCAGTATTTTCTGCTAAAATCGCTTGACCCATTTCAGTTAAGAACACTTCTTCTTGAGGTGTTAGGGGACGTTGTAGGTCATAGACCGTCCCATCTGATTCTAAATAGGTTAATAGTTCATCGTTCTCATAGATTGGGGTCATTTCCATTTCATGGTCAAATTCCCCACGTCTCAGGTTTGGCAGATTTGGACGACTATTTCGCACTTGGTCAAAATGATTCAGTATCTCAAACTTCTGAGCTAAGTTCAAATTCTGATAGGCTGGTAGATGTTTGGTTTGCCCTGTCCGCAAATCTAGTTGTGATAACTCTTCCTCAAGATTTGCAATGATGATACCCTCTTCTTCACGAAAGGCGATGTCCTGATAAGGTTCTGGAATGACTATTTCTTCAATAGACTCCTCTTTTTCCTCAACATGGTCCTGAGTGCTTATTATTTCAGGGTTATAGGTGAGGAGAAATTGTTCAATGTCACGGCTAATACGGTCAGACAAATTATTGGCGACTCGGTAGACATTGACTAAGTTAGCAGCATTGCCTTTATCCAAAAGAGAAGCTACTGAAATGGACTGATAGGCTCCTTCTTGGTCTAAGAGCTGAAAGCGAGTGGCTAGGTTAAAGAGGGCGACTTCAATCACCAAGGCTTTTTCCTCATCCGTTAATTGAGTAAGTTTTTTGAGACCAGCTTGTCCAAAGGTCTGGGTGTACGTTATTAAATCACTCATTTCCTCAGAGGTACTGGCTTGTACAAAAGCAGAAACTTCAGTTTCAAAAATTACCACCTGAACAGGCGATTGTCGCTTGTCCTTTTGAGTCATAAAGTTAAGGAGTAAATTATCCCATGGTTCATCAAAGTGTTCCGACTGATAGCGTAAGAATGTTTCTAATAGATTGTTGTCACGAGGAATGGTCGCTCGCAACATCTGTAATAAGTATTCTTGATTCATTGTTTCCTCCAAACAAAAAAGGGCTGAGAAAAGTTCTCAGCCCACTGCTTTAGTCTAGGACCAAGGTACTTTGGTCTTTTCCTTGTGGCAACTTATCCATTAAAGTCGTCACATACTGGTGTAAGAAATGGCTTTTCTGGTCTAACAAATCTTTCTGCAAGGCAAGGTAGGTCACATCTCCAAAATAATCTTGACTCGTTAAAGACAGATCCTTTTGAATAATGTCTTGCATGGTTTCTAAGGTGAGAGACGAATAGTCGTCCTCATCCAACACCTCATATTGAGTAAGGGTGTCCAAAATGTTGTTGGACGCTATCACTTCCATAATGAAACTAGTTCCCTCCCCTGTTCGGTAGAGTTTATCTAACAAGTCTGTCAGTTCTTCTTGAAGCTGTTCCTGATAACCATCTGCTCTTAGGCGTAAGTCATCACTGACTAAAGACAAGTCATCAATGGCCATAAAGTCTTGATAGAGCGTATCAAGGAGTGACTTATTTTTAATACTTAATTCCATGGATAGAAAGGCTTTGACCATGTCTTCATAGTTTTCTCGTGACATCTCAGACAGTAGGTTTGAGATGGTCTCATAGGTCCAAGTCATAACTGCTTTCCTTCCGTTGATGTTGACATGGTTCCAAGCCTCGTTGGACTTCTTCAAGGTCTGTTAGTCCATCGCTATCACTATCGCTACTAAAAGGGTTAATCCCTAGTGCTAACTCTTGAGCATCCGTTAAACCATCCTGGTCTGAGTCTCTCGTATATATGCTTTTTGGTTCCATCTAGTTGTCCTCCATTTTGCGTTTAGCAAGGCCGTAAGCTAAGCCTAAAAGAAGGCCTCCACCGACAAGCGCCAAAAGAGATTGACTCTCTCCTGTATTTGGTAAGACACTTGCTGGAACTGGTGGTTCTTGTGTTGGAATAGGTGGTTGGGGTGGTGTTGGTTGATTTGGAGTTGGTGGCTCTGGTTCAGGAGTAGTTGTTTTAACCGTGTTTGAACTGATGGTGTAGCCATTGACGGTATGTAGTACCGTATTTTCTACTTCACCTGAAGCGATTCGTTTCATCTGCAAGTAAACATCTGCCTGAAACTCGGATTCTTCTGCTAGTTTTTCTAGGAATTCCTTGTCAAAACTGATGGTAACCGTTCCTTTTGACGTGTCGACATGTTGTAGCGTGTACTTAGTCACTTCTGTCCCTTTTGGTAAAACCGTCCCATCTTTTAGAGTGACATCTACCACAGTATAAGCCTTGTAAACACCATTATAGTCGTCATGGCTTTCATCGTAATCATCGTCAAAGCGGTATTCGATGAGTGGTGTCGCACGATTACCAGGAATAAGTGCTCCCACCAAGCGGTAGTTAAAGACCTGATTCAAGGCAACTTCTTTTCCATCAAGACTGTTCTCCTTTTGTGACAAATCAATCACCACATCTTTTTGTGGGTCTAGTTTTGGCACATTATTGACCACTGTTTCTGTCACATAAGCCAAACCAAAGTCAATCTGATAAGCGGTGTTTTCATACTTCCCACCAGTCTTTGTCAGCTCATTCTTAATCGTCATTGGAAGGGTCACCACTAAGGTTTGACCAGTTTTAACATAGGTTTCGTAAAAGGCTTGTGGATCATCAACGCTTAGAACTTGAATGGCTCCTTTTGGTATGAACTGACGTTTGGCCATAGCATCTTGAACCACTTTAGGCGCTTCTGACAATGAGGCATAGGCTTTCACCGAAATCCCTTTGACAAGAGTTCCTGCCTTATCCATCACTTGAACACCATCTGCATTTAGGCTAAGTGCCTCTTCAGGATAGTCATCTACCATGTAAAAACCTTTGGCAAGGGTATCCTCCGTCACTACCAAGTCCTTGTACTGACTATAATCCAGAACAATCTTATAGTAATTTACGGTATTAGGAAGAACGGTTTTGCCATCAATAGACACTCCCTCTTTATTGGTATTGGTCTTATGAGGATTTACCTTTGGCACGTGATTGGTCACCGTATTGGTTTCATAGGCTTGCCCAAAGTCTACTTGGTAAGCCACGTTATCATAAGACTTCCCTGAATTAAGCATCTCCTCACGAACTGTCATCGGTGTAACGATGGTAATGTTTTGGCCTTTGGTCACATAAGAATCATAAAAGGCTTGTGGATCTTCTGCCACAAAGACTTGGAAAGCTCCTTTAGGCGCAATCTTGCGTTTCTCAAAGGCTGCTTGTAGGGGTTTAGGGGCTTCTGATAAACTTGTGTAGTTTTTTACCGTAACACCTATGACAGCCTTGCCGTTAGATGTCGTTAGTTGAATAGCTGTGTCATCTGGTAGCACAGCTTCTTCAGGATAGTCATCCACAAAGTAGAAGCCTTTTGCGATTTGAGCTTTATCAGCTTTAATGCCACGGTATTGGTCTAAATCCCATGACAAGGTATAGTAGTTTTGTGAACCCACTACCATCGGTTTTCCATTGATGTCCACTTTATCCTTATTAAGGTTTTGTTTCTTAGGTGTGGGGCTGACAAGGGTATTGGTCACCTCATTTGTTTTATAGCCATTCCCAAAATCAACTTGGTAGGCTTTGTTTCGATAAGTCTTAGTTTGACCATAAAGGCTGTCTTTGACTGTCATTTTGGTGAGAAAGTTCAAAGAGGTTCCTGTTTTAACGTACTGGTCATAGAAAGCCTGATTGTCGTTAGGTTGGAAGATTTGGAAAGCTCCTTTAGGAGAAATCTTGGCATGAGCGAGTTTATCTTGAAGGTCTTTAGGAGCTTCTGACAGCGACGCATAGGCCTTAACAGTGATCCCTGATACGGCTTTACCATCAAGAGTGGTGATACTTGTTCCTTTATCCACCAAATCCAAGACTTCTTCTGGGTAATCATCCACAAAGAAGAAACCACGAGCAATCGTTTCTTTAGAAGAGGTATCACCTTTATATTGATCTAAATCCCAGGTCAAACGGTAATGGTTAGTCGTTCCTAAAGCCACCACCGTATCGTTAATGACCACACCGTCTTCATTCTCATTGCGTTTTTGAGGAGTAATACGGCTAGTGATTTTCCCATCACCAGGTGTACGAACGGTCACCACGTTAGAGGTCACTGTATAGGCATTTGACGTTCCCTTATTGATGAGGAGCTTATAACTATTGGAATAGGTAGCCCCATCATTTTGAAGGCTGCCATAAAGTTTAGGAGCTACCAGTTGATAAGACTTAGTGAGATCTTGATTGACCTCTTGAAGCAAGGCTTCTTTGGCAGTCAGGGTCACAAAGTTCTTAGCTTCATCAAAGGTAAGCGTATAATTCTCATTTTCTGCTTGTGTTTTTTCTTTATCAAAGGCATAGCCTGCTGGAAGGTAATCTTCAAACGTAAGGGTAGTTGCTTTGGCACGATTTGAAGAAAAAACGTCAACTATTAAAGGATAAATAACTGTCGAATACTTGGCGATAGTTTTGTCATGAAGATTGTCTTGGTCGGTATTGACCACTTTTTTCATGATTTCAGGGGTCGTTGTCAGACGATAGTCGTGATAATGAACCGTTGGCACTTGTGGTGCTTTTGGTAACGGTTCTGGCGTAGGGTCTTTAGGCAAGGTGACCTTGGTAAGTGTTAGGCTAGGCTGAGTGACTTTCTCTAATGGTTTTTCCTTAAAGCTCACAGGTGGCTCTGGGGTAAAAGTCTTTGGCGTAAAGGTTTTCGGCACAACCTTAATCGGCTCTGGGACTGGGTCTAGTTTTGGGGTCACATGTGGTTTCGGACTATAAGGTTTGACGGTTCGTGCAACAGGTAAGGTGTTTAAGGCAAACCAATAGGTCAGTCCTGCATTTTGGGGCATATCGCCTTGTCCAAAAGTCACGGTGTAGGTATTGCCTGATGTGACGGTTGAGACAATCGCTCCCTTGTAAGCATACTTGCTAAAAGAGGTGTCCCATTCTTCTGGGAGGTTCAAATCACTAGCACGGTTTGAAGAAAGTGAACGTGCTAGGCCTTCATCTGTCACTTGAATGGTTGAGCCATTGATAGGTACAAACTTGCCTGATGTGTCTTTGACATACTCTAAGCCAATGTCATTGTGATTAAGTGAGGAATGGGTAAAGACACCTGGTTTTTCCTTGGTAAAGCTGACTTGCGAGCCATCCTCTAAGAAATACTTGGCTTTGACACGAAACTCCATTTTATCGGTTCGCCAATTCCCTGTCCCATCATTACGATAGGCAATAAAGCCTTCTGTTGGGTCATTAGGCACAACTAATTGTACAGAATCCGTCCCAGTTGGAGACACTAGGTTTGTGATGTCATAAGCGACTTTGGTAATCTTTTTACCATCAAAACTCGCATTTTGAAGGTTTTGATAAGTGAATGAAAGGGTTTCTCCAGTTTTAAAGGTATCATAGACGAAGAAACCAGTAGAATCTAGGATTTTAGAATACCCACCAAGCATGGCGTCACCCTTAGCAATGATGCGATTAGGGTTTCTCGTGTCAGCTGAATGGCGGGCTTGCGGTTCCCCATTGTTCAAGTTGAGAGCCTGAGCAAGAGCTTGTGAGATGTAACCTTCCTCTCCTTTTGAGATGTCAGCTAAGTCACGTTTGTATCGGTTCATTTCTTTGGCATTGTAGGCATCAATGGCTTCATTTTCTTTCTTAGCAGCTTCTTCTTTCTCCTTATTGCGTTTTATAATAGCAGCAATCTCAGCTTCACGGTCTGTCACCAATTTTTGTTGGTTATTATTGTAGGTATCCACAGCAGCTTGACCTGCTTTATTTTCATCATCAATCGCTTTTTGTCCAGCTTGATTGCGTTTAGTAATCGCTTCATTCTCTGCCTTTGCATTCGCAAGACCTGCTTCATTTTCCTTTTGAACAGCTAGGTTCTTTGCGGTAATGGCATCTGCGGCTTGTTTTTTCGTGATATAGTCCGCAAGACTAGCCTTGTTTTGTTTATCAATAGCAGCTACCGCAGATATGTAGTCCTGATAACCTGAAACAGTTGATCCCTCTCCTGACGGAACGGTTTGAGTTGTAATAGTCACGTTCGCAGACTTGTCCTGAGTCTTCACTTCTGAAGCCGTGGTATCTACTGAACTATTCAAGGCCTTTCCTGCTTTAGTAGCTTCTTTATGACTAGCAACCAACGCAGCATTTCCTTTTTCGACACGAGTTTTATCTTGTTCATAAGCGGCTTTGTCAGCTTTATAGGTATTTGTCACCCGAGTGATGTCCTCAGCCTGTTTCGCAGCGTCTGCTTCTGCCTTATCCAATTGCTTACTGGTCTCACTCGCAGAAGTTGTGTTTCCCAAATCCATAGGCTTATCCTGAATGGTCGTAACCCCTTCAGCAGTAGCTTGATTGACCGCCTTTGTCACAACATCATGAGGAACAGTAACTGTGATAGCGCCTTCTGATTGACCAGTTGAGGCAAGACTAGCGGTCTGTTCAGCAACTGGTGTGGGTTGAGCTTCGGGTAAATTAGTCGCAGGATTTTCCGTTAACTGAACGGTTTTATCTAGCGAAGGTGTTACCACTTCGTCAGCTTGTGCTACTTGGCCACCCCAAGCGACAACAGCTGTCACCATGGTTCCAAGAGCTACCGAACAAAGTGTCCGATACTTCTTACTTTTACGGAAGACATGCTTTTCTGCCTTTTCCTGATTGACTAAAAAGTGATGATGACATTGTTTGGTCATAAAAAAGTCCTTCTTTTCTTTTGATAAGTAGTAACAATCTGTCACTCTCTCCCCATCATAAAAAAGACGGCTTGATTTTGGTATCACATCAAAAAAAGGACAAAGAAAAAAGCTATCGGTAGCACTACCGATAACCTCTGAAAATTGCTTATAAATAAAAAATGGGAGGACTGACGCATCAGACCCTCCCAGACATGACTAGCACGCCCCAATTCGATAATATCATACTACCACTAAATTCATTTTTTGTCAATAAATTTACTTAATTGTTGAATCGACGTTTTTCTATTTGTACTGATAATTTTAAAGAAAATATCACGATTATCTAGGGATTTATCGAATCTTTCAACAATCTCATTAAATTGATTGATGTATTCAATAAGAATCCCTGAATCAAATTTTAGAAGGTTCAAAATCCAAATAAGTAAAATAAAATAATCCTCAATAAATACACAAGTGAATGTTGATAACACTAAATCTTGTTTTATCTGTCTTTTTAGTGCTCTAGATACACCACTTGAGAAATTGGCATCAAAAATGGCACTATTGTGCATAGTAGCATTCCTTAATTCAATCAGAGAATTAACAACTAACTCAAGTGAATTCGACCTTTTAGGGATAATCGTAAAATCTTGATTCAATTTTTCACGACTTGATTTGACTAAACATCCTAAAAATCTACTAAATTGTCCTAAAGTAATAACTTCAAAATACGCCCAAAGAGGAATTTGATAGTCACTATCTAAATAATGTTTTATTACTTCATTTTTGTCTGAGTAATATTCAATTGTATCCAGTATATTTTGCTTTGTTTCATTATACTGTAGGAATTTCTTAGCATATTTCTCAGTGTCACCAGAATAATCTATGTAGCAAGCTAATTGATTATCTAATACATCTTCTATCCCACTACTAGATTCTGCAACTAATGAATCAATCGTTCTATTTTTTAATGCTGTTTCAACTAGCATTACAATAGGATAAAATAGGCCTTTTAGCTCCATATCAAACTGATAGATTGCTACAATTTCCTTAAATGAAGTAATTGATAGCTTACCACCTGAATTAGCTTTCTTAACAAATCTATATCGCTTATATCCATGATAATAGCCCATATTTAAGAGTGAGATAGAGTCGACATCATGAATATCTATTTTATGATTTTTCAAAATATGGTCAACTAAACCCGAAGAAGTCAAACCAGTTTTTGACTCTTTTTTAATTTTTTCAACATTTGTTTCCATTTGATAATCTTCAGTCACCTTTCACAATTATTATACCATATCGCTAAGCGTATATTTAAAATTGAAAGATAGAATTTTTATCACAATATTTATAAAACAGAATAAGCTAACAAAAATATACTTGTTAACTTATTCTTTCTATTTTGTCGTATAGGCAAAGCTAATCGTGCTATCCACTCCTGATAATTTACGGAAGGTATAGTTGGGATTGCCATTGTAGTTGGTCTCTGAGACAAGGAAAGAGCCATCTGGGTAAACCTTCTCGACAAACGACACGTGACCATAAGCGGCAGGTGTTCCATGAGCACCTCCCGCAAAGGAAACAATCGCTCCTGCTTTTGGTACCTTGCCTGTTTCACCACCAAGGCGTGCTGCTGTGGCTACCCAGTCTTGACCATTACCCATGGTACTGATGATTGGGATTTTCTCACCATTTCTGCCTTTGAGTTTCAAGCCCAGTTGGTTGATACGTGCTGCCACTCCCCACGTACATTGCCCATAAGCATACCCCATTCCATCACCACCACCTGGGATAGAGTTGTCATAAAGGTCTCCTCGAACAGTTGCCAAAGCTTTTGGATCACTTTGGGCGGTTCCACCACTGGGGTCGCTAAAGCCTTTCTCAATCTGATAATACCACTCGGTGGCTCTTGTTTGACGTTCTAAGAGTTTATCCCCACTATTGCCCTCCCAGTAAATGAGAAAGAGTTGAGCGAGGTTGGCTGGGCTTCCTGAATTTTTGAAAAAGTCTTTTAACCAGTTGGTATAGTAAGGATTATCCCCATGGAGCATAAAATCCAGTTGTAAGCCTAAGTCATACCACTTCTGATTCTTTTGTTTGGCATATGCTAATAATAAGGTGTGTCTGCGTGACCCATCTGCTGTATCTGTCCACTGCCCTAAGCCTAAGCCACGTCTTAGGATATTGGGGTATCGTCCATTATAGATAGCTGGTCCATTAAGGGATAGCCACCCCTCGTCATCCCAAGAGCTAGCACTCGCTCCAACAGGAGGAGTCAAATAGTCGCCTTCTGCTCGTTTCGGGTTGATGGACGATTCTACCGACCAGTTCCCTAAAATAGCCGCAATAGCTTGATTGGTCGCTCCTTGACTCTTCAAATACTCATAGATGACTTTAGCCCTCGCAAACTCGTCTCCACCAAATTGACCGATAGTAGGGAGAATTGTCGTTTGCAGTTGAATGACCTTTGGGAAGTAAAAGGCTGGATTGACGTAAACCAGTTTCTCTGAATCATCGTCAACCTTTTGATAGGTCACTTTAAGACCAGCACCATCCTTAGTTTGCCCAATAACATCTCCTACTTGAACTTTCTGACCATCTGTCACTCGACCGGTATGGACATTAAATAAGGTCAGTTGAGATTTGTTTAGACCTTTACCTGATGTCAGAATAATGTTCTCTCCATCTAGGGAAACCTTGCCATCCATGGGAGCTACAATCACTTGATTTACTTTAGCTTCTAAAATGATATGGTGATGAAGCGTGGGCTTGTCATCAATCACCTCATAGCCATAGCGAACCGTCATGGTAAGCGTATCATTTTCAGTCTGGCCTTGAAATGGGTTATCTAATTCTTGGAGGGCAAGATAGGTGCCTTCTTCACTTAATTCTTTTAAATCTTCCCTATCGTCATCAGAGAGTTTATAGGTAGGTTCTTTGGTCAACTCAAGCATGGCTTTCAAAGACTCCCCACCGTTTAAGTCCTGCCAAAGCTGACTGAGATAGGCTTCATAGGTCTTATTCCCCTCTTCCATGACTTCTTCCAAAGCATAATCCTGATACTTAAGGTTCATAAAGGCCATGACCTCATCAATCTTCGTGTAGTAGGTAATGCCAGTGGCGTTGGTCCGAGTATTTTCCGCATCTTCCCACGTCATGTGTGCATAAGCTTTTGTCAGCTCACTCTCGTCCTGTTGAATAAGAGTAGTTCCTGAGATTCCTATGACAAAACTCATCATCAGAAGAAAGACAAACAAGAGACCAGACACTACCCAAGTCATAGGATTAAGAACAATCGTTGAAAAGAAATTCAAGCTACTCTTAATCGCTTGAATAAGCCCCTTTAGTCCCGACACACTGTGTTTTCTAGCTCGTTTAATAAAAGTGTGGTAACGTCTTCTTGGTTTTAGGGGTTTCTGACGAGTGAAGCCCTTCCCCTTTTTGAAGTTCTGATACCGTTCCTTCCCATGGGAGATTTTAGCCTTTGTGAAACGCACACCAGTCTGTCCACTATTCACCAGCAGTTTTCCCGACTGATAAGTAAATCTTCCGTAACGTCTGCTTTTTATGCTCAAATCCTTGACAGTTCGGATACCCTCTAAGTCATCATCTTGAGCAACTAAATCCAGTGATTCCGAAGCAACATAGTGTAACCCTCGTTTGACCTTGGTTGAGGGTTTCTTGGCCTGATAGGCTCTTTTCAGTTGCTTCACGTCACGTTTAGCTGATCTAACCTCTTTTTCTGCCTGAAGGTCTTCAAGAGATTTCTCTTTCTGAAATTGGAAACGTGATGTTTTTGGTTCTCCTGGCTCTTTCTGATAGGTAAACTTAGAAGTGGCTTTCTCCTCTTTTTCTGCCACCTTGACTTCAGCCAAGTGTTTTCTCGCGACTGCTAGACGCTGTCTGGCTTGAGGAAGTCGATGCTTCTTGATTTCCTTACGTTTTAGCCATCTGGGAGACACATAGGAAATGTCTTCCTTAAAGGTATCTGTCGCTAGGTCTTTCTCCTCTTGGTAGGTCTGTTTTAAGGCCTGTCGTTTCTCTCTAGTTTCAGCTTTTTCAGCTCGGCGCATGATAAAGCGTCGTTTAGGAAGGAAGCGTTTCAACCCCTTCTTCTCCCTACGGTAATGGATACGGCTAACTTTTAAACTACTCTGAAAGGTTTTACGGGCTTCCTTGACATTCTGTTGTTCTCGTGTCATTGTTCAACCCTCATTTTTTCTGGATCGGTACTCATGATGTCAAAGAGTTTGGTGTGATGTGGGATTTTGTTCCTAAATGGAACAACGGTTGATCCTGCCTTAATCAGCCCAGCACCCTTTTCAGGATTGACCAAGTATTTCTCAAGCTCTTTAGATAAGCCCAAAAGATGAACCAATTCTTCTCGGTCACTTTTAGCTTGTTTTAGAAGAATCATGAACTCGCTATTAGCAATAATGCGTCTACCATTGGCATCAAGAAGTAAGGTTTCCACGTTCTGAGTAATCCCTGTTGGGGTTGCCCCATACTTACGGACACGGCTCCAAAGCTTAAAGAAGAAGTCAGAAGCGTACTTATCCAACAACAGAAGCTGCATTTCATCAAAGTAAATCCAAGTTT
The DNA here is from genome assembly GCF_902460365.1 of Streptococcus sp. Marseille-P7375. Taxonomy (NCBI): domain Bacteria; kingdom Bacillati; phylum Bacillota; class Bacilli; order Lactobacillales; family Streptococcaceae; genus Streptococcus; species Streptococcus sp. Marseille-P7375. The sequence continues at coordinate 362,171 of NZ_CABPTR010000001.1, read as the reverse complement.
TCTTGCCACGTTTTTGGTTTTTAACTACACGATTCCAAATCTGGTCAAAGATGACCATAAGGGCAATTTGCTTTAATTCATCTCCCAATTTTTTGACATTGTAAATGAGAAAATGGCTATCGACTTTGATGTTGGTGCGGTGTGAAAAGATGTCTAGTGACCCTTCCACATAGAGTTCCATATCAAGAGCCAAATCCTTGGCTTCCTGTTCAGGTTGTTTAGAAAGGACAAAGACCCATTCCACCAAGGACGGTGTGTCAAAATGCTTATAGGTGAGCCGTGTTACACGGTCAATAAGCGATTTCTCTCGACCATCCATTTTTCGGTCCAAGAGCTTCCCAATCCAAGAGAGAAGAAATTCAGATTTGACCTTAATAGGGTCTTCATCCATGTTGTCATCGGATAAGTCTAAGACATTTAAGAAGGTAGTAGAGTCAGGCGCAATGTCAATGCTTTCCCCACCAAAGGCTTGGCCAATAATGCTGTATTCATTTTCAGGATCGACAATGATGATTTCAGTATCACTCTCTGCTTCTTTTAACTTGGTTGAGATGATTTCATGCTTCGTCGCCATCCCCTTACCAGCACCTGATGTCCCTAAAATAAGACCTGATGGGGTATTGAGTTTGCCTCGATCAATCGTGATAATATTACTTGAAATTTGGTTAATGCCATAAAACTTCCCACCCTTATCTTGCAGGTCAACAGAGGTCCATGGGGAATTCACGGCAATGTTTGAGGTCAAGAGAGACCGAGATACCCCCTCAAGATAGTTCTTTCCAAGTGGCAACAAGCTATTAAAGGCGGCTTCTTGCATGTAGGAAAGATTGTCAATAACGAGGTCATTAGAACCTGCCACCTGTTTGATGATGTCAAGCGAGTGCTTCAACTGGTCTTCGTTATCCGCAAAGACCCCAATCAAAAAGAGGGTATCAAAGAGCTTGTCCCCTGTTTGGGTCATGGTTTTAATCAGCTCATCGGCTTCATCAATGTTGCTTTCTATAACCTGACTAACCTTTTCAAGATAAACACCAGATCGTGCCATCTTTTGTTGCTCCCCAATTTTTTGCGATTCCATTAAGGTCTTCTTGGTACGGAGCTTGGTCATGGCTTCTGACTTGAGTGATCCTTTGGCATGAAGGCTAATCATCACTTCCAAATCCGACTGCATGAGTTCACGTAGGAACTTATCCCCCAATTCCATTCCATAATCACGGACATAAACAATCTGTAATAAGTGATCATCGATTTCGATATGATTTTTGTGTTTGAAGGATAGACTGCTTGGGGCAATAAAGTGCTTGCTCGTTTGTCCTGAACGCACCAGGTCTTGATAAGTAAAGTGCAAATGATTTTCCCCTCGCAACATATCCGCCAAATGATTCACACGGTGTTCACCACTTAGTAAGCTAAAGCCGGCGTCTATTTCTGAAAACCCACTCTTGAAGTATTCGCCAATTTGAGAAAGAGAACGATAAGCCAATTTAGGATTCTGCTCTGATTTCCCAAAAGAGATTAGCTTAACAGCTGAAAAATTATTTTCTCCAGCTTCTAAGTTATTCTCCATGATACGGTTCAGTTCCTCTCGGTAGGTATCGTATCCATCTTCATGTAAGGGATATAAGACGCTTTTTCTAAATTTATCTAAGTTGACCCTTTGGTTAAAAATGGTGAGTTGGAAATTGGTCTTATCATCCAAACTGTTAATCAAGTCCGAATAAGTTTCCATAATAGCACCCTTATCTTCAAGTCCCACCGTTTGGTAATTGACATCTCCTAAAAGATAAGACTGGGAAAAATAATCAGGGGTGATTTGCATGAGACCATTGGGAAAAAGGCCTTGGTAGCGAAGGGTATTGGCGGTTGTTGGCAAGACCTCTGCTTTTGATTTACTTGACTTCTTATCCTTAGAAGAGGTCTTTGGTTTCATTGAGTGGTTTGTTTTTCTCACGGTGTACTCCTTTCTGTCCTGTTAGTGTACGGTCTGGGATAGTCATTTCGTAATGCCATCGGTAGTTAAGATACGTTTCAAAAGGTAAGTCATTGGGACGATATACCCCAAATAACATGAGGGGAATGGTAAAGGTGAAAATAAGCCCATAGACAAACCAATCCCCAAATTGCCAGTAAAAGAGGTTTAATCCTAGAATAAGGATGGTAATAGCAATAGCTGGCAAGACAAAGATGACTTGTCGGGTGGTAAAGCCCAACCAAGCCCTATGTTGGACTTTTGTGATGTCCTTAAAAACACGTGTATTCATAAGACTCCAATCTAATATGAGTATGAAAAAAGATTGGGAGGAACGTCCTTCCCAATCCTCCTTACATGCCTAGGATACTTCTCGCAGTCCGTTGACTGCCTACCAAGGCAATGATTAACAAAATAGCCTGGACTAAGCCAGCAAAGGCAGTCGCTAGGATTTCCATCACTCCTGCTCCATTTGAGAGAGCTAGTTTCCCAGCTGATTCAAAGAGGGGGACAAGGGAGATTATTAAGAAAATCAAGACCCCTTGGAGAGCATAGACCATGATATTTTTCAGGTAGCCAATCCCCACACTTCGCCAGTCATCGCTGAGGAAGGTCGGAATCGTTAGGGGCGCAAATGGAATCATGAGGTAAAGTTGGATAAAACGAATGGTAATGAGGAGATTTACCACCATGACACTCACCAATCGCACCAACCATATCAAAATGGCAAAGAAGCCGACAATGAGTTTTCCAATAATTCCTGAGCCTTTTAGCCCTGAAATGGTCTCATAAGCCGTTCCCCCTTTGGAAACGACTCCTGCCACCCCTTCAATGATATGAGAAGCAACAGCTAAGATGGCTTCCACAATCACGGTGGTGTTGGTAATTACCACAGCCACCATAATATAAGAGACGATCATAGGGGCAATGGCTTCAAAAGTCATGGCTCCACCTGAGTTGGCGATTTTCTTAGCCATCTTAGAAAACTCAAGAATGAGAACGACTGCTAAAATAGCCACTCCCAAGGGCTGCATGATACCCTTTGTGATGGCTGACATATAAGACCACACCGTAGGGTTATAATCCGCAAGGGATTTAACCAAGTTAGCGGTCGATTCCAAGTCCACGTTAAAGCCTTCAAAAAGACTATCGCTTGAAATTTTCTCCGAGGCTAGAAAGACAAGAGCTGAAGGTAATGTGTTGATCATGTCATACCTAGCCCTCCTAAATGGTAATTTGGGTGATGAAGGCACCCGCGGCACCTACCATGACACCACCCACAATTTCTAAGATGGCATTGCGGACACCTGGTCCACCATCTTTGATATTGGTCGACAAGTTAATAATGCCCATCACAACAAGAAATGCTCCTGTCGCGATCATTCCTTTTTGTAAAAGTGCCATGGCTTGGGCAAACATGGAACTAGCGTCCACGCCATAAACAAGGCCTGTTAGTTTTTGATTCATATGATTCCTCATTTCTATTAGTATAGTGTGCTTTCTGTGTTTAAATCCCTAACCTTATGTTCTGATGGTTCAAACGGAGGCTCTTGTATTTCTAGTGGGTCAATCTGATAATTCCACCAACGCTCATCTGTTTCCTTGTCCGCAAGGTATTTCCAGTTCTTATGTTTCAATGGGAAATACTTCTTCTCCTTAAAGACTGGAACACCTGCAATTCTCACCAAGCACTCATCTCGTTTCATGTTTCCCACTTCGTCAGGGGTCATGAGATCCCTTGCGATTTTTTGATGGGAGGTTGAGCCAGACCCTGTCTGGCCATACGACCGACTCGTGTTTCTCACATCAATGGTTTGTTTGCCTAGGAGACCACTCATGAACTTGAAGGTCTCTTCATCGTTGCCACCAAGATAAAGCAAACTGTCACAGTTCCCAAGAATAGTTTTCCATGCGTCCTTCTCCTTATAGAGCCCTTGAAGTTGGGCGATATTTTGAAGAATAGGAACGAGGCTCATGTTCCGTGAACGAACTGTTGAGGTTTGTTCCGCAAAGTCTGGGATTTCGCCGACATTCGCAAACTCATCTAGGTAACTTCTGACATGGATAGGCAGTTGTCCCTTAAAGTCCACGTCAGCTTGTCTGGTTAAGGTTGAAAAGACCGTAGAGAAAAAGAGGGCTGAGAGAAACCTAAAGGTAGTGTCATTATCTGGAATAACGAGATAGACCATGGTTTTCTGCGTCCCCCATGTTTTTAAGTCCAAAGTGTCACGTTTGGTTAAATCAATGACAGATTGGATATTAAAGAGGGTGAATTTAGCAGTCGTCACAGCAATGACCGAATCTAAAGTCTTGTCCTTGTAGTTCTGAAAATCTGCCCAGTTACGCATGGTAAAATTTTCTGTCCCATATGTCTTAGCATAGTTCTCAAACATAACCTCTAAGACACTCTTATCTTGATCATCCCCTTTGGATAAAAGCTTGATCAGTTTTCCAATTTCTGAAAAAGCTGGGTAACGGCCACGCTTGTGGCGTCTGTCTGTTTCTTCCTTGGTGCTACCTGGAGGATTATAAAAGTCCACCAAGTAAGAGGAAATCGCTCTGACTAAGGTCATAGAAGCTTCATCCCAAAAAGGGTCACTGCGGCTACCATTGCCCCTAGTGTTATTGAAATAGACCGTAAGCATACGGTTCAAATCATTCTCCGTTTCCACATAGCGAAAGGGGTTAAAGCCATCAGAGTTAGTCATGTTTACAAGGTCTAAGACCTTAACCTGATAGCCATTCTCTAAAAAGAGCTTCCCTGTCTTTTCTGCTAAATGGTCTTTAGGGTCAACAACAATATTGGAACAGTTTAGCTGAATCAGGTTGGGTTTTACAAAACGAAAAGTCTTTCCTGCCCCTGACCCACCAATAACCACAAGGTTCTTGTTTCGGTCAAATTGTGGGGCTTTCTTTTCTAACAGGGTTAGCCTAACGTTTCGTGACAAGATGGTATCGTTAAAAGGATTCTTACTGATAAAGGCTTTACGCTCATGGCTATTGCCAAAGCGAGCAGAGCCATACTCAGTTCCCTCCCGGTAAACCTTTTGACCAGTTGAAACGTAAAGATAAACAAACCCCATAGTCACAAACCCAAAACAAAAGCCCAAAACCGATCTTCCAGTGAAGTTGCCATTCCACAGGGGATTTAAGACCTGATTCTGCCCTTCTCCTAAGAGATAGGTAAAGCGTTCTAAGGGCGGTTGATTGGGGAGACTGTCATAAAGCAAGACTAGACGATGACAGAAATAGCCTAAAGCAAGCCCTAGGACGCCAAAACTAATGGCTTTTTTCCCAGAGTACATTAGAGGGTCACCTCCTTGGCCTTAACGGCAGACGCCTCTAGCATCACAATCTGTTCCTTGGCTTTAGCGATTTCCTCATCAAGCGTTTTATCAAGGGTTAAGCCTTGCAGTTTTTCTGGATTGGAAACCAATTTCTGAAGCAACACCTCTAAGTGCTTGTCTAACAAGGATTTATCCTTGGCATAGAAATGGAGGTAATCGCCCTGCCAACTAATAGCAATCGGAAGGTTTTCTGATTCCACTAACTCCTTAAATTTCGCCACATCAACGGGTTTATCCAAGATGTCTTTAGCAATATTAAGCGACTCAATAGCATAGGGACTTTGAAGGAGTTCTTCTAACTTTTGAACCCCAATCTTATAAGCTGAGTCTTGTGCTAGAGCATGTCTAGCAGACCACTCTAAGAGTTTGAGAAGAACCTTTACCGTAAACATGGTACTACGCTCAGCGTATTGAACGGCCTGGCGTTCCTGTTGTTCGGATGACATAATTCCCTCCTTTATGTGATTCCCCATAAAAACAATAGGGTGCTTTTATGATACGAAAGAACCCTTGATTTTGGTATCACACCAAAGACAAGATAAAGACAATGCCATTCCAGAATAGATGAACAAGAGTAGACGTTACACAATCTGTTTGCCATCTAACCAAGCCTAATACCAAGCCTAAACTCCCATAAAGCCCCCAAGTGAATAGGCTAGATGGGTGATGAGCCAAAGCAAAGAGGAAACTCGTTAACACAACTTGAGTTATTGGTTTAGACAAGACTCCCCACAAAAGTTCACGATAGAAAACCTCTTCCACCACACTGGCGTTAAGGAGAAAGAGGATAAAAGGTAACATTGGTACTTGATTTTGAACAGTCACTAACATTTCCTGATTCGTCTCATTCTCTGAAAATATAGCACTCATGACAAGAGCAATACTTAACATCACAGCAAGACCTCCAATAATCCAAAGCACCCGCTCTTTCAAGGATAGGTTTCTTTCAGGTATCTTAAACCTTTTCCAACTCCACAATAACAAGGCTAAAAACGTCACTTGTAAAACCGTTAACCATGCCCCATTTAGCCAACCAACTAGGTACAAACTCACTAGGAGTACATTGACATGAATGGCTCCGTACATGACTACTAAACGTTTCATCTCTACCTCCTAAACAAATCTTCATAGTCAATCTCTAAAACACTCACTATTTTCTCCACCCATTTCACTTGTGGCATCAGGCGATGAGATTTGTAGTGACGAAAGGTTTGGTAGAGACGGTTAAACTCACTAGGGTAGACGTATTGTCCCTTAAACATCTTTCGAGCAAGGTCAGCCCATGTCATACCCTTTTCCAAAACAAGGCTTTCTAAATTTTCCCAAAAGCGTTCGTTCATAGCTCCTCCTTACTCCTCTAGTTGCTTATAGAGGCATTCTCGGAAAGACACCACCTTATGCGTTCTTGGTAGAAAGGTTCTCGCTTCGTCTAGTGTGATATCAGGGTAGACTTTCTGATGAGAAACTACGAGAGGTAATCGCAAGTTCTGGTCTGGTTTCCGTAGAACTAACGTGATCAATTCACTCAATGTCATTTCCCTGTGGCGCTTAAAGCGTTGAAAGGACGGAACTAGTAACTCAAAACAATCACTGCTTTTAGTAAACAACCCCAATAATTCTTCACGTGACAAATGACTTACTGCTTTACATGTGTAGGAGATACCATGTGAGTCACAGAAAGACTGGAGCTTCTGATTCCGACTGGTGTTTCGGCTTAAATAGATCTCTAACATCGCTCCCCTCCTACATGGATAAATCCTTCTGTAATGCTTGAGTTGGTGGGGTAAAGACCTTACTCATATCAATGGCTGACCTACCTTCACCAAAACATGTCACAGTCACTAGAGCCGTTAAGACACCACCACACTCCTGATAGGTGTAGCTTTGACCATAGGCTTTAAAGGCAAGGTCGTTCTCTTCAGTTACAAAGACATCCACTCCATTTTTAAGGTCTTCATTTTGGAGTAACTCTTCTACACGATGTAGGTTAGACTCTAAAAAGTAAGGCGACCAATGATTTTTATGATAGTCGTCAATATAGGTTATTGAAAGCTCACAGTCATAATCTGGTAACGCAAAAACTAAATTCATGATGTTATCCACTTCTGCTTGATGAATGGCTTCTTCCAGTTCTGTGCACTCCCTAATACTCTTCGTGTGTAATAAATTCATGTTCTTCTTCCTCTTCAATCTTTCTAAATTCTCTAGCAATAGCTTCAATAACGGTGACGGTCACGCTATTTCCGGCCTGTTTGTATAACTGACTTTTACTGGATACAGTCTCTGCCCTTTCATAAGCCCAATCAGGAAATCCTTGAAGCCTAAAACACTCTCTAGGTGTTAGGCGTCTGATTCTCAAACGATAAAGTTTTCCGTCTAAGACAAGCCCAGCCACTTCATACCACTTGTCCTTACGGTACTCTAAAGCAGCTACGATCACTCCCATGTTATCAGAGGTGGACAAGGTATTTGATATTCCCTTTCCTACTCGCCCTCTACGTTTGGTAGACTCTGTGTAAGTAAGGTTGACAGAATCTCCAATGGTTGCCTTGGCATAGCCTAGTTTGGTGGCTTCCCTAATTTTTAAATGCGGTGCTTCTTCACGATAAAGAATCTTAGGAACTTTATCACCTCCCTGCATGGTAGTCAGTGTTGGAGAAATCCCTGAAAGGTCATAGACTCGTCCAGTTTGCACAAAAGACGTTGGTAAGGTTCCTGCGACGACCACTCCATGTCTATCTTGGCTAGTTAAGGTAAACATAGGCTCTTGATTGTCCTTAAAGCGTCTGCCATGTTGGCGTTTTTCTAACCTATCTGGGGTTAATACTGGAATGGCAATTTTAGTCCCTTCTCCTTTTCCTCTTGTTAGGGTTGGTGCTAAACCGCTGGTTAGATAAACCTCCCCATTCATGCCTTTTCCTGACGGATTGATATTACCTAATCGCTCAAGACCAGTTGAGCTACTTTCTCTTCTGAGAGGAAATAAGAATCGGGAACGGTATCTTCTAGAATGTCCGATAATAAAAATTCTTTCACGGTTTTGTGGCACTTGGAAATCTTTACTGTTAAGCACCTGCCATTCGACATCATACCCCAACTCATCCAATGTGGTGAGGATTGTTCGAAATGTCTCTCCCTTGTCGTGACTGAGTAAGCCTTTGACGTTTTCCAAAAATAGAAAACGTGGTTGGATCTGTTTGGCCGCTCGAGCAATCTCAAAGAACAGAGTTCCTCTAGTATCCTCAAATCCCAATCGTCTGCCTGCGAGTGAAAATGCTTGGCAAGGGAAGCCCCCACAGATGATGTCCACTTGCCCTCTAAGTTGTCTAAAGTCTTGGTCTGTAACTTGTCTAATATCATGAAATTCTATTTCTCCTTCGGTCTTATAGATGGCCTTGTAAGATTTCCACGCAAACTTGTCAATTTCACAAAAGCCTATACACTCATGGCCCTGATTAGTTAAACCCAATCGAAAGCCTCCAATTCCTGCAAACAAATCTAAAAACTTCATGTCTCTCATTCCTTTCTGGCAAAAATAAAAGGACATTACTTCTTCTGTAAGGCCCTTGCTTAATAATGATCTTCCATTTCTGGGGCAGTGATGACCTCAATAATGAGCCAAATCATTCCTAGTCCCAAAATCCCTAATAAAATCCACCAAAACATCTACTCACCTCCTTTTAGTTCGTTTAAGCGTTGTCCCTTGGTCCACTCGGCTAATATGCCATTAAAAACGTATTCCGCTATCGTTTCTGCCCTAGCCGCAAACCTCATGTGTTCCAAAGCATATTTGTAGCGGTGGTCAAAATGATTCATGGCATAGTCACTAGCTGCCTGTGATAATCCAACTTGTCTCAACTGGTCATGAACCAGTCCCCAAATGTAATCTCTGTCATATCTTGTGACTTGCTCCACCTTACGATGAAAATGTTCATTTTCGCTTTTCTTACTTGTTAGATTTTCTGTCTCCTCCTCGTCCTCAATGACAGACTCACTCCCTTTAGTTTCACTATTATTAGTCTCACTAACTTCAGTCTCACTAGTGGCTGAATTTAAGACCGGCCCCGGCTGATTTTGACACCCCCCTAGTGTTTTTTGAACACTACCCCCGTCTGAATTTAAGACGGGGGTAGGTTCATGTTCTAGCTCCCCTAAGTAAATCTTATTAGCCAAGCGTCCTTTTTCACTGGAAGACTGTTGGACTTCATCTATCAAGCCATACTCACGTAATGTTTTCTTTATCGTCAGCAACTTTGACTTGGAACAACCAAGAAGTATCATAAGTTTTGAGTTGGAATAAACCAAATAGATAGCCCCATCCTCATCTATCCAACCTCTACTCAAAGATAACTCCAAACGGTCTTTTAAGACAGCATAAGCTACTTTAACTTCAAGTTTCATGTCCTTATATCGGTCACTTTCAAATAAGAGTTTTGGGAGCTTATAGTAACGCTCTGATGTTTGGTAATGATTTGCGTTGATACGTTTCATGATTGTCCCTCCAACACTAATAAACCAACATTTCCTAACTCATCAAATTGAATTAGCCCTGACTCTTCCATTTCAGCAATTAACTGAGTTGCTTTCTCAATATTTATTCCCATGACAGCCATGAGATGGCACATCACGATTTGCCGTGATGACTGTTCTTCCTTTTGCATGCTTTTCCTCCTGAAAATAAAAAGGCGAGAACACTTATTAAAATGTTCTCGTTGAGCTAATTTATTACTGACGTATCTCTTTTTTGTCTACGCAGTCGACATCCAAACAGACGTTCACATCAATATACTTTTTTTGCACCTTTTTTATGTCAAAATCACTCTTTTCAATAAAGACAAAATGCTTGAAAAAGTGCTTAAAATAAAGGATTTTTACCCTTTTCTTCGTTGTAGCAACACTACGCACTCCACGTGATGCGTTTGCGGAAAAAGATCCACTGGCTGGACTTTCTTCAGTTCATAGCCCAGCTCTTGATAGAGTTTGATATCACGCGCCATGGTGGCAGGATTGCAGGAGATATAGACAATCCGCTGTGGCTCCATGCTGACACTGGAAGTGATAAAGCTCTCTGTCAAGCCCTTGCGTGGCGGATCAACTAGGATGACATCTGCCTTAATTCCCTGTTCCAACCAAGTTTGGATGGCTCTTTCTGCAGGGGCGCAAACATAGCTGGCATTGGCGATGCCGTTAAGCTCTGCGTTTCGCTGACTATTTTCCACAGCCTCAGGAATGACCTCGACTCCATAGACCTGCTGGACTCGATCAGCCAGCGACAGGCCAATGGTGCCAATACCTGAGTAAGCATCCAGCACAATATCCTCTTTTTTAAAATCAGCAAAGTCAAAGGCCGTCTGATAAAGCTTTTCTGCCATCTCAGTATTAACTTGGTAAAAGGCTGGCGCAGCAATCTGGAATTGCTTGCCCAGCATGCTGTCAGTGATAAAGTCTTGTCCGTAGAGTGCCCGAAACTCCCGACCAAAAATAGCATTGCCCTGCTGATCGTTGATATTTTGCATGATAGACTTGATAGCTGGGAAAGCCTCTGTCAAGCGCTCAATTAGCTGTTCCACTCGAAAAATCTTAGGTCGGCTGGTCACCAAAATCACCATGATTTCACCCGAATAATGGCCACGGCGAACAACCAGATTGCGAATCAGACCAGTACCTTCCTTCTCATCGTAAGGCTTGAGGTCAAATCGGCGCAGCAAGTCGCGTACAAAAACGATGACTTGGTCAATAACTGGATCCTGAATATAAAAATCCTCAATCGGCAGGAGGTCATGGGAATTTTTACGAAAAAAGCCCGTTTCCAGCTGGCCATTGACACGACGAACTGGCACTTGAGCTTTATTACGGTAGGCCAGTGGATGATCCATGCCCAGTGTCTCCAGCACTTCCACATCCGAAATACCAGCGATTTTATAAAGACAGTCCTGCACTTGCTTGCCTTTAAAAGCTAGCTGGGCTGGGTAGGACAAGTGCCCCAAATCAGCAATTCCAGTCCGCAGATAAGCCAAATTGACATGCTCATTGCGCTGATCAGACTTCTTCACAAATTCCTCAACACGGCCAAAGCCGATTTTTTTATTGACCTTGAGGACGCGCATACGAATCACTTCACTCGGCAGGGCATTTTCAATGAAAAAAACGCGGCCGTCTACCTTGGCCACACCCGCTCCCTCATGACTGAGATCTACAATTTCTACTTCAATAATATCGTTCTTTTTTAACATTTCTTTACTTTCTAATCCATCCTGCGCTCAACTGCAATTATACTAAAGCAGGGAATCACAGGATTTTCTACTGTTTATTTCTTTCTTCCTATTGGAAAATATGGTCACATTTCTGCTCTGCTATTTTCCCAAAAAGAAAGGGAAGAGACAAAATCTGCCACTTCCCATTATATCATAAGAGCCCTATCTTAAGCCCATTTGTTTCAATCTTTCTTTATAGGCTTCAAAATCAATCAAGAGTCCTTGTCCACCATACATATCATAGGTATCCGTCCAGTCGCCTAGTTCTGGTATAGTGAGGCGCTCTATCCCATTGCGTGAATCAAGCACCAAGGATAAGCCTTGTGACCAGATAAAACTCTGAGGTACATTAGTCGAGGTCAAGGCAAAGACTTTTCCTAATGCTTCAGATCCTGTAAAAAGCTTCGTAGGGTCTTTTATCTGCTGCATGATAGCAGTCAAGACTTCTTGCTGGCGGCGTGTACGTCCAAAGTCACCCTCGTCGTCCTTACGGAAGCGGGCATAGTTTAAGAGCGTCCGACCGTCCATGTGCTGACGACCAACCTTGATGGTTTGAGTAGGAACCACTCCATCCTTCATGTTCAAATCATCTGGAACTTCCACTTCTGTGACTTTTTCGCCATCAATAGTCGAAAATTTAGCATCCATGAATACACCATTTGGAAAGAGGGTGTCAATTGCAGTCGCAAAGGTGTTAAAGTCCACTAGAGCATAGTACTTAATGTCAATATCGAAGTTATCTTTCAAAGCTTGACGAACTGCCTCAGCTCCACGATGATTGTCTTGTTCACCAAAAGTATAGGCGGAGTTCAATTTTTGATCATAATAATCATCATCTGTTGGCTCCGTGTAGGAATTGCTGACGCCGTCAATATGAATCAAGGTATCACGCATAAAGCTAACCAACTTCATTTTATGGTCTTTATTGCCAACGTTCAAGACCATAATTGAATCAGTCCGAGTCTCCGTTGAATTTTCTCCAATTCGGCCATCCGTCCCTAAAACAAGAATGTTGATCCCATCTCGAGCATCATGGCCATCAAAGTACTCAACATCAGCTGCTTTAAGATTTCCTGGTCTCGCTGTATTTAAGCCTTTGAAAAACATAAAGAGCATGCCAGAAACAACCAAAAGCACAAAAATAAGGAGCCACATCAGCACGCGCTTCGGACGAATTTTTTTGTATGTTCTCGGAGTTTTCTGAGTTGATTTTTTCGCTTCTTGCTTTAAAGAAGTGCGGGAATTCTTTTGACTTCTGCTGAGAGAACCTTTACCCGGGTATTTGGGTAACAAACCGGATGAATCCGTCTTCGGATCTTCTGACGAAGCCTGCACAGTCCGCTTGGCAGCCGTTTTTTGCGCAGCATCTGACCGTCCTTTCGACTTTTGGCGGAGGTAATTATACTCCTCTTTTTCATGTTCGTTAAGATAGTAATAGTTTGTATGGAGATAATCCAGCCTTAACTGCTCGTGTCGACTCAGATTTTCTGTTTCTCTCATCTCTGCTCCAATCTATAATCCTGAATTTGAAAAACGGGATAACTGCCTAGAATTTTAAAGGTGATACCAAGTGTAGCAAGCTCTTGGTAAGCGAAATCCACTAATTCTTTCCGTTCATTATCAATATCAATAATAAAGAAATATTCCCCTAGGGCTGTTTTAAGAGGGCGACTTTCAATCTTTGTCAGGTCAATGCCACGCCAAGCAAAAGTTGATAGTGCCTTATACAAGGCACCGGGCAGATTATCCGGTAAGGTCAGAGCCAAACTCTGCTTTTCCTCTTGCTTTACAAGCTTAAGAGTAGGGGTGGTTTGTCCCAAAATCCAGAAACGAGTGAAATTTTCCTCCATTTCCTGAATATCCTGAGCCACCACTTGCAGACCATACTCGACTGCTGCAGTCCGCGGTGCAATAGCGGCAAAAGGTTGGTCAGGATGCTCAGCCACAAAGCGAGCCGCATAAGCTGTACTGGCTGTAATTTCAATTGCTGCTTCTGGATAATGCTGGCGAATATAGCCTTTTCCCTGAGCAAGCGCCTGAGGATGAGAAAAAACTTTCTCAATAGACTTGTCCAAACTGGTCGCCAATAACTGCTGCTTAATGGGCTGAACAATCTCTGCTACCGCTTGAATCTCAGCTTGATGGAAAAGATAATCCAAGGTCTCATGGACACTTCCTTCAATCGAATTTTCCACGGGAACAACTGAATAATCCACCTCTTTCCCTTCATAAGCCTTCATCACTTCTGTAATGTTTTGATAAGGCACCAAGTCTGCTTGGGGAAAGGCTTCTTGGGCAACATGGTGGGAAAAAGATCCCTTGGGTCCTAAAAAAGCTACTTTCATTGAATTTCCTCAATAATTTCTTGTGGCGTTTTTCCTACCACGTCAATTGTTTGTGTCGCGACCGCCTCATAGAGAGCCTGCCTTTGTTCAAAAATCTCCTGCAAATCTGCCTTGCTCTTGGTCAGATACAAGGGGCGCTGATTTTCCTGATCTTGCTCAATCCGACGAAAGAGGGTCTCAAAGTCAGCCTTCAGATAAATATTTTGGGGATTTTGAGCCAATAATTCACGGTTTTGAGGACTCAAGACGACACCGCCTCCCGTAGAAAGCACAACATCCTGCTGGATACACTCAGCCAAGACTTTAGCTTCAATTTTTCGAAAGGCTGGTTCACCATATTGAGCAAAATACTCTTGGATGGACATGCCGATTTTTTGGACAATCAGCTCGTCCATATCCAGAAAATCTGCTGACAAGGCTCTCGCAATCGTTGATTTTCCCGCTCCCATAAAGCCAAGTAAAATCTTAGCCATTCACCAAGCCCTCCAAGTCTGAAAAGAAGCTTGGATAGCTGGTATTGATAGCCTCTGCCCGCTCCAGCTCCACCTCTCCATCCGAAACTAATAGAGCCGCAATGGCTGCCATCATTCCAATACGATGATCACCGAACGTATTGATGGTTGCACCATGAAGAGGCGTTTTTCCATCGATAATCATGCCATCTGCTGTAGGGGTAACGGCTGCTCCCATGCTATTTAAGGCATCTGCGACAACCTGAATCCGATCGGTTTCTTTGACCTTTAACTCCTCGGCATCTCGGATCACCGTTCTGCCCTCAGCTTGGGTAGCTAAAAGGGCAATTATCGGAAGCTCGTCTATCAAGCGCGGAATAATTTCTCCGCTAATCTCCGTTCCCTTCAGCTCAGAAGTCTCAACGGTAATCGTAGCGGATTTGGCCACCTCATCTATATTGGAAAGGGTCATCTTACCGCCCATGGCCTTGATAACATCAAGAATCCCCGTCCGGGTTTCATTGATTCCTACATTTTCAAGGACGATTTTAGAATGGGGCAGAATCAAGCCTGCAACCAGCCAGAAGGCTGCGCTGGAAATATCACCAGGCACTCTCACTTCTTGCCCTGTAAAGGTCTGACCACCCTGCACACGGATTTCTTTATCCTTGACCTCAATTTGACCACCAAATTGGACAATCATATCTTCTGTATGGTTACGGGTAATTTCCTTTTCAATAATGACTGACTCACCTTGAGCCTGTAAAGCTGCAAAAATCAAGGCTGATTTGACTTGAGCGGAAGCTACTGGCAGCTGATAATGGATAGGCTTTAAATCTTTTCGGCCATGGATGTGAAGTGGCGGTAAATCTCGTTCTGTCTGACCCCAAATATCCACACCCATCTGACTAAGAGGCAGGGTTACCCGATCCATCGGACGCTTGGACAAACTATCATCCCCAAACATCTCTGCTGCAAAATCCTGACCTGCCAAGACACCCGAAATCAAGCGGATAGAGGTTCCTGAATTTCCCATGTCTAATTTATTGTGTGGCGCCTTGAGACCATCAAACCCAACACCATGGATCTTGATAGTCTTTCCATCATCCTCTATCTTGACGCCTAAATCGCGAAAGACCTGCATCGTAGAAAGGACATCCTCACCTCTCAAAATATCGTGAACCACTGTAAGGCCCTTGGCCAAGCTCCCGAACATAATCGAACGGTGACTGATTGATTTGTCGCCTGGCACACGGATGCGACCATTCAGGCCTTTGGCCTTTGTTCTTAACTTCATAGATGCCCCTTTCAATTGCTACTAACTTCTATTTTATCATAAAAATAGCAATTTTCTAAAAAATTCTTGTATTCAATCCGACTTCTTCCTTCTTTCTACTTTTCTACATGATAAAAGAGGCTGCGACAATCGTCTCTCAGCCTCCCTTTATTCCTTGTCAAAACCACGAGAGTGCCAGATTCTTGCTCTAGCCATTCTCTGATTTAGCCATTATTTGTGTCCTAAATGCTTATCAATCTCATCCATAATCCGCCCCATCACATAGCTAATCTGCAGATTGCGACCAATCAAGATAGCCCAGAAAATAGCCATCAGATAGTCTTCATACATGATTGCTTTATTAAAAAAGTACGTTTCTAAGGCTGTAAAAGCCGCCATTACAATAAATTGTCGTCTATTCATTCTTCCATTATAGCATGAAAAATCATAAAAATCTAAATTCAATCATCTTGCACGGTGATTTTTTCCGCTAGAAAATCAAAGCCTTCTGGTATCAAACTTTCTTCCTGCTTTTCAGCTACTTCTGCTTTATTGCTGCGATTTCTAGCTGAAAATTCTGCCCGAATCTGAGTCCAGTCCTCGAGAGAAATCGCCAGAATATCTGGTGAAAAGCCAGCAGCATTGCTCAGCAGATTTCCAAACATGGTATTGAGATTTTCTCTTTTCATGGTCTGCTCAGCATTGAAATGAGACTCAAAAGCTAAAATAGCATGGTTTTCGTTGGCTGCGACTGGCTGCGAACCAATGAGCAGCGCCTTATCCGCTCCTGCCAGACTCTCGATGATTTCACCCCAAGCATTTTGCAGCTTGGTCAAATTGCTGCGAGCCAATTCAGGATTTTCCACCGCTTCTTTCAAGATGGCATTGACCTTATTGCGGTCTACGCGATAGGACTTAGATTTTTGAGGTCGTGCCTCTGATTTCTTAGCTGCTGGAGCTGGCTGACTGCCGACATTGGCTAATTGCTGCTTAAGCTCTTGGATTTCCTGCTTGAGATTAGATAGTTCTTCTGCCAAGTTGTCAGGAATCTGATCCAAGCTTGCTTTTTCCTCAGCCAGTCGAATCGTCATCATTTCTGTATAAATCTTAGGTTGCAGGCTATTCTTGATATCTGCCAAACTCCTAGTCGCCATATCAATCATGGCAAAAAGAGTGTCCTGCGGTGTATTGAGATTTTCCAGAAAGAGCTCGCTGGCATGAGTATTCTCCCCGCCAGTTTTGACAATAATCAGATCACGCAGATATTGCAGGAGGTCCGTCACAAAACGGGCCATGTTTTTGCCACTGTCAAAAATCAGATTGAGATTATCCAAGGCTGTGACTGCATCATGAGCAATCAAGGCTGCTACGTAGGCATCCAAGGCTCCCAAACTGATAGAGCCAGTGATTTCTTCAGCTATGTCTGTGGTCAAACGATTTTCCTGAGTCAAGCTAAGAGCCTGATCGAGAATCGACAGGGCATCCCGCATACCACCTTCCGCTCGACGGGCAATAATCTGCACACCTTCTTGCTCAAAATCAATGCCTTCCTGCTCCAAAATCCACTCAATATGACCAATAATGTCCTGCGTCTTGATAGACTTAAACTCAAAACGCTGGACACGGGAAAGAATGGTCGCTGGAATCTTATGCAGCTCTGTCGTTGCTAGGATAAAAACCACATTTTCTGTCGGTTCTTCCAAGGTCTTAAGCAAGGCATTAAAAGCTCCCGTTGAGAGCATGTGCACTTCGTCAATGATATAGACCTTGTGCTTGGCTAGACTGGGCGCATAAGTGGACTTGTCCCGAATATCACGAATCTCATCTACCCCATTATTAGAAGCCGCGTCTATTTCGATGACGTCTTCAAGACTCCCCTCAGTGATAGCCTGACAGATATAGCAGTTATTGCAGGGCTCGCCGTCCTTTTGATTCGGACAGTTCATAGCCTTGGCAAAAATCTTGGCAACACTGGTCTTCCCTGTCCCACGTGGACCAGAGAAAAGATAAGCGTGGCTGATTTTTCCTTGCTCCACAGCCTGCCGTAGAGTAGTGGCCACTACCTGCTGCCCCACCAGCTGACCAAAGGTCTGACTGCGGTATTTTCGATATAAAGCTTGATACATTAGGCTTTTTCTCCAAACATTTCAAAATTCCAAGTCGTTTTTTCAAGCAAAATCTGGACAAATCTTTCCAGATATTCCTGATCTACCTTATCATAATCACTCGTCAAGGCTGAGTCCAAATCCAACACTCCAAGCAGTCGGCCATCTTTTACCATAGGTACCACAATTTCGCTCTTTGCCCGGCTATCACAGGAGATATAGTTGGCATGCTGGGTCACATCATCCACGATAATCGTCTGCTTTTTCTCCGCAGATTCACCACAGACACCCTTGCCTAGCGCAATATGGACACAGGAAACACCACCCTGAAAAGGCCCCAAAATCAGCTCGCTCCCATCAAAAAGATAGAAACCAGTAAAAACAGAATTAGACAAGGCTTGATTAAGCAGGGCGCTAGCATTGGAAAGATTGGCCAAAGCATTAGTCTCACCCTCCAACAAGGCTTCCAACTGAGCCAGTAAAAGTTGATAATTTGAAATTTTTTCCTTTTTATTCATACTTTCTATTATATCAAAAAGCCCGTCCTACAGAAGAAAAAATAAAATTTTTTTAGCTTCTTTTCTAGTCCGAGCTTCAAGTTGGAAAATATCTTCTTATTCTAACCACTACAAAAGAGAGACCTAATCCTTATTTTTCCTTCTCAAAAAATAAGAGACTGAGATTATCAATCCCAGCCCCTGATGCCATAGAGACGCAAGTCATGCTCAGCTCATCTTTTTACAGCCATCCCATAAAGCGGATAAGGTACATATTTAGTCGTACCTGACGCGAATAGTAGTAATTTCCACCATTAATATAAAGCTTGGGTCCGTAAAAAATGGAAAGTACATTATAGTATGAATAGGTTTTTCCAGTCACATTGCCAAGACTCGGAGCAACCACTTCTTTTGAGTATTTTTTTGCAAGCTCGAGCGTATTCTCGCCGCCATTTTGCGCAACATAGTCGATATAAGCCTGACCAAAATTGTAGGCCTGAACTGCCGTCCAGACATCCACCTTTTTCTCGCTGGCCAGCTCTAGATTATCCGATAAAGTCTGAATCCCTTGCCGGACACTTTCTTTATTGTCTGTAATCGAATTGATTTCGCCTGTTGCACTCTCACTAGACTGCATGAGGTCGTTGTTTCTTCCCTTGGTTTCCGTGTAGATCATGGCCAGAACTAGCTCTTCATTAGCTGCTGTGTCCTGCTCGTCTAGCACTTCTCTAACCAAGCTTTGATAGGTCATAACCTGCTTAACATCACGATGGACCTGATAGCCTTTTATCGCGATGGCAGCCAGAATAATGAGCAAAATCAATCTTCTGATAAATTTAAACATTATTTACTTTGTATATCCTCGATATTTTTGATGAGAATAGAATAGGTCCCGTTGTCGTTCTGGATAAATTCCACGGATTCAGCATCCTGATAGACATTATTGGGAACGATCAGCTCTATTCCATTAGAGAGGGATAATTTCTGATTTTCGAACTTCTTTTTCTGGCGACTGCTGTCAATCTCATCAAACTTGATTGGCTCTGGCACGGTTTCCTTGACCTGGTCGATAAAGGTCAGTCTGGCTGTCAGATTGCTGTCAAACAGCTCGTCTGCCAGCTTTTCAGGAGATAATTCATCATTTTCTTCCAGATTTTTGAAAATGCTGGATTTGACCTTAGACTGGAACTGAAAGTCGTCTGTGTTAAAGCTTTCAGCAATCTTTTGAGCTGTTTTTTCCAGAGCTTTGATAGATTTTTTTGGTGAAATCTTGGGACTGACCTGCAAGAGATTATCCGAAAAATAGTTGAGAAAGGCACCATTGTACTTGATACGTTTTTCAATCAGATGGTACTTGCGAGACTGGAGATTGATGACCAAAGCCTCGTCCGCCCCCGTACCAAAGCCAGGCAGATTGTTCTGCGTCAGCTTGATAGGATTGTCTACCTCGCCACCCAGGTGAGTTAGGGTTTCCCGCAGGGCAATCCGCAGAAAAGCAAAGTGCTCCACGCCTTCCTTGTCAAACTGGACGAAAATCAAATCATTGATTTTCTGGTTTTCACTGACAGAAAACTCCTCTTGCCAAAGTTTGGCCACTGTCACGGATGTTTCCAATAAGTCGTCCGAAAGCTGAGCCAAAAAGACATTATCAGGTTCGAAAATGCCTGTTTTAGCCTCGTCTGAATAGACACGCTCGATTTTCTTACGCAAGTATTCCTCAATCTTGGGAGTGATATTGAGAAACTTATCCGCCAGCAGCAGTTCAGTATCAGCTGGACTGAATTGATGAATGATGGCCTTTTTTACGTAAATGTCCATCTTAGTTCAAACCTTCATAGAGCGGAAAAGCATCCGTCAGTTCACGAACTTCAGCCCGAACTTGATTGAGTACCGCTTCGTTTTCAGCATTTTCCAGAGCCTTGATAATAAGCTCAGCTACCTTGATACTTTCTGTTACACCGAAGCCTCGAGCTGCAATGGCTGCTGTACCGATACGAATGCCGCTGGTTTTAAATGGTGACAAAGTCTCGTAAGGGATGGAGTTTTTATTAAGGGTAATATTGACTTCATCCAAGAGATTTTGAGCGACTTTCCCATTTTCTACAACCTTAGTAACATCGACTAAGAAAAGGTGATTTTCAGTACCATCAGAAATCACGCGGAACTTATCATGCTGACGGAAGACTTGCGCCATGGCTTGGGCATTATCCAAAATCTGCTGGGCATAAACCTTGAAAGCTGGATCAAGCACTTCTTTAAAAGCCACAGCCTTAGCTGCAATGACATGCTCCAATGGTCCGCCTTGAATACCCGGGAAGATAGCTGAATTGATTTTCTTAGCTAGGTCTTCATCATTCGTCAAAATCAATCCACCGCGAGGGCCGCGCAAAGTCTTGTGGGTTGTTGTGGTTGTGATATCCGCATAAGGCACAGGGCTTGGATGGAGACCTGCAGCAACCAAACCAGCAATATGAGCCATATCGACCATCAGCTTAGCGCCTACTGCATCAGCGATTTCACGGAATTTTGAAAAGTCGATGATGTGAGAATAGGCTGAAGCACCCGCCACAATCAGCTTAGGCTGTACTTCCTTGGCTTGTTTGAGGATGGCATCAAAGTCCAGTAATTCTGTTTCTGGGTCAACGCTATAAGATACAAAATTGTAGGTTTGGCCAGAGAAACTGACTGGAGCACCGTGAGTCAAGTGACCACCAGCAGACAAATCCATGCCCATCACAGTGTCGCCCGGCTCAATCAAAGCCATATAAGCTGCACAATTGGCCTGACTGCCTGAGTGAGGTTGCACATTGGCGAATTTGGCACCAAAAATTTCCTTAGCGCGCTCAATAGCCAAGCTCTCCACAACATCCACTACGTCTGTTCCACCATAATAACGGCGACCTGGGTAGCCTTCAGCGTATTTATTGGTCAAAATAGAACCTTGAGCCGCCATAACAGCTTTAGAAACGACATTTTCTGAAGCGATCAGCTCGATATTATGTTGCTGACGCTCTTCCTCATTGGCAATGGCATCCCAGAGTTCTTTGTCAAATGCTTTGTAGTCTTCTTGGTCAAAAATCATAAGGTGTCTCCTTTTTTTGAGAAAATAGGACGCTAGGATCCTAATAGTTAAAATGTTATATCATTTACTTGGGCGAGAATGTCCTCGCGGGTAATGGCTCCTTGGCGCAAAATACGTGCCTTTTCTCCAGACAAGTCCAAAATAGTTGAATCCTGACCTGTCAGAGCAGTATCATCTTCTACTCCCGAGACTTGCTCTTGGAAATCCAGTATAATCTGCTGGAAATCAGTGCCACTGGCTTTTCCAGAAAGATTGGCGGATGGACCAATCAAGGGTCCGTACTTGCGAATCAAGTCCAGCGTAACTGGATGCTTAGGAATCCGAAAGCCCACAGTTTCCATACCAGAGTTAATCCAAGATGGCACACGGTCATTGGCCTGGAGGATAATAGTCAGTGGCCCAGGTAGGAAGGCTTGATAGAGTTTTTTTAGATAACTGGGCTGGTTCTTAGAAAAACGGTAAACTTCTTCCAAGCTAGCCACATTGAGATTGAGAGCCTTGTCACGCGGTCTTCTTTTTAATTCATAGACTCGCTCAACTGCCTCTTCGTTCAAGGCTTGGGCAAAGAGGCCATAAACAGTTTCGGTGGGCAGGACAACTGCTCCGCCTGCTGCCAGAGTCTTTTCTATCTTATCCATTGTCCACTGCCACCATTCTATCTTTGCCAAATTGATCCTGCAAGACTCGGATTCGTTTTTGCGGGAAAGATTTTTTGAATAACTCCGCAACGCCATCCCCTTGCTTGTAGCCAATTTCCAGATAAATTTTTCCTTTTTCTGTGAGATAGTCTCCTGCCTGCTCCGCTATTTTCCGATAGACGGCATAGCCATCCTCCTCTGCGAAAAGGGCCATGTGAGGTTCTGAGGTCAGAACGTTAAGTCCAACTTCATCCTTATCCGCTTCTGAAATATAGGGCGGATTGGAAACGATGATGTCAAAGCTCCCAATGATTGCTTCAAAGCAATCGGATTGGACAAAAGTAGGATTGAGGCCGCAGGACTGAGCATTTTCCGCCGCCAAGGCAAGAGCATCGTTTGATAGATCAGAAGCAGTAATATGCCAGTCTGGGCGACTGCTTGCCAGTGCCAGAGCGATGGCCCCACTACCCGTTCCGATATCCAAGACAGACAGAGAACCTTCGAGATTTTCTGACAAAATCAGTTCCACCAGTTCCTCTGTCTCAGGCCTTGGAATCAGAACTCGCTCGTCCATCTTGAGAGTCAAGCCGTGAAAGTCACTGCTCCCAATGATATACTGGGCCGGCTTATGAGCAAGCAGTTGCTTTTGAATTGCTTTTAGCTGCTCACGTTCTTCCTGTCTAACTGCTGTCTGAAGCTTGAGAACAAAGTCGGTAAAAGAGAGGTCATTGAGTGCCCGATAAACGAAAGACAGGCTTTCCGCTTCTTCTCCCGCTACTACCAGTTCCTGCTCTAACTCAGCTAAATATTGAGCTAGGGTCATTATTTATTCAGCTCTTCTAGTTTTTGCGTTTGGTCATAGAGAACCAAGGCGTCGACGACTTCATCCAGTTTGCCAGCTAAAATCGTATCAAGCTTTTGCAAAGTCAAACCAATACGGTGGTCTGTGACACGGTTTTGTGGGAAGTTATAAGTACGAATCCGTTCTGAACGGTCACCAGTACCAATCGTTGACTTACGTTCAGCGTCTTGCTCATCCTGAGCAATCTGCGCAAAGTGGTCAGCCACACGCGCACGGATAATCTTCATGGCCTTTTCACGGTTCTTCTGTTGGGTCCGTTCTTCCTGCATTTCAACCTTGATATTGGTTGGCAAGTGAACAATACGAACGGCTGTCGCAACCTTGTTGACGTTCTGTCCACCAGCACCTGATGCGTGGTAGATGTCGACACGAAGGTCTTTTGGATCAATATCGTATTCTACTTCTTCGATTTCTGGCATGACCAGAACTGTGGCTGTTGAAGTATGAACACGACCTTGGCTTTCTGTCACAGGGACCCGTTGTACACGGTGGGCACCTGATTCATACTTAAGTTTAGAGTAAACGGATTGCCCTGAAACCATAGCCACTACTTCTTTGAAACCACCGACACCGTTCATTGAGGCTTCCATGACTTCAAAACGCCAGCCTTGGGCTTCCGCATACTTTTGGTACATTGTTAGCAAATCCCCAGCGAAGAGCGCTGCCTCGTCTCCACCAGCTGCTCCACGGATTTCAAGGATGATGTTCTTATCATCGTTTGGATCCTTTGGAAGGAGCAAGATTTTCAGTTTTTCTTCGTACTCTTCTTTTTCAGCCTTAGCATCTTTGAGCTCTTGCTTGGCCATTTCTTCCAAGTCTGCATCTCCGCCTGATTCTTTAATCATCTCTTCGGCATCAACGATGTTTTGAAGAACTTGTTTGTACTCACGGTAGGCTGTTACCGTATCACGAGTTGAAGCCTCTTCTTTTGAAAGCTCCATGAAACGCTTGGTGTCTGAGACCACATCTGGGTCACTCAGTAATTCTCCAAGCTCTTCATAGCGGTCTTCCACTGCCTGTAACTGGTCATAAATATTCATCTTTGTAATCTATCTCCTTGATTTTCTAATTGATTCTATTTAATGGGTGGATTGAAATAATGCTTGCGGCAAACAGAAATATAGGTCTCATGGCCACCGATTTTGATCTGTTCGCCATCATAGACGGGTTTCCCGTTATCCGTCCGCAAAACCATGGTTGCTTTTTTAGAGCAATATTGGCAAATGGTTTTGATTTCGTCAATCTTATCAGCCAAGAGCAAGAGGTGCTTGGAGCCTTCAAAGAGTTCATTACGAAAATCATTTTTCAGACCAAAAGCCATGACTGGAACATCCAGCTCATCCACTACTCTAGCCAAATCATAGACATGGTGACGTTTCAAAAACTGAGCCTCATCAATCAAAACGCAGTAAGGCTTTTCAGGCAGACTTTGAATATAGCCAAAAATATCCGTTTGATCCTCGATTGCCATAGCAGATCGCTTCATGCCGATACGGCTGGAAACAACGCCAAAGCCATCTCGTGTATCGACAGCCGAGGTCATGATTACCACGCTTTTGCCCTGCTCTTCGTAGTTGTGGGCCACTTTCAAAATTTCAATGGTCTTGCCCGAATTCATTGTGCCATATTTATAATATAACTGAGCCATTTTATTCTTACATTCTCTCTAAGTATTGTCTTTCTAGGACTTTCAGCACTGTCCATAAACTCTGCTGGAAAGACCGACCATACTTCCTATTATTTTACCATAATTCACTATTCTTTAAAACCTAATTTGTGATAAAATAAGATTAGCAAAAGAAAAGGAGAAATCATATGCCATTTGTCAGAATTGATTTATTTGAAGGCCGCAGCTTGGAACAAAAGAAAGCTTTGGCTAAGGAAGTCACCGAAGCCGTTGTCAGAAATACTGGCGCACCTCAGTCTGCTGTCCATGTCATCATCAACGACATGCCAGAAGGCACTTACTTCCCTCAAGGTGAAATGCGAACAAAATAAAATCAAAAAGGCTGAGATAATAACTCAGCCTTTTGATTTTATGATAAAAACGCTCAGCGTCGCTTCTTTTGGATATAATTCAATCGCAGTTGGTAGAGGATTGCACTCACGACCAAACTCGCAATCAGTCCAAGCCAATACCCATAAGGTCCCAAGTCCGTAGCCTGATCTAAAAACAAGCCCAGAGGCAAGGAAACGCCCCAGTAAGCCAGTAAACCCAAGTAAAATGGAGCTTTCGTATCCTTGTAGCCTCGCAAAATTCCTTGCAAAGGAGCGGCAATCGTATCAGCCAATTGGAAAAAGAGGCTAAAGGTCAGAAAGATTGAGGTCAGACGTATGAAATCTGGATCTGAGCCATAAAGGCTGGCAACCTTATCTCGGAAAATATAGAGAAAAATCAAGGTAAAGACCGCAAACCCAGATGCGACAATTCTACCCAAAATGCAATACTTTTTCACATCGTCAAGTCTTTCAGCTCCCAGCTCATAAGAGACGATAATGGCCATAGCTGTGGAAATACTCATAGGAAAAGCGTACATTAAGTTTGAAAAATTCATAGCAGCCTGATGGCTAGCAATAATCAAAGAAGAAAATTTTGACATCACTAGTCCGACGATTGAAAAGATGACAACTTCGGCAAAGACTGTCCCTCCTATTGGCAAGCCTAAGCGAAAACCTTCAGCCAAACCAGTTTTGCTCAAGGGACGAATTTTCCAGAGTTGGTACTGGCGGACTTTAGGATGTTTGATGACCAATAATAGTGATATGATTAATAAAACCCAATAAGCCAAAGAAGTGCCTAGTCCCGCACCAGCTCCGCCCATTTCGGGAAAGCCAAAAGCTCCATAAATCAACACATAATTAAAGCTAGCATTCAAAGGTAGGAGCAAAAGCATCAAATACATAGAAAGCCGAGTTAACCCCAAAGCATCCAAGAGAGAGCGAATAACGCTAAAGAGCAAGAAGGGAATAATACCGATGGACAAGTACCAAAGATAATGCTGGGCCACATCTTTTACTAAAGGGTCTAAGCCTAGACGCTGCAAAACCAAAGGGGCACCTAAAAATACCAGCGCAAATAAAATCAGCGATAGAGCCAAAGAAAGATAGATGAACTGATAAAAATCAGAGGCTATTTTTTCATCTTTCCCCTGTCCTAAATGATGACCGATGATCGGAACCAAAGCAGACACAATCCCTGTTAGAAAAGAGAAAAATGAACCCCACAGACTGGTCGCCATAGAGACACCTGCCAGATGCAAGGTATCGTATTGGCCCGTCATGGTCGTGTCAACAAAGGAAGCCGAGAAATTTGCCAGCTGGTAAATCAAGATGGGAAGAAAAATTGAGACAAACAAGCTTAGGCGTTGTTTCAAATGATAAGTCTGATACATGTTGAAGTCCTTTTTTTAATCTTCTTTAACTATACTACAAGCCAGCTCAATAGTCAAAAGAGGCTGGGACAAAAGTCCTAGCCTCTCAATTGTCTTTGGATTGTCGAGCAAGACGCAGTGGTTGAGTGGGCTCTACTACGCTGATTTCATCAGCTTTTACAGCCCTACTCAACTGTGCGGAGGTGGGACGACGAAATCGAATTTTAACGAATTACCTATTTCTGTCCCACTCTCTTTCTTATTTATTTTTGCGATTTAGGATAGCGTTTAGAACAATGGCAATCAGACTGGCCATGACAATTCCGTTTGAGAAGAACATCTGAAGGCTGGTCGGTAGGCTGTTGAAAAGGCTGCTACCATTGAGTCCGACACCTGCTGAGATAGAAATTGCTGCAATGAGGAAATTATGTTCACTGTGCTCAAAGTCAACACGCGCTAAGATTTGCATCCCCTGAACAGACACAAAACCAAACATGACCAGCATGGCACCACCAAGAACTGGACTTGGGATAATTTGTGCCAAGGCTCCGAATTTTGGCAAAAGGCCGAGGAGAATCAGGAAACCAGCCGCATAGTAAATCGGCAACCGCGTTTTGATACCGGATAATTTGACCAAGCCAACATTCTGAGAAAACCCTGTGTAAGGGAAAGTATTGAAGACACCACCCAGCAGGACCGCAAGTCCTTCTGCTCGATAACCATTTCGTAAGCGGGTGCTGTCAATTTTATCTTTGGTAATGTCAGAAAGCGCTAAGTATACACCTGTTGACTCCACTAGAGAAACCGTTGCAATGATACACATCATTACGATAGAAGAAAATTCAAACTTTGGTGCTCCGAAATAGAAAGGGGTTGGCACATGGACCA
Organism: Streptococcus sp. Marseille-P7375; assembly: GCF_902460365.1. NCBI lineage: Bacteria > Bacillati > Bacillota > Bacilli > Lactobacillales > Streptococcaceae > Streptococcus > Streptococcus sp. Marseille-P7375. The sequence continues at coordinate 335,085 of NZ_CABPTR010000001.1, read as the reverse complement.
GCGGAGCCTGTGCGACGGGCGTTAAATCTACCAAGCCCATGGCTCCAGCAATGCCCGTACCGACAATCAACCCAATCAAAATAGAGATGGATTTGATAAAACCTTTGGTAAAAATGTTAATCAAAAGGATAATCAGCACCGTCACAGCTGCTAGAATCAGACTTTGGGCGGTCGGCTTGTCTACATTATTTCCCATATTGCCAATGGCAACTGGAATCAAGGTCAACCCAATGGTCGTAATGACCGAGCCAGTCACAACTGATGGAAATAGATTAGCGATTTTTGAGAAAATCCCAGCGATCAGAACCACATAAATCCCTGATGCAATCAAGGCACCAAACATAGCGCCACTACCGTGACTCTGCCCAATGATAATCAAGGGAGCAACGGACTGGAAGGCCACGCCCAGCACGACTGGCAGACCGATACCAAAATATTTATTTAATTGAAGCTGCAAAAGAGTTGCAACACCACACATAAAAATATCAGTCGAAATCAGATAAGTCAGCTGCTCGGCCGAGTATCCTAAAGCCCCAGCAATCATAATTGGAACCAGAATGGATCCGGAATACATAGCCAACAAATGCTGCAAACCTAAAATGGCTGCCTGTGAATGTTTTTCTTCATTAAAGTTCATCTTATAGATCTGCCTCTCTAAATACAACTTTCCCATTTTCAAATCGGTCAATTCGAGCCAGCGAAAGAACTGTTTGTCCTTGAGCCTCTAGCAAGCTTCGACCATCTTGGAAGGATTTCTCAATCACGATTCCAACGGCTGCCACCTCAGCGCCTGCTTCTTCAATGATTTTAATCAAGCCCTTGGCTGCCTGACCATTTGCCAAGAAATCATCAACGACCAAAACCTTATCACTTGACTCCAAAAACTTGCCAGCGATGGAGACAGTCGAAGTGACCTGCTTGGTAAAGGAATATACTTCCGCCGTTAAAATTCCTTCAGTCATGGTGATGTTCTTAGACTTTTTAGCAAAAATCATTGGAACACCCAAGGCTTCCGCCGTATAGACAGCCGGTACAATCCCTGAAGCCTCAATCGTCACAACTTTTGTAATGCCTGCATTCCTGAAATGCTCGGCAAATACTTGTCCGATTTCTTTCATAAGCGAAAAATCAACCTGATGAGTCAGGAAAGAGTCAACTTTGAGAATATTTTCTCCTAAAACGTTGCCGTCTTGCAGAATTCTCTCTTCTAATTTTTTCATGTATCTCCTCTTAACATATCTTTCTTCAACGATTAAAGGACCTGCCACGATAAGCAAGTCCTTTCTTTCCATGACAAATAGCCTGACACTAAAAGTACCAGAAAGTCATTAGACTCACTTATTGTTAGATGTTTGGCATCTTGTAGAGACCTTGCCCCAATCATTAGCAAGATAAATAAGTTATTCTATTTCATTAATGAGCATCGCCATTCCAGATGGAGTTTTTGACGATGACATAGTCCACACGGGTCAGGCTATGCAAGTCACGACCACCAGCATAAGAAATGGAACTCTGCAAATCCTGCTCCATTTCAGTTAATGTGTCTTGCAAGTGGCCCTTAGCCGGCAGCAAAATCTTCTTGCCTTCGACATTTTTATAAGCACCTTTTTGATACTCGGATGCAGAACCATAGTATTCTTTAAACTTATCACCATCTACCTCGATGGTTTCACCTGGGCTTTCAATGTGACCAGCAAAGAGCGAACCAACCATGACCATGCTGGCCCCAAAGCGGATCGATTTGGCAATATCACCATGCGTCCGAATCCCTCCGTCCGCAATAATAGGCTTACGGGCAACCTTTGAACACCAACGAAGAGCAGATAACTGCCAGCCGCCTGTACCAAATCCAGTCTTGACTTTGGTAATGCAGACTTTTCCTGGGCCAATGCCGACTTTAGTTGCATCTGCGCCAGCATTTTCCAGCTCCCGCACAGCTTCTGGAGTTCCAACATTTCCAGCAATGACAAAGGTCTCTGGCAATTCTTTCTTGATGTGTTGAATCATTTGAATCACGCTGTCTGAGTGCCCGTGTGCAATATCAATGGTAATGTATTCAGGCGCATCATCTTTGAGGCTGCTAACGAAGTCATACTCATAGTCTTTCACACCGACGGAGATCGATGCAATCAGGCCTTGCTCATGCATTCGTTTGACGAATGGTTTGCGACCTTCCTCGTCAAAACGGTGCATAATGTAAAAATAGCCTCCTCGAGCAAGCTCTTCAGCGACAGATTCGTCAATAATCGTCTGCATATTGGACGGAACGACTGGCATCCGAAACGTATGTTTACCAAATTTCACACTGGTGTCAGCCTCTGAGCGACTTTTCACAATACATTTCGCTGGAATTAGTTGAATATCTTCATAGTCAAAAACCTGAAAATCATTGAGCATGGAAAACTCCTTATCAATACTTAAAAATGACCTACCTATGCTCTTCAGCATCGCTACATCTATCCAGACGTTTCCAAAAAAAGTATATCACAAAGTACAGGTTTTGTAAAATATTTCAAGTATATTATTGATAACGTTCGGAAATTAAGAAAACACGGTCGCCCGTGTTTTAATCTTTCTTATCTTTTTCTGAGTCGGAGTCTTCTGCTCCTCCATCAACTGCCTTTTTAAACTCTGAAAACATTTTTCCAATAGACTGCCCTAGCTCTGGCAGACGTTTTGGTCCAAAAATCAGTAAGGCACCTAGGACGATAACGATAAGCCCTGGTAGTCCGATGTCTTTTAAAATTCCCATTACGATGTTCTCCTTTTCTCAATCATTTTACTCAATAAGATACTGACTTCATACAGCAAAATCAGTGGCACTGTCATTGACAAGTCACTGATGAAATCAGCCGGCGTCAAGATTACTGCTAATACCAATAAAACGAAATAAGCATAGCGTCTATATTTTATCAAAAATTGCGGTTTGAGCAAACCGATTGATGTCAGAAAGGCCACAATGACAGGCAATTCAAACAAGCAAGCAATCGGAATGGTCGTGTGAAACAGAAAGGACAGATAGTTCTGCGCTGTCATCTGGACGGCAAACAAACCATCTCCTAAAGAGAGCAAAACTTGTAAAATAGCAGGGCTGACAAAGTAAAAACCAAAGGCCAAGCCCAAGACAAAGCCGAAAAATGTGGCTGGTATGTAAGCAAAAATCGCCTTGGCCTCACTATTTCTAAGAGCAGGGCGGATAAATTCCCAAATCTGATAGACCATAAAAGGCAGGGTTAGTGAGAAAGCCACAAGACTAGCCAAGCTAATATAAATCCAAAGGATGTCGTCTGGTCCCAATACAATCAGCTTCTGCTCAAAAGAAGCGGTCAGCCATTTGTAAATATCCGCTGCAAAAAGCAGACTGAGCAGAAAAATCAAACCGAACCAGATTAAGACAGCTATGAAACGCCATCTAAATTCCGCCAAGTGCTCAACAACTGTCTGTTCCTTACTAGGCATCTGCTCGCTCCTTTTGTCGATTTTTAAAGGTCACATAAAGAACAACGACAAGAAAGATGGCTTGACTGAGTACTACTTCTAAGCTCGGATAAATTCCCAGCCAATCAATGGTTGGAAGATGAGACAGCAAGTGACTAGGAAAAATAGCTGTTAATTGCAGGGCATGAATGCTGACACCTAACATTTTAAAGGCCAAGGCATAAATCAGCCAAGTCAGACCAAAGAAAATCCGATGAGGCCGAATGAGACTGCTGGCCTTGGTCATTAGAATTGCGAGCAAAACTAAAACCAAGATAGCAAGTCCCAGTCCTAAAAAGAAATCTAGAGCAGTAATGCGCGGTAAAATTCCTGCGTAGAACAAGATGGTTTCTGCTCCTTCACGGAAGACAGCGAGAAAGCTCAGGGCAAACATGGAAATAAAGCTACCACTGGCTGTCACTGCCTGCATCTGACTTTCCATGAAGTCATTCCATTTCTTGACAGAGGACTTACTGTGAAGCCAAATGCCGACCAAAATCATCATAACAACCGCAAAAATCCCTACTGCTCCCTCAATGATTTCACGATTGGAGCCAGAGGCGACGGCTGGAAAAATAGTTTGCAGCAAAATAGCAATGGCTGCACTGGCTAGTACGCCCAAGCCAGCACCAGTATAGACCCATTTGAGGCCTTTTTTCATCTTGGAGGCTTTGAGCGTCGTAACAAGTGCCATCACAATCAAAAGAACCTCAACGCCCTCGCGCAACAAAATCAGCATGGCATCAAAGAAAGTATAAGACCCGCTGGTGTCAATCTGTTCTAATTCACTGATTAAGGACGCGAGCTGGTCTTGATAGTCCTTATCCTTGCCCTTCACCATGATGACAGGCGACTGGCTTTCTACTTTGGTATAGAGGGAGGGATTTTTAGTGCTGACATCTCCTTCAACGCTTGGCCAAATCGTGATAAATTTCTTCATCACAGCCTTGCCCTGCTTCTCGTCTCCTTTTTGGAAAGCAAGCAGAGCTTTTTTTAGCAGGCCAATACCATCTGCCAGTGTAAGATTTTCACTGCTAGCAGACGCTTCCTCTCCCTTGACAAAGCTATCAATCGCTGCCGTCAGGTCATCATAGGAAGTTTGAATAGCTTCAAAATCCGTTGGCTCTGTCTCGATGGCACTCCGTAAAAATGAAATGGCCGTCTCCACCTTGCCATAATGAGCCGTGCTATGATCCCGCACCACTCCTTCATTGGCGGTCCAAGTCGAATTCATTTTTTTATAGGCTTCACGAATCTTTTCAAGATCCTTGCTCTTAATCGCTGTCTGAAGAGCTTGAAATTTTGATTCTAATTTATTGACCAGCTTGTTTTTTTCCGCCTCAAGATCAACAGGATTCTGCTCCTTTTCAAAAGCCAAAAGAGCAGCTGAAACCTTGGTCAGCTTATCCTCTGTCACATCGCCTGAGATAGTCAATGCCTTGCTGACTTCTTTCCCTGCAGCTGAGTCATGGTTGCTTAAAGCCGCAAATTCAGTCTGGATTTCTTTCAGCAACTCTTTGGCACTGGCTTGGTCGCCCTTTTGAACGGCGGTACTGGCATCCGTAATCTTGATAAAGAGACTACTATAAGAATCCTCAGCCGATACAGGCTGAGCTAGGAGTACGAGCGCCAAAAGTAAAAACAGGATCTTATTCAAATAATTTCTGACCAAGATATTCTCCTTCTTTGACACCGCCGAAGCAAGCAAACAAGCCACTGCCCACATGGGTGATATATTCATTCATCTTATCCTGTGCTCCAAGATTGGTCTGCACTTTGATAAAACTGTCGGGATCCTTTTGGAAAGAGATAAAAAGGAGACCTGTATCAAATTGACCGGTTGTTTCGTCAATACCATCCGAATAAGAATAGGAACGACGATAGAGAGGCTTGTCGACTTCTTTGGCCAGCCGTACATGTGCATCAACTGGAAGCAAGTCCAAGTCTACCTCGTCAAATTCATTCTTCTTGCCAAAGGGCGCTCCGCTCTCCTTATAACGGCCAAAGGTATTTTCTTGCTCTTGCAAATTGGTCCGATCCCAAGTCTCAAGAAACATTTGGATCCGACGGACAGCCATGTAGGAGCCACCCTTCATCCAGTCCTTGCTATCACACCAAACCACCTTATCAAAGTCTTTTTCCTTGGTGACATTGGCCGTGCCGTCTTTAAAACCAAATAGATTGCGGGGAGTAGACATACGATCGCCTATAGCAGCAAAGCCAGCTTGGCTCCATTTCATAGTAACAGCATTTCGCGCTTTACGAACTAGATTACGAACGGCATGAAAAGTCACCTGCTCATCATCCGCACAAGCTTGAATGACAATATCCCCACCAGTATATTTCTCTTTTAGTTGTTCCTTAGGGAAAGGAGGCAGATCGCGAAATTCCTTGGGCTTTTTATTCTCCAAGCCCATTTTTTTCAGGAAAGAGGCGGAGGCGCCAAAGGTCAAGGTCAGTCGGTAAGGGTTGAGTCCGACCGTTTCTCCAGTATCCGTAGGTGGCAAGAGGGCATTAGAACCATCTTTTTTGACTAGCTCCCCATTGACCAACTTTTCACTGTAAGCGGTCCAGTCCTTGAACATCTGGATAATGGTCTCTTTATCCGTCGTATGCAAGTCCAGAATGACAAAATAGATATTCTTTTGCATGGCTGTTGTGATGCCAGCTTGATGCTCACCGTAAAAACTGATTTCTTCATCACCGTCAGCCAATTTTTTGTCTTCCTTCGCTTGATTAGCGAAAAAAGCAGATGCACTGGAGACACCAAGTGCTAAGCCTGCGCCTCCAATCCCTGCTTTTTTAAGAAATTCCCGACGATCCATTTTTTTATTAAACCATTTTTCGTCCTTGGTCATCTTCTTACTTCCCATCTAGGATGATACCCATTTGCGAGAGAGGCTCGCCTAGTTTTGTGACAGCTTCTCCTAACTCTTTAGTATCTTCCTTGCTCAATTCGGTATAAAGTTTATAATTCTTAGAATCCGTCATGTGCTTGTCTAACAAACTATTAACATTCTTGAACTCAGTTTCTATACTTTTTACCAGTTTTTCATCTTTCTTCTCAATCAAAGGTTTAAAGAGTTCGAAAATCTTTTCTGCCCCTTGAATATTGGCACGGAAATCATACAAATCCGTATGTGAAAAGATTTCTTCTTCACCGGTAATCTTGCTGGTCGCCACTTCGTTAAGGAGATCGACTGCACCAGTCAGCATAATGTCTGGTGTAACCTCAACAGTCGCGATTTTAGCCTTTAATTCTTTGATGTCATTGACCAACTGGTCTGCATATTTCTCTGTAGCAGTCGTTGTATTACTTTCCCACAGAATTTTTTCAATCCGGTGGAAGCCTGACCAGCCTTCTTCGGTCTTATTTTCATCCACATAGTCAGCTAAGCGGAAGTCAATTTTCACATCAGACTCTCCGAAGCTTTCGGCAATCGGCTCTGAACGCTCGTAACTCATGCGAATTAGTGGATACATTTTCTTGGCTTCATCAAGCTTGCCTTCTTTGAGCGTATCTCTGAATTTCTCCGTATCCGTCAATAATTGGTCGATTTCTTTCTGTACAAAAGCCTTATACTCTGTTGTTGCCTTATCCAAAGCTTTCTGGTCAGAGGCCGATAGACTTGTTTTAGCTTCCGAACTGCTGGCACTTGTATTCGATTTTTGATTAGCAGCACAGCCAGTCAGTAAAATAGCTGTTGACAATAAGACAATTCCAAGTTTTTTCATCTTGACTCCTTTATTTTCCCTAAAAGGGGCGAATTCATATAAATTATAACAATTTATTTCTCATATTTCAATAAATTGTCAGATAATTATAATAAAACTATTTTTTCTGAGTCAAGAAACAAGTATTTTAAAGCAAGATATCTTTAATTTTACCAATTTCTGACTTCTTAACGACAACATAAATCGTATCTCCTAGGTAGAGACGACTGGCTCCGTTGACCGTCTGAGTCTTACCCTTATGGATATTCATGGTGATCAAAACGCCATGCGGTAGCTCCAATTCATGCACCTGCCGACCCGCAATCTTTTCTGAAACAGGAATTTCAATCAGGGTTGTCTCACCGTCATCTTCAATCCGATGAGGCAGCATTTTTTCAAGCATAGCTTCATAAACAGGCGCTCCCTTTAGCAGATCCATGGCAATATAGGCCATCAGAGTGACCAAGCCCAGTGGCATAAGGTTACGAATATCTCCCACCATCTCCGTCACGAGAATCATAGCCGTTAGTGGAGCCTTAGAAATAGCGCCAAAATACCCACTCATTCCCAAAATGATAAAGATTGGAAATTGTTCCTGCGTAATGAACCCAGCTTCTACACAAAGGACTCCAATTGCTGCGCCCAATAGAGATCCCAAGGCTAGAATCGGCAGAAAAATACCGCCTGGTAGACCACTACCATAACTGATCATACTCCATGCAAAACGAAGCAAGAAAAAGATAAGCAGGGTTCCGACTGTATAATGAGCACTCGTCAGAGACAGAATCAGCTGATTCCCACCGCCCAGCAAATGAGGCAGAAAATAGCCAATCGGAACGATTAAAACAAAGGAAAAAATTGGATAATAATTTTTCGGTAGCCTAAAAATTTTTCCCAGAGCTTCATAAACCAGATGAATATTGAGGACCGCTTTTTCATAGAGAAAACCAGCCAATCCTAAAAACAGGCCCATTAAGATATAGATCCAGTACTGATTCAGACCCATGAAAGGAATATTATCCGGCATATCCAAAACGGGGGTCAGGCCAAATATAGACAGGGAAATGAAATTTGCCACCAAACTTGCGGCCAAGGTTGAAACCCAAAAGAAGCGGGAGAAATGATGGTACACTTCCTCAACGACAAAAAGCAAACCTGCAATTGGCGCATTAAAAGCCGCAGCCAAGCCCGCAGCTGCACCACTAGCAATCAAGGTCCGCTCCTCTACCGGACTCAAGTTCAGCCACTTAGATATGCCTTTCCCGCTCATCGCTCCTAGCTGAATACTCGGTCCCTCGCGTCCCAGCATCAAGCCACTGGAAATCGCTAAAATACCAACTAAGAATTTTTTCCAGAGGATGCTCCACCAAGAAAGTGACATCAAGCCTTTCAACTCGGCCTCAACCTGTGGAATCCCTGAACCCTTTATATCCTTTTCTGTAGCTACCAATCTAGCATTGATAAAGACAATAAAAGCATAGAAGAAAAGCAAGGCTACTAGCCAAAACCACTCACTTCTACCCCTCACATAGGCCGCCTGAATCAAGTGGAAACTTTTCTCAATCAAAAAACGAAATGCCCCCACTACTAGTCCAGCAAAAATACCTACCAGAATCCCCCTAGATACTTGGGAAATAATAGAGCTGGATATAAAATTAAATTCTTTTTTCGTATCAGAAATTTGTTCTTTTTGTTTGATCATCATTTCTCTCCCAAAGACCTTATAGCAACATTTTAGCACAAAATATGGGCCAGAAACAAGGCGATAGCCATGAACATTTTACTTTTGAATGTAAAACTTTTAATATCAACTCCCTCAGAGTTAAAAGAATGCCAAAAATGCAGTTTGGACATCAAAAAAAACGACCCTGAAGGTCGTTTCGCTTTTAGATTGATAAATCTTCTTGATCAATCTTGTGTGCTGTTCGATAAGCTTGGTAGAAAATGAAGACAGCCACAGCAGTCATGACGGGAACGATAACTGGGATATCCGTTTCAATAGAAGTCAATGGAGAGTTCCAGAAGAAGTGGAGAACAAAAGCTGATAAGAAGTAAAATAGACCAGCTTTAAAATAGATTTTTTGAGTCTTAGCAAATCGGAACATCAGAGCTAATCCGATAGTGGTCAAAGCAGTGTAGAGCCAGTGAGAAGCTACCCCGCCTGTGATACGGCCTAAAATACCAGAGATCGTGAAGGAAAATCCTTCAGGTAGGTCGGAAAGGATATAAGAAAAGTCCTCACTAATCTGAAAACCTATGCCAGCTGTAATTCCCAATAGTAAAAAACCTTTAAGTTTTTTGACTGGCACTAGATAGACAGCGAAAGCAACTGCCAAAAGCTTAAGCGGCTCTTCAACCAGCGGAGCTGCGAGGGCATTCTCTAGATAACTAATCACTGTATTTGGAAAGCTCGTGCTAACCCACTCGTGGATATAAGTATTAGCTAATCCAGACGTCCAACCAGAAATGAATAACCCACCTAGCAGAGCAATCCCAAGGCTAAATGCTGGCGTCTGCCATTTTTTACCCAAACTGCGAATCAAAAGCAGAGCTGGGATGATATAAAGTAGTGCCAAGAGGGCTGACAGTCCGACAATTCCATAACCAGAACCTGACATACTGCCAGTGGTATAAGCTTGTGTCTCGTATTCCAAGCCAATCGCGCTCAGAAGGAGAAAAGTAAAAAGAACAATATTTTTCTTCATATAGCAACTTTCTAAAATTTTATTTTCATCTTAGTATAACAAAAAAATCTAAAATAGAAGTAATTTTAAGACTCATTAGAATGATTATTAATTATTGTACTAGTTGGCAAACCTATAATATGCTTGTCTTGTTTTCATTCTCGTCTTTTCAGCGATACTTCTCGTTCTATATTGTCTTGACAATTGGACTTGATAAAGCGAGCAACAAAAAAAGTCCCTCATCGGGACTTTCATTGATTATTTTTCAGCTGTTAGTGCAGCCATAGTGATGTAATTGTATGGTTTATTGAAGTGTGGCAGGAAGAATAGGTCTGTCAAAGCCAACTTGTCAATTGTTACATGCTCTTGGATAGCAAGTGAGAACATGTGGATTCCCATGCTGATTGCAGAATCACGAGACACCATTTGTGCACCAAGGATTTCACGACTGTCTTTATCAAATACAATCTTGATGGCAACTTCGTGGTTGTCATGCTTCATAAATTCTGGTTTTTGAAGATCGTTAAAGCCTGTTTCAGTTGCGTTGTAACCAGCAGCTTTAGCCTTTTCAAGAGTCAAACCAGTTGAAACCATGTGAAGACCGTAGATTGAGATACCGTTTGATCCTTGTACACCGATTCCTTCCAGTTCATGTCCACAAGCATTGTAAGCACCAACGATACCGGTACGAACAGCGTTTGAAGCAAGTGCGATGTAGCTAGTGTCTTTACGAGCGTTGTCATAAACAGTCGCACAGTCACCTACTGCGTAAACGCCTGGGATTGATGTTTCTTGTTTCTTGTCTACAAGGAAGGCACCGTTGCGGAAGAGTTCAATCTTACCATCAGCTAGAGCTGTGTTTGGACGGAAACCAACAGCAAGAACAACCATATCCACATCAAATGTTTCTTTGTCTGTTACCAAGCGTTCAACTTTGCCATCACCTTGGATTGCTTTAACTGTTTGACCAAGAGCTAAGCGGATGTTATGGTCTTCCAAGTTCTTCGCCATCATTTGAGTGAAGTCTTTATCGTAGTAGCCGTTCAACACAGTGTCTACGATGTCAACAAGGACAACTTCTTTTCCAAGACGTTCAAAGGCTTCAGCAAGCTCAACACCGATGTAACCACCACCAACAACAGCGATACGCTCAAGGTGTTTGCTCTTGTCAGCAAGTTTGTTGATAACTTCTTCAGCATTTTGGTACAATTTAACGAATTGGACGTTTTCAAGAGTCGCTTTAAATTCGCGGTTCCCCTTAACGATTTCAACGCCTTCAATTGGAGGCAAGATTGGAGTTGAACCAGTTGCAAAGATCAGTTTATCGTAAGACTCTTTGTGTTCTCGACCTTCAACTTCTGCAGTCACAACTTTATTGTCATAGTCGATTGAAAGAACAGGTGAGTTCATGTAAACCTTAGCACCCTTAGCTTCCAATTTTTCTTTATCAGAATAGAAGAGACCTTCTGGGCCATCGATCTGCTCACCGATCCAAAGTGCCATTCCACAACCAAGGAATGAAATATTTGAGTTTTGGTCAAATACAACAATTTCATTTTCATGACCAAAGTTGTCCAACATCGTATTAATACAAGCTGTACCAGCGTGGTTAGCACCAACTACAATGATTTTACTCATAGAATAATCCACCTTTAAATTTAATTTACCAAACTAGTATACCATGTATCTGTTAGCGTTTACAAGATATATGCTCAGAATTTTTTTAAATTTGGCAAATAACTTTTATTTTAGACAAAAAATTTCAATCTTTCTGAAAATATTATATATTTACAATTGTGAAAACGGTATCTTTCTGTTATACTAATAGAGAAGATTAAGAAATTTAATAGGGAAGGTTGTGATAAAAGTGGATCTTATTTCTAGATCCATCCATTTAATGGGATCGACTATCACTATTTCGATTCTCCATGAAAAGGCCGACAGTCTTTTAGACCAGGTATTTTCTCTCCTAAGATTGTATGAAAAGCGCTTTAGTGCAAATGATGACAGCTCTGAGCTCATGCAAATCAATCACGCTGCAGGTAAACATCCTGTTTGTGTCCATCCTGATTTGTTTGAGTTGATTGAGTTGGGAAAAAAACATAGTCTCGCTCCGGACAGTCATCTCAATATTACCTTGGGACCCTTGATTCAAACTTGGCGAATTGGCTTTGCAGATGCAAAAGTTCCCAGTCCAGAAGAAATCAAGCAAGCGCTGTCACTCACTGACCCTGAGTGTATCGAGTTAGATGCCATTGCCTCCAGTGTTTTTCTGACAATGGAAGGCATGAAAATCGACTTAGGCGCCCTTGCCAAAGGTTATATTGCGGATAAAATCGCTGCGTTCCTACGGGGACAAGGTGTCACCTCCGCCCTCATCAATCTTGGTGGAAATATCTTAACCATCGGTCTAAATGAAAAGAATAATCGTTGCTGGCGGATTGGCATTCAAAATCCAATCTTGCCACGTGGAAACAACCTAGCTCTTCTGTCCGTTCAGAATCAGTCTGTCGTGACTTCAGGGATATATGAAAGAAAACTGCAGGTAGATGGCAGGGTTTATCATCATATTTTTGACCGTACCACAGGCTACCCAATCGACAATCAACTAGCTAGTCTCACGATTGTTTCATCAAAGTCCGTCGATGGTGAAATATGGACGACCCGTTTATTCGGGGAAAGCCCTACTTCCATCTTAGAGAAAGTCGAACAAGAAAATGGAATCGAAGCCTTCGTTATTACAGAAAATCATCAAATTTTTTATTCATCTGGTCTCAGCCCAGAAATCTTATCCTAAATCCAGAAAGGAACCTACTATGTTAAAATTTATCGGTCTAGTTGGTACAAACTCAAAGAAATCAACCAACCGCCAACTTCTTCAGTACATGCAAAAGCATTTCGCTGATAAAGCAGAAATCGAGTTGATTGAAATTAAAGATATTCCTATTTTCAACAAACCATCTGATATGCAAGTTCCAGAGATTGTTAAAGAAATCGCTGCGAAAATCGAAGCTGCTGATGGTGTTATCATCGGAACGCCTGAATATGACCACTCTATTCCTGCTGTTCTTATGAGTGCCTTGGCTTGGTTGTCTTACGGTATCTATCCACTACTTGGTAAACCTGTGATGATTACAGGAGCCTCTTATGGAACTCTGGGGTCATCTCGTGCCCAGCTACAACTCCGTCAAATTTTGGATTCGCCAGAACTCAAGGCTTCTGTTATGCCAGGTTCTGAATTCCTACTTTCTCACTCACTTCAAGCCTTTGATAAAAATGGTGACTTGATTGACCTCGAAACCATTCAAAAATTAGACGCTCTTTTTGATGACTTCCGTTTATTTGTTAAAATTACAGAAAAGTTATCAAGTGCCCAAGCACTTCTTCATCAAGAAGCTGAAAACTTTGACTGGGAAAAATTGTAAGAACTAGAAGGGAAAGAATCACATGAAATTTGTTGGACTTGTCGGCTCAAATGCAGACCAATCATACAACCGTAAATTACTAGAATTCATCAGAAAACAATTTAAACTGAAATTTGAATTAGAAGTTTTGGAAATTGATGAAGTTCCACTCTTTAATCAAGATGAAAAATGGGACGAATCCTTCCAGCTGCGCCTTTTGTACAACCGTATCACACGCGCTGACGGTGTCATCATTGCCACTCCTGAGCACAACCACACCATTACAGCAGCTCTCAAGAGCGTCCTTGAATGGCTCTCTTATGAAGTTCACCCATTTGAAAGCAAGCCTGTCATGATTGTGGGAGCTTCCTACTACGACCAAGGAACGTCTCGTGCCCAAGTGCATTTGCGTAAAATCTTGGATGCTCCAGGTGTCAATGCTTATACGTTACCAGGAAATGAATTCCTTCTTGGTAAAGCGAAAGAAGCCTTTGATAATGAAGGCAACATCACAAACGAAGGAACTGTTAAATTCCTTGAATCTTGCTTAGATAACTTTGTTAAATATGTTGAGGTAGTCTCAAAATTGAAAAAACCTAAACCAATTGCTCCTGAAGACTTAGATGTCACGAACCCAATCGCAACAACCATCACAGAAGTTGACCCTGACGATCCAGAATGGGTAGAAAAAGCTGCAAAAGCTGTTGGTGCTGTTTCTGGCGATACCTATGTCAAGCTTGACCATGGTATCCTGACTGTTAACCAAATCGACATGTTCTTAAAGGCTATGCCGTTTGAATTGACTTACGCAGATAATAACAACCAGTTCCTTTACTATAACAACGCTCATCAAGATCCGGACACTATGTTTGCCAAACGTGTACCATCCCAATCTGGTGGCCGTCTCTCAACTCTACACAACTCTCTTCCTGCTGCTCGCATGAAGAACGTGGAATGGGTAGTTGGTGTTCTTCGTAATGGTGATCAAGAGTACGTTCGTACGATCGTTCCTGGTTCACCAGCAGGTGTCATCAATACCCACAACTACCAAGCAATGTACTATCCTGACGGATCCTACGCTGGTATCAACGAAATCGTCTTCAACTTCCAACCTTGGCTAGATTGGTATCTAAAAACAACTGGTCAACGCTTGGTTGGAGGAAGCGGTCCTTTTGCTCCTGCAGCTGCAGCAGCCGATGCCACTTCTGGTGCTTCAGATACCGGCGGTGGTCACGGCGGTGGAGATGCCGATGCAACATCTGGCGCTAGTGCTTAATCAGAACAAAATGAAAAGAATGGATTTTTATATCCATTCTTTTTTATTTTATTTCATCTCCTTGAAGGCCTTTTCTGCTTCTTCGTTGCTGATTGCTCCAAATTGAATCTTCCCAATTTTTCCTTGACTATCAATGAGGATTTCTGTTGGAATACTGCGAACCTGATAGGCTTGGAAGATTGCACCAGACGTGTCAAATAGAACGGGCACATCCTTATATCCTTGTTCTTGATACCATTTTGGGAAGTCCTCAACAGACTTCTCTCCTTGGAGACCCGGTGCTACAATAGACAATATTTCAAAATCACGGTCTTTTTTACCAGCTAACTCAACCAATTCTGGCATGCTTCGCTTACAAGGTCCGCACCAAGAAGCCCAGAACTTCAGATAGACTTTTTTTCCACGGTAATCAGAAAGCTTGACAGTTTTTCCATCCATTGACTGAAGAGTGAAGTCCGGTGCCTCCTGGCCAACTGCAACCAGCGATTGGACACTTGTACTGGACTGGCTTTGACTATCCATCCCCTTTTCGTCAGATGAACAAGCTGATAGTGTCAGAAAAGCTATCGAAGCAACAACTAGCGAAAGAATTTTTTTCATCCTTTTCTCCTTTTATCCAAAAATTCCTGATAAAGCATTTAACTGCCCGAGCATGAGAAGGATTCCCATAAAAATGATTAAGGCTCCTCCAATTTTTTTCATTAGCCCCATATAGGGTTTGATTTTCGAAAAATACCGCATAACGAAGCTAGAAGCTAGAGCTAAGATGAGAAATGGTAAGGCCATTCCCAAAGTATAAACCAGTGTCAAAAGCGCTCCTTGGATAGCTCCATTTCCTCCAGAGGCAGCTAGAGCCAGAACCGAACTAAGGACAGGTCCAATGCAAGGTGTCCAACCAAAACTGAAACTAATACCAAGCAAAAAGGCTGACAGAAAATCATTCCGACGACTGTTCTTCTTAAATTCCACATTTTTCTGAAATTGTAACTGCCTGATATTAATCAGCTCCATCTGGTGAATTCCGAGCAGAATGATGATGATCCCCATCAGATAACGGAATTTCTCATCGTAAATCACTCTGCCTAGGAATCCTGCACCGAAGCCTAGTAGAAAGAAAACTAAGGAAATTCCAGCAATGAAGCACAAGGTCTTGATTAGACCAGTCCAAGCAATCTTTCTGTCCAAAAACCTGACTTCTCTAGGCTCTTCTTCATCCAGCAATATCCCTATGTAGACTGGCAGCAAAGGAAAGATGCAGGGCGAGAAAAACGAGAGAATTCCAGCCAAAAAGACCGAAACAAAAAATAAACCAGACTCCATCCCAACCTCCTTTAAGATGTGTTTTCAATATTATTATAACAAACGATTTAAATTTTTCCACATTTTGCTACACTATCCTCATTTTTGTATTATTTATCGGTGAAGCCGTCTGTAAAAGGCCTATTTCGTTCCTAAACAGCAAAAAAGCCGGAAAGTTTCCGGCTTGAATATTGAATGATAGCGAACTTAAGCATCTGTTACTAGCGGCAAATAAAGGCTAATCTGGGTAAATGTATCTGGTTCGGACTGGATTTCCATATGGTAGTCGTCTCCGAACTGCAATCTTAAGCGTTGATCGACATTTTTCAGACCGACACCACCTAAGCGAAGGAGAGTCTGATCCTCTGAATTTTGGAGATCAAAACCGCGGCCGTTATCATAGATAGACAGTATCAGTTGCCCCTCTTCTGCTTTCGACGTCACCCGAATCATGCCTTGTCGGTCGATTTCCTTAATGCCATGATAGATGGCATTTTCAACCAAAGGCTGAAGTACCAGCTTGGGCAATTTATAATCAGCTAGAGATTCATCCTCTTCAATCTCATATTGGAGCTTGTCGCCATAGCGCTGCTTCTGGATAAAAAGATACTGACGAACGTGATCGATCTCGTCTTTGAGGGCAATCTGTTCGTGTCCTTGATTAAGCGCCAAACGGAAATACTGAGCGAGTGATTTTGTTACCTCAACAACACGCTTGCTGTCATTAAACTCGGCCATCCAGACAATCGTATCTAAGGTATTATAAAGGAAATGGGGATTGATTTGAGCTGAGAGAGCTCGGAGCTCATAGCGGCGGACATTTTGTTCTTCTGTCTTGACAGCTTCCATCAGCTGTTCGATTTGATCCAGCATTTTATTGAACTGCTGAGCCAAGTCAACCAACTCTGGAGAACCTTTTTCTTCTGCCCGTAAATTTGAATCACCTGCCCCAATTTTCAGAATGACTGCTTGTAGATTCTGGAGAGGCTTAATCCACAAACGCAGGACAAACCAAATACCAGTCAAGCACAGCAGGAGTGCTAAAATGCCCATTCCCACAAAAGAATAAAGCATCTGTGACTGAAGCATCTGTAATTGCTCTAATGAGGCAACGCCAATTAGAGTCCAGTCACTATCTGGAATGTCAATCTGATAGACAAATGCCTGCTTCTGGTCTGCATAACCATCCTTGACCGAGATATAGGACTGCATAGCTTTCATTTCCTGACTGGATGAATAAACACTCTTCTTGGGATGATAGACAAATTCATGCTGGCTATTAACAATAAAACTAAAGCCCTTCTTCCCTAGCTGAAGCCGATCCAAATAGGCTTTGAGACTATTGTAGCCGATATCCAGACGCAAAACACCGAGATTCTGTCCTGCTTCATCCACTACTTCCTGAGTGACGGAAACAACCCACTTCTCCTTCTCAGATGACAGAGACTCCTTGCGAGCAGGAGTCAAGACAGGCATGGCTTTGGTATGAACAGCTTCCTGGTACCATTTTTCATTCATCATATCAGAAGATGTCTGCATGCTGATTTGAGAATCTGTCGAGACCACGCGCCCGTCCTTGGTAACCAATACTGCCGACACCAAATCTGGATCAGTCTCAATGATGGTTTTCATCAAAGTCTGAACTGACTTTTCGCTGCTTTCTTGATTCTGAGCAAACTTCCGAATCGTTTCTTCCTTGCTCAGTGTAGAGGTGGTTTGTTTTAATTTTTGCAAATAGGAAGCAATAAACTGCCCGCTTTGCTCCATGCTATTGCGCGTCGTCCGCTCTGTCAGCTGCCGAATAGTCTGCGAGCTAGTCTGATAGTAAAGACTTCCAACAACCCCAAAGAGTAAAAGAACCAGAAGAAAGATATAAACAATCAACTGGATAAGAAGCGGATAGCGTTTCATTTCTCCTCTCCTTTTTTAAACTGCCGAGGCGTCAGCCCGACCACCTGCTTGAAGCGCTGAGAAAAATAGTTCATATCGTCAAAACCTACCTGCTCTGCTATTTCATAAATCTTCAAATCTGTAGTCAGGAGTAAGAGTTTTGCTTTTTTCATCCGCTCTTGAATCAGATAATCTTGAAAGGGCAAGCCTAGTTCTTTTTTGATAAGAACACTTAGGTAGGACGGACTAAACCCCAATTGGAAAGCCAAACTTTTAAGGCTTAATTCTGAATCAGCTAGACGATTGTGAATAGCCTCTTCCAACTCAGAGCGCTGTCCCTGATCGACCAAGTTTTGAATCTGGGCTTTTTTACGTTCCTTATCAAGCTTGGTCTGCACCTTGGCCAACATTTCCTCAACATCATCCTTGGAAAATGGCTTGAGAAGATAGTCATCTGCACCTAGCTTAATGGCCGTCCGAGCATAGTCAAAATCATCATAGCCCGTCAGAAAAACGATATGGCACTTAGGAGCCTGCTCTCTAACTAGCTTGGCCAGTTCGAGACCGTTCATCTGTGGCATATTGATATCGGTCAGCAGGATATCAGCAGGATTTTCCTGAAATTTCTGCCAAGCTTCTATTCCATTTTCAGCCTGGGCAATAACTTGCATGCCAAACTGTTCATAGTCTACCAAGGACGCAATTCCCTGTCTTACCAGATACTCATCCTCTACAATCATAATTGAATACACAAGATTCAACTCCTTATTTTTACTGGATTTATTATAGCAAATTTTCAATCAAAATGCTCTTAAACATAATCCAACAGATAGCCGTAGCCCTTCTCCTCCATCTCAGCTTTGGGAATGAACTTGATTGACAGACTATTGATACAATAGCGCAAGCCTCCCTTATCCTTAGGACCGTCTGTGAAAACATGGCCCAGATGGGAATTCCCAACCCGACTGCGAACTTCCGTTCGAGTCATGTTGAAACTCTTGTCTTCTTTGTAAGTCGCAACATCAGGACTGATAGGGCGTGTGAAACTCGGCCAACCGCAGCCTGAATCAAATTTATCCTTTGATGAAAAGAGAGGCTCGCCTGTCACCACATCCACGTAGATACCAGCATCGAACTTATCCCAATAGCGATTAGAAAAGGCCCGCTCAGTGTCATTCTTTTGTGTGACTGCATATTCTTCTGGCGAGAGCTTAGCCTTAATCTCTTCATCGCTAGGCTTAGGATAGCGACTAGCTTCGATAACAGGATAAGCAGCTTGATTGACTTCGATATGGCAATATCCATTAGGATTCTTTTTTAGGTAATCCTGATGGTAATCTTCTGCTTTGATAAAGTTTTTTAGAGGTTCTTTTTCAACAGCCAAAGGCTTATCATATTTCTTAGCAACTTCATCAAAAACTTGATTGATGGTATTCAAATCTGCTTCGTCCTTATAATAAACACCTGTTCGATACTGGGTACCTTGGTCGTTTCCTTGTTTGTTTTTGGAAGTCGGATCAATAATGCGGAAATAATGAAGCAAGATTTCTTTGAGAGATATCTTTTTTACGTTATAGGTAATTTTTACCGTCTCAGCATGACCAGTTTGGGAGACCAGTTCATACTTGGTCGTGTCGCTCTTGCCATTTGCATAGCCAGACTCAGCATCAATGACACCTGGTACTCTAGAGAAATACTCTTCTACTCCCCAGAAACAGCCGCCAGCCAGATAGATCTCCCGCTTGTCCTCTTCCTTGACGTCTTCTTGCTTTTGTTTAGTCACTTCTGTCTTGCTCATAGAGGCTTTCTTGATTTGTTCAGGAGATGATTGCTTACCATTCCCTGCAATCACATAGACCAGTCCAAAGCAGACAAGCAAGCCAATTAAAACCAGAAAAATCTTCCATTTACCTTCCATTTTCTTTACTCCTTTCTACTTGATTTCTTTCAGTGTTTTCTCAATATCTTCCTTGCTCATGTAGCCAATATGTGTCTTGGCAAGTGAACCATCGCTGCCAACAAAAAGAGCAGATGGATAAGAGCGAATACCGTATTCTTTCAGTAATTCTCCCCTAGTATCCATAAGAACTGGCATGCTCTTGTAATCCAAAGACTTGTACCATTTCTTAAAATCATCTGCTGACTTTTCTCCATTAAAGGTCGGAGATACCACTGATAAGACGACATAGTCCTTCCCTTCCTGCTCCTTAGCCAAATCATTGGTATCTCCAAGAGTGGATAGACAGATAGAGCACCAAGATGCCCAAAACTTTAGATAGACTTTCTTGCCTTTGAAATCAGACAGCTTGTAGGTCTTGCCGTCCACTCCTTGCAGACTAAAGTCCTTGGCCATCTTTGTAGCTTGATTAGAATTTGCCTTACTAGTCATGGAACTTTTATCATTTTTAGAAGCTTCCGAATTCATTTGCTGATTTGAGCAAGCTCCCAATAAACCGACACAAAGCAGACTAGCAGTCAAAATCGATAGTTTCTTCATCATTTTCTTTCCTTTCAAAATAAGGAGAAAGCCGACAAAACTGACGACTTTCTTTCCTATGGTGGAATTCTTATTTATCAGATGACATTTCGGATGAATCTTTCATGTCATCCTTCATGCTTGAGTCGCTTGATTTCATATCAGCTTTCATGTCAGACTTGCTGTCGGACATCATAGAAGAGTCCTTCATATCATCCTTTTTCATTTTATCATCAGACATGCTGGAGTCTTTCATATCCTCCTTCTTCATGTCGTCTTTTTTCATATCCTCTTTCTTCATCATGCTGCTGTCATCCATCTTTTTCATGTCTGAATTTGACTTTTGACTGGAGCAAGCAGCTAAGGCAAAGATACTAAGAGTAGCCATTGTAAGGGTAGCGATTTTTTTCATGATATTTCTCCTTTAATTATATAATATTTATCCAAATAGCGATGCTAAAGCGTTTAGATTTCCGAGCATAAGTAGAATTCCCATAAGAATGATGAGAGCTCCGCCAACTTTCTTAAGCGTTCCCATATAAGGTTTGAGTTTTGCAAAGTGCTGTAATACCCAGCCAGAAGCCAAAGCCATGGCTAGAAAAGGAAGTGCTAATCCAAGTGTATAAACCAACATAAGCAAGCCTCCCTGAAGAGCGCCGTTTCCGCCAGAAGCAGCAATCGCTAAAACAGAACTCAGAACAGGTCCCACACAGGGCGTCCAACCAAAGCTAAAGGTGATACCCAAGAGAAAAGCGTTAAGAAAATCACTTCTTTTACTATTCTTTTTAAGTTGGATGCTCTTTTGCTTTTGCAGTTGCTGGATATTAATGATTCCCATCTGGTGAATTCCCAGTAGAATGACAATACCGCCCAGAACGTAGCGAAACCAAGGGGCATAGAGGACTTGTCCTAGAGCGCCAGCTCCATAGCCCAAAACTAAGAATACAGTTGATAAGCCAGCTATAAAGCAGAGCGTCTTAGCTAGACCATACCAGGAAATGTCTTTTCCCATAAACCGAACCGTTTTCTGCTGATCCGAATCCAGCAGAATTCCTACATAAACCGGCATAAGCGGTAAGATACAAGGGGAGAAAAAGGAAAGAATCCCCGCCAGAAAAACAGAAATAAAGAACAAAAAACTTGTTGCCATTTCAAAAACCTCTCTATCAATTTCTGACTCTAGTATAAAATAAAAATCTCCCTAAAAATAGGGAGATCGATTTGGAAAAACTTGAATTTGGTTTTATCTTTGCTAAACCAAGAATTGAAAACGTTTACCAATTGCTGTGGATTTATGTTAGGTTGAGAGTAAATGTAAAAGTGCTTCCTAGACCATACTGGCTTTCGACCGTTATTTCCCCACCCAGCTGATGAGCCAATTCACGCGCAATAGCAAGACCCAGACCATGCCCGCCTGTCTTCATATTACGAGATGTTTCCACACGATAAAGGCGTTTGAAAATCTTATCCAAATCCTCAGGAGCAATACCCTGTCCTTCATCCTTCACACTTATTGTCAAGATTTGCTCAGTTAATTGAGCCACGACCTCAATTTTAGTTCCAGGGTCTGAATACTTAAAGGCATTATTTAGCAAGTTGACCAAGATACGGGAAAGTTTATCGTAATGGCTCTTAATTTTCGCTGGCTCAGGAGACACTTGAATGTAAATGTCTCGCTCCTCCTGCTCAATCAATAGTTGAAATTCACTCATGACCTCAATCAATAGCTGGTCTAGAAAGACTATTTCAGCTTCTCCATCTGATTCTATTCGAGGCTGGGCATTAAGAGTCAAAACATCCAATTCTTCCACCAGTTTATTCAAACGCTCTGTCTGACGGCTAATCGTGGTCAAGTAATGAATCTGCTCCTCTTCTTCGATCACTCCATCTAAAATCCCCTCCACAGTCGCCTGAATAGAGGTAATGGGAGTTTTAATATCGTGAGAAAGCTGGGCAATCATCATTCCTTTTTCTCGTTCACTTTCATCAAGCGACTCAAACGTTTCTTGCAAATTATGCGACATATCGTTAAAAGCCTGACCCAACTCTTGAAATTCAATAGGGCCCTTGGCGTCAATCTCTGTACTAAAATCCTTGTCAGCTATATTCTGAGCCTGTTTTTTCAGATGCTGAAGGGAAGAAAATACTGGCGATAAAAGAAAGAGACTGACTGCCGCTCCTATGAAACTAGCAATCAAGGTCATTCCAACTAGGAAATCAATCTCGCTTTTTACAATCAACATTCGCTGGACTGCCCAGAAAACAAGCAAAATCGTTAATAGGCTAGAAATCAGATACCCCACCAGAATGTAACTTTTTAATTTCATTTTATACCTCGTGCTCCTTCCATTTTATACCCCAGACCCCAGACAGTTTTGACGGCAGGAGTGTCTGAACTGGCATACTTGGTCAATTCCTGTCTCAGAGCATGTATATGAACATTAAGGGTATTGGTATCATCTACGAAGTCTTCCTGCCACACCTTTTCGTAAAGCTCCGTCTTTGAAAAAACTCTCTCAGGATTACTAGCTAAAATCCAGAGCAGTTCAAAGGATTTCACTGTTAATTCCAAAAAATGCTCTCCGATGCGAGCCTCATGAACCGCATGATTCATCACCAAATCACCGAGCTCAATTTGTTCGATCTCGCCTCCACGATGCAGTCGGCGCAAGATATTATTGACCCTTAGAACTAGCTCACGCGGACTAAAAGGTTTGGCTATAAAATCATCTGCTCCTAAGCTCAAACCGTAAATTTTGTCTTGATCGCTAGTCTTAGCCGTTGTAAAAAGAAAAGGCTGATCAGGTGCTATATACTGAACCTCACTGATAAAGTCATAACCGTCCATATTCGGCATCATGATGTCCGTGATGATCAGGTCAACAGATTTCTTTCTGAAAAGATCTAACCCCTCCACGCCATCTCGAGCCACTAAAACATGGTAGCCTTCCTGCATAAGATAGCGCTTTTGAATATCTAGAATATCCATCTCATCATCAACGAGTAAAATTGTCTTTCCCATTTGCCAATCTCCTGATAAAAACAGTGTTATACTGGCTTTAGTATAACACTATTTTTAGTAATTTTTAAATGATTTGAACCTTAATCTTTTTGTTTTTCTTTCAAACCTAGAAGGCTAAGAATTCCTGCCAAAGCTAGTCCTAAGAAACCAATGGTAGCTGTAGCTGTTTGAGCCTCACCAGTTTTTGGTAACGTAGGCTTATCATTTTTTTTCATCGTATCTGCCATCGGCTTAGAAGTTGGGTGTTCCCCCTTCACATCAGTCATGCGATGATCTACTTCCTTCGTACCCTCAGCTGTACTCATAGAATCTGTTGCAGAAGGCTTCTTATTCATCTGACCTTCTTGAGATGGTGTTGTAGAAGGTTTCATATTCATTTGACCTTCTTGAGATGGTATTGTAGCCATTTCTTTTCCACGAAGCTGAATCGTTACTTGACGAGTCGCGATAAGATTTGTCAAATCTGCTTTGCCATCTTTGGCACCATAGACCTTGACAGTAGCTTGGTAAGTGTGAGTTCCGTTAACACGAAGTTGGTCAAGAAGGGCTTGTCCGTCTTTACCTGTAGTATTGCCGTTCAAATCCACTTCGTATAAGTATTGACCTTTCGCCAAGCCTTCAAGTGGCAAGAGAGCTGGATTTTTAGCTGTGCCGTTGTCTGACCAAGGAGCCTTGTCAGAAGATTTGAGCAAGAGACGCGTCAACATACCATCTCCACCGAAAGCTTCATACGGGATGACTTGGTTAACACCCGCCAAGAATGGACCAGGAACATTTGCTTTTTCTAGGTAGCTAGCTGGAACGTCGATATGGTCTTTAATATTTTTAGTGACTGAATCTTTGACTGCTTCTTTTGAAATAAGACCATTCATGTCAACCGTCACATTTTTTGTCGCAACAAGATTGCTTAAATCTGCTTTTCCATCTTTAGCACCATAGACTTTAACAGTCGCTTGGTAAGCATATGTTCCATTAGCGCGAAGTTGGTCGAGAAGAGCTTGCCCGTCTTTACCTGTCGTGTTGCCGTTCAAATCCACTTCGTAGAAGTATTGACCTTTGGCCAAGCCTTCAAGTGGCAAGAGGGCTGGATTGTTAGCTGAACCATTATCTGACCAAGGTGCCTTATCAGAAGATTTGAGCAAGAGACGCGTCAACATGCCGTCGCCACCGAAAGCTTCATACGGAATAACTTGATTAACACCCGCCAAGAATGGACCGGGAACATTTGCTTTTTCTAAATAGCTGGCTGGGACATCAATATGGTCTTTAATATTTTTGGTGACTGAATCTTTGACTGCTTCTTTTGAAACAAGGCCGTTCAAGTTAACAGTTACATTTTTTGTAGCTACGAGATTGGTCAAATCTGCTTTTCCATCTTTGGCACCATAGACCTTGACAGTAGCTTGGTAAGTGTGAGTTCCGTTAGCACGAAGTTGGTCGAGAAGGGCTTGCCCGTCTTTACCTGTAGTATTGCCGTTCAAATCCACTTCGTAGAAGTATTGACCCTTCGCCAAGCCTTCAAGTGGCAAGAGAGCTGGATTTTTGGCTGTTCCATTATCTGACCAAGGTGCCTTATCAGAAGATTTGAGCAAGAGGCGCGTCAACATACCATCTCCACCGAAAGCTTCATACGGAATGACTTGATTGACACCAGTCAAGAATGGACCAGGAACGTTCGCTTTTTCTAAATAGCTGGCTGGGACGTCTACTGAGTCCTTAGTATTTTCTTCAACTCCTTTTTTAACTTCATCTGGAGTCGTTACTGATTGAGAAATAGCCGCTTCACGAGCTTGGTTTGAAACTACATCAGGAGTTGCCACTGGCTTAGCTTCTTCTTTCTGATTGGTAACTTCTGTAATATTCTGTTCTTCTTTGGTTTTTGTTACTTCTTCCTTTGGAGTTGGGTTAGTCTTATCTAAAGAAATAGTTTCATCAACTACTTCCTTTGGAGCTGACTGATTTTCAGGAAGAGTTGAATCCACTCCTTCTTTTAAAACTGTCTCTGGTAACTCATTCTTTTCTAGTGATGATGAATCTGTTTGAAGAACTTCAGTCGGAGTCGTAGTGAGAACATCTGCATGTACAGTGTTTGGTTGACCAACTAGCAAAAAGAAACCACTGGCAACTACGACGGAAGCCACACCCACGCTTAAACGACGGATTGACCAGCGAGTATACTTTTGATTTGGATTGAATTTCATAGGATTCTCCTTTAGCTTTTTTTGATGAATCTAGTATAATCTCCTAAGATTAAATAGGGATAAGAAAGAGTTAAAATTTCTCTTAAATCTATCTTATAAAATCCTTATATTGTCTTATTATTCATAAGAAACAACTTGAGTTTCTTCACCGAACATTCCCAGTCTTAAACTTAAATCACCTACTACAATTGACAATGAGTCAAAAAAATCCACCACACTGTGGTGAATTTTCTTTATTATGCTTCAAATTCAAATGCTTCACTTTTTTGCTTGTTTGGCAAAAAGAGCGAGAGCAAGATTCCAACCAGAGCCGGCAGCAACCAAGGTAGAGAAGCTTGAGCAAATGGCAGTGCATTAACCAGATTGAGAATGACAGTTAGCTTGAATTGTCGTCCCAAAATGCTAGCAAAAGCAATCAGGGTCACCACTGCGATGGTCAACTGCATCCCTGGTTTAGAAAGTAGCAAAAAGCGATTGACCATGACAATCATCACAATCGTAATGGTAATCGGATAAAGAATTTCCAGAACTGGGACCGAATACTGGATAATAGCATTTAAACCAAGATTTGCAATAGCGAAACCAACTAGAGTAAAAATGGTCGCATACACCTTATAAGATACTTTCGGGAAGGTATTATGGAAAAATTCGCCAGTTGAGACGATAAGTCCAGCTGTTGTTGTAAAACAGGTCACCGTTACCATAATCGCTAGGAAAATCTGAGCCATCGGACCAAAGATGGCTTGAGTTGCAGAAGACAAAACAGAAGCCCCTACGTTTGCACCTTTCGGCAAATTCGCTAGATTAAGTGGGAAGTGATTTCCAAGGAAGGCCAAACCGATATAAAGAACGCTAAAGCCTAGCGCCACAAGAATGCCAACGACCCAAATAGTAGAAATATATTCCTTTTTATTCTTGAAACCGAGCTGGTTGAGTGTTGTCACGGCAACCACACTAAAGGCAACTGAAGCTAAGGCATCCAGAGTATTGTAACCTTGAAGAAATCCTGCTCCGAAAGCTGAAGCAGCATATTCCGCTGTTGCTCCTTGAGGAGCAGTGGAACCATATTTGGCAGCTCCTAATACAACTAAAACTACAATCAATAAGGCAAAGATTGGCGTTAAATAACGACCAATACTATCAAGGATTTTCGATGGATTAAGTGCAATCAGATAGGCAAAGGCAAAATAAACCAGCGTAAACCCAAAAAGCCAAATGGCATGAGAACCTGCAGGCAACATGGGCTCAATCCCGACAGAAAATGCAGTGGTCGCCGTCCGAGGAATGGCAAAGAAGGGACCAATTGCAAGATAAAGGGCTACCAAGTAAACTACCGCAAACCAAGGGGCAATCTTTTTCGAGATTTCATCAATATAACCCTTGGGATTTAAAGTACCTATAATCAAGGTTAAAATAGCAATACCGACGCCCGATAGGACAAAGCCTCCAATAGCTGGCCAGAAATTTTGACCAGATTCCAAACCCAATTGAGGTGGAAAAATCAGGTTACCGGCTCCGAAAAACATTCCAAATAAAAGCAAACCGGTCAAGGATCCTTTTTTTATCATCGTCATCTCCAGTCTTTTTAAGATTTTTCCATTATACCGATAAACACCACTCATTGCAAGGATTTTGAAATAAAAATCGCCTTTTCTCAACCTTAAGAAATTCACGAAACACAATACGATTTATTACGAATTATCTTTGTTTGTTTTCGATTTATATCATATATGCAATTCCTTCTTTATTAGATAGACTTATGCTATACTAGTTATAAGTTCAATTGCGAGGTTTTAATATGTTACTTCATCTAGTCTGGCTCATCCCTGCTGCTATCTTTACTCTTTTAGTCTATCGGGAACCTAGAAGTTTATTCAATGCTTATCTCCTGACCTTCACTCTTATGATGATGGGCATTGTTTTAGCCGGGCTTACGATTGTTAGTCTTGAGCGATTTATTGGTTATAAACCAGCTATGATTAGCTTTTATATCCTGCTTTTAGCAGTCCCCTTTAGTATTTTTGCTTCTACTGCTTATTTGATTTTTAATGGTCGCCAAATGCTACAGCTAGAGGGGCTCAGACTAGCCAATCTACTATCGCTTCTCTACGGCCTAGCGATCGTAGGACTTGGTTTACTGCATTTTTTCGCTCCTCGGTCATTTCTTGCAATTTTGATTTCCCTCGCTGATTTGCTACTATTTTACGGAACCTTTCTCTATCTTTCCTATATCATCTACGCATTCTTTTTAAATATTTTTCCAGTCAAGAAAGAGCCTCAGACTATTATTATCCTCGGTGCAGGATTGTTTGGAGATAAGGTGCCTCCTCTGCTGGCTCAACGCTTAGATAAAGGGATAGCAATCTATGAAAAATTTAATCGGAAGCCAGTCATCATTGTCTCTGGCGGTCAGGGAGACGACGAGTGGATTTCCGAAGCAGAGGCTATGGCAGGTTATTTGATGGAAAAAGAAGTCCCAGCTGACAGTATTTTCCTCGAAAATAAATCTTGTACTACGCTTGAAAATCTCATATTCAGTAAAGAGCTCATGCTCGCACATGGATTGGAGCAAGATCGAGTTCTCCTAGTCACAAATTCTTTCCACGCGCTACGTGCTGGCATCTATATGAAACAAGTTGGTCTCAAAGGCCGCAGTATTGGTTCTCGCACGGCCTTCTATTTTCTTCCTTCTGCATGGATCCGAGAAACCGCTGGCTTAATCCGTATCTACTGGAAATGGCATGCGTTTATCATCGGAATTCTGCTACTTCCCTTCCTTTTCTCCTTATTCCACACATATTTTTCATTGTAAAAAGCCCTAGAAAAAGGTATAATGATGGTAAGAACAAAATGG
The DNA here is from genome assembly GCF_902460365.1 of Streptococcus sp. Marseille-P7375. Lineage (NCBI taxonomy): Bacteria > Bacillati > Bacillota > Bacilli > Lactobacillales > Streptococcaceae > Streptococcus > Streptococcus sp. Marseille-P7375. The sequence continues at coordinate 306,788 of NZ_CABPTR010000001.1, read as the reverse complement.
AGGTCCGTCTAAGATGAAATTTACCATTGATAAAAGTTTAGCAGAACTGGGCATCACAAGCGTCGTCCTTGCCATTGCTAGAAACGTCGATCCCCAAGCACCTTTATCAGAAGCCTTTCTCCAAAAGCAGAAGGAAGCAGAAAACTGGGCCTTGAACTGCAATCTAGCAGAAATCACTGACCAACCGACTATCCAAGGCTACTGTGATCTGCTGCAGAAAGTGGGACGCAGTGTTAAAAAGAACCCGCCAACAGTACCAGCTTTGATCCGCAATATCCAACACCGCGGCTCCATTCCAAGGATTAACAGCGTTATTGATATTTATAATGTAGAATCCTTGCATTCTCTCCTAGCTATCGGTGGGCATGACCTTGATAAAATCGGTGATGAGATTGAGTTTACAGTCAGTCAGAAGGATGATATTTTCCTCCCTATCTTATCCAAGGAAAAGCGCGTAGCTCCGACCGACTATGTCTATCGAGATGAAAAAGGCATCCTTGCTTGGCTTGATGTCCGTGACAGTGACCTTTATAAATTTGATGATAGCACCAAAAATGCCATTTTCATTATCCAAGGAAATGCCCATACATCTGTCCAAATGCGACTAGAAGCCCTTGAACGCATTCAACAGGATTTAGCAGCAGCCATGCCAGATCTCGAATTCGAGACGCATGTCGTCCAAGCAGAAAGTCTTTAAGCAACCTTTCTCCCGACAAGCTTTTGAGGTAAAACTTCATCAAATTATAAATCAAAAAGGAAACTCAAGCGAGCTTCCTTTTTTATATGTCTAGGCTTCTTTCTTATCCGAAAATTGGCTCATATACAAGTCATGATAGAATCCCTTGTCGACCAGCAGCGACTCGTGATTGCCCTGCTCAATGATTTGTCCATCCTTGAGCACCAAAATCTTGTCTGCTTCTTGGATAGTAGACAAACGGTGTGCAATGACAAAGCTCGTCCGCCCCTGCATCAGAGTTTTCATGGCCTTCTGAATCAACAGCTCCAAACGAGTGTCAACTGAGGAAGTCGCCTCGTCCAAAATCAGAATCTTAGGATTGGCCAAGAGCGCCCGTGCAATCGTCAGGAGCTGCTTTTGTCCCAGCGAAATATTGCTAGATTCCTGATTCATTTCCATGTTGTAGCCACCCGGTAAGGTCCGGATAAAGTGGTCCACGTTGGCTGATTTAGCTGCTTCCACAATCTCCTCATCCGTGGCATCAAGGTTACCAAAGCGGAGATTTTCCTTGATAGTCCCTTCATAAAGCCAAGCATCCTGCAGAACCATACCAAATTGCTTACGATAGTCTTGGCGGGATAGCTGGCGGATATCGTGGCCATCCACGCTGATAGAGCCCTTGGTCACATCGTAGAAACGCATGAGAAGATTGATCAAGGTCGTCTTACCAGCTCCAGTCGGCCCAACAATAGCCACCATTTCACCTGGCTGAACTTCCAGATTAAAGTTGCGAATCAGCGGCTTATCTGCCACATATTGGAAGTCTACATCTTTGAAGCTGACTTGACCAGTCAAGTCCTTGTCTAGCTGGACGGTATTATCCATGACTTCATCTGGCTCATCCAAAATCTGGAAAATCCGATCCAGCGAAGACTTAGCGCTCTGGAGCTGACCTGCCAGCTGGGTGAGGTTTTGAATAGGCTGATTGACCTGCCAGACGTACTGGACAAAGGCCTGCATATTCCCGATGGTCAGCTGACCAGCAATAACCTGTAAACCACCCAAGAGAGCAACGATAAGATAGGTTAAATCCGAAATCGCATTAAGAACGGGCATCATGAGTCCTGAGATAAAGCTGGCTTTAAAACCGACTTCTTGCAAATTTTGAGTAATGGCTCGAAAATCCTCAGCCGAAGTCTCTTCCCGACCATAAAGTTTGAGGACATTGAAACCTGACAGATTTTCCTGAACGAAGCCATTCATAGTGCCCAAAACATCCGCCTGCTGCTTAAAGTAAGGCTGAGATTTTTTAAGGATGAATCTAGCTCCAAAATAAGTCAGAGGAATGCTGACGATAACAATCAAGGCCAGCTGGATATTCAGATAAAGAACCATCCCAATGACCAAAATAAGGGTCATGACGGCATTGACCACCTGCAAAAAACTTTGTTGAAGTGCATTTGAGACGGTCTCCACATCACTGGTGAAGCGCCCAATCAGATCACCGAACTGGTGCTTGTCAAAGTAGGAAACAGGAATTCGATTGATTTTACGACTGAGCTCATTGCGCATATCGCGAACGGTGCTCTGCACAGCATTGGTCATAAAATAGTTAGAGAAATAGGCACCAATCTCATAAAAGAGGGCACGAATAAAGTAAAGCAGCATAATCCAAGCCACATAGCTGCTATTGATGGCTGCACCGGGTACTCCCTTGGCCATATCCAGCAGATTTTGTGTCAGCTCTGTGATGGCAAGTCCTAGGACAAAAGGCTCTAGGACACTCATGACCACGCTGACAATCTTGAGGAAGACTGCAAGAAGCACGGCGGCTTTATAGACTTTTAGATAGCCCCATAAGCGGACAAAACTATTTTCTTTCATCTCTTCCTCCTATTCTTCTGTTAGTGATTGGCTGTTGAGCTGGGAATTGGCAATTTCGCGATAGATGGCATTATTTTCCATCAATTCCTCATGTCGACCGCGACCCACGATTTCACCCTTGTCTAGGACAATAATCTGATCCGCATCCATAATGGTTCCAACCCGCTGAGCCACGATGAGAACCGTTGCATCCTGCGTCACTTCCTTGAGTCGGCGGCGCAAAGTCGCATCTGTCTTGTAGTCCAGAGCCGAGAAGGAATCATCAAAAATATAAATGTCTGGCTCTTTAACAACCGCACGCGCAATGGACAGACGTTGCTTTTGACCACCGGATAGATTGCTGCCGCCTTCAGCCAAATGCGTCTCGAAGCGCTCTTCTCTGCTCTCGATAAAGTCGCGAGCCTGAGCCACATCCGCTGCTTGATTGAGCTCCTCAGAGCTAGCATCTTCCTTACCATAGCGGATATTTTCAGCGATCGTCCCGGTAAATAGCAAAGCTTTCTGCGGGATAAAGCCAATCTTCTGACGGAGAGCCTTGAGATTATAGGCGCGGACATCCACACCATCCACCAAAATCTTGCCCAAGGTCACATCATAGAAACGCGGAATCAGCTGAACCAAGGAAGATTTACCAGAACCTGTTGAGCCGATAAAGGCGATCGTTTCCCCCGGTTTGGCCTTGAAAGAAATATTATGCAGAACAGGATTTTCCGTCTCACCTGGATAGGCAAAGGTTACATTGTCAAATTCCAGATAGCCATGAGTCGCAGTTTCCGTGATCCCATTCTCATTTGGATCGATGGAAATCGGCATATCCATGACTTCCTTCAGCCGCTCACTAGAGACCGCCGTACGTGGATACATGGTAAAGAGACTGGACAGGAGCAGGAAGGACAGAAGGGCATGGAAACTGTACTCGATAAAGGCAACTAAATCCCCGATTTTCAACTCGCCGCTGCCTAGTGGTTTCAGGGCAAACCAGACAATGGCCACAATCATGGCAATGATAATCTGCACAAAGAGAGGCTCCGTCAAACCTGTCAATTTGAAGAGACGGTTGGAATTCTCCGCATAGATTTCATTTTCATTGGCGAAGCGCTCTTCCTGAAATTCCTCACGGGCAAAGGCTCGAATGACCCGCAGACCGGTCAGATTTTCCCGAGCATACTGGTTGATCTTGTCCAGTGTCTTCTGCTGCTTTTCAGACAGGGGACGCGTCTTGACCGCCACATACCAGACTACGATTGCCAAAAAAGGCACTGAAATCGCCACAATCCAAGCCATGGACGGACTGGTCAGGAAAATCATGAGGATGGACGACAGCATCATGATAGGCGTGATAGCTCCCATCTTGAGCGTTTGCTCCGCAAACTGCATAAGGACAAAGGCATCACTGGTAATCCGCGTCACTAGCGAAGAAACGCCAATCTGCTCGTACTCATGATGGGAATACTCCTGCAGCTTGTCATAGAGATCATTCCGCATATCCCGCACCATGCTGGTCGTTAGTTTCCCAGCGGCATAGGAAAGGACGATCCGCCCCAAAATCCCAAGGATAATAACCAGCAGCATGATAAAGCCCCAGAAATACAGGCGTTCCTGATCGCCTTGGTTAATCCCTTCGTCAATCATGCGTGCCAAAACCGTTGGCAGCCCTAGATTGACCACTACAAAAAAGATGGCCGACACAAAATCCAGCACCAACCACTTGGGGTAGCGTTTCAAATAAGACCAAATGTAAAGCATAATCCCTCCAATTTCTATAATAATAAAAAAGCACTGAAGAGTACTTTTAGACAGAAAAGAGCGCGCTAACGCACGCCTTATTAAGAATATTATAGCAGAAATATGAAAAATCGTAAAGAGTTACCAGCATATCTTTTCTTTCGAGTTTGTACTATATTTTAAGAATGAATGCTTACTCTGAGCTTTTCCTGAGGGTTATATTCATCACATAAGATTGTTCCCAACTCTCGCTCAATGTAACCTTTTCCCCACTGCTCGTACTGAAGAAATTTTTCTTCCCAATCTTGTAGACTATCTCCAGAGGTAGTCTTTAAAAATTCATCTAACTGCTCATCATCTTCGATATTATTAAATAAACTTAACCATTTTTCAGATACCATAGACATAATGATTTCCTCCTTAATTACTAATAGATTATCAAATTTACCGTTTATTAGAATGAGTAATATGTGCAATTTTTGTAAATAAATTAAAAAAGCTGCATCTTCTGCAACTTTTTAATCTGGTGGAAAATAGCCCAACTGCTCAGCGATGTGAATCGCCTCCTGCCTGTTAGTCACTCCCAATTTTGAAAAGATATTGGCCAAGTGATTGGAAACTGTACGTTTACTCACATAAATCCTTTCACAGATATCATCAATAGCCAAGCCATTTCTAACCAGTTCTAGCATCTCGATTTCTCGTGGTGTTAGCACCTCTACCATCACTTCATCTGAAAAGACCTTGCCACCTAGATAAATCTTTTCCAGCTTTTTCACCAACTCATCTGGGTTCATGCTTTTATCCAGAAAGCCATAAGCACCCATAGCTTTAGCTCGGTGTTCATACATCTTTTTGCTGTATCCCGTCAAAATTACAATCTTACTAGAACAACCATTGTCGATAATCTCTTGTGCCAAGGTCAGCCCATCAGCTTGATACAGACTCGTCAGGTTGATGTCAATCAAAATAATGTCGTAGTCATTAAAAGCAATCTCCGAGATAGTCGAAAAATTATCCACCAACTGGACCTTTTTAATGTTTTCCGATAACTCTAAAATCATCTTGATACTTTGGCTAAATAATTTATGATCATCAATTAACAAAATTTTCATAACACAACTCCTTATCAATCGGGAGAATAATTTCTACACGAAATCTCTTATTATTTTCAAAAATCTGCATTTGACCACCTAAAACACTAATTTTATTAGACATATTTTTCAAGCCATAACCTAAGGATTTTTCTGTTTGAAGGCAGTCATTTTCAGAAATGATAAAAATAGCGTCATCATGCACATCAATCTTCAAAAAAATTGTTCCACCACTAGCGTACTTAACGGCATTGGTCGCCAATTCCTCAACCAGACGATAGGCAATTTTATCGTAAGGAGATAAAAGCCTAAAGTGGACAGGAAACTGTGTGACGACTTCATTTTCTGCGTGATAGCGCTTGACAATCCGATTAATCAGCCCTTGATACTGGATGTCTAACTGCTCGTCTGTTTCTACCATTGGCTGATAATAATCCATCCGCTCACGAATCCGCTGAACCAACTCTTCTGTCACCAGATTGATCTGTTCACCAAAAGCTTGATTGCTACTATATTTATTGAAATTTTTTATTGCCATCACATTTTGCAGGATTTCATTGTGAAGAAATTCGGAGAACTGTTGTTCTGTGTCTTCATTTGCCAGCAGACTTTTTACCATACGGTTACGCTTTAAAAAGAGAACTTTTACATAATCCCTAGCATCTAGCATTTCAGCAGAACGAAAGAGACGAATCAATTCTTCCGAACAAATCCCGAACAATAGTAACATGATATTCAAGACCAAAAAGCTCGTGTTTAAATCTAGACGAAAGATGATGAAAATACCTACTAACAAAAACATAACTAGTAAAAATAAGTGTGAAAAAGCTTTTATATAGGATAATTTTAACTCTGATACCTTTTTTTGAAGAGAGCTGATAATAGTTTTGAAGTGTAAAAAAACTAAGATGCCAACAATTTCCAGATACCAGACTAGGTTCATCACTTCTGAGCTCGTCGTATTGATATACAAAAAGAAATAAGAAAGAGGCAATATTAGAGCTAATATCCACAAATTTCGTCTCTGATACCTGAGTTTACTTTTCAACTCTTCATGATATAAAATAAATAAAATCAAGGGAACAAGGTTTAAAAAGAAAGACGCAAACAAGGACAGAAAGAGAAAAATTGAAGGACTTAACAGATACGAACTAACGGTGATTAGTGTCAACACAAAGGACACACTCAACAGTTCTTCTCCTATTTTCTCTCCCAGAAAGAGAATAGACAGAGAACTATACACTAATAAAAAAGAGTTGAGCGGATGAAGAATATCAAAAAAGTGCAACAGGGTGCTCGTAACTCCTTGATTAAATATGGATTGCCAGCTAATGAGAAACATCATCAGGAGCAACCAGAGTTTCAACTCACTATAACGAAAGGTCACAATATTACAAATATAACTAAATGCAATTAAAGCAATAATCAGCAATAAAACCATCTGTAAGGAAAAATCTGTCGAAAAGTCCAGAGGAACCCTATAATAAATATAAATCATCAAAGTTAGATGATTAAAAATCGTCAACCACCACAATAAAAGTGAGTTTTTCGAGATCAATTTGACAAACTGTTTCATATGTATCCACTTCCTGAACTACTTTAATATCATTATAACACAATACCAGAATTGTCGGATAGGCAACTCTGGTATTTGACTTAATTTTCAATAATTTGCCAACTTACTCTGTAAGTCACTAGCAGGTAAAGGACGAAGAGTAAAACCGCTACTCCCAGATAGGTGATATCAATAGAAATGCTGGTATTAGCGAAATTCTCAAAATAGCCCAAAAGAGCTGTACTCAAGGCAAGTGCTAGCGGACCTGCGATAACCAGCGGAACCAAGAAATAACTTAGAATCTGTTGCAAAAGAATAAAACGATTTTGCTTTCTCTTGTTACCAAGAAGGTACAAGATTTGATAATCATTGACACTATCCAAAGCACTTGTAGAAGTTTGAAGAGACAAGATACTGAGGGAAATAATGATGAAAATGACACTGACAAAAATCATGACAAAAACAATGACACCCATAAAGCCAAGATAAATCTCAAAAATTCTTCCTTTGGTTTGATAGGTGAACGGATTCAACTCTGTACCATCACGAGTGAAGTAGTATTTTTCAATCCACTGACTCAAGAATGTTTCTACTTTCCGCTTGTCAATATTTTCTTTGAAATTGGCAACATAGGTCATGTGGTCTTCCGTCAATCCAACTGCTACCTTATCTGGTACAATCAAGGTTCCTGTGTCATTTGTACCTACTGAAGATAAAAAGTAAACTGTTTCAAGTGGCTTGGAAGACGCAAGATTAAGAGAATAACCGTTAATCATGAGGGTTTTTGTCGTTAATAGAAAGTCCTGAATCTGCTTGGCAGTTCCTTTATAGTTAGCATTGACCAGAAATTGGTTATCTGCCAAGTCAACCGCTTTTTTCCCTTGCAGTTTGCGGAGATGATTATAGGCAGAAATTCCTAAAATCGGTACTTTTGATTCAGGAAGTTCCTTATCATGCGCCCAAAGATTGCTAGTATCAATCAAATCTTTATAGGTTAAATCACTAGAATAGATAGGATAGCTGTACTCCTCTTTGATGAGGTTAAAGTCAAATCCATCTACTTTCAATCTGTCTTTGACAGATTCCTGAGAAAACTGGAACTCTTGACCACGATAAAGATTGACAGATACGTCATAAGGTGAGTATTTGTTCAGCTCTCGGTTCATAGTCGTATAGGCACTACCACTAAAAACTAGTAAGCTGAGAGCCAGTGTCAAGGTCAAGGATAAGACAGCCAACGTGACCGAATTACTATCAGCTTGTTTTGAAAATTGATGAATTTTAAAACTGTTTAGTCTGTTATAGTAGGTCTGAGGCAGTTTTCTAAGGGAAACCAAGATAAAATGGCTCAAGGTATTGTAAAATAAAATCACAAAAATCACGAAGACAGATACAAGTAAGATACCCCAGCTTTTCAAGAGTGATAGATGGTGATAGTCTGAAAAATAGAGAGCACCAAAACCGATAACAGCTGTCGAAAGAATAAAGAGAAGTGCTTGAAGAACTGGCTTGCCTTTTGCCAAGACAGATTTCTTGACCCCATTTTCTTGAATGAGTGCAATGATATTTTGCTTTCTAAAGGTAAGAATGTCCATGACACCAACAATAAAACTGGTTACCAAATAGGAATAAACTAGTAAGATGACAGACTTGCTATCAAAGAAAAGCAGACTACCAAAGTAATTGGCCATAAAAAACTCAGATGCAATCTTAGCTAGAATGACCAGTAAGATCACTCCAAGCAAGAAACCTAGAATCAAGGAAAAGATATTGACCAGCATGGTTTCAAAGAACAGGGTACGGATAATCTGCTTCTTCTTCATTCCCAGCGTTGCATAAAGTCCCAGCTCTTTCTTGCGCCGTCCTAGGACAAAGTTTGTGGAATAAACGACGAGAAAGGCAATCGCCGATAGAATCAGATAGGAAAGCAAGCCCATGTACTGGCTCATCACCATCGTTAACATTTCCTTTGCTCCTGATAAACTTTGCATCACTGGATGGCTTGGTAAAGCATTAAAAGCGTAGAGCAAGCTATAAATCAAGGTCAGACTGAAAAAATAGATGGTATAGGTCTGTAAATTTCGAAATACATTTCGTAAAATCAATTTTAGATACATACTCTCCTCCTCCTATCTGGTACGGCTGTAAATCTCTTGCAAATACTGTTCATTAGATAAGCTGTTACGTTCCAAATCATACATAATCTTTCCATCGCTAAGTAGCACCATCCGTGAAGAATACTTGGCTGCGGCAGGGGCATGCGTAACCAGTAAAATGGTAATACCAAAACTTTTATTGATTTCCTGCAAAAGCGCCATCAGTTTTTCAGAATTGGCAGAGTCCAAGGCTCCCGTCGGCTCATCTGCGATAATCAGTTTAGAATCATCAATCAAGGCTCTAGCAGTTGCCACACGTTGTCGCTGGCCACCTGATAACTGATTAGGAAACTTATCTTTTAAGTTTTGGATGGCCAACTTATCCAAAATTTCCTCAATCTTATCCTGATGTTTTTTGATATTTTTCCCCTGTATCTGGAGAGGTAGAACAATATTTTCATAAACTGTCAAGGTTTCCACCAAGTTGTAAGCTTGGAAAATATAGGAAATGTTTTTAGCACGATAGTCAGCTAGTTCATTTTCCTTGGCATGGATGATGTCAAAATCTTCAAATCGAATCTCACCTGATGTTGGTTTATCAATCGTTGAAATACAGTTGAGAAGTGTTGTTTTTCCACTACCACTAGCCCCCATAATTGCCAGAAATTCACCTTTTTCAACGGACAAGTTCACATCTAATAAAGCATGAACGATATTATCCCCTTGACCAAATGTTTTCGTTAATCCTGTCACAATAAGCTGTTTCATCATTTCATTCCTCCGTTTCTTTTTTACACTCTCATTATACGGTTTCTTTCAAGGTTTGCCATGAGTATTTTGTGCAATATATTTATGCTATAAAAAAAGCCGATACTTTTTTAGGTATCGGTCGATATTGATTATTTTCGATTGTTTCTTTTTTTCATAAAGTAAACAATCCCTATGACAATAACTCCTAAGACCAGTACAGGTGCATAGAAATCTAGTGTCCCAATAATTCCTTCCATTTTATCCTCCTGTCAAAAAATAGAGAGTTTTATCCACAGCGCACGTTTGGCGAAAAAGAATATGTAAACCACCAACCACAGCGCTCCTGTACTGTTAATCTAACAGCCGTACGCCACCCAGCAGCAGATTTACCATCCAATTCTTGGATATTAATTTCCATAATCCAAAGAATTAATCTCAAAGTTGTCTTGTTTTATTTGTATTTCTCCCCGTAAATATAACACCAAATCAAAATGTTGTCAATGTTTTGTAATAAAACACTATAATTTTCCTTTTGTTTTATCTAACGCGAATATTATTTGTCGTACACTCATAGGAACAGGTGAAACACAATCCACATAGACCAACTACTGTCATTTTAAAAGCTGTGTACCACTAGCTTCTGATTTCCCGGAAAGTTCTTGGTTTTCAACCTCGAAACTTAGAGAATCAATCTCTGGACGACTTGTATTTTTAGCCATAAGGTGCCTCCTTCCTTCTTTTAGATGATCATCTTTACAGTAACTAGTATAAACTCTAGTATTGACTAAGTAATGAGTAAATCGTGCAAGTTTCTTATTTTCGAGAAAAATTTTTATAGTGCCCAATTAGAAAGTAGCCGAACAATCTCTTGCTCAGCTACTTTTTAATCTTCTTGTCCAACTAATGATTTTCAAAACACCACATACAAGCAAGGCTAGATTAAATACCGCATAAAATCCTGTAAAACTGTTCAGACCATTCTGGGATAAATCTTCCATATAAAGAGTCGGTTCAGTAAAGAACAAATAAATTCCATAGCCCTCCACGAAAATAAGAAAACTGACAAAACCAATCAGGAAAAGTCCACTGGCAATAAGGAAGATTCTCCATAAAAGAATGAGAATTCCTCCTACTGCTAAAAAAATTACTGGGATAAGGAGTAAATCATTCATGACTTTCTCCTTTCTAGTCAATCAACTGACGGTAATGGGTGGCAAGAGAGGAATCAAATTCCTCTAGCTTTTGAACTAAGTCCAAATACTCCTCTTTTTCATGTTCTTCAAAGTCCACACCTCGATGATTCTGAAGAGCGATTTCCAATTGGCTAGTGAGTTCTCGTATAGAAAAGCTGTAATCGCCTGTCACTTCCTCATAATGTTCCTTTAACTCCTTGTAGGCTTGGTATTCTTCAGATGTTTGAAATCCCTGTACCAAGGCCTCTTCTAATTGATAATAGGTATCTTCCATCATAATTGTTACCTCGTTTCTTTCTATCTTTATTCTACCGCGCTTTTCTTTTCTTGTCCGCTATTTTTATATATTTTTTAATCTAATTCAAAAGAAAGTTGTTCTTGCTTTTCTTTTCCTTTTTCGTGGAATTGTCTTAAGGCCTGATCAATAATATCTAAATCCGTTTCTGTTTCAATCAATGGCGCGAGTACATCGTATTCGGCCTTTTTAGTTTGATAATCCTCTTCCTTTGGAAAATTTTTCTCAATTTCTACTTTAGCAGTAGTCCATTTATCCTTTAATTCATCCAATAAGTTCTGTGTTTTTACTTGGTCCTCTTTAATGTGATCAATCGTATGCTGAAGCCTTTGAATTGTCCCCAAAGGAGAATACAAATCTAAACTGACAGAATACTGATTTTCTCCTACAATCTTAACAGAGAAGGTTTCAGGAAGAGGTTGATTTGTTGGAAGACTAAGCATTTTAATGTCAAATCCTCGATAGCTTGCTAGGGTTCGGAATTCTTTGCTGTCAGCTTGATTATGACGGATAAGACGGTGTAGGGATTCCCCTGCTTCAGCTCGTTGATCAAAAGCTTGCTTACCTACCGTCATAGAAAATGCCTGGTCTTTCGATATTTCAGACTGTTGAATATCGCCTTCATACTTGCTTAATCGTTTCTCTAGAATGGGTATATTTTCTTCACAGTAGGAGATTGTATGACGATAGTGATCCTTGCTGCGTTGAAAGGCGCGTCTTTGATTTTCTAATAGGGTTAAATCATTCTCTAGTTCCATCTTATATTTGAGATAAGGATTACCTGTTGCTAGTGCCTTAAAATCAGAAGCTGTCATGGTCTGTTCATCAATGTCTTCTGCAGCACGAATCGGCTCCTTAGAAGTCATAATCTGCTTAATGTAACGGAGTTTGTTCTCCTGAGTTGCCCAAAGATAATTATCAAACGAACCTTTAGTAATGTAGTGGTAAATATCCACTTCCTTATTTTCATTTCCTTGTCGGATAATCCGTCCATTGCGTTGCTGAATGTCACTTGGTCTCCAAGGGACATCCAGATGATGAACTGCTTTCATCTTGCTCTGAACATTTAAACCTGTTCCTCCTTTTTCGGTTGAGGCAAGGAGAATCCGCACCTCTCCTGCATTGACCTTTCGAGATAAGCTATTCTTCTTTTCATCACTATTGGCATCATGTACAAAGGCAATCTCCTTACTAGGGATTCCTCTATCAACTAATAAAGCCTTAATCTCAGAATAAACATCAAAGCCATTGTCCTTTTTCTTAGGTGTGCCAATATCTGAAAAGATCATCTGAGTAGCCTTATTTTCCATTCCTTCACGATAAATTCTTTCAACATTATCCACTACCTGAAGCAGTTTATGATTGTCTGCTAGACTATAACTACAGTCCAATAAACGCATATCAATTGCTAGTTTTCGTGCCTCACCCGTAATTTTTAACATGTTATCCTGACTCGGATCAACTGTTCCACATTTAACCGCATCTGAACGCATAACCAATTCTTCTAGATAGAGTTTTTGGTTCTCAGTTAACTCACTCTCTATAGGGATAATATGGGCTTCTGGAACAGGTAAATCCAACATATCTTGTGTTTGAATGTCGGCTGTTTCTTTATAGATTTTCATCAACTCAGGAAGATTAACAAATTTTTTAAATCGCTTCTTAGGTTGGTACTTATCCCCTGTAGGAGCTAATTCCATAGAGTTTTGAATTTCTCCAAAAGCACCTACCCAAGAGTCAAAATAATCAACTTGATAGCGTTTTAAGATATCTGGTTGAATATAGTTCATCATAGTATATAACTCACTAATAGAATTGGAAACAGGTGTTCCTGTCGCAAAGACAATATTTTTAAAATCATGTTCTTCCTGAATCTGTCGAACCTTCATTTCCATATCCACATTCTTCTTAGACGTTGTATTGGTAATCCCTGCTACATTTCCAAGTCCAGTAATCGGACGAATATTTTTAAAGTGATGTGCTTCATCCACAAAGAGAAAATCAATTCCTAAGTTCTCAAAATCAATAAAACTATCACGATTAAAGCGTTGGAGTTCTTCCAATTGTTTCTCTAGACCACTTATTGATTGCTCTGCTTCTTTAACGGTGTACTTATTTTCAGAATGTGTTTTAATCTCTCGTAGTTCATTGAGTTTATCCTCGATATAATTCATCTGTCTTTCCTTACTGACAGGGATTTTTTCAAATTGAGAATCCCCAATGACAATGGCATCGTAATCTCCTGTAATAATACGAGAAACAAATTGTTTTCTTCTCGCCTTCACAAAATCTTTCTTAGTGGTCACAAAGACCTTTTTAGTAGGGAAAAATTTCATGATTTCTTGGCCAAACTGAGCAGACAAACTAGAGGGCACTACATACAAGGGCTTATGAACCATCCCCAACTCCTTTAATTTAAACCCAGCCCCAAGCATGGTCAAGGTCTTTCCTGAACCTACCTCATGAGCTAATAAGGCTCTTTTTTCTTCTACGATTCTTTGAATAGCATTCTCTTGGTGAGGACGAAGACTGATGTTTTGTGCCAAGCCATCAATGACTAGATGGCTACCGTCATACTCTCGACTAACCGTTCGATTATAAAGGCGATTATAGCTTTCCTCAATGACTTGTTGGACTTCTGGATACCGTGAGACAAATTCTTGAAATAGCTCTTGTAAATGCTGCTCTTTTGCTCTTAGAACAGAGGTTTTTTCCAAATCTGTGATGGTCTTTTTCTTTTCTCCTTCCGTAACAGTCATAGTAATCGTCGGTTGGTTTGAATTTAGTAAATTCTCAAAAATCTTTCTTCCTGTATCATAACGTGAGCCACTGACTCCAAGACTACTATCTTTGGCACTTGGATAGCGATAAGCAAATGATGTCCTTAAATGAACCTGCCCATCGACAGGATTCACTTCAATGACTTGTTCAACATCTGGCGAAGACAATTCAAATTCACGATTGGTAAAACATTCAAAGGCAAATTTACCATAAACGGATTGAGGAATCCAACGTGACCCTATTTTGAACTCAATATCTGCTAGATGAATCCGTGGAGGGCGAACAGATTCTAACAAATCTAAAGCATGAGACCAATCACATTCTTGGTTGTTTTCCTCTACTAACAGTTGAACTACTTCTATCTTGTTGAGAATATCTCCTGACAAAAACTGGTTCTTAGAAAGATATTTTCTTTCCCCTCTTAAATAGCTTTCTGGATCCATTAAAATCTGGTCACCTAACTCATCTAAAATAGCAGCTTGGCTATGTTCGGGATAAATTGATACCATATAGTCTAAATCAACCCCTCTACCATCCGATAAACTGGAGTTTAAGGCATCTAGAGCTGTTGAAACTCTTGTAATCACCCTCTCCGGCCTAACCAATGCTTTCTCAAAAGCTAAAGATTTTTTATATTTTACTTTCTGACTTTTAGAATCAATGTATTCATCTTCTAAACTTGCTAGTAAGGAATACTTATCGTCACTATCAAATAAGTTCCGATTGACTGAGGCATTCAAGTATCCAAATTGACTTACAAAGCGGTCATAACCACGATTGAGTTTACTAAGTAATACCTGAAAATCTGTCCGACTATAATCTGGATGACGTTGAATTTCAATTAAGGATTGATAGGTCTCTCTCAAATCAACCATGCCCTTAATGCGACTAATATCCTTATCCGATAAAGGACTTTCATAAAAGACAGTTTTTTTGAACAGTCCCTTATATTTCCCTCTTTTACTCGCTTCTTCTGACTTGTAAACATCTAGTGCTTCCTCATCTGTCAAATGAAGTTTCACAAATCGGTCTATTTTATGTTCAGACAAAGAACTGTCCCAAGCTTTAAACTCTCCCTTCTCGTCTACATAATAACTAATTTCGTCTACTTTTGAACTTTTCCGAATGCCATGCGTATCTCGATAATAAATTTGATCCCCCTCATATCCAAAAGAATAGAGCGCTAAGTTCTCACGTATACGACTTGGGATAGAATTATCCACTTCTTCTTGGATAAAAACAGGTGCTTTCAAAGAATTGTCAATTTGTTTAGGTGCTTCCACATTCTCTAATGCTTTCATTATGTCAGTAGCTAATGTTTCTGATACCCCCTTAACATTGAGAGTTCCTCCATTAAAATTACGTACCTCATATTCACCTAAAACTTGTGTATTGTATTTCCCATCAAAATAAGGATTGATCCAAACACGCTTATCCTCCTCAAAGGGAATAGAACCACTAAAAACAAGTTCTTCCTCATTAAGATTCTTTGCTTGATCCTTTTGAAAGAAGAGAAGATCTGTAGTCACTCGAGTACCT
Source organism: Streptococcus sp. Marseille-P7375 (assembly GCF_902460365.1). Classification (NCBI taxonomy): domain Bacteria; kingdom Bacillati; phylum Bacillota; class Bacilli; order Lactobacillales; family Streptococcaceae; genus Streptococcus; species Streptococcus sp. Marseille-P7375. The sequence goes on along the minus strand of NZ_CABPTR010000001.1, from coordinate 291,200 downwards.
GCAATGCTTTTAAAAGCCGTATCCGGCAACCGAACTCCCCCTAAAAAATGAGTGTTGGATTTAATCTCTTGTAAGACATTATCTGTCCGCTTATCCATTGTTCCAATAGATGATATAATCGAAACTTGCCCTCCATCTCTTACTAAATCTAGTGAGTGTTTGACAAAGTAATCATGTATCATATAAGGTTTATCATAGTTTTTATCTGCAATGCGAAAATTTCCAAAAGGAACATTCGTTAAGACTAAATCAAAACTATTATTTTGATAGGGAACCTCTTCAAATCCTCGCACTTCAATGTGGACATTTGGATGAAGTTGCCTAGCGATTGCGCCTGTCACACTGTCTAATTCAACCCCATAGAGTTCTGATTTATCTCGTATACTTCTAGGCATAGCCGCAAAGAAGTTCCCAGTCCCCATAGATGGATCTAATATCCTTCCTCCCTCAAAACCATCATCCAGTAACTTTTGCCAAATCTGGCGAATAATCATTGGGTCTGTATAATAGGCTGTGAGAGAACTTTGTTTCATGGTGGAGTATTCTGATTTACTTACTAAGCTCTTAAGAGTTAAACGTTCTGTTTCATACTTTGGATTGAGTTCATCAAAAAATTCATTGGCAAGACCACCCCAGCCGACATACTTGGCTAGTAGTTCTTGTTCTTCTAGATTCGCTTGTCGTCCCTCTTTTTCTAATCTTTTAACAAGATCAATTGCGGCGATATTCGTTTCAATTTTTTCTCGATTTGTCTTAGGATAAAAGTCCTCTAAATCATCTGGAAAATCAAAATCTTGAACAGGGACATCCGTCTCTTCTATACCTACAATAAGCGTTTCTGTTTCCTTATCCTTATCTTTTTCCTTTCCATTTTCTTCATCCAGATAGGAAAACAAATCTATTTCCTGACTTTCACTTGATGAATCAATCTCAATCTCTGAATCTTTTTTTTCAAGTTCTACAAGAGACAATACTTGTTCAATCTCTTCCAAACTGTTCAAGTATAAAATAGGATTCTCTTCAAATAACTGGTTAGAATCATTGAATAGCTCTAGGCGAACTAAGTCATTTAACTGTGCATTTTCAATCGAAACCAACTGAAATACTTGTCCTTTATAACTTACTTGAGAACCGATTGGATATTCCCTCAAACCTTCTTCTACAATTTTATCGACATTAGAAAAAGAGTTAGTTTCTTCCATTTCCTGTTCAATATCACTTGAAGGAGATAAAGATTCCTCTACTTGCTTAGACTTTTCTCTTATGGCCTTTACTTCATCAAAATGAGTAATAATCTTCAGCTTTTGTGTCAGTGGGAGTTGTTTGTAGTTTTCTTCATGATGGACAAGATCCGTAACAGTATCTAAAGTAGCCATCAATTCTGAACCCAAATAGGCTAGAACATCTCCCTCTTTTTCTTCAAAATGAATCTCAATAACCTCTTTTTTTAGTTCTTTGGAATCAACCATTAGAAGAAACTCCTCTATATCTCTACTAATGCGGTCAGATAGATTATTCGCAACCCGATAGACATTGACTAAATTGACATCCTGATTCTGATGACATACAAGTTCACTTAATGGTTCTAACTTCTCTTTTTCAGATTGGATGTAAAATCGAGTGGAAAGGTTATATGTTGCGACTTCTAGCACCAAGTTTTTCTCAAAATTACTTAATTGAGATAATTTACTTAGACCTGCTTTTCCAAAATTTCTTGTGTAACTTTCTAAATCTTGGTCATTATTTTCAGAACTAGCATCTAAGAAAGAAACAATATCTTGATGAAACGAATACACATGAGGAATCTCATCTAGCTTGCCCTCTTCAGTCAAAAAACTCTCTACCAAGTCCTGCCATTTCTCATCAAAATGTTGCGCTTGATAACGAAGAAATAGGTCCATTTTCTCTCTATCTTTTGGAATTGTTCCACGAAACATAGCCAATAATTGCATTACTTCCATACTCTCTCCTTTCATCTATACGAAAATAGGAGAATCACATGATTCCCCTACAACTCCATCTCCATTTCAACCTCTTGAGGACTGGTTTCTAAATCACTAGACAAAAGAGGAACGGCATCTGTTCTCATGTAGTAAGTATATAAGTCTTCTAGATCTTGTTGGTTTTCAATCCCTGTTTCAATACTAATCAGAGCCTGTATAAATTCCTTGTAGTGACTCTCCATCATATCTGAAATCTTTTGTTTCATTTCCATAAATACTGAAGACGGTTCAGTTATACTTGTTTGGTCTATGTCTTGTAAATCCTTTTCTAAGGGATCGCTTCCTTCTTCTACTTCCACTAAATCTGAACGATCATCACCATCAGAATCTGCGCTAAGAGGATTGGTTCCTAGCGCCAATTCTTGAGCATCAGTTAATCCATCTTGATCCGAATCACGTTGATAAATGGCTTCCATATACTTCCTTCTTTCCTAGTTAATCTTTTTTCACTCCAATCCTACCAAATATTCCTTGAAAGAAGTATCACAACAAAAAAGAGAACGAGCCAAAACTACGTTCTCCTGAAAATGATAAAACATTATTATCAAAGTAAAAAGATGACTTACAGAATCTGTAAGTCACCTAGTCAATCGGTTTATTCTGGTGTCTGCCACCGCTTGGCCCTTACGTCCAAGATTGCTATCGGATTTCGTTCTGGTGTCCGCCACCGCTTGGCCCTTATGTCCAAGATTACTATCAGATTGACCATGAGCCAACCACTCATCTACACCATTATTCTAACGAATATGAGCTACAAATGCAAGAGAAAAACTTATTTTGGATTTATACACTATAGAAAACATACACTATCTTCAGATTGAACTTTTGTTCAAAATAAGCTATAATGAATTTAAGTAGAAACAGGAGGTAGAACAAATGGCTACAATCAGTTTAACACGTGATATAAAACTAACAAACGAAGATGCTCTAAAAATTCTTAATCATAAACCATCTAAAAAGCTACAAGCAGTCTTGAAATCTATTGAATCACAGGACGCTACCGCTCCAACGAAAAATAAACTCATTTCAAAGTATCTGTAAGATGACAATTCAAGTGACACCACTTAAGCAATATCTTGAAAATATTCAAGTGCTGGCTCCTGATAAAACTGAGAAACAAGTTCAGGAGCTATTTAAAACTATCATTTTAGAAAATGTTGATTTCAACGGTAATGAAGAGATGTTGACTTATCTATCTGATAAAGCTCCCAATTTTGAAAAACAACATCGTTCTCGTAATTTTATCGTTGAAGAAACTGAAACAAATAACATCATAGGATTCTTTAGTTTATCTCTCAAAGTTGTTGATATTTCTGATTTAGAGAAATCCTTAAAAAAGAAACTCGTCCTAAAAGGGAAAAGTCCCAAAAATATTGATTACCTCCCTGTGTTACTTATCGGTCAATTCGGCAAAAACACAAAGCTAAATAAACTATCAGGACAAGAGTTATTTGAAATTGTAATTCAAAAAATTGAAGAATTTCGAGCAATTGTAGGAACTCAGATGGTATTTTTAGATAGTATCAATCATCCTAAAGTCATTCAATTTTATGAACAGTTCGGATTTGTTGCTTACAGTCAATTGATTAAAGACGATCATCAAGTAAGTTATCAGCCTATGGCATTAAATATGTCACTCTATAAAAAATAAGAATCATGTCACCTAAACTGATGACATGATTCTTTTATTTCACCGTATAAGCAAAACTGATGGCACTATCTGCTTGCGAGATTTTTCTAAAGGTATAGTTAGGGTTGCCACCATAGTTTGTCTCAGACACGAGGAAAGAACCATCATCATAGACCTTCTCTACAAAAGCTACATGACCATAGTCTGCTGGTGTGCCATGTGTACCTCCCACAAAAGAAACAATAGCACCTGCTCTTGGTGTAGAGCCAGTTTCCCCACCAAGACTTGAAGCTGTCGCAACCCAGTCCTGACCATTTCCCATGGTATTAATGATTGGAATCTTCTCTCCATTGCTTCCTTTTAATTTCAAGCCTAATTGATTCATACGAGCCGCAACACCCCATGTACATTGTCCATAGGCATAGGCCATACCATCTCCACCACCAGGAACAGAATGATCATATAAGTCCCCACGAACCCCTTCAAGGGATTGCGGATCACTCTTTGCCTGTCCTCCATTTGTTTGGCTGAAACCTTTTTCAATTTGGTAATACCATTCTGTTGCTCTGGTTTGTCTTTCCAGTAGTTTGTCACCAGAATTTCCCTCCCAATAGGTCAGAAAGAGTTGAGCGAGATTGGCTGCACTGCCCGTATTTCCAAAGAAATCCTTTAACCAACTTTGATAGTAAGGGCTATCCCCATGAAGCATAAAATCAAGTTGTAGGTCTAAATCATACCATTTCTTATTTTGGGTGCGTGCATAATTTAACAAGGCAGTATGACGTGTTGACCCATCTGCGGTATCCGTCCATTGACCTAACCCCAAACCTCTATGAAGAATATTAGGATAAGCACCACTATAAATGTCTGGACCTCCAATTGCCAACCAGCTTTCATCATCCCATGAGGAATCGGTAGCGCCAACAGGAGGAGATAAATAATCCCCTTCAGCTCGTTTAGGATTAATAGAAGATTCTACCGACCAATTTCCTAAAATTGCCGCAATGGCTTGGGGACTTGCCCCTTGAGATTTCAAAAACTCATAAATATGTTTCGCTCGTTCAAACTCATCCCCACCAAACTGACCAATGGCAGGTAAGATAGTAGTCTGAAGTTGAATGACTTTGGGAAAATAAAATTGAGGATTGACATACACCAATTCTTCTTTCTTGTTCTTAAACTTTTGATAGGAAACTTTCAAACCTGTATCGTCTGGTGTTTCACCAATAATATCACCCGTTAGGACTCTTGTCCCCTCAATCGCACGGCCATTATGAATAGAGTACAAGGTTAATCGACTCTCATTCTCTCCTTTTCCGTTAGTGAGAATAACATTGTCACCATCTAGAGATACAACTCCATCCATTGGTGCGACAATCGTTTGGTGAGCCTTTGCTTCTAGTAGAATGTACTCCTGAAGAGTAGGTTTCCCATCTAAATCATAGTATCCATAACGATAAGTCATGGTTAAACTATCTTCGTTACTTTTCCCTTCAAATGGATTGTCCAATTCCTGCATGGAAGCATACACACCCTCTTCTTTTAGTTCCTTTATTTCCTCTTGATCGTCTTTCGATAGTTTATACTTAGGAGTTTCATAGAGGTCTTGCATGGATTTCAAATCATCCTCATCGTTTAAATCATGCCACAAAGTAGACAGATAATCCTTGTAAGTTTCTGAACTAAATAAGTGAACTGGTTTGTTTAACTCATAGTCATGGAATTTAAAGTTCATATACCCCATCACATCATCAACTTTTGTGTAATAAGTAATTCCTTTGTCATTTGTGCGAGTATGTTCTGCATCTTCCCAAGTTAAGTGGGTATAAGCTTTTGTTAATTGAAATTCATCTTGTTGAATTAAACTAGCAGATGAAAATCCTAAAAAGAAGCTCATCATAAGTAAAAGAAGAAAGACTATTCCTCCAACTATCCAGGTTACAGGATTTCCAGCCGCAAATGTAAAGAAGGAAAGGGCTGCTTTTAGATTTTGATAGATATTTCGGACACTTGTAAGACCTTGTTTCTTTAATTTTCGAAACCGATTTTTAAAGGAACTTGGGTTATCTTTCGCTAGTTTCCATCCTTTTCCGGCCTTAAAATGATGATATCGCTCTTTTGTGTTGGTCAGTCTTTTTTTGGTAAAACGACCTGTTGCTTGTCCTGTTTTGACACTAGCTTTCCCAATGTTATAAGAAAGCCGACTGTAGCGTTTTCCTTTTCTGATAGTCTCTTGAAGCGTGCGATAGCCTTCTAAATCTTCATTTTCTGAAGCTAACTCTCCCCCTTCACGTCCAAGGACATAAAGGAACGTTTTAGCTTTCCTACTGACTTTTTTGGACTTATAAGCTTGTTTAGTAGATTTTAGATTCTCTTTTGCGACCTTGACTTCTTTCTTGGCTTTTAATTCTTCTAAACTCTTCCCTTGAAAGAAAAAATTAGATTTTTGTTTCGATTCCTGACCATAAAGAAATTTTTGATTGGTTTTTCTTTCTTTACGACTCTCTTTTCTTTCTTCTTTTGCTTGTACCTTGGCTTCTCTAAATTGCTCCTTGGCTATTTTCAATCGTTTCCTAGCATGAGGCAATCGTCTGTCTCTTAATTCTTTTCGATTCAACAGAGATGGAGGACTATTTTGAAGAATATGATTGTAGTCTTCATTTGCTTGTTTTACTCTAGCCTTTGAAGCTTCTCTCATCTCCTCTAGCTTTTGCTTTATCTCTTTTTTCCATGCTTTTTCATCCAGTACAGAGGAATCTTTTTTCTGTCTCCTCACCTCCTTCTTTCCTTGTTTCAAGAATTTCTTCTCATCTTTTAGACTTCTTCTAAATGCCTTTCGGGCACGTATGATTTCTCTTTTATCCTTCATTTACCTTCCCCTTAGTTAGAAGCCATTTTATCAGGATCCGTGCTCATGATATCAAACAATTGAGTACCTTGAGGAATCTTATTTTTAAAGGGTACGACAACTGAACCAGCTTTTATCAGTCCTGCCCCTTTTTCTGGATTGACAAGGTATTTTTCGAGTTCTTTTGACAAGCCTAAGAGTTGAACCAGCTCTTCCCGGTCATTTTTCGCTTGCTTGAGGAGAATCATAAATTCACTATTGGCAATAATCCGTCTACCATTTGGATCTAACAATAAGGTTTCTACATTTTGAGTTATTCCAGTCGGACTGGCTCCATATTTTCTGACACGACTCCACAATTTAAAGAAGAAATCACTGGCATATTTATCTAATAAGAGAAGCTGCATTTCATCAAAATAAATCCAGGTCTTCTTCCCTAATTTTTGGTTCCGAACAACACGATTCCATATCTGATCAAACACTACCATAAGGGCGATTTGTTTCAGCTCATCTCCTAACTTTTTAACATTATAAATCAAGAAATTAGATCCTGTCTGAATATTGGTCTTATGAGAAAAAATATCAAGAGAACCTTCGACATACAGTTCCATATCAAGTGCTAAATTCTGCGCTTCTTCTTCTGGTTGTTGGCTCAAGACAAAGACCCATTCTTCCAAAGAAGGCTCTTTAAATGACTGATAGGTGAGTCTGGTAACTCTGTCGATAATCGATTTTTCTCTTCCATCCATTTTTCTATCCAGTAGCTTGCCGATAAAGGATAAAAGAAATTCTGATTTCACCTTTACAGGATCTTCATCCATATTTTCCTCAGACAGGTCAAGTACATTAAGATAAGTCTGGGAGTCAGGCGCAATATCAATCATTTCTCCACCAAAAGCCCGTCCAATGACACTGTATTCTGCTTCTGGATCCACGATGATAATTTCTGTATTTTCACCAGATTCCTTGATTTTGGTCGTGATAATCTCATGCTTGGTTGCCATCCCTTTCCCAGCTCCAGATGTTCCTAAAATCAGACCAGACGGTGTATTTAATAGGCTGCGATCAATGGTAATAATATTACTTGATATTTGATTGATACCGTAATATTTCCCACTACGGTCTTGTAAGTCTACTGAAGTCCAAGGAGAATTAACTGCTACATTAGATGTTAATAAACTACGTGATACTCCCTCTAAAAAATCACAACCAAATGGCAGCAAGCTATTAAAGGCTGCTTCTTGCATATATGGAAGTTTATCAATCATTAGGTCATTTGAGCCGGCCACTTGTTGGATAGTGTCTAGGGCTTGTTTGAGTTCTTCTTCATCCTGACCAAAGACCCCAATCAAGAAGACCGTTTGAAATAGTTTATCTCCTGTCTCGGTCATGGTTTTTAAGAGTTCCTCAGCTTCATCGATATTGCTTTCTAATACATGACCTACTTTTTCCAAATAGATACCTGTACGAGCTAGTTTTTGTTGTTCCCCAATCTTTTGGGATTCCATTAAGGTTTTCTTTGTTCGTAGTTTCTTCATGGCATCTGCCTTGGTCGAACTTTGAGCATGAAGGCTTACAATCAATTCCAGATCTCCTTGCATGAGGTCTCGGATAAACTGATCCCCTAATTCCATACCGTAGTCTCTCACATAGACAATCTGTAATAAGCGGTCATTGATTTGTAGGTAATTCTTGTTTTTAAAATCCAAGAGATTAGGTGCTATGAAGTGACGAGTTGTCTGGCCAGATCTCGTTAAATCACGATAAGAAAAAGGAAGATGGTGTTCTCCTCTAAGCATATCTGCCAACAAGTTCACCCGTTCTTCTCCAGTCAAGGATCCAAATCGAGCATCAATTTCTGAGAAACCACTCTTGAAATATTCGCCTATTTGAGACAAGGAACGATAGGCTTGTTTGGGATTAGAATCCTTTCTACCAAAACTAATCAGTTTCACAGCCGAAAAGTTATTTTCACCACTATCTAAATTTTGATTCATCATCCGATTCAATTCTTTACGATAGCTATCGTACCCATCTTCTTTTTCCTCATACAAAACACTGTGTCTGAATTTTTCTAAATTCAATCTTTTATTAAAAATGGTCAATTGGAAGTTGGTTTGGTCATCTAAAGAGTTAATCAAATCAGAATACTTCTCAATGATTGCGCTCTTATCTTCTAAACCAACGGTCTGGTAATTGACATCACCAAGTAAATAGCTTTGTGAAAAATATTCTTCTTTTACCTGCATCAGACCATTTTGATACAAGGCTTGATAGGAAAGAGTATTAGCCGTTGATGGTAACACTTCCTCTTTTTTATCTTTAACTTCTTCCTTTTTATTAGTCGTTGAAGTTTTTTGTTTCTTTAATGTATTTAATTTTCTTTTCATGTTCAAGTCCTTTCTTTCCTGTAATTGTGCGTAGGGGAACCGTTAGTTCAAAATGAAGACGGTATTTCAAATAATGTTCAAAATATAAATCATTGGGTTTATAGACTCCAAAAAGCAAGAGGGGGATGGTAAAAGCAAACACAAAACCGTAAACAAACCAATCTCCAAATTGCCAGAAAAAGAGATTCAAGCCCAAAACAATAATTGTGACAATAAAGGCTGGTATAACAAAGATGATTTGTCTTGTGGTGAAACCTAACCAAGCCCTGTGTTGGTATTTTGAGATGTCTTTAAAGACACGTGTATTCATGACTTTCCTTTCTAAAAAGGCTAAGAAGCAACCACTTCCTAGCCTTTATCTAATTACATACCTAAGATTGAGCGAGCCGTACGTTGAGAACCAACGAGGGCAATAATCAGTAAGATAGCTTGTACCAAACTACCAAACATAATCGCAAGTGATTGCAGGACTCCTGCACCATTTGAAACAGCTATTTTACCAGCAGATTCAAACAAAGGAACAAGAGAAACAATCAGAAAAATAAGAACCCCTTGTACCGCATAGACCATAATATTTTTTAAATAGCCTATACCAATAGACTTCCATTCATCACTTAAAAATGTTGGAATCGTAAGAGGGGCAAATGGGATCATAAGGTAGAGTTGAATAAATCGAATAGATACCAAAAGATTAACCATGGCTGCACTTACTATCCGAACAAGCCAAATGAGGAGGGCGAAAAAGCCCACAATCATCCGGCCAATAAATCCTGACCCTTTTAATCCAGAGATGGTATCATACTTTGACCCACCGTGAGCCACAATGGAAGCCACTTGTTCAATGGCGTGACTCGCAATCCCGATGATAGCTTCTACAATAACGGTAGTGTTGGTAATTACAACTGCGACCATAATATAACTAATCAACATCGGTGCTAATGCTTCAAAGGTCATCGCTCCTCCTGAGTTAGCAATTTTCTTTGCCATCTTCGAAAATTCTAAGATGAGAACAACTGATAAAATCGCAACTCCAAGGGGCTGCATGACACTTTTAGTAATACTAGACATATAAGTCCAAACTGTTGGATTGTAGCTAGATAGTGATTTAATCAGATCTACCGTAGATTGTAAATCCACATTAAATCCTTCAAATAAATTTTCAGCTGATATTTTTTCAGATGCAAGGTAAACAAAGGGTGAGACTAAACTAAGATTCATGTCATTGTTTATCCTCCTAAATTGAAATCTGGGTTACAAAGGCTCCAGCAGCCCCGACCATAACACCACCGACAATTTCAAGAATGGCATTCCGAACACCTGGTCCACCGTCTTTAATGTTGGTTGCAAGATTGACAATCCCAACAACAACGAGAAAGGCACCAACCGCAATCAATCCCTTCTGTAACAAAGACATAGCTTGTGCAAACATAGCACTTGCGTCTACTCCATAAACAAAACCTTTAAAATGCGTAATCATCTATTTCCTCTTTTCTATTTTTATTTTAAACTAGATTCAAAAGTTAAATCACGAATTCTAAGGCCTTCAAGATGATTTTCCTGACTTTGATTCAAAGGATTGATCTGATAGTTCCACCACCGTTCATCGTTTTCTTGATTGGCAAGGTACTTCCAGTTTGGATGCTTAGTTGAATTGTACTTTTTGCTTTTAAAGACAGGCATATTGGCAATTCGAACTAAGCATTCATGCCGTTTCATATTTCCGACTTCATCAGGTGTCATTAAATCACGAGCAATCTTTTGATGAGAAAGGGATCCTGAACCTGTTTGGCCAAAGGAACGACTAGTATTTCGAACATCAATGGTTTGTTTACCGAGTAACCCACTCATAAATTTAAAAGTATCTTCATCATTACCACCTAAGTAGACTAAGCTATCACAGTTCCCAAGAATAGTTTTCCAAGCTTCTTTTTCTTTATAGAGTCCTTGAAGTTGAGCAATATTTTGCAGAATAGGAACGAGACTCATATTCCGAGAACGGACTGTTGAGGTTTGTTCAGCAAAATCTGGGATTTCTCCGATATTTGCGAATTCATCTAAGTAGACTCTCACATGAAGAGGTAATTGCCCCTTAAAATCAATATCTGCTTGTCTTGTTAGAGTTTGAAATACTGTTGAAAAAAAGAGGGCTGAAAGAAAGCGAAAGGTACTATCGTTATCTGGGATAACTAAGTAAACCATTGATTTTTCCTTGCCCCATGTCTTCATATCAAGGGTATCTCTTTTGGTCAAATCCATGACACTTTGAATATTGAAGAGGGCAAATTTAGCAGTGGTTACAGCTATAACAGAATCCAGAGTCTTATCCTTATAATTTTGAAAATCTGCCCAATTTCGCATGGTAAAATTTTCAGTTCCATACTTTTTAGCATAATTTTCAAATAGAATTTCTAAGACACTTTTTTCTTGGTTTTCACCCTTGGATAAGTGTTTAATGAGTTTTGAGATTTCAGCAAAACTTGGATAACGCCCTCGTTTTTTTCGCTCTTCCACTTCTTTTTTTTGACGTTTCAACAAGTTTTGGTATTCCTTTTGACTTAAACGACTTTCTTCTATGAGCTGTTCTCTTGTTTTAGGTGGGTTATAGAAATCGACCAAGTAAGAGGCTAAAGCTCGTACCAAAGTCATAGAAGCTTCATCCCAAAATGGATCACTACGGGAGCCAGAGCCTTTGGTGTTATTGAAATAAACCGTCAGCATGCGATTCAAATCATTTTCTGTCTCTATATAGCGAAAAGGATTGAAGCCATCTGAGTTCTTCATATTGACTAAATCTAACACCTTTACTTGGTAGCCATGTTCTAAAAAGAGTTTGCCTGTTTTTTCGGCCAAGTGATCTTTTGGATCAACTACAATATTAGAACTATTCATCTGAATAAGATTGGGTTTCACAAAGCGAAATGTCTTCCCACTTCCTGAACCTCCAATCACCGCAATATTCTTATTCCTATCATATTGGGCTGGTTTTTTATCTAATAATGTCAGACGAACATCTTGTGCTAAGATCGTATCATGAGAAAATTCCTTACCGTAAAAGAGCTTCTTTTCTTTTAGAGTTCCAAAACGGGCGCTCCCGTATTCTACCCCTTCTCGGTATTGTTTTTTTCCAGTCTCTAAATAGAGATAAACCAGCAGCATCATCACAAAGCCTAGTAGAAAAAAAGCACTTGATTTTCCAGTAAAAGAAATATTCCATGGCGACTGAAGAACTTCATCTTGACCCTCCATCAGAAGATGAGTCCATTTATTTAAGCTATTTCCAGTATAGGAATCATACAAAAGCGTCAAACGATGAAAAAGATAGCCTAGTAAGATGCCTAACAGTGAGAATAGTAGGAATTTCTTTCCACTGTACATCATCTCACCATCTCTTTCTGTTTGACGGCCCCTTCTTGTCTAAAGGTAATTTGGGATTTCGCCTCATCAATTGCATCGTCTAATGACTTATCCATAGTAAAATCAGCTAATTTCTCCGGATCATTAACCATTTTTTCTAGCAGATGGTCTAAATGATTGTCTAGAATCGAACGGTCTTTCGTATAGAAATGTAGAGAATCCCCTTGCCAAGCGATGGCTAAAGGAATCTCTTCTTTTTCTAAAAAAGCTTTAAATTTCTCTATATCAATTGGTTTGTCTAAAAAATCTTTTTTCAGATTAATCGTGTCAATCGAATAAGGAGATTGTAGCAATTCTTCTAATTTCTGCACCCCTATCTTATAGGCGGAATCCTGTGCTAAAGCCTGACGTCTAGACCATTCTAGAATCTTTAAGAGACTTCTTACAGTAAATAAAAGACTACGCTCTGCATATTGAACTGCCATTCGTTCCTGTTGTTCAGAGGACATCTGAGGCCTCCTTCTTCACAAATAGCAGCTTTCCTTCTTTATAACGATAAGCTATCAATTTCTGACGTTGCTTAATCGACTTGACAACCTGCAGTAGATCTCTCGAATAAGGTTCTCGAAGAGTAACTTCTACTGCTTTTCCATCAAAGATACCAACACGTTTAAATTCAATGTAGTCTTTTTTGAGATGTCCTAAGCCCATACCAAAAGGAAAGTGATGAATCAATTGGATGGTACAACCACCTTTATTTCCCATTTGTTTCAAATCATACAAGTTTACTACCTTCATGATTAACTCCTTTATCTAGTTTGTCGCATCGTTTAAGTCTGGTAACGATAAACTCCGTGTCTGTTAGAAAATTCTCACACACGTCTTGTGCCAGTTGCCCTTCACAGGGAAATACTCTCAGTCCCTACTTACACAGGCACGCTAATCAAGACGGAGTGAATTCAATTTTCAAAGAACAGGTAGCTTTATTATAGATAAGAGTAGTTGAAATTTTTATCACATTTTTTATTTTCCTGTAGAGCTAAATTCATACTAAACAAAGATTTTGAAATAAAAGACTAACATTGTTACATAACGTTAGCATTTCATTTCCCTAAAATAAGCTAATTTTTATATAAAAATAGCATAAAAATCTAGTTATCCGCATAAAAACTGGACTTATCACACTTTATCAAGGTCAAAACCACTCAATTTACTACTAATTTACTACTTATGAATGAGCTTTGATACGACGATTTATCCTTGAAAAGTGAAGATATAAAGATACTTCCAATAAAATTTGAATATTTAATAGGTAGACACTTCAAAAAATGAGGTGTCTATTTTTTTACCCGATTTTGAAAGGAAGTGAACTTATGAAAACAAAAAATCAAGAATCAAAAGGTCGTTCCCCACTCTTTAAGACCATCAAACATTCATTCAGCCAATAAAAAAGAAAGGATAGGTAAAAATATGGAACTTAAATTTGTGATTCCCAACATGGAAAAAACATTCGGCAATTTAGAATTTGCTGGCGAGGATAAAGTCGTTCAGCGAAGAATCAACGGACGGCTAACTGTCTTATCAAGAAGCTATAATCTCTATTCTGATGTTCAAAGAGCAGATGATATTGTGGTGGTGCTTCCTGCTGAAGCTGGCGAAAAACATTTCGGCTTTGAGGAACGTGTGAAGTTAGTCAATCCACGTATTACCGCAGAGGGCTACAAAATCGGCACTCGTGGTTTTACAAATTACCTTTTACATGCTGACGACATGATAAAAGAATAAAGAAAGAGAGGAAAAATGATGAGATTAGCAAATGGCATTGTATTAGATAAAGACACGACTTTTGGAGAATTGAAATTCTCTGCTCTACGTCGTGAAGTGAGAATCCAAAATGAAGACGGGTCGGTTTCAGATGAAATCAAGGAACGTACCTATGACTTAAAATCCAAAGGACAAGGACGCATGATTCAAGTAAGTATTCCTGCCAGCTTGCCTTTGAAAGAGTTTGATTATAACGCACGGGTGGAACTTATCAATCCCATTGCGGACACCGTTGCTACTGCCACCTATCAAGGAGCAGATGTTGACTGGTATATCAAGGCAGACGATATTGTGCTGACAAAGGATTCTAGTTCATTCAAAGCTCAACCACAAGCAAAGAAAGAACCGACACAAGACAAATAGTCGCTAGGTAGAAAGGAGACTTTTTCGCATGAAACAGCGTGGTAAAAGGATTCGCCCATCTGGTAAAGATTTAGTCTTTCATTTTACGATAGCGTCACTCCTGCCTGTTTTCCTGCTGGTTGTCGGACTGTTTCATGTGAAGACAATCCAGCAGATCAACTGGCAGGATTTTAACCTATCACAAGCAGATAAGATTGACATTCCCTATTTAATTATCAGTTTCAGTGTCGCAATTCTTATCTGCTTGCTGGTAGCGTTTGTATTCAAACGGGTTCGCTATGATACGGTTAAACAACTTTACCACCGTCAAAAACTGGCAAAGATGATACTTGAAAACAAGTGGTATGAATCTGAACAGGTCAAAACAGAGGGTTTCTTTAAAGATAGTGCTGGTCGTACAAAGGAAAAGATAACCTACTTCCCTAAAATGTATTATCGACTTAAAAATGGCTTGATACAGATACGGGTGGAAATCACGCTGGGAAAATATCAAGACCAACTCTTACACTTGGAAAAGAAATTAGAGAGTGGCTTGTACTGTGAGCTGACGGATAAAGAGTTAAAGGATTCCTATGTGGAATATACTTTGCTCTATGACACCATAGCCAGTCGTATTTCTATTGATGAAGTAGAAGCTAAAGATGGTAAACTTCGCTTAATGAAAAACGTATGGTGGGAATATGATAAGCTCCCTCATATGTTGATTGCTGGTGGTACAGGTGGCGGTAAAACTTACTTTATACTGACACTGATTGAAGCCTTGCTTCATACAGATTCAAAACTGTATATTCTTGACCCGAAAAATGCTGACCTTGCGGACTTAGGTTCTGTGATGGCAAATGTCTACTATAGAAAAGAAGACTTGCTTTCTTGCATTGAAACATTCTATGAAGAAATGATGAAACGTAGTGAGGAAATGAAGCAGATGAAGAACTATAAGACTGGCAAAAATTATGCTTACTTAGGTCTCCCGGCACACTTCTTAATCTTTGATGAATACGTCGCTTTCATGGAAATGCTGGGAACAAAAGAAAACACCGCAGTTATGAATAAGCTGAAACAGATTGTCATGTTAGGTCGTCAAGCTGGCTTCTTTCTAATACTGGCTTGTCAACGTCCAGACGCAAAATATTTAGGCGACGGAATCCGTGATCAGTTTAATTTCAGAGTGGCTTTAGGTCGTATGTCTGAAATGGGCTATGGCATGATGTTTGGCAGTGACGTACAAAAGGATTTCTTCTTAAAGCGAATCAAAGGTCGTGGCTATGTTGATGTAGGAACAAGTGTCATATCAGAGTTTTATACTCCCCTTGTACCAAAAGGATATGATTTCTTGGAGGAAATTAAAAAGTTATCCAACAGCAGACAGTCCACGCAGGCGACGTGCGAAGCGGAAGTCGCAGGTGTGGACTGATCTTGCTGGCTGGTGTGGCAATAGCCACGCCAGCACTTAACCCCCCGTATCTAACAGGGGGGTACAAATCGACAGGAAACAGTCAAAAAAACATTAGAAAATCCTTTGGTTACAAGGGATTTACAAAATTTCAGCGTATGTCAAATGGGCTTTAAAAGTTGACATACGCCTTTTTGATTGGAGGGATTTTTACTGAATGAACAAACTTGGTTACAGCATTTAAAAGAAAAACGCTTGGCTTATGGACTATCTCAAAACCGTTTAGCTGTTGCGACTGGTATTACAAGGCAGTATCTAAGCGATATTGAAACAGGAAAAGTCAAGCCATCAGAGGATTTACAGCAGTCCCTTTGGGAAGCTCTGGAACGCTTCAATCCCGACGCTCCCCTTGAAATGCTGTTTGATTATGTAAGGATTCGCTTTCCGACAACAGACGTACAGCAGGTGGTCGAAAACATCTTACAACTGAAACTGTCCTATTTTCTTCATGAGGACTATGGTTTCTATTCTTATTCAGAGCATTATGCTTTAGGCGACATATTCGTCCTTTGCTCCCATGAACTGGACAAAGGAGTTCTGGTGGAATTGAAAGGTCGTGGGTGCAGACAATTTGAAAGCTATCTTCTGGCACAACAAAGAAGCTGGTATGAGTTCTTTATGGACGTTTTGGTGGCTGGCGGTGTGATGAAACGCCTTGACCTTGCCATTAACGATAAGACAGGGATTTTGAATATCCCTGTACTCACTGAAAAGTGCCAACAGGAAGAATGTATCTCCGTCTTCCGCAGTTTTAAAAGCTATCGCAGTGGCGAACTGGTACGCAAAGAGGAAAAGGAATGTATGGGAAACACCCTCTATATCGGTTCATTACAAAGTGAAGTTTATTTCTGTATCTATGAAAAGGACTACGAGCAGTACAAGAAAAATGATATTCCCATTGAAGACGCAGAAGTAAAAAACCGTTTTGAGATTCGATTGAAAAATGAGCGTGCCTATTATGCAGTCCGTGATTTACTCGTCTATGACAATCCAGAGCATACCGCCTTTAAAATTATCAATCGGTATATCCGTTTTGTAGATAAAGACGATTCCAAACCTCGTTCTGATTGGAAACTGAATGAAGAATGGGCTTGGTTTATTGGGAACAATCGTGAACGATTAAAACTAACCACAAAACCAGAGCCTTACTCCTTCCAAAGGACGCTGAACTGGCTATCTCATCAAGTTGCCCCGACCTTAAAGGTTGCGATTAAACTTGATGAAATCAACCAGACGCAGGTTGTAAAAGACATTCTCGACCATGCGAAACTGACAGACCGACACAAGCAGATTTTGAAGCAACAGTCAGTAAAAGAACAGGACGTGATAACAACAAAAAAAGGATATAATGGGAGATAAGACGGTTCGTGTTCGTGCTGACTTGCACCATATCATAAAAATCGAAACAGCAAAGAATGGCGGAAACGTAAAAGAAGTTATGGAAATAAGACTTAGAAGCAAACTTAAGAGTGTGTTGATAGTGCATTATCTTAAAATTTTGTATAATAGGAATTGAAGTTAAATTAGATGCTAAAAATTTGTAATTAAGAAGGAGGGATTCGTCATGTTGGTATTCCAAATGCGTAATGTAGATAAAACATCTACTGTTTTGAAACAGACTAAAAACAGTGATTACGCAGATAAATAAATACGTTAGATTAATTCCTACCAGTGACTAATCTTATGACTTTTTAAACAGATAACTAAAATTACAAACAAATCGTTTAACTTCTGTATTTGTTTATAGATGTAATCACTTCAGGAGAGATTACATGAACAAAAATATAAAATATTCTCAAAACTTTTTAACGAGTGAAAAAGTACTCAACCAAATAATAAAACAATTGAATTTAAAAGAAACCGATACCGTTTACGAAATTGGAACAGGTAAAGGGCATTTAACGACGAAACTGGCTAAAATAAGTAAACAGGTAACGTCTATTGAATTAGACAGTCATCTATTCAACTTATCGTCAGAAAAATTAAAACTGAATACTCGTGTCACTTTAATTCACCAAGATATTCTACAGTTTCAATTCCCTAACAAACAGAGGTATAAAATTGTTGGGAATATTCCTTACCATTTAAGCACACAAATTATTAAAAAAGTGGTTTTTGAAAGCCGTGCGTCTGACATCTATCTGATTGTTGAAGAAGGATTCTACAAGCGTACCTTGGATATTCACCGAACACTAGGGTTGCTCTTGCACACTCAAGTCTCGATTCAGCAATTGCTTAAGCTGCCAGCGGAATGCTTTCATCCTAAACCAAAAGTAAACAGTGTCTTAATAAAACTTACCCGCCATACCACAGATGTTCCAGATAAATATT
This sequence comes from Streptococcus sp. Marseille-P7375, assembly GCF_902460365.1. Classification (NCBI taxonomy): domain Bacteria; kingdom Bacillati; phylum Bacillota; class Bacilli; order Lactobacillales; family Streptococcaceae; genus Streptococcus; species Streptococcus sp. Marseille-P7375. The sequence continues at coordinate 273,004 of NZ_CABPTR010000001.1, read as the reverse complement.
GGAAGCTATATACGTACTTTGTTTCAAAATGGGTCAATCGAGAATATCGTCAACTGTTTACTAAAAATCAGTTTCATCAAGCAATGAAACACGCCAAAGTAAACAATTTAAGTACCATTACTTATGAGCAAGTATTGTCTATTTTTAATAGTTATCTATTATTTAACGGGAGGAAATAATTCTATGAGTCGCTTTTTTAAATTTGGAAAGTTACACGTTACTAAAGGGAATGGAGATAAATTATTAGATATACTACTGACAGCTTCCAAGAAGCTAAAGAGGTCCCTAGCGCCTACGGGGAATTTGTATCGATAAGGGGTACAAATTCCCACTAAGCGCTCGGGACCCCTTGTAGGAAAATGTCCTAAGTGGGATATCTGTCAACTGGTATGGTTGACTAAAAATACTTCCTACGAAAATGTAGGGGGTATTTTTTTACGAAAAAATACAATCGATTCTTAAAAAGAAAAATTTTTGATTGGCAAAACCATAACAAGTTCGTTTTAGGGTTTTGATTTTGCGATTGATGCCTTCTAAAGGACCATTAGAGTATTCAAATTTAGCGCTATTTAAGACATATTTTCTGTTTTGACGAAGGGTTTGAATAGCAGTATCCATTTCTGTATTGGTTTTTTGGTAGTCTAAGATGGTTGACTCTAGTAATTCACTATTGCGCTCGTTTAGGGCTTTCGTGATATCTTGGTAAGTTTGGTATACTTCAGCGAACTTGGAAAATTTACTAGTAATGAGATCAACAGCATTTTGGCGAGTCATATATTGTTTAACGCCGCGAAGAAAAACTACTTCTTCAGGGTGAAGATCTTCAGCTTTTTTATGGAATAGCTTCCAATGTGACTTCATAATTTTATATTCTTGGCTCTGTTTATCAAGTTGCTTTAGGATAGAGATACGACAATTGTCCAAAGCGCGACCAGCTAATTGTACAAGGTGGAAGCGATCAATAATGATATTGGCATTAGGGAAAAGGCGATAGATAAAACTTTGATATTGAGCATTTAAATCAATTACAACTGATTGAACGCATTCGCGTTCGGCTTTTGAATAACGACTTTCAAAATAATCAACAATGGTAGGTGATAGACGATCCTGTAACTTTGTGACAATTTGGTGGGTTTCAGCGTCACAACAGATAAAGGACATCACAGACTTAATTGAACGAAACTCGTCAAAACATAGATGCTTAGGCAACTTAGCCACACGATAGTGTGGTTCCATGCGCTCTAAGATTGTTCGACGAACACTGCTAGGAGAGCAGTGACACATTTCAGCAATAAGCTGACCAGATAAGCCTTTACGAGCTAAAAGCATGATTTGATTTTTGAGATCACTGGATAAGGTTTGATTTTCTTTGGTTAAATTAGTAATAGCACCAAAAGTAGTATGGCATGATTTACATTTATAGCGTTGTTTACGAAGCTCTAGTTCATATCTTCTCCCATTTAAACTTGCCAGTCGTACATGAGTTTTGCGAAAGCCATCCTTATTAACTGTGGGAAAGCCACAGTTACGACAACGATTAATCGGATAAGAAAGAGTAGCTGTTATTAGCGTTATATACTCTTTAACAGAATCGTTGTTGTGTTCAGCTTCTTCAACAGAAATAATTTTAATATTTTTATCTTTAATTCCAAGAATATTTAGGATAGAATCATTATGGGACATTTGTTTAACCTTCTTTCATGATTTTTGTGGTGAATTGATTGTATAACGAGGGGACAGCAAATGTCCTCTTTTTTGTATAAAAAAATCTGGCATGGAATCTCTATCCATACCAGAAAGTGTATACCCCAAAAAAATAACTCAAATACAAATTCATTGAATATAGAGAGGAGAACATTTTTATGAATTTTGGACAAAACCTTTATAACTGGTTTCTATCAAACGCTCAATCACTGGTGCTTTTAGCAATCGTTGTGATTGGCTTGTATCTTGGCTTCAAGCGTGAGTTTAGCAAACTGATTGGCTTTTTAATTATTGCGATTATTGCGGTTGGCTTAGTCTTCAACGCTGCTGGAGTAAAAGACATTTTACTAGAGCTATTCAATCGCATTATTGGTGCTTAAATAAAACCGTTCTTTTGTGGAATATAAGTGGTTTTCTTATGTTCCGCAAAGGAATGGTACACCAAACGAAGTGCGGTAGGGATTTTTGAATCTCTACAAAGAAAGGACGTGAATATATGGACGATATGCAAGTCTATATTGCGAATTTAGGCAAATACAATGAGGGCGAATTGGTCGGTGCGTGGTTTACCTTTCCCATTGACTTTGAGGAAGTCAAAGAGAAAATCGGCTTGAATGATGAATATGAGGAATACGCCATTCATGACTACGAGTTACCCTTTACGGTTGACGAATACACTTCCATTGGCGAACTCAATCGACTATGGGAAATGGTATCGGAATTACCCGAAGAATTACAATCGGAGCTATCTGCTCTGCTCACTCATTTTTCAAGCATTGAAGAACTAAGCGAACATCAAGAGGATATTATCATTCATTCCGATTGTGATGATATGTATGACGTGGCACGCTACTACATTGAAGAAACGGGTGCTTTAGGCGAAGTACCAGCTAGTCTTCAAAACTATATTGATTATCAAGCCTATGGTCGGGATTTAGACCTTTCAGGAACGTTTATCTCAACCAATCATGGGATTTTTGAAATCGTCTATTAAATCTGTCGGTACATTACTACTGGCAGATTTTCTATTTTACGGGGTGGCTCAATCAGCTACCCCTATTTTTTATGAAAGGATTGATTACATGAAGAAAATACGAAGCTATACCAGTATCTGGTCTGTGGAAAAGGTACTGTATTCTATCAATGATTTTAGACTTCCGTTTCCCATAACCTTTACGCAAATGACATGGTTTGTCGTGTCACTCTTTGCAGTGATGATACTTGGCAACTTGCCCCCTCTTTCCATGATAGAGGGAGCATTTCTCAAATACTTTGGGATTCCTGTGGCTTTCACATGGTTTATGTCTACAAAAACTTTTGATGGTAAAAAGCCTTATGGATTTTTGAAGTCTGTCATTGCTTATGCACTGCGACCAAAGCTGACCTATGCAGGAAAAAAAGTAACGCTTGGCAGAAACCAGCCACAAGAAGCCATTACAGCAGTTAGGAGTGAATTTTATGGCATATCCAATTAAATACATTGAAAACAATCTCGTCTGGAATAAAGACGGGGAATGTTATGCTTACTATGAGCTTGTTCCTTACAATTACTCATTTCTAAGTCCAGAACAGAAAATACAAGTGCATGATTCTTTCAGACAGCTTATCGCACAAAATCGTGATGGCAAAATTCATGCTTTACAAATCAGTACAGAATCCAGCATACGTTCTGCACAAGAGCGTTCCAAAAATGAAGTCACTGGCAAGCTCAAAGCGGTTGCCTATGACAAAATCGACCAACAGACAGACGCTTTAATATCCATGATTGGCGAAAATCAAGTGAACTACCGTTTCTTTATCGGCTTTAAGTTGCTTCTCAACGATCAGGAGTTTTCTATGAAAAGTCTTACCGTTGAAGCAAAAAATGCTTTGTCTGATTTTGTCTATGATGTGAACCATAAGCTGATGGGCGATTTTGTTAGTATGAGTAATGATGAAATCCTGCGTTTTCAGAAGATGGAAAAGCTCTTAGAAAATAAAATCTCTCGTCGTTTCAAAATCCGCAGGTTAGATAAGGACGACTTCGGCTATCTGATTGAACACCTTTACGGACAGACAGGCACTGCCTATGAAGAGTATGAGTACCATCTATCAAAGAAAAAGCTGGATAATGAAACGCTGATTAAATACTATGACTTGATTAAGCCTACTCGCTGTTTGGTGGAAGAAAAACAGCGATATTTGAAAATCCAGCAGGAAGATGAAACCGTCTATGTAGCTTACTTTACCATTAACAGCATTGTCGGAGAACTGGACTTCCCGTCCTCTGAAATCTTCTACTACCAGCAACAGCAATTTACATTCCCGATTGATACGTCAATGAATGTGGAAATTGTAGCGAATCGTAAAGCCCTATCTACTGTCCGCAATAAAAAGAAAGAACTGAAAGACTTGGATAACCACGCTTGGCAAAGTGATAATGAAACCAGCTCCAATGTGGCGGAAGCTCTGGAAAGTGTGAATGAGCTGGAAACCAATTTAGACCAAAGCAAGGAATCTATGTACAAGCTGTCTTATGTGGTAAGGGTATCAGCAAATGATCTTGACGAACTCAAACGTCGTTGTAATGAAGTGAAAGATTTTTATGACGATTTAAGCGTAAAACTGGTACGACCATTTGGGGATATGCTCGGCTTACATGAAGAATTTTTACCTGCCAGCAAGCGTTATATGAATGATTATATTCAATACGTGACCTCTGATTTCCTCGCTGGTTTAGGTTTTGGTGCTACTCAAATGCTGGGGGAAAATGAGGGGATTTATGTTGGCTACAGCTTAGATACTGGACGCAATGTCTATCTGAAACCTGCTCTTGCCAGTCAAGGGGTTAAGGGTTCAGTAACCAATGCGTTAGCGTCGGCTTTTGTTGGTTCGCTGGGTGGTGGTAAATCCTTTGCGAATAACCTTATCGTCTATTATGCGGTGCTTTATGGGGCACAAGCAGTGATTGTAGACCCAAAAGCAGAACGTGGCAGATGGAAAGAAACCTTGCCAGAGATTTCCCATGAAATCAATATCGTCACTCTGACTTCTGATGAGAAAAACAAAGGCTTACTTGACCCTTATGTGATTATGAAAAATCCCAAAGATTCTGAATCACTGGCTATTGATATTCTGACATTCCTTACGGGGATTTCCTCTCGTGATGGGGAACGCTTCCCAATCCTTAGAAAAGCCATTCGTGCAGTAACCAATAGTGAAGTACGAGGGTTGATGAAAGTGATTGAGGAATTACGGGTTGAGAATACGCCACTAAGTACCAGTATAGCCGACCATATCGAAAGTTTTACAGACTATGACTTTGCACATTTATTATTCAGTAATGGTTATGTGGAGCAGTCTATCAGCTTAGAAAAACAACTGAACATTATACAGGTTGCGGACTTGGTACTTCCCGACAAGGAAACTTCCTTTGAGGAATATACCACTATGGAGCTTTTATCCGTTGCTATGCTGATTGTCATTAGTACCTTTGCTTTAGACTTTATCCATACAGACCGAAGCATTTTCAAGATTGTAGATTTAGACGAAGCATGGAGCTTTTTACAGGTAGCACAAGGAAAAACACTATCTATGAAGCTGGTTCGGGCTGGTCGTGCTATGAACGCTGGGGTATATTTCGTGACCCAAAATACAGACGACCTCTTAGATGAAAAACTGAAAAATAATCTCGGCTTAAAATTTGCATTTCGTTCCACTGACCTTAACGAGATTAAAAAGACCTTAGCCTTTTTTGGTGTAGACCCAGAGGACGAAAACAATCAGAAGCGATTGCGTGATTTGGAAAACGGGCAATGCCTTATCAGTGATTTATATGGTCGTGTCGGTGTGATACAGTTCCACCCTGTATTTGAAGAACTGCTCCATGCCTTTGATACCAGACCACCTGTGCGAAAAGAGGTGTAAATGTGAAACCATCAATAGTAAACAGAATAAAATCAAACTGGACGCTGAAACGTCTAGGTAAAGTGGCAATGACAGTGGCTTTCACACTTGTGATTGCCATTTTTCTTTTAGCCATGCTGGGAACGGTGGTTCAAGCTGCGGGCTTGGTAGATGATACGGTCAATGTGGCAAATGAATACAGCCGATACCCACTTGAAAACTATCAACTGGATTTTTATGTGGATAATAGCTGGGGCTGGCTTCCGTGGAACTGGTCGGACGGGATTGGAAAACAGGTCATGTATGGACTATATGCCATTACCAATTTTATTTGGACAATCAGTTTGTATGTTTCCAATGCGACAGGTTACTTAGTACAGGAAGCCTATTCCTTAGACTTCATTTCCGCTACAGCAGATTCCATTGGTAAGAATATGCAGACCTTAGCTGGTGTGAGTGCAAACGGATTTTCAACAGAGGGTTTCTATGTTGGATTCCTCTTACTCTTGATTTTGGTTCTTGGGGTTTATGTTGCCTATACGGGACTGATAAAGAGAGAAACCACAAAGGCAATTCATGCCATTATGAATTTTGTGCTGGTGTTTATCCTATCGGCTTCCTTTATTGCCTACGCTCCCGACTACATTAAAAAAATCAATGACTTTTCATCAGACATCAGTAATGCCAGTTTATCACTTGGCACGAAGATTGTCATGCCCCATTCCGATAGTCAAGGCAAGGACAGCGTGGACTTAATCAGAGATAGCCTGTTTTCCATACAGGTTCAGCAACCGTGGCTACTGCTTCAATACAACAGTTCAGACATTGAAAGTATCGGTATTGACCGTGTGGAAAGCCTGCTCTCCACCAGCCCAGATTCCAACAATGGCGAAGACAGAGAAAAAATTGTTGCGGAAGAAATTGAAGACAGAAGCAATACCAATCTAACCATTACAAAGACCATTAACCGTTTAGGTACAGTCTTCTTCCTATTTGTCTTCAATATTGGGATTTCCATATTTGTATTCCTATTAACAGGAATCATGATTTTCTCGCAGGTACTTTTTATCATCTATGCTATGTTTCTGCCTGTGAGCTTTATTTTAAGCATGATTCCATCATTTGATGGTATGTCAAAACGAGCCATAACAAAGCTCTTTAATACCATTTTGACACGAGCTGGAATCACATTGATTATTACGACAGCATTTAGTATTTCAACCATGCTCTATACCTTATCGGCTGGTTATCCGTTCTTTTTGATTGCTTTTCTACAGATTGTGACCTTTGCAGGAATCTACTTCAAGCTGGGCGATTTAATGAGTATGTTTTCTCTACAGAGTAACGATTCTCAAAGTGTGGGAAGTCGTGTGATGAGAAAACCTCGTATGCTTATGCACGCTCACATGCACCGTCTACAGCGGAAACTTGGACGTTCCATGACTACTCTAGGGGCTGGGTCTGCCATTGTTACAGGTAAAAAAGGACAGTCGGGTTCGGGGAGTTCTGCAAGGACACAAGCAGATCACTCCCGACCAGACGGAAAGGAAAAATCAACACTTGGAAAACGTATCGGTCAAACCATCGGTACAGTAGCTGATACCAAAGACAGAATGGTAGACACTGCTAGTGGTTTGAAAGAACAGGTTAAAGATTTGCCGACCAATGCAAGATATGCAGTATATCAAGGAAAATCCAAAGTAAAAGAGAATGTCCGTGATTTAACCAGTAGTATTTCTCAAACCAAAGCGGACAGAGCCAGTGGACGCAAGGAACAGCAGGAACAAAGGCGAAAAACCATTGCGAAGCGTCGCTCTGAAATGGAACAGGTCAAACAGAAAAAACAGCCTGCTTCTTCTGTTCATGAAAGACCGACTACAAGACAAGAACAATATCATGATGAACAGACCTCAAAACAGTCTAATATTCAGACTTCATATAAGGAATCTCAACAAGCCAAACAAGAGCGTCCAGCAGTTAAGTCCGATTTTTCAAGTCCAAAAGTGGAACGCCAAGGCAATACCGTTCAAGAAAAAACCGTTCAAAAGCCAGCAACTTCAACCACTACAGCAGATAGAACTTCACAACGTCCAATCACAAAAGAACGTCCGTCTACTGTTCAAAGAGTACCACTACAAAATACAAGAAGTAGACCACCAATCAAAACCGCCACCATTAAGAAAGTCGGTAAGAAACCATGAAGTTGAAAACTTTAGTGATTGGTGGTTCTGGATTATTCTTGATGGTCTTCTCACTGCTTCTGTTTGTTGCCATTTTATTTTCAGATGAACAGGACAGCGGAATTTCCAATATTCATTATGGAGGTGTGAATGTTTCCGCAGAAGTGCTGGCTCATAAGCCTATGGTAGAAAAATATGCCAAAGAATATGGCGTTGAAGAATATGTCAACATACTTCTTGCGATTATACAGGTGGAATCGGGCGGTACTGCGGAAGATGTTATGCAGTCCTCGGAATCCCTCGGTCTTCCACCTAATTCATTGAGTACAGAAGAATCCATTAAGCAAGGTGTGAAGTATTTCAGTGAATTATTAGCCAGTAGCGAAAGGCTCAGTGTAGATTTAGAATCGGTTATCCAGTCCTACAATTATGGTGGTGGTTTCTTAGGGTATGTGGCTAATCGTGGAAATAAATATACCTTTGAACTGGCTCAAAGTTTCTCAAAAGAGTATTCAGGTGGCGAAAAAGTGTCTTACCCCAATCCCATAGCCATACCTATCAATGGGGGCTGGCGATACAACTATGGCAATATGTTTTATGTGCAACTGGTAACGCAGTATCTTGTCACAACAGAGTTTGATGATGATACGGTACAAGCCATCATGGACGAAGCACTGAAATATGAGGGCTGGCGATACGTTTACGGTGGAGCTTCCCCGACTACTTCTTTTGATTGTAGCGGACTGACACAATGGACGTATGGAAAAGCTGGAATTAACTTACCACGAACCGCACAACAGCAATATGATGTGACCCAGCATATCCCACTATCGGAAGCACAAGCTGGCGATTTGGTTTTCTTTCATTCTACCTATAACGCTGGCTCTTATATTACTCATGTTGGGATATACCTTGGCAATAACCGTATGTTTCATGCAGGCGACCCAATCGGTTATGCCGACTTAACAAGCCCCTACTGGCAACAGCATTTAGTGGGAGCAGGACGAATCAAACAATGAGAAAGGAAGATTTAATGATGAAATTTAGAAAAAATCAGAATAAAGAAAAACAGATACCAAAGGAAAAGAAACCTCGTGTCTATAAGGTCAATCCTCATAAAAAGGTTGTGATTGCCTTGTGGGTACTTTTAGGGCTTAGTTTCAGCTTTGCGATATTCAAGCACTTTACAGCTATAGATACTCATACTATTCACGAAACAACTATCATAGAAAAGGAATACGTTGATACTCATCATGTAGAAAATTTTGTAGAGAACTTTGCGAAAGTCTACTATTCATGGGAGCAATCCGATAAGTCCATTGATAATCGAATGGAAAGTCTAAAAGGCTATCTGACAGATGAACTTCAAGCTCTCAATGTTGATACAGTACGCAAAGATATTCCTGTATCGTCTTCTGTAAGAGGATTTCAGATATGGACGGTAGAGCCAACTGGCGACAATGAGTTTAATGTAACCTACAGTGTAGACCAGCTCATTACAGAGGGAGAAAATACAAAGACCGTCCACTCTGCTTATATAGTGAGTGTCTATGTAGATGGTTCTGGAAATATGGTACTGGTTAAGAATCCGACCATTACCAACATACCTAAGAAATCAAGTTATAAACCAAAAGCCATTGAAAGTGAGGGGACGGTTGATTCCATTACAACCAATGAAATCAATGAGTTTTTAACGACGTTCTTCAAGCTCTATCCTACAGCGACAGCCAGTGAACTTTCCTACTATGTGAATGACGGGATATTAAAACCAATCGGAAAAGAGTACATCTTTCAAGAACTGGTAAATCCTATTCACAATCGTAAGGATAATCAAGTCACGGTATCGCTGACAGTGGAGTATATCGACCAGCAGACCAAAGCAACGCAGGTATCTCAATTTGATTTGGTACTTGAAAAGAACGGGAGTAATTGGAAGATTATAGAATAACAAATATTGGTACATTATTACAGCTATTTTGTAATCACGTACTCTCTTTGATAAAAAATTGGAGATTCCTTTACAAATATGCTCTTATGTGCTATTATTTAAGTATCTATTTAAAAGGAGTTAATAAATATGCGGCAAGGTATTCTTAAATAAACTGTCAATTTGATAGTGGGAACAAATAATTGGATGTCCTTTTTTAGGAGGGCTTAGTTTTTTGTACCCAGTTTAAGAATACCTTTATCATGTGATTCTAAAGTATCCGGAGAATATCTGTATGCTTTGTATGCCTATGGTTATGCATAAAAATCCCAGTGATAAAAGTATTTATCACTGGGATTTTTATGCCCTTTTGGGTTTTTGAATGGAGGAAAATCACATGAAAATTATTAATATTGGAGTTTTAGCTCATGTTGATGCAGGAAAAACTACCTTAACAGAAAGCTTATTATATAACAGTGGAGCGATTACAGAATTAGGAAGCGTGGACAAAGGTACAACGAGGACGGATAATACGCTTTTAGAACGTCAGAGAGGAATTACAATTCAGACAGGAATAACCTCTTTTCAGTGGGAAAATACGAAGGTGAACATCATAGACACGCCAGGACATATGGATTTCTTAGCAGAAGTATATCGTTCATTATCAGTTTTAGATGGGGCAATTCTACTGATTTCTGCAAAAGATGGCGTACAAGCACAAACTCGTATATTATTTCATGCACTTAGGAAAATGGGGATTCCCACAATCTTTTTTATCAATAAGATTGACCAAAATGGAATTGATTTATCAACGGTTTATCAGGATATTAAAGAGAAACTTTCTGCCGAAATTGTAATCAAACAGAAGGTAGAACTGTATCCTAATATGTGTGTGACGAACTTTACCGAATCTGAACAATGGGATACGGTAATAGAGGGAAACGATGACCTTTTAGAGAAATATATGTCCGGTAAATCATTAGAAGCATTGGAACTCGAACAAGAGGAAAGCATAAGATTTCAGAATTGTTCTCTGTTCCCTGTTTATCACGGAAGTGCAAAAAACAATATAGGGATTGATAACCTTATAGAAGTGATTACGAATAAATTTTATTCATCAACACATCGAGGTCAGTCTGAACTTTGCGGAAAAGTTTTCAAAATTGAGTATTCGGAAAAAAGACAGCGTCTTGCATATATACGTCTTTATAGTGGCGTACTGCATTTGCGAGATTCGGTTAGAATATCGGAAAAGGAAAAAATAAAAATTACAGAAATGTATACTTCAATAAATGGTGAATTATGTAAAATCGATAAGGCTTATTCCGGGGAAATTGTTATTTTGCAGAATGAGTTTTTGAAGTTAAATAGTGTTCTTGGAGATACAAAGCTATTGCCACAGAGAGAGAGAATTGAAAATCCCCTCCCTCTGCTGCAAACGACTGTTGAACCGAGCAAACCTCAACAAAGGGAAATGTTACTTGATGCACTTTTAGAAATCTCCGACAGTGACCCGCTTCTGCGATATTATGTGGATTCTGCGACACATGAAATCATACTTTCTTTCTTAGGGAAAGTACAAATGGAAGTGACTTGTGCTCTGCTGCAAGAAAAGTATCATGTGGAGATAGAAATAAAAGAGCCTACAGTCATTTATATGGAAAGACCGTTAAAAAAAGCAGAGTATACCATTCACATCGAAGTTCCACCGAATCCTTTCTGGGCTTCCATTGGTCTATCTGTAGCACAGCTTCCATTAGGGAGCGGAGTACAGTATGAGAGCTCGGTTTCTCTTGGATACTTAAATCAATCGTTTCAAAATGCAGTTATGGAGGGGATACGCTATGGCTGTGAACAAGGATTGTATGGTTGGAATGTGACGGACTGTAAAATCTGTTTTAAGTATGGCTTATACTATAGCCCTGTTAGTACCCCAGCAGATTTTCGGATGCTTGCTCCTATTGTATTGGAACAAGTCTTAAAAAAAGCTGGAACAGAATTGTTAGAGCCATATCTTAGTTTTAAAATTTATGCGCCACAGGAATATCTTTCACGAGCATACAACGATGCTCCTAAATATTGTGCGAACATCGTAGACACTCAATTGAAAAATAATGAGGTCATTCTTAGTGGAGAAATCCCTGCTCGGTGTATTCAAGAATATCGTAGTGATTTAACTTTCTTTACAAATGGACGTAGTGTTTGTTTAACAGAGTTAAAAGGGTACCATGTTACTACCGGTGAACCTGTTTGCCAGCCCCGTCGTCCAAATAGTCGGATAGATAAAGTACGATATATGTTCAATAAAATAACTTAGTGTATTTTATGTTGTTATATAAATATGGTTTCTTGTTAAATAAGATGAAATATTTTTTAATAAAGATTTGAATTAAAGTGTAAAGGAGGAGATAGTTATTATAAACTACAAGTGGATATTGTGTCCTGTATGTGGAAATAAAACACGATTAAAGATAAGGGAAGATACTGAATTAAAAAAATTCCCCCTCTATTGTCCGAAATGCAGACAAGAAAATTTAATTGAAATAAAGCAGTTCAAAGTAACTGTGATTACAGAGCCAGACGCAAAGACGCAGAGCCGATAAAATGAGATTAATACAATCTCATTTTATCGGCTCTTTCCGTTATGTATGGATTCTTTTAATTAGTCTTCGATGTTTCTTGCTTCGTTGATACCGCTGGCTAAAGATTCCATTAAGGATAGTTCTTTGTCTGTAAAGCTATCCATGTATTTCTCTATCTGTAATCGTCGGGTGCTTTTTACCAAGTTATTAGCAGGTAAGAAAAATTCATCAACGGAAACATGAAGTAACGATACAAGGTCATAAAGAACTTGTATGCTGGGGTGTTGCCCTTTATTTTCAATATTAGTTAAGTACCGTGGGTCAATTTCAATCAATGCTCCCACTTGTTCACGAGTTAAACCTCGTTTCAATCGAGCTTCTTTAATGGCTAAACCAAAGGCTCTAAAATCATATTTATCTTCTTTTTTACGCATAGTAGACCACCTCTATACATTTTATTGTTCCTACTGAATTAAAAACAGGTATAGAAAAACGTGTTATATGGTTTATAGGTTTATATTTAATAAAAAGCACTACTAAACGCCAATAAAAAAACCGTTATATGGTAGTGCTATTTACGCTGTTAAAATATTGTATATTACTTCCAAATGGCGGTTTGTTGGAGGTCAACGTCGCCATGAAGTACATCATATACAATAAATTTCCTTACATTGGGTTCTTGTCAAAAAAAGTCGTCTATCTGCAATAGATAAGTACGTCCACCAATGTGGTTTTATAAATCATATAGATAGAATAACAGAAGCATGTAAACAGAGAAATAAATCTGTTTATATGCTTTTTTGGCTATTCAGAACTTTTTTACAAAGTTTATTTATCAGTAATGCAACAAATCCCCCTTTCACATTGGGACTAAGAGTGAAAGGAGATAAACGAGCAAGGCTCACTTCCTTTCCTAGACAGAAAGGGGGTGAGAAACATGAAACCATCTTCTTTTCAGACCACAATAGAAAATCAGTTTGACTATATCTGTAAACGTGCTATGGAAGACGAGCGAAAGAATTATATGCTTTATCTTTCAAGGATTGCAAAGCGTGAGGTGTCCTTTTCGGATGTTGGCGATTATCTTGTTAGCCAGTTTGCGACAACAGATAACTATTCAACTGACTTTCAGATTTTTACACTCAATGGGTTATCAGTAGGCGTTGAAAATGATTTGTTGAGTGAAGCATTACGTGAGTTGCCAGACAAGAAACGTGAAATTCTACTGCTGTTTTACTTTATGGACATGAGCGATTCAGAAATTGCAGACCTGTTGAAATTGAACCGTTCTACTGTCTATCGGCATAGAACCAGTGGACTAGCCTTAATTAAAAAGTTTATGGAGGAATTTGAAGAATGAAAACACAATATCCTATGATTCCCTTTCCTCTCATTGTAAAGGCAACAGATGGCGATACCGAAGCGATTAACCAGATTCTACATCATTACAGAGGGTACATAACGAAGCGTTCCCTACGACTTATGAAAGATGAATATGGCAATCAAAGTATGGTCGTTGATGAAGTCTTACGTGGAAGAATGGAAACCAGACTGATTACAAAGATTTTGTCATTTGAAATTAAGTAATATCCTCTCTCCTTTCGTGGAAGCGTGCTAAACCATTCCACGCTTCCCGAACAGGGAGGTTTGTTATTCCACCAAAGCATATTGAGCTTTCAATGTGTTTTGATAGGCTAACGAGCCATTGTTCTTTGAAAACTGAATAAAAGTAATCGAATACGTTTCGATAAGAAAAGAGCCAACGGAACTAACCGCCATGACCTATCTTATAAAGATAGCGAGCGATTCATGTTAGTGATCCGAGAAGCAATCTTTAGCAGGATTGCCTGCAACGACATTCTTATCGTGATAATGATACTCCCATACAGTCAATAGTCCGAGCGTGATAAAACCGTCGCAGGCAATGAGTATGGCTACATGAGAACCATGCAGGGGTGGAACTCCCGTGAGCTTTGCTAAAGCTGTTCGATTGCTGGTAAAACAACTTTTATGAAATCCAAATAAGTGATTTGGAAAGGAGGATTTTATGAAGCAGACTGACATTCCTATTTGGGAACGTTATACCCTAACCATTGAAGAAGCGTCAAAATATTTTCGTATTGGCGAAAACAAGCTACGACGCTTGGCAGAGGAAAATAAAAATGCAAATTGGCTGATTATGAATGGCAATCGTATTCAGATTAAACGAAAACAATTTGAAAAAATTATAGATACATTGGACGCAATCTAGCGTCGCCAAAGGGTCTTGTATATGATAAAATAGTATTAAGTCGTATCAAGGCTCTTTCCATAAAGGAAAGGAGCAAATGCCATGTCAGAAAAAAGACGTGACAATAAAGGTCGAATCTTAAAGACTGGAGAGAGCCAACGAAAAGACGGAAGATACTTATACAAATATATAGATTCATTTGGAGAACCGCAATTTGTTTACTCGTGGAAACTTGTGGCTACAGACCGAGTACCAGCAGGAAAGCGTGATTGTATCTCACTTAGAGAGAAAATCGCAGAGTTACAGAAAGACATTCATGATGGTATTGATGTTGTAGGAAAGAAAATGACACTCTGCCAGCTTTACGCAAAACAGAACGCTCAAAGACCAAAGGTTAGAAAAAACACTGAAACTGGACGCAAATATCTTATGGATATTTTGAAGAAAGACAAGTTAGGTGTAAGAAGTATTGACAGTATTAAGCCATCAGACGCTAAAGAATGGGCTATTAGAATGAGTGAAAATGGTTATGCTTATCAAACCATCAATAACTACAAACGTTCTTTAAAGGCTTCATTCTATATTGCTATACAAGATGATTGTGTTCGGAAGAATCCATTTGACTTTCAACTGAAAGCAGTTCTTGATGATGATACTGTCCCTAAGACCGTACTAACAGAAGAACAGGAAGAAAAACTGTTAGCCTTTGCAAAAGCTGATAAAACCTACAGCAAAAATTATGATGAAATTCTGATACTCTTAAAAACAGGTCTTCGTATTTCAGAGTTTGGTGGTTTGACACTTCCAGATTTAGATTTTGAGAATCGTCTTGTCAATATAGACCATCAGCTATTGAGAGATACTGAAATTGGGTACTACATTGAAACACCAAAGACCAAAAGTGGCGAACGTCAAGTTCCTATGGTTGAAGAAGCCTATCAAGCATTTAAGCGAGTGTTAGCGAATCGAAAGAATGATAAGCGTGTTGAGATTGATGGATATAGTGATTTCCTCTTTCTTAATAGAAAGAACTATCCAAAAGTGGCAAGTGATTACAACGGCATGATGAAAGGTCTTGTTAAGAAATACAATAAGTATAACGAGGATAAATTGCCACACATCACTCCACATAGTTTGCGACATACATTCTGTACCAACTATGCAAATGCAGGAATGAATCCAAAGGCATTACAGTACATTATGGGACATGCTAATATAGCCATGACGCTGAACTATTACGCACATGCAACATTCGATTCTGCAATGGCAGAAATGAAACGCTTGAATAAAGAGAAGCAACAGGAGCGTCTTGTTGCTTAGTAGTACAAATGAATTTACTACTTATTTACCACTTCTGACAGCTAAGACATGAGGAAATATGCAAAGAAACGTGAAGTATCTTCCTACAGTAAAAATACTCGAAAGCACATAGAATAAGGCTTTACGAGCATTTAAGAAAATATAAAAAGATAATTAGAAATTTATACTTTGTTTTATATAAAAAGCAGCAAACTATAAACTAGTAGGTTCCACACCAAATGTAGACCCATACTTCCCCATAAGTCCGATTTATAGCGCACCATCCCTAAAAAGATCCCAAGTGAAACATATAAACACCAAGCTAGAATGGTTCCTGGATGATGTACTAAGGCAAATAAAACACTTGTCAAAGCAACTCGAATATCTAATTTTCTGACCAGGTTCCATAAAATTTCTCGATACAGAAATTCTTCAACCATACTCGCATTGATTAAGAACAATAAAAATGAAAACCAAGGAACCTGATGTTGAAGGCCAATTAAGTTTGCTTGATTCGTGGTTCCTTGAGCATGAATCAGACTAAAACATAGGCTTATAATCAGTAGGCTAACGAATCCAATACCAAGCCATTTCATCCTAGTTTTCATATTGACCTTGACCACTTGTTTTCGTTGGCCATACATCCATAAAAAAGAAATGAGCGACGCACAATAGAGAATCTGTAGTATGGTTAACTCACCAATACAAAGCAATTTCAGTAAGTATAGGGATACCAATAAGACATTTACTTGTTGGAATATATAAACTGGAATTATTCTTTTCATAGTTACCTCCGAAATAAATCTTCATAATCTAAATCTAATACCTGCACAATCCTTTCTACCCATGGACTTTGAGGCATTCGTTGTTCCATCTTGTAGTGGCGTATTTTTTGATACAAACGATTCAATTCACTTGGATAGTGAAACTCTCCCGCAAACATTTTTCTGGTTAACTCAATCCAGCTAATATTTCTTTCAGCCAAAATAATGGACAAGTTCTCCCAAAATCGTTCAGCCATATTGCTTCTCCTTTAACTAGATAAATAATGTGTTTGTGCCATGTAAATCAATTGTTTCGTATCTCTTGGCAATAGAGCTCTAGCCTCTTCCAAATTCAGATTTGGATAAACTATCTTATTTGAAACCGCAAGAGGAAGCCTGATGCATAGTTCAGGATTTTTTAATATCATTTCAATGAAATCCGTTAATCTTAGATTGTCACGGTTCTTAAATCGTAATAAATTGGGAGATAGAAACTCAAAACAATCTGAAGAATAGCTCATCATCTCAATTAATTTATCCTTTGTCATTTCAGAAATCGAATGACAAGACACCTCGATGCCATACTTTTGAAAGAAATCCAAAAGAAGTTGATTTCTTTGGCTATTTTTACTTAGATAGAGATCAATCATGGGAGACCTCCCAAAGATTCGGTTCCATTTGATATTCTGAGACGATTAAGGAATCTAATGAATTTGAGAAGTTAATCGATTTCTTGTCTTCATCATAAGCTTTTACAGTTACTTGGGTTGTAAGTATTCCTTCTTTTCCCTCGGCTCGATAGCCTTGTCCATATAAAACAAAAACAAGATTCTGATTATCATCTACAAAGGCATCAACCCCATTCTTTATGTCTTGACTTTCAAGGAATTCCATAACGTTTTGAAGATAGGACTCGTAAAATAGTGGGTAGTTGTGTTTTTTATGGTAATCATCTAAAAATGTTACTTCAAACTCACATGGATAATTGGGCATCAAAAATAATTGTTCATCCAGCTGTTTGATTTCTGCATCATGTAATTCTGTTTCTAATTCATCACAATCTAGTATTGATTCTTTATTTAATGCTTTCATCTTTTTCCTCTATTTCTTTTAATTTCTTTGCGATCGCGGCAATCACAGGAACGGTTACACTATTACCAGCTTGTTTATAGAGCTGACTATTACTAGAGACTTTTCTCGCAGCTTCAAAAGCCCAATCAGGAAAGCCCTGCAAGCGAAAACACTCTTTAGGAGTGATTCGTCGTATCCTCAGATGGTAAAATTGTCCATCTATCAAGACACCAGCTACATGATAAACTTGTTTATCTTCTCCTTCATAGCTACCCACTACTACTCCCATTTGACCACTAGTTGTTAACGTATTCGCTATACCTTTTCCAACTCTACCACGCCGATACTGAGAACTTGGTCTTTCCAAATTGATTGAATCTCCAATCTCTGCTTGAGCGTATCCTTTTTTAGTTGCTTCCCTGACTTTTAAAAATTGGATTGGTTCTGGAATCAGTATTTTGGGAATTTTATCTCCTCCTTGCATCGTAGTCAGTGTTGGAGATAAGCCCTCACTTCCATAGACGCGACCGGTCTCCTTAAAGCTAGTGGGTAAATCTCCAACAACGACAATGCCATGACGATCCTGAGTATTTAAAGTAAACATCGGCTCTTGATTTTCCTTAAAGCGTCTACCATTTTGTCTCTTGTCTAATCTGTCTGGTGTCATACAAGGAATCGCAATCTTAAATCCTTCTCCTTTCCCACGAACTAAGGTTGGCGCAAGACCTTCTGAATAATAAACTTTACCGCTCATTCCACTTTTTGATGGATTCAAATTTCCTAATGTTTTTAAAATCTCAGAGTTAGTTGCTTGACCTTCTCGTCTGAAAGGAAATAAGAGTCTGGTACCTTTCTTTCTAGAATGTCCGATAATAAACACCCTCTCTCTGTTTTGGGGAACGCCAAAATCCTTACTGTTAAGCACCTGCCACTCAACATCAAACCCCAACTCATCAAGTGTGGTAAGGATTGTGGTGAACGTCCGTCCATTATCGTGATTGAGTAGGCCTTTAACATTTTCAAGAAAAAGAAAACGTGGTTGGATTTGTTTGGCCGCCCGAGCAATTTCAAAGAACAAAGTTCCTCTAGTATCTTCAAATCCCAATCGTCTTCCTGCGATTGAAAATGCTTGACAAGGGAATCCCCCACAGATGATATCGACTTTCCCTCTAAGTTTTTTAAATTCATCATCTGAAACATTTCGTATGTCATGAAATTCTATTTCTCCTTCCGTTTGAAAAATGGATTTATAAGATTCTCTAGCAAATTTATCAATCTCACAAAATCCAATACACTCGTGTCCGACACTTTCCATTCCTAGTCGAAAACCACCGATACCTGAAAATAAATCAATAAATTTCATTTCTTGATTACCCCTTTCTGATCGACTATTAATGTCCAAAGAGTCAAACCACTTGAAATGAAAATGAGCATAACTAATATCCACTCGATTGGCGACATTTAACCACCTCCTTTTCTAACACGGTTATTCCAAACAGAATACAAGCCGTTAAACACAAATTCAGCAAGCACTTCCGCACGTCTAACAAAGCGGACATTATCTAGAGCATACTGATAGATTTTCTCAAAATCAGTCATAGCAATTTCACTGGCTGTTTCAGAAAAACCTTCGCGTCTAAATTGATCTTGTACCAATCCCCAAATATAATCTCGATCATATTTTGTGACCTTTTCTACTTTTCTTTTCAAGATAGGTTGAGTATTCCTATCCTCCTCATCCTCAATAAATAAAGAATCAGTCTCACTATATTTAGTCTCACTAACTTCAGTCTCACTAGGGGCTGAATGTGAGACGGGGGCCGTTTGATTTTCAACCTGCCCTAGTCTTTTTTTAACACTAGGCCTGTTTGAATTACCTACTGGGGTAGAAGATAATTCCCCTAAATAAATCTTATTAGCTAGTCTTCCTTTCTCACTTGAAGACTGTTGAACTTCATCAATTAAGTCATATTCTTTAAGAGTTTTTTTGATGGACAGTAATTTTGACTTCGAACAACCTAACAGCCTCATCAGTTTAGAATTAGAAAATACTAAATAGACCGCGCCTTCTTCATCTATCCAACCACGACTGAGAGATAATTCTAAACGATCTTTTAAAATAGAATAAGCCACCTTTACTTCTAGTTTCATATCCATATATTTCTCATCCTCAAAAAGAATTTTAGGTAATTTATAATACCGTTCTGAAGTTTGGTATTGATTTGCGGTAATTCGTTTCATAGCTCTCCTCCAAGTTCTTTGAGTATTAAATCGCCATTTGATTCCAAGCGAACCAAGCCACTTTTTTCTAATTCAGCCATAAGAGAGATGGCTTCAACAATGTCAATTCCCATTTCACGTACTAAAAATGAAATGACGATATAGCGTGATGATTGTAATTCTTTTGTCATTTTCCCTCCAGAAAATAAAAAAAGGAGAACAATATTCAACTGTTCTCCAAAATATTTTTATTAAAAAGAAAAACCCTGCCAAATTAATTTTTGGTAGGGTTTTTGGCAGGAAACTAAATTAATTTATCAGTTTCTAAAATGTGTTCACGATTCTAAAAGGCTGATACTATAGTATTCCGAATTCTAATTGGTATATGCCTCTTATTTAAGAGTAACTGAAGCTCCAGCTTCTTCCAATTTAGCTTTGATTTCTTCAGCTTCTGCAGTTGGAACGCCTTCTTTGATGACACCTGGTGCACCATCAACAAGTTCTTTAGCTTCTTTAAGTCCAAGACCTGTGATTTCACGTACAACTTTGATAACGCCAACTTTTTTGTCACCAGCAGCTGTCAATTCAACGTCAAATGAATCTTTAGCAGCACCAGCGTCAGCAGCACCAGCTGCAGCAACAGCTACAGGAGCAGCTGCAGTTACACCAAATTCTTCTTCGATAGCTTTTACAAGGTCGTTCAATTCAAGGATTGAAGCTTCTTTAATTTCAGCAATAATGTTTTCAATGTTCAATGCCATTGTTATTTCCTCCAAATAAGTTTTTATTTTTATAATAATTTTTTTGTAGCTAGGCTACGCTGCGTAGCTTAAGATTAAGCTGCGTCTTCTTTGTTGTCTGCAACTGCTTTGACAGCAAGTGCAACGTTGCGAACTGGCGCTTGAAGTACAGAAAGGAGCATAGAAAGAAGCCCTTCGCGGTTTGGAAGAGTTGCAAGTGCAAGAATCTCTTCTTTTGATGCGACAGCGCCTTCAATAGCACCACCTTTGATTTCAAGTGCTTCTGCATTCTTAGCAAAATCGTTCAAGATTTTCGCTGGTGCGATAACATCTTCGTTAGAAAATGCTACTGCAGATGGTCCAACAAATACTGATGCAAGATCTTCAAGACCAGCTTTTTCAGCTGCACGACGTAAGATTGAGTTTTTAATTACTTTGTACTCAACTTCGCTTCCACGAAGCTCACGACGAAGAACAGTATCTTGCTCAACTGTCAAACCACGAGCGTCCACAACAACGATTGATGCAGCAGCTTTCATTTTCTCAGCTACTACGTCAACTAATTCTGCTTTTTTAGCAATAATTGCTTCACTCATTTAGTGTTTCACCTCCGTAATTATTTTGCTTGGGGAATCTTTCTAAAAGAAAAACGCGCCCAAACCTAGACACGAAAGTACAATACGCTTCTTTTACATGATACGTTTTGTCCTCGGTAGGATTTTTATGAGTCGAGCTCCCCTACTGTCTTAGGCAGTTTTTTCAAACCATGGATAATTATAGCAAAAGAAAAAAAAGATTGCAAGCTTTTTGTGCAATCTTTTTACTTTTTTATGCATTTTTAGAAAAAGTCTTGTCAAGCAAGGCTTTACTAGCATCGTCAGCAGGCACCCAGCCATCAGTGAAAACTCGGTCTTTTATCCAAAGACGATTATAGAAAAAGGCCCAAAACAAGTTGTAGGCAGTTCCTACAGGTCTCAAGAAATCATCTGGGATAAGAAGCGTTGCAATCACAGCAAATACAAACAGTGATCCAAGCATGATCCCAAAGTATTTCCAGTCTTTACGAAAGAGCGGAACGAAAAAGTTAAATAGCAAGGTTGTAATAGAGTACATTGGTGACAAAGTTTTAACATTGCTACCATCTGGTGCTTGAATAGTAAGTTTATTCATCAAGATCTCCTTAAATATAAAAATATTAATAAAGTTTAACAAAATTTTATATGTTTGTCAATTTAGGCAGATCTAGACGGAAATCAGAGCGTCACTTCTTCAAAAAAATGTAGCCCTAGGGCTACATTTTAATCCACATAATGTTCTTCTTTTTTATTGAACCAAGCGTATGGCAGACCGATCAGGAGACCACCACCAATCAAGTTCCCTACGAAGGTCACAGCCCAGTGGCGCAGGATATTTCCAATACCAAAATTTGCCACCTCTGATGCAGCTGAGCTAAACTTAACGATAGCAAAAGAAGCAAAGTTGGCTGCCAAGTGTTCGTTGGTTAAGAAGACAAACATATAAATGGCTGAAATAACCAAGAAAAGCTTGGCTGTACTATCTTTCACCAAGACGAAGGAAAGAATCGCAATATTAACAAATACATTGGCGAGTATTCCCTCAAGTAAAATAAGTTCATTTGAACGGGCAAGCTTCATCTGCACAACACCAGCAATGAAACTTTCCTTGCTAAGTCCCGCATAAGCCGCCGAATTAGCAAAGAGCCACCCAGCAATCAGAGCCCCAATCAAGTTAAAGAAAGTACAATAGAACAAAATAATCAATGCTTTTTTCCAGTCAATCTTCTTCAAGAAAGTGCCAGCTGTCAAAAACATCATGTTGGAAGTCACCAGCTCAGCATTCAGAAAGACGATGTAGGCCAATCCCCAAGCAAAGATAAAAGGGAAGAGAAAACGACCCGTTCCTGGGACAATCTTATTTGTCAGGTCTGCCGCAATGGCTCCTGCTCCTGTACTGAAAGTCAGAAAGGCCCCCGCAAAGATAGAGCGAACAGCATACTTCCCTTTACTTGTGTCGAACAAGCCTTCTTTCTTACGGCAAGCTGCTTCTATTTTTGGAATAAATGTCGATTCGACCATAATAATTCTCCTCTAAGTTAAACTATGTACAGTATATCACAAACTTTTATTTTTCGAAAGCGTTTTCTGTAAGTTTTTTTCTAAATTTGAACTTGGAATGCTATATTCAAGTTCTTAATTCGCCTGCTAGCTGCCTTATATCTTCTGGCCGAGTTCGACAGCAACCGCCAAAAAGCTGAACGCCCTGCTTCTTCCAAAGCTGACTGTAATCAGTTAAACAGAGCTGCTGCTCAGGATTGTCCTGCCAAGTATTTGTCGCCACATTATAGACCTCTCCAGAATTTGGATAGGCTAGTAAGGGCTTATCGCACACCTGTTTTAACTTTTCTAATAAAGGAGCAATCAAATGTGGAGCTGTGCAGTTAAAACCGACAGCCAATACTTGTGGACTCGACTGAGCCAAGCGCCCAACTTCTTCTATTAAGGTTCCGTCCGAAATTGCTGATGCCGTTTGAGCAGTAAAAGATAAATAGGCTTCCACCTGCGGAAATTCTTCTGATAGTAAATGAACAAGCGCCTCGGTTTCTGCTCCGTTAGGAATCGTTTCAAGTGCCAATAAATCACAACCCGCATCCAGCAAGGCTTGTATCCGCGGACGATGAAAGTCTTTAAATTCCTCCTCACTCAAGTGATAGGCTCCTGTATACTCCGAACCATCAGCCAGATAAGCAGCATATGGCCCGACCGATCCAGCTGTCAAAGGATAAGAGCGCTGCTTCTGCTCATCTAGCGATAATACCTGCCAGACATTTTTAACAGCTGCCTGTGCTAAAAAGACCGTCTCTTTGAAGATTTCATGAGCCTTATCTAAACTCAATCCTTCTTCGACAAAAGCTGGAATGCTGGCCTGGTAACTGGAAGTGGTGATGATGTAACTTCCAGCCCGAACATAGTCCTCATGCAGGTCTTGGATAATCTGAGGATTCTCAAGCAAGTACTTGGCTGACCAAAGCCGACCAGAAACATCATACCCCCGCCTCTCCAACTCTGTCCCCAAAGCACCATCTAGAATTATTATGTCTTGCTTTTCAAGTAAGTCTTTAAATGCTCCCATTCTTGCTCCTCAAGCTTTTTCTAAAATAACAGCTTAGTCAGTTTTGCTAAAGATAAATAAGTCTGCTTATTTGAAATGATCGTCTATTTCATTAGTAAAACGCAAAAAAGAGATTATTACAATCTCTTTTTTCTTATCTAGTTATGTGATGCCCATGCTTGGTCTGTTTCCAGAACATCTTGAGTCGTGTACTGTCCACGGTAAGGATTGTAAACCATATTAGACGCTCCTGTCTGATAGCTAGGCGAATCAAACTGAGTCAGATTGTATGCTTCAATCAGATAGTTCAATTTTGCATAGTAATGACTATCCGTTGCATATACACCTGTCAAGGCAGCTGTCGCATCTTGATAAGTCGGTGCATTGCTCTTCCAAGCCCCCGCAAAGTGACTTTGTCTTAATACGTAGACATAATCCTGAAGTGACTCAACATAACTTGAGTAAGAGCGGAATTGATCATTGATTGCGTAAGTATTGCCCTGACCATCTTCTTCCAAGGTCTCCATCGTCGCTGACTGACCAGCATAAGCTCCTTTAATCCCGAACAAATTATAGTGAGGATAGCCTGATAGACCAGACTGGCCAGAACCACTCTCTAAAATAGCTTGTGCAATCATCACAGAAGCATATAGATCATTATCCTGAGCCAACTGGCGAGCCGGCTCACTGATTTGTGAAATGAAATATTCTGTTTGGTTCAATGGTTGCTGAACAGCATCATTTGCACTTGCTGGCTTGATTTGCTTTGACAAAGCCAGACCAAAGACAATGGTTGAGGCCATTACTGCCAAACCTATCAAAAGTTTTTTTCTTTCTTTTGAAATTCTCTTCTTCACAGTCTTTCTCCTAAATACAATATTTGTTCTACTATTGTAACATACTAAAAGCAAAATAACATTAGCAATAAATTACAAGTATATGACATTTTTTAGATCTTCCACAAATATAAGTTTCACAAGCCACGATTGTTCCATTCAAACCTGCCTCGTTCGACTTGCATAATGAGCCTTATCATAAAGATATACAGGCTGAACTGACAATGAAAATAACCTGACTCCAACCCATACGGAATCAGGCTATGATCTTAAACTCTGAAAGTTCAACTATCATTCCGATAAAATCTAACATCTAGATCTTGCCTAAAATCGCATCCCAGGCTTGATCAAGACCAGTTTTATCAGCTGAAGAAAAGATGATAAAATCATCAGTTTTGTCAAAGTCCAGCTTTTTCTTAATGGCACTTTCATGCTTATTCCACTTACCGCGTGGAATTTTATCAGCCTTGGTAGCCACAACAATAACTGGAATTTCATAGTATTTGAGGAATTCATACATCTGCACATCATCCGCACTAGGATCATGGCGTAAGTCTACTAAACTCACGACCGCTCGCAGATTGTCCCGACTGGTCAAGTATTCCTCAATCATTTTGCCCCATTTAGCTCGCTCTGTTTTCGAAACCTTGGCATAACCATAGCCAGGAACGTCCACAAAACGGAGCTTGTCATCGATATTGAAAAAATTCAACAGTTGCGTTTTACCAGGCTTGCCTGAAGTTCGTGCTAGATTTTTACGATTGAGCAGAGTATTGATAAAACTAGATTTACCAACATTGGAGCGACCCGCCAAGGCGATTTCTGGGATATCATCCTGCGGGTAATGCGATTTATTGGCTGCGCTCAGTAAAATCTCAGCATTATGTGTATTGATTTCCATAAGCTTCCCCTAGGCAGTTTCTAAGATTGGCTTGTCTGTGCCATCCACTGCTTCCTTCGTGATACGAACCAGCTTAACATTTTCCTGACTTGGCACTTCAAACATGACATCCATCATGGTTTCTTCAATAATTGAGCGAAGTCCACGCGCACCTGTCTTACGTTCGATGGCTTTTCTCGCAATGGCTTGCAGGGCTTCCTCGTCAAATTCAAGCTCAACATCATCATAAGAAAGCAAGGTTTGGTATTGCTTCACTAGTGCATTTCTCGGTTCACTCAAAATGCGAACCAAGTCATCAACTGTCAACTGTTCTAGAGCTGCAAAAACTGGCAAACGACCAATCAACTCAGGAATAATTCCAAATTTTTGAATATCGTCAGCGACAATGGCCTGCATATAAGATGCACCCTCGTCAATTGCCTTATTATTTTGACCGAAACCGATAATCTTCTCACCAAGACGTTGCTTGACAATCTCTTCAATACCGTCAAAAGCACCACCAACGATAAAGAGAATGTTCTTGGTATCAACCTGAATCATTTCTTGCTGTGGATGCTTACGACCACCTTGAGGAGGCACGCTGGCAACTGTTCCTTCAATAATCTTCAGCAAGGCTTGCTGAACACCCTCACCTGAAACATCACGTGTGATAGAAACATTTTCGCTCTTCTTAGCAATCTTGTCAATTTCATCCACATAAATGATGCCGCGTTCTGCCCGTTCAATATTAAAGTCTGCTGCCTGTAAAAGCTTGAGCAGGATATTTTCTACATCTTCACCAACATAGCCAGCCTCAGTCAAAGCAGTAGCATCTGCGATAGCAAAAGGAACATTGAGGCTGCGCGCCAAAGTCTGAGCCAGGAATGTTTTCCCAGATCCAGTTGGACCAATCATGAGGATGTTGGATTTTTGTAGCTCCACATCATCCTCTTCGCGACTGTCATGAAAATTAATCCGCTTATAGTGATTGTAGACGGCAACTGCCAAAGCCCGCTTAGCCCGATCTTGACCAATCACATAGTGGTTCAAAATATTAAGCAATTCTTGCGGTTTTGGTACTTCAGAAAGATCAGCTAAAACTTCCTCAGCTAATTCTTCTCGGATAATCTCCTGCGCCAACTCGACACATTCATTACAGATAAAGGCATTGTTGCCCGCAATAATTTTTTGGACTTCGTCCTGATTCTTTCCACAGAAAGAACAATATACCATCATCTCATTATTACGATTTGTAGGCATTGTTTACTCCCATTCTAAATTTCTAATTCAATTTTTATTTACATTTTAAAAGAGGGTCATATAAAAAGCATGGATGGAATTAACAAGATTTGTAAAAGCATTTAACAAAAATAAAATAGCCAATCCATAACGTTTTTTACGAAAAGTCTGAAGCGAACAGATCAAACAAATTGCACATAAAAAGGCCGTAAAAAAACCAAAAACACTTCTTTCCATTCCTATGAACCCTTTCTTTTGAGGATTTTTACGGTGAAATCATACTCATTTTTTTCATCTTTTGGACGAAAGCGACTGCTTACTTCCTCGAACTGTGTCAAATCAAAGTCTGCTGGGAAATAAGTATCACCTTCTAAGCTAGCATGGATTTCTGTCTTAATCACCTCATCCAATTCATGCTCAAATAAAGAAAAGATTTGGCCGCCACCGATAATATAGAGATTCTTCTCTTGCTCTTGGTACCATTTCAACACCGCTGAAAGATCATGAAATACCAAAACACGCTCATCCTCAATCTGATAATCCCTATCGCGTGTCAAAATCAGAGTTTTTCTATTTGGCAACACGCGTCGATGCATGCCATCAAAAGTCACCCGCCCCATTAGAATTGCATGTCCAGTCGTGATTTCTTTGAAATGCTTCAACTCTGCTGGTAAATGCCATGGCAAGCTTTGGTCTTTGCCAATCAAACCATTTTGATCCTGTGCCCAAATCGCCGCAATCTTTTTTGTCATTTCTCTATCCTTCGCATTGATATTTCTATTCTATCAAAATTTATTAAAAAAGACTTGTTTGGACTATCACTTCTATCTATTATTTTTGCCAGCTGATTCAGATAAAAAATCGATAACCAAAAAGATTATCGACTATTCGTTTGCTAGGTAAATCACCCTTTCTTCATCTTTTTGACAAAGACAAATCCTACAACAGCAGCTACAAGGCCAATCAGGGAGACATTCAAGAGCGTTGAGTCTGCCTTCTTAGGCTCAGCAGTGGCAGCCTCTTTTTTATCCGCTAAGGGATCAATATCGCACCCCTCTCTTTTGACTGACTTGCCTTCAGTTGAATCCTCAGTATTGCTTTGCTCGGTCCCTTTGTTTTTAGGGCCTTTTCCATGACAAAGCAAATCAATCGTATAGGATTTCTTTCCCTGATTTGCCCCATCCGAACCTTGGTCTACAAGCTGCAGAAAGTCATCTTCTTCCACTGAAGAATCTGCTATTTGCTCAAGTTGGGACTCTGCCTGCTGGACTTCATCCGCACCCACAATAGCCATCGGTGTCACAGAAACCGATAAGCCAAGCAAAAATGAACAAATGCTCAGACTAAAGAGTTTTCTCCTGCTTCTATGTGTTAAAAAAATTGCTTCCATATCAATACCTCCGAGATAGGCACTAGCGAAACACATATATCTATTGTCATTATAGCACTTACAAAATATATTTCAATCATTTGCTCTTGAAAATTAAAAAACCTACTGACTATCATTCAGTAGGAAAAATACAATCAAATCGCCAAATCAAACTTGAGTTGAGGTTTGACCGGATCATAATCTAATAACTCAAAATCTTCTGCTTTGATATCAAAGAAATTGGTCCCATCTGGCACATTTAAAAGGAGCCGAGGTTGACAGTCGCTAGGTTCTCGGCGTAAGAGTTCCTCTGCCTGCTCGAACTGATTGTCATAGATGTGCAAGTTATTGATAAAGTAAAAGAACTTGCCGACCTTCCAGCCGAAATGCTTGGCAATCATCATCTGCAGAGCCACATATTGCATAGCATTGATATGGTGAGCCACCAGCATATCATTTGAGCGCTGGGTCAGAGTCGCATCCAGATAAATCTCCCCATCCACACGACGAACGTCAAACATGGTTTGAAAAGCACATGGAAGCAAGCCATCTGTTTCTTCAAAAGCTTCATAATCCCAGAGAGAGATGATATTGCGACGGTTCCAAGGATTGGCTTCCAGCTGTTGGAGAATTTTATGGATAATATCATGCTTCTTGACAACAGCTCCGTAGCGCTGGCCAATAGTACCCGTATCGCCAACTTCCCAATCATTCCAGTAGTGAACATGATACTTGTCGTTGAGCAATTCCAAGCTATTAGACTGGTCTTGATAGATCCAAAGAACTTCCTTGATAGCGGACTTGATGGCAATAGGGCGCAGAGTCGTTATTGGGAACTCGCCCTTGCTCAAATCGTATTCTGCGAAAGAACCAGTGATATATTTAGAGTTGGCCACATTTCCATCCTTGTAGCGCGGACGGGCATTCTCAGAAAAAACACCTTGCTCCATAATTTTTTTAATATTCTCTTTGAAAATCGTATCTGCTAACGTCATGATTTCTCCTTCGTTCAGTAAGCTTTTTCTAGTATAGCAAATTTTCCATAAAAATTCTCCTGCCAAGTTTAGCAGGAGAAAACTTTATTTGACCCATTCATCTGGATGATTGAGCTTATTCGCATCCTTTTCTGATAATCTCAAGGTAATATCTGACACAGCAGGAATATTTGAAAGAGTGACATAGGGGTAGTTTTTGTAGGTCGTAAATTTGACACCACTTTCTCCCTTTCTCCCACTAATATCGTAGATATAATTAACCTCTGCATCATCAGGTAAATCAACCCAGGCATCTTCATTATCTTCCTCAGATTCGACCTTATCCAGAATGTCTGCAAATTCATCCAAAGTTTTGGTATTATTTGTCTGATAAACTTGCTGATTCTGACTATCCAATATGGTCAGAAAACCCTCTGTCTTTGATTTGCAAGCGGATAAGATCAAAAGAAAAATGGGAAATAATATTAGAAAATATGCAACTTTTCTCTTCATTTTTAGCCCTCCTTATAGCTATGCTAAGAGAGGAAGTAGTTAGAACTATTGAAGTACCAGCGAAGCTGCTCCAATTACGCCAGCATCATTTCCAAGTGTAGCCAGCGCCAATTTAGTTGAGGTGCGTACTTGTGGGAAAGTATTCTCTTCATAAACTTTACGAACACCCTCAAGTAGGAACTCTCCTGCTGCTGACACTCCACCACCAATAACGATCGTTGATGGATTAAGAGTTGAACCGATATTGGCACAAGCAATTCCCAAGTAACGTGAGAAGTTACGGTAAACAATCAAAGCAAGGTCGTCGCCTTCTTTTGCCAAATCAAATACAGTTTTAGCAGTTACTTCTTCTCCGTCATCAATCAAGCGTTTCAAAGTTGCGTCGCCTTCATATTCATCAGCGTAACGACGAGTCAAGTTGACAATCCCTGTTGCTGAGGCAACTGTCTCAAGACAGCCTTTTTTACCACAAGTACATGCGATTGGTTGATCGAAATCAACAGTAATGTGGCCCAGCTCGCCTGCCGCACCTGCCACACCGTGGAGCAGCTTACCTTCCGCAACGATACCGCCACCAACACCTGTACCAAGCGTCATAAAGACAACGTCTGGTTGGTTTTCACCAGCACCCATCCAACGCTCACCAAGCGCAGCTACGTTGGCATCATTATCAATGAAGAATGGAATGCCTGTCGCTTTTTCGATTTTCTCTTTTACCGGTTGAAGGGTCTTCCAGTTCAGGTTATAAGCACCGATAACAGTCCCTTTCTCACGGTCAACCACACCCGGTGATCCCATGCCAATTCCGACAAAGTCCTCAGCTGATAGATTTAGGAGCCCCAATCGATGCTGGATAGACTCAATCATATCGTCTACAATATGGCTTCCTTCATCCAAAATATTAGTTTTAATAGACCATTTTTCTTGGATTTCACCCTCTTGCGTTAAAATTGCAAATTTGATAGATGTACCACCAAGGTCAATCCCAATAATTTTTTTTGACATGATATTCTCCTCTGTATTCGTTCTCCCTCTTATTATAGCAGATTTTTTTAACGGTGAAAAGGTTTGCACGGTATTTTTTGCTTTTAGTTTATGCTCATTTCAATACAAAGCAAAATCGGCACCTCTTAAGGCGCCGGGAAGTCTATTGAAGACATGAAAGCCAGCTTAGCTGCTGACTTCAAATAAATCATATTATGTGAACCACATTTATCTAAGGGTCACTTTGCCAGTACGATAATCAAGGACAATTCCTGACTGGACATTTGGGACAAAAACATTGAATTCCAAACTTCCATCGCTGGACTTGGCTTCTAAATGCGAGCCAGATGGCACCAGATCATTTTCCGAAGCATAGATCAAAGTGACACGATAACGGACTCGCTTATTCTGATCCAAGGCACGACGAATCTGAGTTTCATAGTAATTCTGCCCCGTCGAGTTGTCTTTATTGGCCTGATTGGCCCAAGCTGTCTGGACTGCGATATTGGCTGGATTGCTAGTAGAGGCGTCGAATCCCTTTAAACCACCAATCAGCGAGTAAGCCAAGAGATGCCCGCGATCCACTGCATGGTTGTAGTCACCTGATAGATGTTTTACTTGGTGCCAACCAGCAGGAACCCAAGAAGTGGAACCATTTCCCGTTTCTTCCCGTGATTTATACTGGCGGGTCGATTTGGCAAGCAAGGCATTGGCGACTGTTGGAACCGTCTGCCCCTGAACAATCTTCGTTTTATTATCTGCATAAGGCGCACTCGACACTTTGGTATTTAAGTTCGTTTTATTCCCATCGATGATGAAAGCTCCAGCTCCATTCCACTCGATTTTTCCACCAAGTTGTGAACGCACTGAATCAGTGAGAACACTCTCAGCCAGTGTTTGATCAGGTGTACTGGTATCCCTATTTTGACTAATGACTGACGATGTATTTACTGCTGGTGACTGAGTGCCATTTCCAAAAAAGTAGGCTCCCAGTGATAAAGTCAGAGCAACCAGAAGCCCAGCTATAGTCTGAGTAGATTTAGTGCTCTTTTTTTGTAATTTCTTTCTTTTTGGCATATTTCCCTATCCATTTAAAAGGACTGTGCAAATATTCTGCACAGTCGGTAAATTAACGAACACTC
Source organism: Streptococcus sp. Marseille-P7375 (assembly GCF_902460365.1). NCBI lineage: Bacteria > Bacillati > Bacillota > Bacilli > Lactobacillales > Streptococcaceae > Streptococcus > Streptococcus sp. Marseille-P7375. Next base: position 241,336 of record NZ_CABPTR010000001.1, on the reverse strand, counting down.
TCGGCAGATCATTGACCAGTAAACTTAGAAATAAGCTCTTTCCAGGTATTTGGTGATAAGATAGACCAAGGATTATCTGCATTTCCAATCACACCATATCCGATGACCAGACCAAGACAAAAAATGATAAAAGCAACTATCAGCACCAAGGCAACGATGCCTAGCTGTCTAGATAAGTATTTCCAATTTTCACTCATCATCTTCTTCCTTTACGCGTTTGACGTTGGCACCAAGAGCTGCCAGCTTTTCATGAAATTTATAGTAGCCACGATCCAAATGAACTAACTTGCTAACCTTTGTTTCCCCTTCAGCAATCAAGCCCATCAAAATCAAGGTCGCACTAGCCCGAAGATCTGTCGACATGACTTCTGCTCCTTGCAGGCTACTACCACCCCAAATCCGAGCGGTATCCCGCATAATGTCGGAATGAAGGCCCATCCGTCGCATCTCTTCTAAGTGCTGGAAGCGGTTTTCAAAGACCGTCTCAACCATGACAGACTCTCCTTGAGCTATCGCCATCAAGGCAGTAAACTGAGCCTGCATATCGGTTGGGAAACCTGGATAAGGCAAGGTTTTGACAGAAACAGCTTTTAACTTTGAAACATCTGAGCGGACGCGAATTCCTTCGTCTTCTTCAGTCACTTCCACCCCCATTTCTTGCATTTTTGATAAAAGCGGACGATTGTGTTCCCAAATCGCATCCTCAATCAGCAAATCACCACCCGTCATGGCAGCGGCAACCATAAATGTACCAGCTTCGATACGGTCTTGCACGACATTATGCTCAGCTCCATGAAGTTTTTCAACACCGATGATTGTTATATTCTCCGTTCCTGCCCCTCTGACCTTAGCACCCATTTTATTTAATAGTAAGGCTAAGTCGACAATTTCAGGTTCTCGAGCAGCATTTTCAATAACAGTGGTACCTTGAGCTAAAGTCGCTGCCATCATAATATTCTGTGTCGCACCAACACTTGGGAAGTCCATGTAAATATGCGCCCCCATCAAGCGGTCTGCCTTGGCTTCGATGTATCCTGCAGTCTGCGTAATCTGAGCACCCATTGCCTCCAAACCCTTCAAATGAAGGTCGATAGGTCGGCTACCAATCGTACAACCGCCCGGCATGGATACTTTAGCATGCCCATTTCGAGCAAGAATGGGACCCAATACAACAATCGAAGCCCGCATCTTGCTGACATACTTATAAGGAGCCTCTTCGGTTAATGGTTTAGTCGCATCTACAACTACAGTATTTTCATCTTGATCAAAGTCTACCTGCGTATTCAAGCCGCGAACAACATTGTTCATGGTAAAAACATCGGAAAGAACTGGCACATTTTTAAGAGTTGTTTTTCCTTCACTGGCTAAGACAGTTGCTGCCAACAGCGGCAGTACCGCATTTTTAGCTCCTTCAATCCTAACTCTGCCAACCAGACGGTTATTTCCACCCTGAATAATAATTTTTTCCATACTAACTAGTTACTCCAAATCTTAAAAATTCATCCTTACTATCATATCATAAAATCAACAATCTGACCTTATAAAGCTCCATTAAAAATTGCCCGACTCATGTCATAAATACCGATAAAAAATAGGCTAGCCATGTAGCCCAAGGCAATACTTAGCAATAAAATCAAAAAACGAATTTTGATGGCATTATCAGCATTTACTTTTAAAAATTTTTCCCAACTGACCACTGTCGCTAAAAGGTGAAAAGACATAAAGATAAAGAGCAGATGACTGCATAATCGAAACATTAATTCTATCATAGATTTTATTATACCATAAGAAGAGCTATTCCGAGCGGAAAGGAGTATGGGACAATAAAAAAGAATGGAAATTCCATTCTTTTTTCATTACATTCTTGTTCCAACGTTAATACGGTTGATGGCACGCTGGAGGGCGATTTTAGCTCGTCGCTCTTGGTCAATCAAATGCTTGTCTTGGGCTTCTTCGATCTCTTTCTCAGCGCGTAGCTTAGCTCGCTCGGCACGGCTGATATCAATATCACGCTCACGCTCAGCTGAGTCCGCGATAATGGTAATCACATTATCAGCGATTTCTATGATGCCACCGTTGACCGCAATCCAGTCAATATGCTTGTCATCATCGATTCTGCGTACCTTGACTTGATCCACTTCCAAAACAGCAATTGTATTGATATGGCGAGGCAAAATCCCCATTTCTCCGTCAATCGTTTTTACGGAAACAAATGCAGCACGGTGGTCATAAATCAGACCATCCGGTGTAACGATTTGTACTGTCATTTGAGCCATCATTCACCTCTTAGAATCCCATTTTTTCCGCTTTAGCAATGACATCCTCAATCGAACCGACACCACGGAAGGCATCTTCTGGTAACTTATCGTACTTGCCTTCGAGGATCTCTTTAAAGCCACGAACCGTCTCAGCTACAGGCACATAAGATCCCGGCTGGCCAGTAAACTGCTCCGCAACGTTGAAGTTTTGAGACAGGAAGAATTGAATCCGACGCGCACGCGCAACCAAAGTCTTTTCTTCATCTGACAACTCATCCATACCTAGGATAGCAATGATATCCTGCAATTCATGATAACGTTGCAATACGCGTTTCACTTCGGCAGCTACTGCATAGTGCTCTTCACCAACAATCTCAGGAGAAAGAGCTCGAGAGCTTGAAGCAAGTGGATCCACGGCTGGATAAATCCCCAATTGAACCAATTTACGTTCCAAGTTGGTTGTAGAGTCCAAGTGGGCGAAAGCCGTTGCTGGAGCTGGGTCAGTATAGTCATCGGCTGGCACGTAGATGGCCTGAATAGAGGTTACAGAACCCTTCTTAGTCGATGTGATACGCTCTTGCAATTGCCCCATTTCTGTCGCAAGTGTTGGTTGGTAACCAACGGCTGATGGCATCCGACCCAAAAGGGCAGAGACTTCAGAACCTGCCTGCGTGAAACGGAAGATGTTGTCAATGAAGAGCAAGACATCTTGACCTTCCACATCACGGAAGTATTCTGCAATCGTCAAACCAGTCAAAGCAACTCGCATACGTGCTCCTGGTGGTTCATTCATCTGACCGAAGACCATGGCTGTTTTCTCGATAACACCAGACTCTTTCATTTCCCAATAAAGGTCATTCCCTTCACGGGTACGTTCCCCAACACCGGTAAATACGGAAATACCACCATGCTCTTGGGCAATGTTATGGATCAATTCTTGAATCAGGACGGTCTTACCAACTCCGGCACCACCGAAGAGTCCGACTTTACCACCTTTAAGATAAGGTGCTAAAAGGTCGATAACCTTGATACCTGTTTCTAAGATCTCTGATGAAGTAGACAACTCATCAAAGGTTGGAGCTTTCTTATGGATTGGCTGGCGCTCTGCATCATCCGCAAAAGGAGCATCCAAGTCAATGGTATCTCCCAAAACGTTAAAGACGCGACCAAGTGTTTCTTTGCCGACTGGCACAGAAATTGGACGGCCAGTATCTAGCACTTCCATGCCACGAGTCAACCCATCCGTTGATTCCATAGCGATGGTCCGAACCACTCCATCACCAAGCTCAAGAGCTACTTCAAGGACGATTTTTGATTTATTTTCGTCATTTTTATAGACTACAAGTGCATTATTGATCTCAGGTAGCTTGTCGCCAGCTGCAAACGCTACGTCTACAACCGGTCCGATAACCTGAGTAATTTTGCCTGAGCTCATTCTTTTCTCCTCTTTATACTATTTATTTTCTGTGACACTATTCCAGTGCACTTGCACCCGCCACAATTTCAGTAATTTCCTGCGTGATAGATGCTTGTCTAGCACGGTTATACTGAATGGTCAAATCATTGATAACTTTTTTAGCGTTATCTGTTGCTGTTTGCATGGCTGTCATACCAGCAGCATTTTCAGCAGTTTTTGCGTCAATAATGGCCCCGTAAATCATACTTTCAGCAAACTGAGGCAAGAGCTGATCTAAAATCGCGTTTCGGCTGGATTCTAATTCTAGATTGAGGATATAGTTCTCATCCGCTTCACTAGGATCCAAGTCGACGATTGGCAACATCTGCTCTACCCGCATCTGACTGGTCAAACTGTTGACATGGTGGTTATAACACACATAAAGTTCATCAAAAAGCTCATTCTGATACATTTCAATGGTCTTGGAAATGATTTTCCGAACTTCATCAAAACTCGGATGATTGGCTAAACCGCGCAATTCATAAATCGGTTGAATACCTCGTGCGCGGAAGAAATCCGCTCCCATTCCTCCGATCGAAATAATGACATAGTCATCTTTTTCGTGGTATTCCGAAATCAATTCCATCATGGATTTGAGGATGGTTGCGTTGTAGCCACCGACCAAACCACGATCAGACGTAATGACGATATAAGCCGTTTTCTGAACTGGTCTGCTCTTTAGCAGTGGATGATGGCTAACATTCTCTTCCTCATGACCATGCAAAAGGTCGGTCAAGAGTTTTCGAACCTTAGAAGCATAAACCTGAAAGTTTTTTGCTGCTTCTTCGGACTTTCCCAACTTAGATGCAGAAACCATCTGCATCGCATTAGTGATTTGACTGGTGTTTTTTGTGGATGCAATTTTATTTTTGATATCATTTAATGAAACTGCCATCTGACACCTCTATTCTTATTTGAAGTTAGACTGATTAATAAATTCAGTAATAGCGGCATCCAGCACTTCTTCGCTCGGCAAATCTTTTGTCTGACGAATGGTTTCATAAATGTCTTCATGATGAGCATCAAAGTAAGCGAAAATCTCTGCTTCAAACTGAAGAATCTCATCCACTGGTACTGTATCTAGGAAACCATGGGTCAGTGCATAAAGGATCACAACTTGTTTTTCAACTGGCAGTGGCTCATGAACTGGCTGTTTCAATACTTCTACCGTACGGCGTCCACGGTTCAACTTAGCCTGAGTTGCTGCATCGAGGTCACTACCGAACTTGGTAAAGGCTTCCAACTCACGATATGAAGCAAGGTCAATACGCAGGGTTCCTGCAACCTTCTTCATGGCCTTGATTTGTGCAGATCCACCTACCCGAGATACAGAAGAACCGGCGTCAATAGCTGGACGAATACCTGCATTAAAGAGACCATCTCCAAGGAAGATTTGTCCATCCGTAATTGAAATCACGTTGGTCGCGATATAGGCTGAGATATCTCCTGCTTGTGTCTCGATAAATGGTAGGGCTGTGATTGAACCACCACCCAGCTCATCAGAAACCTTAGCTGAACGCTCAAGCAGACGGCTGTGAAGGTAGAAAACATCCCCTGGGAAGGCTTCACGACCTGGTGGACGACGAAGCAAGAGGGAAAGCTCACGATAAGCTACCGCTTGTTTAGACAAGTCATCATAAACGATGAGGACGTGCTTGCCATTGTACATAAATTCTTCAGCCATCGCTACACCGGCATAAGGAGCCAAGAAGAGCAAAGGAGAAGGCTGTGAAGCAGAGGCTGTTACCACGATAGTATAATCCAAGGCCCCATACTGGCGAAGAGTTTCCACCTGTGTACGGACAGTAGATTCCTTTTGACCAATGGCAACATAGATACAGATCATATCCTGGCCTTTTTGGTTGAGGATCGCATCGATGGCAATACTAGTTTTACCAGTCTGACGGTCACCGATAATCAATTCCCGCTGACCACGACCAATCGGTACAAGGGCATCAATAGCTTTCAAACCTGTTTGCAATGGTTCTGATACAGACTTCCGTTGCATAACTCCTGGAGCTGGTGCTTCTACAGGGCGTGTTTTAGTTGTAGCAAGCTCACCCAAGCCGTCAACAGGACGACCGAGCGGATCTACGACACGACCAATCAAAGCATCTCCGACAGGAACTTCCATGATTTTACCCGTACGACGAATCGTATCGCCCTCACGAATATCTGTAAAATCACCCAAGATAATGATTCCGACATCGGTTGACTCCAAGTTTTGGGCCATACCATAAGAACCATTTTCAAAAATCAAGAGCTCACCACTCATAGCATTATCAAGGCCATGGGCACGAGCGATTCCATCACCAATATAAGTGACGACCCCAGTTTCTGTGACGTCAAAATTTGGCTGGAAATTTTCAATTTGTTGCTTAATTAAAGCGCTGATTTCTTGTGCGTTAATCGCCAAAATTCACACCACTTTCTATTTCAAATTTTCTTTTACGAGTTGTAATTGACGTTTTATACTTGCATCAATTGTCTTATTATTGGCTGAAATGACGAAGCCACCAATCAGGCTATCATCTAATTCCTGCTTGAGCGAGCGAACCTTGAGGCCCATTTTTTGCTCGATCATTGGTTTCAATCTGTCTTTTTGACTGTCTGTCAATGCTTGAACAGATTTAACCGTCACTTCAAATTCATTGCTTTGTTTCTCAATCTGATGCTGAATTTCTACCAACATATCGTAGAACAAATCTGCTCGATGATTGAGAATAACGACTTCGATAAAGTTATCAATCAGCTGTGAATCTGAGTTTTGAAAAAGTCGAAAGGCCTTCTCCTTTTCTCCTTCATCAACGCCAATATGTGATAAAAAGTCAGCAAGATTTGTTTCCTCAAACACGGCCCTAATTTGGCTTAGTTTTTCAAAAACATCTTGTTGCTGACCTTTTTCAAATACTAATTGAACAAAAGGCAAGGTATATTTTTCAATTACCGCATAGTGCTTTTTGTCCATTAAGCATCTCCTAATTTATCAATATAACGATCAATAAGCTCACTGTGTGCTTTTGTATCAAGCTGCTGGCTCAAGATCTTACTTGCAAGACTTACTGTTAGGTCAGCCACATCGTCTTTAATGCTATTCAAGGCTTCTGCCTTGCTTTGAGCAATTTCCTGATTGGCTTTTGCTTTCAAACGTCCAGCTTCTTCAGCTGCATCCGCTAAAATTCCAGCCTTATTTTTTTCAGCTGTTTCCTTAGCATGTTCGATAATCGTCGTTGCTTCCTGACGACTTCCTGCTAATTCATTCTCACGTTTTTGCGCAAGTTCCTCAGCCTTTTTGCGGGCTGACTCAGCCCCGTCAATATCATCCGTAATCTTTTTAGAACGTTCTTCTAAGATACTGGTAATATTGCCCCAGGCAAACTTCTTTACTAAAAAAATTAATAAAAGGAAGGAACCAGCGATGAGAATAAAGTCACCAATAATGGCACCGATAGTTACGTGCATTCCTTTTCTTCCTTTCTACTTACTATTCTTCACCGTTTATTTTCTTACCGATATACATCGAAGACAGCATGGTAAAGACATAGGCCTGGATACATGAAATAAATATCGAGAAGGCTGTCCATAACATACTACCTAGGAAAGCAGCTGGATACCAATAAAATGCTTGTTGTGACAAGGTAAGCAACAAGCCAGCCAAAACTTCCCCTGCAAAGATATTTCCGAAAATCCGCAGAGCCAGAGAAGCAAAATTGGTAAATTCTTCCAAGATATTCATTGGAGTCATAAATCCAGGTGTTGCAAAAGCTTTTAAGTAATCTTTAAAACCACGACGACGGATTCCTTCAACATGACTAATCAATGTAATGATAAAGGATAAGGCTAGGTCATAGCCCAAATTTGCCGTCGGTGAGGTCCAGAGATTGTAGCCATTGGTGGTTTGAATTTTAGCCATCAAACCGATATTATTGGCAACTGCAATAAAAAGAAACAAGGCAAACATAAACAAAGAATAATCTTTGATGTAGTGTTCCCCAATATTTTCTTTAGTAAAGCCAATGACAAAATCATAGACATATTCTAATAAGTTTTGCTTTCCTTGAGGTCGGATGGACATTTTTCTACTGCCCCAGTAGATAAAGCCAAAGACCATCAAAACGGTCACAAGTGACATAGCAAGCAGGGTCAAATCAAAGGATATTGGGCCTAGCTGAATAGTCGGATTAAGACTTTCTTCCAAGGTTTGACACCCCCTTTTCTAAAATAGAAAAAACTATTTGATAATGAAGGACATAACCAAGGTAACGAAGAAAGTACCTTCAACAAAAGCGACACCCATGATGAGCAAGCTTCTTAATTGATCGACCATTTCTGGCTGACGAGAAACTGCTTTAAACAGATTACTCATAATCAAACCTTCAGCTAATGAGACGCCAAAGCAGGCAAAACAAAGTCCAAAAAACGTTAAATTCATGATGAATTCTCCTTTTATATTTTTAAATGTACTTCATTAGTTTACTCCTAATAAAGTTAATAGTCAATTGTTTTGTTATATTGTAAGCGTTTTTCATACTTTTCTTTTAAATTAAGAACATTCCCCAGATAAATAGCCTTTATTAACATTTATCCTATAGAAATCCAAGCAAAAATGAGATTGGGACAGAAATCGGTAATTCGTTAGAATTCGATTTCGTCGTCCCACCTCCGCACAGTTGAGTAGGGCTGTAAAAGCTGATGAAATAAGCGTAATAGAGCCCACTCAACCACTGCGTCTTGCTCGACAATCCAAAGACAATTAAGAGGCTAGGACTTTTGTCCCAGCCTCATATCTGTTCCATTTGAGGTAAAAAAATCGTGAAGCGCATCCACTTATTCTCAACAGCTTCAAATCTATAAGTGAGATGGTGCTTTTCTAAAATTTGCTGCACGATGAAGAGCCCCAGTCCCGTACCACCATCCTTGCGATTACGACTATAGTCTGGTCGATAAAATGGCTGGAAAATCTGCTGGATCTGTGAGTCATCCAGCACTCGCTCAGCTTCATTTTCTACAATTAATACTCCATCTTCTAAACGAACCAAGATTTCTCCACCTTCTACTGTATAATGGAAGGCATTGTCAATCAGATTTTTTATAGCTTTCAGTAAATAGGTCTTATTTCCTCGAACTTTTGTTTCTGTAAGTTGGACATTAAATTGATAATGCTTGAGGTCAGCCAGAACCTTGTAGGTACTGACATTTGCTTCAAGCAGCTCTTTGAGAGAGAAGATTTCTCGCTCTGTCTCCATGGTCATTTCTAGTTTTGAAATGGCTAGGATAGACTGAACTAGACCTGATTGTTCTTCCAATATTTCGCGGCACTTCTGTAGGTATTTGTCCCGATCTTTAAAATCACCCACTCCATAAATCATCCCGTCAATCATTCCCATCATGCTGGTGATGGGTGTCTTGAGTTCGTGGGAAGTCATTCGGAGAAATTCTGCCTTTTCGCGCTCGCTTTCTGCGACTTTCTCATTTTCTAATCGCAGAGCTTCCATACTTGCTAGGAGGTTAGCATATAAGTGATTGATATCTTGAGCCAGATCAGCAATCTCGTCATGCCCTTTCACCTGACAGGAAACGTCTGGAAGAAGACTTGTCATTTGCCGAGTGCTAGAGGAGATATCCTTAATTCGCTGACTAGAGGTCCGACTATAGAGATAGGCGGCAAGCCCACCCAGACTCAGCGACAAGAATAATACAAAAGGATAGAGATTGAGCAAGATCCGACTGGCATCCGAAACGGGCTGCAGAGAATACTCGCCTCGCAGGACTACTTCTTTGCCGTCCGACGTCCGAAAACTTTCTGACAGAGTCTTGCTTTCATAGTTACTATTGGCAATGGTCGGAACAATCGTCAGCTGGAGAGAGCTTTCTCCATTCGTTTCAAGTGCTGGGTAAAGAATCGTATTGTCTTTAGCTAACAAGGTGAACCAGATCTGATTGCTTTTTTTGCTATAATTGCTCAAGAGCTCACTGATTTCTTGGCTAGACTTTCCCTTGACCTGCTTGGCTACCTGAGCAAACTCACGCTGGGCTTCTCCTCCCTTGACCTGCTGGTAATAAACCGGCATGGCAAAATAGAGAGTGGATAGAACAATCGTCACAACGACAAAGATGATGAAAGTCGTCAAGAGGAAGTTCTTTTTGACAATCTTCACGTGTCTTCTCCTCCAAGCTGATAGCCCATGCCTGTGATGGTTTTCAGAGGGATACCTGGGATTTTCTTACGAATGTTCTTGATGTGATTATCCAACACCCGGCTATCTAGCTCGCTGTAGCCCCAGATAGTATTCATGAGCTGATCGCGGGTTACTAAATGATCCTTTCTCTTGGCCAGAGCCTGCAAGATCTCATACTCTTTCTTGGTCAGAGGCATCTTTTCTTCCTGCCAGTAAACGGTACAATCATCGATAGAGACAGTCAAATCACCAACAGTTATCTCTGACGCAACCGTATTTCGTCGCAGAATATTCTCAATCCGTTTAACTAAGATTAGTGGTGAGAAAGGCTTGGTCACATAGTCGCTGATGAGGTGGTTAAAGCTGACTAGCTGAGTGTACTCATCATCTAGCGCTGTCAGGATCATGACTGGAATCTGAGAAGTCTTGCGAATTTCCTTGAGGACATCCAGTCCACTCATGGTTGGCAACATCATGTCCAAAATAACTAAGTCAAAAGACTCTGCTTCAAATTGAAGCAAAGCCTCGCCTCCATCAAAGACTGGTGTAACTGCATAGTTACTTTCTTTTAAAAATTCACAAATGACTTGATTGATCGTAGTATCGTCTTCCACTACTAAAATCTTGTGCATATATGCTTGATTCTCCTTTATTTATTCAAATCGCAGGGCTTCAATTGGATCCAGCTTGGATGCTTTCACAGCCGGCAAGAGCCCAAATACTACTCCTATTATACAACAAAAGAGCAAACTTACAAAGACAGAAAACAGAGATAAAATATATGGATAGGCCAAAGACTGGGTAATAGCAAAACCAGAGGCGATACCTGCTACTACGCCAATAATACCACCCATTAGAGTCAGGATAACTGCCTCAATCAGGAACTGCTTGAGAATAATCTTCCGCCGAGCTCCCAGAGCCTTTTTAATCCCGATTTCACGAGTCCGCTCTGTCACTGAAACCAGCATGATATTCATAACACCGATACCTCCGACTAATAGGGAGATGCTGGCAATACCTGCTAGCAAGACAAAGTTAGACTGGTTAAGGTTATCCAATTGACGCTCAAATTCTTGCAGATTTAGCACACCAAACATATAGTCTGACTGGGGCATCTGCTGATTGAGGTAATCACTAACTTTCTTGGCTACCTTCTTCAAATCATCGGCTTTGTGGGTCTGAACGGTGACTTCTGGGCTGACATTGATGGTATCAAAAATCCGATGCCATTGTTGCAGAGGAATATAGGCCACCTTTTCCGAACCAGAGGTCAGGCCACTCTGCTCAGTAGACTCAAAGACGCCGATAACTTTAAAAGGATTGCCCTTGACTTCTACATACTTACCGATACCGTCTCCCTTAGGAAAGAGGGTATCATAAAGAGACTTTTCTAGATAGGTTACTTGCTCTTGATTTTTGAAGGCTTCAGAGTCAAAGCCCTCCCCTTCCAACAGCCGTTGCTGCTTGATATCAGCTACCGACTGGGAAACTGCCTGAACCTTGCTAGATGACTTTTGACTGAGATAGTAAATCTTTTCGTCCGCCCCATAGGTCATCAAAGCATTTTTAACTCCAGGAATTTCCTTGATTTTGGATAAGACATCCTCTCCCATAAAAGGAATGTAGGAAGGCTTCTGAGCTTGGGATTTTTCTGGAATAGAGGGATCGATGGCGCTTTTCTTATCGTAGACAACTTTGATAGTATTATTGCTACCACCGATCAGCTGACGCTTGGTATTTTCTGTATTTCCTTCAATGATGGAAAAGATAGCAATAATAGCGCCAATCCCGATGATAATCCCCAGCATGGTCAGTATAGAGCGCATTTTGTGGGACAGGATGGAGTTTAGAGCTACAAAAATATCTTCCATATAGCCCCCTTCTATCCTAATGCCCGAGTCTCTATATTACCGTCCCGCAAGACAACCGTTTGCTTGCAAAGCTGAGCCACTTCCGGCTCGTGGGTAATGATGACAATAGTTTTGCCTTGTTCGTTAAACTGCTTGAACAACTCCATGATCTGAACACTGGTCTTGGTATCCAGCGCTCCAGTCGGCTCGTCTCCCAGAATAAAGCTGGGATTGGTTACCAAGGCACGCGCAATGGCTACCCGTTGCTTTTGACCACCGGACAACTCCATAGGCTTGAAGTCGCTTCTCTCTTCCAGACCGACCAATCGTAGCATTTCCAAGGCGCGTTCGCGTCTCTCTTTTTTAGGAACTTTCATGTAAGTCAGAGGCAGTTCAACATTTTGACAGGCTGTCAGCTTAGGCATGAGGTTGAAATTCTGGAAAACAAAGCCAATCTTCTGATTACGCAAATCAGATAGTTGGTTGTCGGACAGGTCAGAGACGTCAGTCCCTTCGATATGATAAGAACCTGCGCTAGCCTTGTCCAAACAGCCGATAATATTCATCAAAGTGGACTTACCTGATCCAGACGGCCCCATAATCGCTAGAAAATCCCCCTCTTTCACATGCAAATCAATTCCTTTCAAAATCGGAAATTCCTGACTGCCTTGTTGATAAGATTTGTGGATGTTCTTAAGCTTTAACATTCTGTCCTACCTCCATTCCGTCTTTCATGCCTTCTCTAGGCGTCGAAATGGTATCCTTCATTGTCAGACCTTCTGTAATCTCTACCAAACGGTCAGAGACTTTCTTGGTCTTAACTTCCTTCATTTTTACCTTTTTACCCTCTACCTTCCAGACATAGGTCTTACCATTTTTACTGAAAGTATAGGCCTTGTTGACGACTATCTTACCGGCCTCAGGAGCATTTTCTACGACATTGACATAAGAATGGGAGCCTACAAGCGGCATTTCACCGCCTTGATCCAGCTCGACAGTATAAGGATACTTGCCTTGGTTGGGATTTTCCTGTTGTTTATTTCCACCATTGCTATTTCCGGTATTTGCAGTTGTCAAGGTGCCGACTTGCGTCACGGTACCACTCCAACGTTTCTTAGGATCCTTGCGGTCCACAACATCTACTCTCTGACCCACACTCAGCTTCTCACGGTCAAATTCACTAACGCTCCCTTTGATCAAAGTTTTGGACTTGTCCATGATTTCGATAAAGGTTTCTTCTTCCTTTTTAGCCTTGGACTGAGTCGGTAAGTCTTCGTTCATCGAGGTAATAGTTCCCGCTGTATCCGCCGTCACGGTATCATATTTCATACGGTCTGATTCCGTCTGAGCTGTCACCTGAGCTTTTTCAGCCTCAATCTGAGCATTCGTTACTTCATTATCAGCAGTCTTAGCGTCACTTAGCGCTTGAGCCAGTTCATCTTCAGCAGATTTTATCTGATCTAACAAAGACTCATCCTTACTAGAATTGTATTTATTCTTAAGAGTATTGAGATTAGCTAGCTTTCGGTTATACGTTTCCCATTTGATAGATGCGCTAGTTTGAGCAGCCGTAATGCTATTGGCCTTAGCTTGAGCATCATACTGAGCAGACTGGGCTGTCAATTCCTGAGAGGTCACATAGGAAAAGAGGGGCTGGCCTTGTGTAACAGTATCGCCATTTTTAACGAATACTTCCTTAACTTCACCTTTTGATGGGTCAATTTTGACCTTACTGCTATTGTTAGCAACTACTTCTCCAGATAAAACTAGGCTTGTTTTTTTACTGTTATTAACAGCATCTTGGACCGTCAGTGAATCAATCTTATTATCGACCATTTTCATGGCTTGTTGTTGATTAACCTGATGAAGAAGTACATAGCCTCCCAGCCCTGCACAAGCAAGAATGACCGTGCTTCCCAATAGAATGGTTTTACGATTCATTTTTTTTATTTGAAACATATTGCCTCCAACCTACAAGTTCTAACTTTTATTTATCAGTTGATTCAGATTCATCTGTTGGTAATTCTTCTCCATCCGCTGGGATTTGAATCACGTTTCCGTCCGGCATGGTATACTCTGTCACTTCCTTGCCGTCTACTGTTTTCGTTTTTTGATCAACAGCATCTTTCTTAAAATCTACTTTTTTCCCATCACTAATTTCTTTATTGTCAGCATTCTTAGAACCGCATGCAGCTAGGAAAAAGACGGACATTCCGATAAGAGTTACAAGCATAGCGAATTTTTTTACGTTCATTTGATTTCTCCTTTGTTTTAGAAAACAGGAATTTTGAGCTTTCCTGATCGTATTTGTTTTTTTGAACAATTCCATTCTATCAAAGTGGTCTATCCCCTTCCTACCCACCATCTGTTTTTTATCTATTTTTTGATAAAATTTGGAATTCTCCTCTAGATACAGGACTTTTCCTATCCAAACAGCTTCTTAAGTCGTTTTATGGTATAATAGATTGATTTTAAAAGAATGAGGTGGAAACATGACTCAAACAGTTTATTTTGGAACATACACCCGACGAGTTTCCCAAGGGATTTATAAGGCAGATTTTGACACTGAAAAGGGACAACTCTCAGACTTAGAATTAGTAGCCGAAGAACCAAGCCCCACTTATCTAGCCTTTGATCAAGCTGGTCATCTGTACACCGTTGGTGCAAAAGACGGACAAGGTGGGATTGCGGCCTATGACCAAAAGAGACAACTTCTCAATCATGTGGTTGAAGAAGGCGCTCCGCTTTGCTATGTTGCTGTAGATAATGAAAGAGGTCTTGTCTACGGAGCTAACTACCACAAGGGACAAGTGCTGGTCTACAAGCAGCAAGAAGATGGCAGCCTAAAACTAGCTGATTCAGACACTCATGTCGGGCAAGGACCTCATGCCAATCAAGCATCTGCCCATGTCCACTATACTGACTTGACTCCCGATCAATATCTGATTACTTGTGACCTCGGAACAGATCAAGTCACTACCTACGATGTGACGGAAGACGGACAACTGAACAAACTGGGCACCTACACATGTGCTGCTGGAGCTGGGGCACGCCACCTTGTCTTTCATAACCATTATAAAATTGCTTACCTTATCTGCGAACTAAATTCTACCATCGAAGTATTGATTTATGATGGCGTTGGTCAGTTTGAACACCTGCAGACCATCTCAACTCTCCCAGAAGGATTTGAAGATTTTAACGGCACTGCAGCCATTCGTCTCTCTGCTGATGGAAAATTCCTCTATGGCTCTAACCGTGGCCATGACTCAATAGCTGTTTATCAAATTCTAGCTGATGGAAGTCTACAGCTCATTGAAATCACGCCAACAAAGGGCAAAAATCCACGCGATTTCAATATCACACCTGACCAAAACTACCTCATCGCTGTCCACCAAGATTCGGACAATGCAACTGTCTTCAAACGCAATCCTAAAACAGGTCGATTAACAGAAATTTCTCATGATTTCTATGTGCCAGAAGCTGTCTGCGTGACCTTCTAATAATCAAAAAAAATTATCAAAGGAGCATTCAAGATGAATCCAGTAGAATTGTTTAATCAAGTAAAAGAATTGATCGAAAAGAAAGACTTTGAGGCAGCTAAGAAGTTTGTCGAAAATCACAAAGATGAGCTAGGCGAATACTTAGATAAGGCTAAAGATTTAGTAGCAAATTCAAAAGGCCTCAACGACGTCATCAACAAAGTTAAGTCTATTTTCTAAAATCTTATTTAAAAAAGCTGTTGGATAAAATTCCAACAGCTTTTATATTTGATCGAGCCTTATTAGTCTATTTCCGATTCATAAAATCATGTAATTCTTCCAGTCGTTCCCTTGTCAAGGGTTGAGCAAGAAAAATGTCCTTATCGACATCTTTGTCCTTATTAAAATCATGTAAGTCAACCTTTTCATAAACCATCTTATTGGCAAGAGGGAGTTGACCATTTACATAGGTCGTGATTTCTATATCACTTTCACTAAAAAATGCTCCATAATAATCTTCCCGAACCACTACTGTCTGCCCTTTTTCCTCAAGATAGGCATAATGAGTCACTGGAACATAAACCGTGAAAAGATAGCCAATTATAGGAGAAACTGCCAATAGCAACAAGCCTAAAGCAAGAGCGGGATAAAGAACCCACCTATATCTTTTTGCCAATAAATAGAAAACAAGAAATAAAAAGGGAAAAGCAAACCATGGGCTGAACTGAGGATACCAGAATATACTGGTGATTGTAAGAAATAAAAGAACTGCCAAAAGCGCCAGAGAGCTTGATTTGCGTTTATAAGCCAAAAAGAGGCCTATAAATAAAACAGTAAGAGCTGGCCACTCTCTGCTTAGGATATACAAAATGAAATAAAACATCCTAAAAGTCTCCCCTTATTTATTAAAAATCCCTTGAGTCAGCCTCAAGGGATTTGCTTCATTCCATTAGGATGAATTATTTTTTCAAGTTGTAGAATGATTTCAATCCACGGTATTCAGCAACTTCACCAAGTTGATCTTCGATACGAAGCAATTGGTTGTATTTAGCAATACGGTCTGTACGTGAAAGTGAACCAGTCTTGATTTGTCCTGCGTTAGTTGCAACTGCGATGTCAGCGATTGTTGAATCTTCAGTTTCACCTGAACGGTGTGATACAACGGCAGTGTAACCAGCTTCTTTCGCCATTTCAATAGCGTCGAATGTTTCAGTAAGAGTACCGATTTGGTTAACTTTGATAAGGATTGAGTTAGCAGCACCTTCTGCAATACCTTTTTCAAGGTAAGAAGTGTTTGTTACGAAGAAGTCGTCACCAACCAATTGAACTTTACCACCAAGACGTTCAGTAAGAGCTTTCCAACCGTCCCAGTCGTTTTCGTCCATACCATCTTCGATAGTGATGATTGGGTATTTGTTTACCAACTCTTCAAGGTAGTCGATTTGTTCTGCAGCAGTACGTACAGCAGCTCCTTCACCTTCGAATTTAGTGTAGTCGTAAACTTTACGTTCTTTATCGTAGAATTCTGATGATGCACAGTCAAATCCGATAAATACGTCTTTACCTGGAACATAACCAGCAGCTTCGATAGCAGCAATGATAGTTTCTACGCCATCTTCAGTTCCTTCGAAACGAGGAGCAAATCCACCTTCGTCACCAACAGCAGTTTCCAAACCACGTGATTTAAGGATTTTCTTAAGAGCGTGGAAGATTTCAGCACCCCAACGAAGAGCTTCTTTGAATGATGGTGCACCAGCAGGTACGATCATGAATTCTTGGAAAGCGATTGGAGCGTCTGAGTGAGAACCACCATTGATGATGTTCATCATTGGAGTTGGAAGAACTTTAGTGTTGAATCCACCAAGGTAGCTGTAAAGTGGGATTTCAAGGTAGTCAGCAGCAGCACGAGCTACAGCGATAGACACACCAAGGATTGCGTTCGCACCCAATTTACCTTTGTTTGGAGTACCGTCCAAAGCGATCATTGCACGGTCGATAGCTTGTTGGTCACGTACATCGTAACCGATAATAGCTTCAGCGATAACATTGTTCACGTTATCAACTGCTTTTTGTGTACCAAGACCGCCGTAACGAGATTTGTCACCATCACGAAGTTCAACTGCTTCGTGTTCACCAGTAGAAGCTCCTGAAGGAACCATACCACGTCCGAAAGCACCTGATTCAGTATAAACTTCTACTTCAAGTGTTGGGTTACCGCGTGAGTCGAGGACTTCGCGAGCGTAAACATCAGTAATAATTGACATTTTGACTCTCCTTATTGTTTAAAATTATTTACTAGTCTATGATACCTCAAAAGCGCTTTTTTTTCAAGGAAAAACAGCAGCTTTGCTTGAAAAATCACAATTTTTGAAATGCAATCGGTTACATCCTATCTTTTTCTTAATGGTTTGAAAATCAGAAATCCTTTATTTATGATATACTAGAAATATGACAGATCTAAATAATATTATCATGGAAAAATCTCAGGGAAATGCTAAGCTCAATCCTGATGAACAACGCAAATTTCTGGAAACTTTTGAAGAGCGGGTGATTGCTTACTGCTCTATTTCGGATGCCAATTCTACTCTTCTAAAGCAGCATTTTAAAGAAATAGTTGAGAAGATCACTGAAAGCTACCAGCCCGTCACAGTCAAAATATCGCCTGAAGTCATATCCAGCCAGCAGGTTTTCTACCTAAAAACCGCCAAAGACTTAGGCTGTGAGGCCACCATTGTCTCCGCTTTTTGCCAATCCTCTCCTTTTGGCTTGGTAATCCATAGCGATCATCCTGTGACCATAGAAGAAAAGGACTTGAGCAAGCAATTTGCCGACGTCCTCCACCCAGCAGATAGTAAACCATCTCCCCTCAAGAAGACCTCCCTTTGGAAAAAAATGTTTCATAAATGACAAATTTAGAGAAATTATTTATCTTTTTCGAAGCAGAAAATCAGCGTGACTGGGATATTTATCAAACTTTTTTAGACGAGCATATCGTCTGGGAGCTGCATGGAGAATCCCCAGAAATCATTCAAGGTAAAGAAGCCTACCTCCACAGGATACAGGAGGCCTATCAGAACAGTTCCGCACAGTTTACTTGCCAATACTGTCACAGCAATTCTGAGCAAAGTCGGATTTTAACAATTTTGGTCAATGACCATGGTGATTTATCTTGTAATCTATTTGAATTTGCAAACGGCTTAATCGTCAAAGAAATCGAATATTTACTGAAAAAGAGGCTGGGACAAAAGTCCTAGCCTCTTAATTGTCTTTGGATTGTCGAGCAAGACGCAGTGGTTGAGGGGGCTCTACTACGCTGATTTCATCAGCTTTTACAGCCCTGCTCAACTGTGCGGAGGTGGGACGACGAAATCGAATTCTAACCAATTACCGATTTCTGTCCCACTCTCTTTTTTTGATGGCTAATAGGTTGCCAATATTGCGAGCTGTACGAACCAGATTTTCCCTCGCTTGAGCTAAGGTTACGTCCAAATCTGCCACTTGCGAGATAATGGGAAAAGCTGCATGGATATTCTCCCTAGGAAATGGAGGCAAATCATCAGCTAAACTGCCACAAATCGCAAGAACAGGAATCTCTTTTGGCGTCCGCCTTGCGATTCCAACTGGGGCCTTTCCCGCCAAAGACTGCTTATCCATGCGCCCCTCACCGACAACAACCAAGTCCGCTTCTTTAACCCTGCGGTCAAAATCCAACAAATCCAGACAGGTATCAATTCCTGACACGACTTTCCCCTTGGCAAATGTGACCAGCCCTGCTGCCATGCCTCCTCCGGCACCAGCACCAGCTTGGGTGAAAATCTGCGGATTGGCCAGTTCATAGAAGTTCCTTATTTCCTGATCGACAGATGAAAGAAGCCATTCAGACAAGCCTTTCTGTCGTCCAAATACCTGAGTCGCTCCCTGCTGCCCACATAAAGGATTGGACACATCTGTCAAAATTTCGATTTCTATATCATTCAGGAAAGTTGGAACACGTTCCGCAGAAATTCGGGCAACTCTCCCTAGAGAGGAACCGATAGGTCGCAGTCGATGATTGTTTTCATCAAAAAATTCATAGCCCAGACCGGCTGCCATACCGATGCCTCCATCATTCGTCGCCGAGCCTCCAACACCGACTAAAATCTTTTTGACTCCATGTTCGACCAAATGAAGGATCAGCTCCCCCAGACCTCTGGTTTCTAAACTTAAGGGATTACGTTTTTCCTTAGGAATTAAAGCCAGTCCCACTAAATCTGCCATTTCAAAAAGCGCTAGCTGCTCTTGTCTTGCATATTTCATTTCGACTGGCTGGCCGAAAGGTCCGATTACCCAATGGCGAAACTCTTTTAGCTTCATAGCAGAAATCAAGGCAGCTACAGTTCCCTCGCCGCCATCTCCAATAGGCAGCAAGTCAAAATTCGCCTCTGGCAAGGCTTGGGAAAAGCCTTCTTTCAAGGCTTCTGCTACTTGAACAGCAGACAAACTTTCCTTAAAAGAATCTGGTGCTAACAAGATATGCATCGTGCCTCCTATTTTTCTTTCCCATCTAAAATATCCATTACTTGATAGAGATCATAAACATTGATTTGATAGGGCGCTTGCTCTCTTACAATTGGCTTGGCGTTAAAAGCAATTCCAATGCCGGCTGTTTGAATCATAGGCAAATCATTGGCGCCATCCCCCATAGCAATGGTTTGATTTAATTCCAAATTGTTTTCTTGAGCCCATTCTTTCAGCATCTGAACTTTAGTATCTTTGCTAACAATCTCTCCCAACACATGACCTGTAAGCAAGCCATTCTTGATTTCTAAGCGATTGGCCTTTACATAGTCAATTCCTAGCTCTTCAGCCAGTCTATCCACCGTTTCATGAAAACCACCTGAAACCAAGCCAACCTTGTAGCCACGCGCATGCAGCTCATCTACTAATTTTTTAGCACCAGGCGTGAAATGAATCTTATCAGCTATTTGAGAAAAGATAGTTTCCGGAAGTCCCGCCAAAAGTGAAACCCTCTCCCGTAAGGCAGCCTCGAAATCCAATTCTCCGCGCATGGCTCGCTCAGTGATAGCAGCGACTTGCTGCCCAACTCCAGCTTCCTCGCCTAGCAAATCAATGCCCTCTTCCATAATAAGAGTGCTATCTACATCCATAACCAATAAACCTTTGACCTGACTCATCTACTCACCTCATATTTTATGTGATTTGTTGTATTATACAGGATTTTTAATAGCAAAACAAGCAAGATCGCAAAGAAAAAAGTTCCCGAAGGAACTTTCTTAGAAGCGAATATTTTCGCGTGTTTTTTCATATGAATTGATAAAACGAGCTGAAACTCCAGGCTCAACAACATCCAAGGCTTTTGAAATAATTTCCAAAGATTTTGCGTAATCAAATTCAACTTCAAAAGCATGAAGGGATTCATTGAAGGCTGCCTGCACATTATCATCGAAGGAACGATAACGGTTAGAGTATTGTAGCAACTGCTCTGTTAAGGTAGAATTTCGAACAATTCGATATGTCTCTTCTTCCAATTCATTCATTGTATTTGCCAGAATCTCTAACCAGCGGTTAACAGATTCGATATTCACACGAGTTGCCTCCAACTCTCTTGCCAGCTCCTCAATATAGTCGCTTGCTCCAAAGAAAATTGTTAAGAAGGACTCTGGAATACCCGGTAAATTACGTTTTTCCATAAATCGCTTAATCGTATGCAATTTATTGGCGTAAATCGTAACTTTTTGACGGGCATTGACATCGTCTTTTTCAATTTTTTCTAGTTGCTCACCAAGTTCAATCTGTTCATCTTCGATTTCTTTCAATCGGTCTTGAATAGCTTCCAACTCTTCTCTAACCAATGAGAAAGGTTTCTTCATTTCAGCTGTATCTTCAAGTGAAGAGTGAACGACTGCTTCTTGAGCAGATAATTCCGATTTCAAATCTTTGATATGATTTATTTCAGGTTCTGGTAGCAAGAAGGAATGTGATAAACGTTCCATTTCGCTTTGAAGCTGTTGGTTATTCTCTTTAGTGTGTTCTAAGTAGTCAGGAAGGTAGTTCACCAACTTCTCAACGACTTTATGAGCCTCAATTTCTCGAGTAAAGATGGCATACAGAGCATCGATTTCCTCTTGAATTTGTTCATTCTCATACAAGGCATTATCCAACTCCAAAGCCGCAAGATTTTCTTCATTTCGTTTCAAACTAGCACGAAGTTGTTGGAAACGCGCCTCTAAGTCAGTCTCAATAAAATGATAATTGGTTTCCAATAATTTACGGTAGCCAGACTCCAAATCTTCTAATTGATCTGGTAATTTCTCAGTCAAGTCTTCTACAATTGCTGGAACTTTTTCGACGATCTGTGTCAATGCTAAGATACGATCTTCTGTTTTGTCTAAGATTTCTGCCGCTTCCACAGGATCCCCTGAAGAATTGAGAGTTACAAATTGAGAGAAATCAGACTCAATATTTTCCATTTGCTTCTGAATTTCTGCAAGAGCTCGTCCATAAGCGTCAGGATTGCTAGCCACAGTATGCTGCAAATTTTCAAATAGATCTAGGGCGTGTAAAACTCGTCCGCTATTTTTAGATTCTTGTTTTTTAAGATCTTCTAAAGCTTGACGAATCGCATGAATATCTTCACTGATTAAATCAATTTGGCTTTCAATGTTTTCGATCGCATGCTTGGCTTTGAGGAAACGGAAAGAATTATTGTAGCCCTCTGCCTCAAAGAGATTGTTCTCAATATCAGCAAATGAATTTAAAGAGAGATCTACCCATTTTTGATTCCATTCACGGAAAGTCACTTGACTTTGCCCAATCAAATGTAAATTTTTAACTTCTTCCACTTCATCATTCACGGGAAGATTGTAAAGTTCCTCTTTTTTCTCCTCCAAACTTCGAAGCTTCGCTTCATTTCGTTTTCTCATATAGATAGCAGTAAAATAGCCTAAAATTAATAGTGCTGCTACTACAATAATGAGAATAATCAGTCCATTAGACATATAAAACTCCTTCATTCTTTTACTAAAAAGCAAACATATTGATTATATCACAAATTCATTTGTAATGGTTGTTTTTTCTAACTTTTTAGACATCAAGTGTGCTATATACTGCATTTTTTTCGATAAAGTCACGACGAGGCTCTACACGATCTCCCATCAGCATATCAAAAATCTTATCAGCTTCTGCTGCGTCATCGACAGAAACTCGCGCCATTAGACGGTGTTCTGGATTCATGGTCGTTTCCCACAACTGATGGTCATCCATTTCTCCCAAACCTTTGTAGCGCTGAATCGTCGGTTTAGAGCGACCTTCGCTATAGCGCTCGAGAGCAGCTTGCAGTTCTTCTTCTTGATTTGCACCTGGCTGGATGTATTCTTTTACCTCGCTACCGACCTTGACACCATAGATTGGTGGTTGGGCGATGTAGACATAGCCTGCTTCCAGAACCGGCTTCATGTAGCGGTAAATCAAAGTTAGGAGCAAAGTCCGAATGTGAGCTCCATCCACATCCGCATCAGTCATGATGACTAATTTATGATAGCGAGCCTTGCTAACATCAAAGTCAGCTCCAAAACCAGTTCCCATAGCAGTAAAGAGGCTGCGGATTTCTTCATTAGACAGAATCTTATCCATGCTGGCTTTTTCAACGTTGAGAATTTTACCGCGAATCGGCAAAATAGCCTGAAATTCACGGTTACGGCCAGACTTAGCTGAACCACCCGCTGAGTCTCCCTCCACGATAAAGAGTTCTGTTTCCTGTGGGTTGTTGGACGAGCAATCAGCCAATTTCCCTGGCAGATTAGAGATTTCCAAACCAGACTTCTTGCGGGTTACTTCCCGAGCTCGCTTAGCAGCAATTCTGGCCTTAGAAGCCAAAATTCCCTTTTCAACGATTTTTCGAGCCACCGCAGGATTTTCCAAAAGAAAATCTGAGAAAGCTTCACTGAAGAGGCGATTAGTAATCTTGACTACTTCGCTATTACCCAGCTTGGTCTTGGTTTGACCTTCAAACTGAGGGTTGGGGTGCTTGACAGAGATGACTGCTGTCAGTCCCTCACGCACATCTTCCCCAGTCAGATTATCCTCATTTTCTTTGAGAAGTTTGTTTTTCTTGGCATAGTCATTGATGACCCGTGTCAGGGCTGTCCGGAAACCTTGCTCATGCGTTCCACCCTCGTGGGTATGGATATTATTGGCAAAGCTCATAACTGTTTCATGGTAGCCAGTCGTGTACTGCATAGCGACTTCAACCGTAATGTCGTCCATTTCGCCGTCAGTATAAATCGGCGTTTCAAAGATTACATCCTTGTTTTCATTGATGTATTGGACATAGCTGGCAATCCCACCCTCATAGTGGTAATCCTTGACCTGCTCCATTCCATCTCGCTTATCTGTGATGGAAATTCTGAGACCACGATTAAGGAAAGCTAATTCCTGCACCCGTTTATTAAGCTTCTCAAAGTCAAATTCTACTGTTTCAGTGAAAATCTCTGGATCCGGTGTAAAGTGAACGGTCGTACCTGTACGATCTGTCTCGCCAATGACTTCTAAGTCCGCGACTACATGACCACGACGGTATTCTTGGTAATGAATCTGGCCGTTTTTATAAACACGGACATCCAGCTGAGTGGATAGGGCATTTACAACGGAAGAACCCACACCGTGCAGACCTCCCGATACCTTGTATCCGCCACCGCCGAATTTTCCTCCTGCGTGAAGGACAGTAAAGACGGTTTCTACAGCCGGACGGCCTGTTTTCTCCTGAATGTCAACGGGAATGCCTCGACCATCGTCAACAACTGTAATCGAATTATCTTTTTCAATAAAAACTTGAATGTGACTGGCAAAACCAGCCAAGGCCTCATCAATCGAGTTGTCAACAATTTCCCATACTAAGTGGTGCAGACCTTCCTTGGAGGTCGAACCGATATACATACCAGGGCGCATCCGAACGGCTTCTAAGCCCTCCAAGACCTGAATCTGACTGGCGTCATATTCTTGCGCTTGTATGTCTTGTTGCTTTTCTTCTGTCATGTTATTCCTTTTCTAGTTCAATATCTACAAATTCTTCAAGATTTCTCATATTATCAAAGAGATAGCAGCTAAAGCCTGCCGCCTGACCAGCTTCGACATCAATCGGTCGATCTCCTATAACCAGACCAGACTCAATCTGGTATTTATCTTTTAAATACAGCATAGACTCAGGATCTGGCTTGCGTTTAAAACCATTAGCAGCCGTCACTACTTCTGTAAAATAACCACTGATCTGCGTCTTCTGCAAAATCTCTAACACCTGATCATCTCGGTGAGAAATTAAAAAGTTTCTGCCACCCTGCTGGATAATTTGTGCTAATAATTCTGAAGCTCCCTCAAACAAAATCGGATGTTCTAATTCCTTAGCCTCATTTGCCTTATAAGCCTTTAAAAATTCCTTATTTACAGGGGCAAACTGGCGGACCGCATAATCTGTCGAGACCTTGAGAGCCTTATACACTTCATCATGACTCGCAGTCAAACCAAAGTCCTGCAAGGTATGGACAAAAGCTGCGGTTGAAGTCTCATAATTATCCAAGAGAGTCCCACCCAAATCCCAGATGTAATCTTGATAATTCATACCCTTTATTATATCATATTTTTTGAAAAAAAGGGCTTTTATTTATGATGAAATAGCATATTTTCATCGATTTTTCATCCAACTTAGACAGAAAAAATTCACTCGAAAATCGAGTGAATTTTTTACTTCTCAAAAACATCTTTAAAAAGCATAGAACTTGCCAATTGATCCGCATCTCCGCCTAGCTGGTGAACCAACTCATAGGCAAAAGGTAGGGCTGTAGATGGGCCACGGCTGGTGATTAACTTTCCATCTACGACAACGGTCTGCTTCTGATAGCTACCGTTCTCAATGTTGGCTTCCACTCCATCGTAGCAAGTAAAGTTCTTGCCATTTAGCAGACCTGCGCGGTCAAGGGCAATCGGAGCCGCACAAATCGCTGCGACAAATTTATCTTCTGCTTGAAATTCCTGTAGAACTTCCATCAAGCGGTCATCATCTCGCAGATTTGTTGATCCTGGCATACCGCCTGGAAGAACGACCATATCATAAGCAGATAGATTCCCATTCCAGACTTGATCGGCTTTGACAGTAATCTGGTGAGAGCCTGTCACAGACTTCTCAAAACCAATCATATCACAGATAAAGCCTGCGCGACGCAAGACATCGACAACGGCGAGGGCTTCAATTTCTTCAAAGCCATTGGCTAACATGAGAGCTACTTTTTTCATGTACAACACCTTTCTAGGATACAAGGTATCCACTTCTTATTTTATTTTTCTAAGTACAATTTTTTTACGAACAGGCGGAGTCACCGCATGCTTCTCCTCTTCTAAGCTATTTTGATAAGAGACAGACAGTAGGAGACCGATTCCGATGAGATTGCTGACGATGGAGGAGCCACCTTGAGAAATGAAAGGAAGCGGAATCCCTGTCAAAGGCAAAATCCCTGTCACAGCACCAATATTTTCAAAAATATGAAAGAGCAGCATCATAATGAGACCGGTCGAGATATAGGTGTAGAACTGATTGTTGGACTTAATAGTAATCTGAAGCATACGATGAATCAAGAACAGATAAATAACAATCACCAAACTCGAACCAAGAAAACCAAAATCCTCCGCAATCACGGTGAAAATCATATCACTTTCACGGACAGGTACTAGAAGATTTGAGACATTAAATCCTTGACCTAGCAAACCACCACTTCCAATAGCAATCTGTCCCTGTGCCTGCTGATAAGTCACTGTCTGAGCATATTCAAAAGGATGGAGCCAGGCTGAGATTCGATTGATCTGGTAAGTCGGCATCCCTAAACCATGTAGAAAAGCACGCCCACCATTTGAAATAAAGATCAACATAAAAACAGTAAAAAGAAGGGATACTGTCAAGAAAACCGGTAGAATAATCTTCCACGAAACACCAGATAAGAGAACAAGGCCGCAGTAAATCGCAGCAAATACTAGAGCTGTCCCCAAATCACTCTGCAAGGCCAAAAGCAACAAAACAGGTAAGGTATATAATGCTAATTTTACAATCAAAAAGAGATCTAAAGCAATGGTCCGCTCATAGTTCTTATTTTGCTGCAGAAACTTCACTACAACTCGCGACAGCATCAAAATATATGAAATTTTCATAAATTCAGATGGCTGAAAGAGGGTAACACCGCGAATAGATACCCAGTTTTTCGCCCCTGTAGAAGCCACTAAGCTTTCACTATAAAATACAAGTGGAAGAATCATAAGTCCTAAGCCTAAAACATACAGAAAAGGTGTCATCTTCCAAAGAAACTTAGTGTTAAAAAACATAACGATAAAGCTAATCAGAAAGCCTAATAAAATCCAAACTACTTGCTGACCAACAATCTGCAAGACATTATTTGGATAATCATGGCTAACCGCTATATAAATAGCCGTAACTCCGATTGATAGTAAGAGCAAGACAGGTAAAAGCAAGCTGTAATCAATCCGAGACTCAAATGTTCTTTGCTGTGAAGGCATAATTTTCCTTTCTTACAAAAAATATTGGATAATCAAGCTAGAAACTGCGACGCAGAACCAAGCAAAAGCTCCGGTTAATAATGGTCCCGCTCCAGCTTCCTTGAACTGTTTGAATGAAACCTTGGCTCCAATTCCGGCTAAGGCCATAGCCATCAGCCATTGGGACAACAGCTTCGTGTAAGGAACTAGATTTGATGGGAAAATTCCCAAACTACTCACTACAGAAGCCAAGACAAACCACAAAATAAACCAAGGAAAAATTTTCTTCAAGTCTACTTTTTGAGCTGACCGCTTATCTCGGACATATCGATAACCTGCAAAGATGAGACAGGCGGGTACAATCATCAAGGCTCGGCTCAGTTTGACAATGGTTGCCAAATCTCCCGCCGCTTGACTGTAAGTATAACCTGCCGCAACGACTGACGAAGTATCATTGATAGCCGTTCCTGCCCAAGTTCCAAAATATCCATCGGACATTTGCATGAGATGCCCTAAAAAAGGAAAGATAAAAACAGCTAAAATATTGAAAAAGAAGATGGTTGAAATGGAAAGAGCAATCTCCTCTTCTTCTGCTTCTAAAATAGGCGAAGCTGCTGCAATAGCTGAACCACCACAGATTGCCGTTCCAAAGCCAATCAAAATGGTTAAAACACGTCTCATCTTGAAGAACTTCCCAGCTGCATAGGCCGCCAAGAAAGCAATTAAAATAGTTAAAATACTAATCTTCAGAGAGGACAAGCCCGTTGCAGAGACCTTGCCGATAGACATGGAAAAA
Source organism: Streptococcus sp. Marseille-P7375 (assembly GCF_902460365.1). Taxonomy (NCBI): domain Bacteria; kingdom Bacillati; phylum Bacillota; class Bacilli; order Lactobacillales; family Streptococcaceae; genus Streptococcus; species Streptococcus sp. Marseille-P7375. The sequence continues at coordinate 213,786 of NZ_CABPTR010000001.1, read as the reverse complement.
CCTAAAAAGATAATAGAATATTGAAGTAGTTTCTTTCCTGCATAGGTCAAGCCCGGCTGAAAAGCATCTGGAAGTTTCCATAAATTACTGAGCAAAATTCCTAAAACGATGGCAAACACACTGGATCCAATCAGCGGAAACCAATTTCCTAAACAAATGGAAATAGCTGCTATCGCAAACGATAGAGCAATTCCTGGTAGATTCTTTTTCACGTCATAACCTTCTTCCTATTCTTTTCATTATAGCAGATTTTTGGCATCAGTAGCCTAGAAAATTTGCAATCATTTAGAAAAACAGCCAGATAAAATTGACTGTTTTCAAGCAGTTTTAGTCGAAAAATTCTTTTAATTCCTTTACAATATCCTGCTGCGACAGCATTTCTAGAGATGCCAGCTGATTTAGATTTTGCTGGATTTGCCGACCGTAGCGCTTAGTTGAAATACGATTGTCCAGAAGAATAACCGCCGACTTCTGATGTTCATTGCGACGGGTTCGCCCCATGGCCTGCTTCAATCGTAAAATAGCCGACGGCAACTGATAATCGTAAAAAGGATTTTTGCCTTCTGCCTTCAGATGATGATTGATTTTTTGCACAAAGAAATCTTTGGGATTATCAAAAGGAATCCTCGTGATGAGCTGAATGATTCGCTCTTGCTGAGCAAAATCCGCTCCTTCCCAGAAACTGCCTGCTCCTAGCAAGATGGGCGCCTCTCCCTTGTCAAAGCGCCGCTTGATATTGGCTGGCTCGCCGTTCTTATACTGGGCCAAATGTGGCAAGGTCAGCTGGTCTGAAGTGACCAGCAATAAATCCTTGGAGGTAAATAGAACCACCATCGGCAGATTTAGTGGAGCTAAGCTCTCCAAACTTGCGACAATCCTCTCAGCATATTCCTGCGTTGATAAATCCACCACATCTGGAAAATCCAGATCTAAGAAAAGTTTCTGCAGGGGCTTCTTTTGCTGAGGAAGTTTATAAAAATGATAATCCTCAAAACCTAGTAATTGAGGCAAATTTACCTTGGAACTAATCTCCAAAGTAGAGGAGACTAAGATAACCTTGACGGTATCAGGCAGGAAATCCTTAAATCTCATGAGTTCTGAGCGCCCAGCATGAAGCCTTGTCACCCGATGATCTGCAAATTGTTCTTCCGTTAGCCAGTAGTATTGGTACTTGGTTGAAAACAATTCCCTGAGCTCTGGCAATAAGCTCTCATCCAGCTCAGACACATCCTGACGCAGCTTGGCTATCTTCTTGGAATCCAATTCACTGGTCTTACCCCGCTGCTTTTCAGCAGCATCTGCCAGTTCAAATTGGATGCTTTGCAAGAGTCTTTCTTGTAAAATCCGTTTTTCTGTCTGCATAGCTTGGCTGATAGTTTGCAATTGCTTGGTCAAATTGATACTGGCCTGCGAAAAACTTTCCAAGGCAAAAAACATTTTCTGAGCCTCGTCCACCACCAGCATCCGATTGTCCAGCAAAGACTGGTCATCTTCAAGGCGCGTCAAAAGATAAGCATGATTGGTAATCACGACACGACTGCTAGCTGCCTTGACCTGCCCCAGACGCCAAAAATCCTCTTCATAAAAGAGCGAATGTTTACTTAATTTCCCATCATGGCGTATCTGGCTAAAGTAAGACTCGAAACGATAAGCCTGACCGATTTCATTTAAATCACCCGTCTCCGTCTCTGTCAGCCAAACCAAAAGCTGCATTTTGCAACGATTAACAAGTCGATTATCATCCAAAACCGATAGACTTTGATAAAAATGATCTAATTTCAGATAATTTTCGGGACTTTTGAGATTATGGAAGGAGATATGAAAGACCTCTTCCAAAAGCCGACCTTCCTTTTGCATCAGCTGGTCTTGTAAAATCTTCGTCGGAACGGTCACCAAGACCCTTTCCTGACCATGAGCCAAAATAGGTAATAAATAGCCAAAAGTCTTGCCAAGCCCTGTCTGAGCCTCCAAAAAGCTAGCCGCAGTCTGACTAAGCGCCTCAGTCACATATTGCGCAAATCTCAGCTGGTCAGGGCGCTCGTCCAGCCCCAGCAGATAAAGGTTGGTCAGAAAGTCCTGTGAAAGTTTCTTCTCAGGCGGCAAGATTTTCGGCCTTTTCAAAAAGATGTCATGCGTCTCCTGCAAAGCCTGACCAGAATAGTCTAGCATCGACTGAAAAATCTCTTCGATCGCTAGCCGTGACTCATAGATGAGACTATCAGAAAATTCCAGAACCTTCTCTAGCAAAGCCTTTGGCAGTCCTGCCATCTTTTCCTGGATTTTTAGAAATAGCTGAGCTGTCGCCTGAGCATCTGCCAAAGCTGTGTGAGCATTTTCCAGAGGAATTTCCAAAAGCTCGCACAGATTTCCCAAGGCATATTTATCAAAGGTCGGGTAAAAAACCTGAGCTAGTTCCACCGTATCTACTCTTGGAGTCAGCAGGTCAAAGCCTTCCCAAAAGAGAGCTTCCGCCAAAAGATTGGCATCAAACTTGACATTATGGGCGACAAAAATCGCATCCTCAATCAGCTCGTAAACTTCACGGGCAACCTGTGAGAAATCCGGAGCTTGACGCAAGCGCTGATCATCCAATCCTGTCAGCTGTTTAATATGCTCATCCAGATCCTCATGCGGATTCACATCTGTTTCATACGTTTGGCAAATCACCCCGTTTTCAATGATGACAATGCCGATTTGAATAATTTTTGCATTGCTGTTCGCACTTGTAGCCTCCAAGTCGATGACAGCATATTTATAGTTCGATTGTGTCATACTGCTATGATTATATCACAAATGCTAGCCTGAGACATCTGAAAATAAGCTGAGCCCCAAAATTAATTTTGTGCAAAATTTCTGCTTTTTTGTTACACTCTTTATTGAGAAAACATACGCAGAGGAAGCCCAATGAAAGTTCACAAAATTGTCAATCTCATCGCTTTTGAAAATACTTATATCCTTGAAAATGACCGTCATGTCATCGTAGTTGATCCCGGCAGCGACTGGCGAAAAATCCAATGCAAGCTAGAAGAAATCGCTAAGCCCATCACTGCTATTTTGCTGACTCATACGCATTACGATCATATCATGAGTCTGGATAAGGTCCGAGATAACTTTGCCAATCCACCCGTCTATGTAGCTGAGAGCGAAGCAAGCTGGCTCTATACTCCGACAGATAATCTATCTGGTCTTGACCGCCATTCAGATTTAGAAGACGTCATTCTCAGACCTGCCGAACATTATTTCGCCTATCACCAAGACTACCAACTAGACGACTTTCATTTCTATGCTGTGCAGACACCTGGTCATTCTATTGGAGGAGTTTCCATTATTTTCCCAGAAGAGCAGGTCGTCCTGACTGGTGATGCCCTCTTCCGTGAGACCATCGGCAGAACAGATCTACCGACTGGTAATATGGACCAGCTCCTTGCTGGCATCCGCGAAGAGTTATTTGTCTTGCCCAAAGACTATCGTGTCTATCCCGGCCATGGAAATGACACAACGATTGGTCACGAAAAGAATTTCAATCCATTTTTCTAATAAACTAATAACGAGGCAGAAATCAAGACTGCCTCATTTTTTTATCTAGTAAATAACTATTTCTACATCTGCAGATGAAATTAGAATGAAAAGTCAGGAAATTGCCTCTATGACTCCCATGTCTTTTCGCTTTTTGCTTATTATGATATACTTAGTTCATAGAAAACAAAGGATGGTCTTCATGATGGATAAAAGAAAAATTTTGTTAATTCTGCTGGCTATTTCAGCTATGATAACTCTCCTTGGATTAGGTTTTTCTGCTTATAATTTTTATGTTTTTGACAAGCCTTTTCTAAACAGTACCACAAAAGGCCTCCTGTCTGCATTCTTTTTTACCCTCATTATAATCAGCCTCGGCCTATCGAAAACAAGGCGATAACAATAATTTATATTTTTAATGCAATAAAAAAACAAACACCAAATGATGTTTGTTTTCAATCCGAACAGCCTTTGTAGGCTGTTTTTTTATTAAATCTTCAAGAAGCGTCTCATAGAAATGGATGAACCAAGTGAACCGATAAAGATTCCCAAGACTGATACAGCCCCAATCATAGCAGGGACAAACAGGTTTGGCTCAATCATGGAAAGATTTTGCGCAACGAGATTTTTATTCATGGTTTGATAGGCCATATTATAACCAAAATAAACTAAAACTACTGGCAAAACTGAACCTAGCAAACCGATCCAAGCGCCTTCAAATAGGAAGGGACCGCGGATATAGCTATTTTTTGCACCCACTAAGCGCATAATCTGAATCTCACGACTCCGTGAAATAATAGTAATCCGAATCGTATTGGAAATCAGGAAGACTGCAATAAAGATGAGCAAGCCTGCCCCTACCAGTCCCCATACTCGGATAAAATCAGATAAGGCAAACAGTTTTTGCGTATTAGCTCCACCATCCTGCACTTCCGAAACGCCTTCCAGCTTCTTGGCTTCTGCCGCAACAGAATCTACGTATTTATGCTCTGTCGTGTCGACAATGTAAGCATCATAAAGTGGGTTTGAATCTCCCTCAAAGACCTTCCATTCACTTCCCATTGTCTCTGTCAGCTTTTCATACTGTTCTTCTTTACTTGAATAAGTAACCTTTGAGACATGATCCATCGAAGTTAGGGCGTCATAAATCTTATGGTAATCATTATTTTTAACGGTCTGACCTTCTTTAACGATTGTTTTGCTGTTGTCAGCGATGTCTTTACGCATATAGACAACAATACGAACGTTGTTTGAAATATCAGACGCTAGCTTTGCGGTATTTAAAATAACAGAGGCAAAGATAGCAACTAAACTGAGAGTAATCGTAACTGAACTCACAGCTGCGACTGTCATCCAACCATTCCGCTTAAGGCTCTTAAGCGATTCAATCAAATGACGGAAAAACCTTCTAATCATCGTATCCGTATTCTCCTTCCGCTTCATCACGTACCACACGGCCATTTTCAATAGCAATAACGCGGTGACGCAGAGTATTTACAATCTGGCTATTGTGAGTCGCCATCAGGACTGTAGTTCCTTGCAAGTTAATGCGCTCCAGCAAATTCATGATTTCCCATGAATTATCTGGATCCAAGTTACCAGTCGGCTCGTCAGCAATCAAGACCTGAGGGTTGTTAACAATGGCACGCGCAATCGCAATCCGCTGCTGTTCTCCCCCTGATAACTCATTCGGGAAGGAGCGAACCTTGTGCTTAAGGCCAACCAGATCCAAAACTTCCATGACGCGTTTCTTGATATTTCTACGACGCTCACCGATAACTTCCATAGCATAGGCAATATTCTCATAAACGGTCTTTTTAGGAAGTAATTTATAGTCTTGGAAAACCACACCAACTCTACGGCGCAGCATTGGGATATCCCGTTTCTTGATTTTCCCCAAGTTAAACCCTGCTACAGCGAGGTTTCCTTTATCGATTTTAATTTCACGATAGAGGAGTCGAATAAAGGTTGATTTTCCTGCTCCTGATGGACCTACAATATAGGCAAATTCACCTGGTTCGATACGTATAGATACACCACGTAGAGCAGTTGTCCCGTTGTCATACTTTTTAACAACGTCTTTCATTTCAATCATTGACATGAATTAGTACAATTCCTTTCATCAGAGTTTTTATCTAGCGATTTCACTCTGTTTTTAGTTGAGTCTCCATTTTAAATAGGCATCAATAAAGCCGTCTAAATCTCCGTCCATAACCTTATCCACCTGAGCTACCTCATAGCTGGTTCGATGGTCTTTGACCATTGTGTATGGAGTAAAGACATAAGAACGAATCTGACTGCCCCAAGAGATTTCTTTCTTATCTCCCTTAAGCGAGTCGACTTCTGCTGCTTTTTTCTCTTGCTCCAACTGATAGAGCTTAGCCTGCAGCATTTTCATAGCCCGGTCACGGTTGCCATACTGGGTCCGGTCAACGGTAGACTGTACGACAATTCCTGTCGGAATATGGGTCAATCGCACACCAGTTGATACCTTATTGACGTTTTGTCCGCCGGCTCCGCCTGAACGGAAAGTATCCATCTTAATGTCATCATCACGGACTTCTACTTCAATAGTATCGTCCAACTCTGGCATAACCTCTACTGAGGTAAAGGAAGTATGACGACGTTTCGCTGAATCAAATGGCGAAATCCGAACCAAGCGATGAACGCCCATCTCTGACTTGAGTAGACCATAAGCATGCGGCCCTTCAAATGAAAGGGTTACTGACTTAATCCCAGCCTCATCACCAGCCTGATAGTCCAAGACTTCTACTTTGAAGCCCTTGGCATTGCCGAAGCGCGTGTACATTCGCAGCAGCATATCGCCCCAATCCTGAGCCTCTGTTCCACCAGAACCTGGGTGAATTTCAAGAATGGCGTTGTTATTATCATAAGGCTCTGACAGCAAGAGAGTCATCTCATAGCTAGTCATCATCTTCTCAAGCTCGGTCAACTTTTCTTCCAGCTCTTCCTGAACCGAGTCGTCCTCAGCCAGAAAATCAAGCAAGATTTCCGATTCATCAAAAAGCTCGGTCATCTGATGGAAATTTTCATAGGTTTGCTTGAGTTCATTGAGCTCTTGAGATGTCTTCTGGGCTGCAATGTTATCGTCCCAAAAGTCAGGTTCTGTCATCTTATTTTCTAAGATGGCAATTTCTTCTTCCAGACCTTCTAAGTCAAAGAGACCCCCTGAAAGAAGCTAATTTTTCACGATTTGCGTCAATCTTTTGACGAATTTCTGAAATGTCCATAAATACCTCTTTTCATATATCGTTTTATTATAACACATTTTCAGACATTTGCCTAATCAGATAATGAAGCACCTTCATTTTATACAATTTTTAGTAGATAGGCAAGAATGGGAGCTGCTTGTTACGGAATTGTTAAAAAAGTAATATAATGACATGGGTTGCTAGGATTATTTCAAGACTTCCCAGCCTTTATCCACGAAAATGAGCTGGTTTCTGGTCAGCTCCAAAGCCGTGTTATCGACGACTTCCGCTGGGCTACATCCGTGAATGGGAACTGACTCGAAACTTTTTTAATGACTTTCCTCAGTATCAGATTCCCCAGATGTACCGCCTGCACAAGCGTTATAATGCTGTTAAAGATTTAGTCGAATTTCGAGACTATAAGAAAAAACACCTGGCAGACGAACTGCGAGATGCTTTAATAGTAATTGAAGTTCAGTAATGGAAATGTTGAATAGCAGTTCTCAGCTCATCTGAGAGCTGTTTTTTGCTGTCCAACTGCACATAGACTTCTAATAAACAGGAGCGAAAATTGGAAAAAGCTATGAAGTCTTGCTTGCTTTCCAAGGGAAAATTCTGTGATTGAAGCCACAGTCTCAATTCATGCTGCGACAGTTTTTCCTTTAAAACAGCTTGATAGAGCACCTGGGCTAAGCGCCAGTCCTCATCATTTCCGAAACGGACTGGAACTCTTTTAAAAACTTGATGAAGAACCTCTAAAACCTCTGGCATCCTACTGGAGGGAAAGGCCGGATGACAAGCCACTTCTGTCAATAAGTCTGCTCCATGAGCGAAGGCATGAACCCAACCGTATTTCCTAGAGTAACCCCTTGTGTCTCTTTCGACTGACAAGTAGGTTAGCCCCTTATCTAGTAAATATTTTCTTTCATGCACTGATAAAGCCTAAGAATACGAAGAGTCTGGATTACCATCGCAGTTTAAGAGATTAGCATAAAGTAAAGCCGTGAAGGAACGTGTTAAGGTGGCTTGACCATTTTCGTCACTCTTGTAAAAAAGTCCTTGTCTTTTGACTGCTTCTTGAGCCAAGAAACGAAACTGTTCAACTGAAAATAGGTCAGTCTGAAGTCCCCTTGCCAAGGACGAAAAGACTAACTCATCACGGATTGTCGCTTCTGGATGACCAATATGATCCAGCAACCATAAGATTTCTTCCTCATAATACAAAGGAGAAGCTTCTTCCAACTTCTTTCGTAAATTTTGATACATACTTTCACCGTCCTTTCGAGTTGCTTTCTTTGAACTTGATTATACCGCCTTGTACGCAAAAAAGCCATCCGCAGATGGCTTTTTGTTGTTAAATAGCATTTTTATCCATACCCAATTTACGTTGGATGAACTTCACAATTTCAACAATGATAATCATAGAGAAACTGCCGATCAGGACAACAGCCCATTGAGTCACATCTAACTTGGTCACATGGAAAATCTTTTCCAACGGATCAATCACAATGGTTGAAACCAGTAGAATGAAAGAAACCAGAATAGACCAGTTAAAGGTCTTAGACTTGAATGGTCCAACTGTAAAGATAGATTGATAAACAGATTTCACATTGTAAGCATGGAAGAGCTGAATAAGTCCAAGGGTCGCAAAGGCCATTGTCAGAGCATCCGCATGGATCGCTTTTACATCACCAATATGTACAGGATTAGCAATAGCATAGCCATAAACTGCTAACACCAGAGCACCTTGCAGCAGTCCTTGATAGATGATGGAACTCATGACACCACCAGAGAAGAAGCTAGACTTACGGCCACGAGGCTTGTGAGTCATGACACCTGGCTCAGCAGGTTCAACCCCCAAGGCGATAGCTGGGAAGGTATCCGTTACTAGGTTTATCCAAAGCAGATGAACGGGCTGCAGCACATCCCATCCAAAGAGGGTTGCCAAGAAAATAGTCAACACTTCAGCTGTATTAGCTGAAAGGAGATACTGGATGGTCTTTTGAATGTTTGAGAAGACCTTCCGTCCTTCTTCAACTGCGACGATGATGGTAGCAAAGTTATCATCTGCGAGAATCATGTCAGATGCTCCCTTAGAAACCTCTGTACCAGTGATTCCCATACCGATACCGATATCGGCTGTCTTCAAAGCTGGTGCGTCATTGACACCATCACCTGTCATGGCAACGACCTTACCTTGGTTTTGCCAAGCTTTGACAATCCGTACCTTATGCTCAGGAGAAACTCGGGCATAGACAGAGTATTGGCCAACCACTTTTTCAAATTCTTCGTCTGAAAGTTCATTGAGTTCAGCACCAGTCAAAACATGGTCTTCCGTATCTCCAGCTTCAATGATTCCCAAGCGCTTAGCAATCGCTTCTGCTGTGTCTTGATGATCACCGGTAATCATAATCGGACGGATACCAGCTTCCTTAGCAACGCGAACCGCTTCTGCTGCTTCTGCACGTTCTGGGTCAATCATACCGATTAAACCAGTAAAGATTAAATCATTTTCTAGATTTTCAGACGTCAGGTCAGTCGGAACTGCATCAATAATCTTGTAAGCACCAGCCAAGACACGCAGAGCTTGGTGAGCCATTTCTGAGTTATTAAACTTGATCAACTGTGAAGTAGCGTCATCAATCGCTGCAACATCTCCAGCCTTATCACGCGCAACACAACGTTTCAAGAGTTGGTCAGGAGCTCCCTTGACTGCCACGAGGAATTTCCCGTCTGGTAATGGGTGAACGGTAGACATGAGCTTACGGTCTGAGTCAAATGGTAGCTCAGCCACACGAGGATATTTCTCTAAAAATCCTTTAACATCATAGCCCTTGTCCAAAGCATACTGGATAAAGGCTGTTTCCGTTGGGTCACCAATTAGCTTCCCTTCTTGGTCAATCTTGGTATCATTGGCTAAGACAACCGAACGTAAGAGCGGCAGCTCCAAGCCAAGTTCAATATCTTGCCCAGCTTCATTCAGGACTCCGTCGTAAAAGACTTTTTCAACCGTCATCTTATTCATGGTCAGAGTACCGGTCTTATCTGAAGCGATAATTTCAGTTGAACCAAGTGTTTCTACTGCTGGCAATTTACGGACAATCGAATTCCGTTTAGCCAAAACCTGTGTTCCCAAAGCTAGAACGATGGTAACGATAGCTGGCAGACCTTCTGGAATAGCCGCAACTGCCAAGGCTACAGATGTCATCAGTTCACCAAGCGGATCTTTTCCTTGAATGAAAACACCAACTACAAAAGTTACCGCAGCAATCACCAAGATCGCATAGGTCAGAACCTTAGACAGGCTATTGAGATTTTGCTTGAGCGGTGTGTCAGTCTCATCTGCATCTTGCAACATGCCTGCGATATGACCGACTTCTGTGTACATCCCGGTATTGACAACAACCCCTACTCCACGACCATAAGTGACATTGGAGTTTTGGAAGGCCATATTGACCCGGTCGCCAATACCAGCATCTGCAGCTACGTAGACAGTCAAATCTTTCTCAACTGGCACAGACTCACCTGTCAGAGCGGCTTCTTCAATTTTCAGGGAATTAGCTTCCAAAAGTCGCATATCTGCTGGGACAACATCACCGGCTTCCAGTCTGACGATATCGCCAGGCACCAAATCCTTAGAATCAACCTCTGTGACATGGCCATCACGCAGGACACGCGCAGCTGGACTGGACATAGATTTGAGAGCCGCAATGGCTTCTTCAGCCTTACCTTCTTGGTAGACACCAAAGATAGCATTGATGATGACAACAGCTAAGATAATCACAGCATCCGCAATATCCTCACCACCTGACGTCACAACAGACAAGATAGCCGCTACCAACAAGATGATAATCATCAAATCCTTGAACTGCTCAATAAATTTCATCAAGAGAGTCTTTTTCTCTCCTTCTTCCAATTCATTACGGCCATAATCAGCTAAACGCTTGGTTGCTTCTTGGCTGGTCAATCCTTGTTCGGAAGCTTCCATTGCTTGCAAAACTTCCTCAGGACTTTGCGTATAAAAAGCTTGGCGCTTTTGTTCTTTTGACAAAATGTCTCCTCCTTTTGATGGGCCTCTTTAAAAATAAACAAAAAAGAGACCTGTTGATTAACAAGTCTCGCTATTTCATACAAGGCCGGAAATTTCTTTCGTATTGACGACCTTGTAACGGTAAAACCGTTAGCTACTCCCTTGAGTGTATTTATTATACCAAAATTTTTGTATTTTTCAAGGCAAAGCTGTTATTTTTCAATCTTTTCTTCCTTCCATTCGATTTTCATCTGATAGGAAGCAAAAATCTGATCGTCGTTGGCTCTTTTCAAATCATAGTGAAGTTCCAAAGCCTGATTTTCTGCATCTAAGTGATAGTGCTGAGTATCCGTCACAAACTGTTGAACCCCCAGCGGAGTCGGGATAGAAACTAAATGCTGACCATTCTTGATAAAATGAAGAATGGTTTTCGGCTCAGAAAAGCGGGTCATAGTCAGCTTATCCCCATTAAACTTGAGAACAACCTTTTCCTGCTCCTCACTCTGATAAACTAAATAGTGATAGTCCCCTTTTCGTGTCCATTCTACATCATAGACCTGGTCAATCAACTCCATTTGCTCATCTAACTTGATTTGATTTCTCATTCTAATTTTCATGATTTTCTCACATTCCTTGTTTCTTTCCTCTATTTTACCAAAAATTTCTTGAGAATTCTTCCTTTCTACTTCAGGCTTTGAATTTCGTCCACTGAGCATTTATGATATAATAGGACTATGATTGAAAAAGTATTTCGAGATCCCGTCCATAATTATGTGCATGTGGATCATCAGGTCATTTATGATTTAATCAATACCAAAGAATTTCAACGGCTGCGCCGCATCAAACAGCTGGGTACTTCTGGCTATACTTTTCACGGCGGGGAGCACAGCCGTTTTTCGCATTGCCTGGGTGCTTACGAGATTGCCCGGCGCATCACCAAGATTTTCAATGAAAAATATAGCGATGTCTGGGATAGTCACGAAAGTCTGCTGACCATGACGGCTGCTCTTCTGCATGACTTGGGACATGGCGCTTATTCACATACTTTTGAGCGCCTCTTTGATACCGATCATGAGGACATTACGCGGCAAATCATCACCAGTCCTGAAACAGAGATTCATCAGGCCTTGGTGCAGGTTTCGCCAGATTTTCCAGAAAAGGTAGCTAGTGTTATTAACCATACCTATCCCAATAAGCAGGTGGTCCAGCTGATTTCCAGCCAAATTGATGTGGATCGGATGGATTATCTCTTGCGGGATTCCTTCTTTACTGGTGCTTCCTATGGGCAATTTGACTTAACCAGAATTTTACGAGTGATTTGTCCAGTAGAAAATGGCATCGCCTTCAAGCGCAATGGCATGCATGCGGTAGAAGATTACGTTGTCAGCCGCTACCAGATGTACATGCAGGTTTATTTCCACCCGGCCAGCAGGGCTATGGAAGTTTTGCTGCAAAATCTGCTCAAGCGGGCCAAGTTTCTCTATCCGGCCCAGAAGGATTATTTTGCCCTGTCATCACCCAACCTCATTCCATTCTTTGAAAACAGGGTGACCCTGCAGGATTATCTGGCCTTGGATGATGGTGTCATGAATACCTATTTCCAAGTTTGGATGACTAGTCCAGACAAGATTTTATCTGACTTAGCTCAGCGTTTTATCAACCGCAAGGTCTTTAAGTCTATCGTCTTCTCTCAGGAAAACGAAGGGCATTTGGATATCATGCGAGACCTAGTTGGACAGGTTGGTTTTGACCCTGATTACTATACTGCTATCCATCGTAATTTTGATTTGCCTTATGATTTCTACCGGCCTGACGTTGAAAAACCCCGGACCCAGATAGAAATCCTGCAAAAAGATGGCAGCTTAGCAGAACTGTCCAGCCTGTCTCCTATCGTCCACTCGCTAGCAGGGACCAGACAGGGCGATAATCGCTTCTACTTCCCCAAGGAAATGCTGGCAGATACAGGACTGTTCAGTGAGAAGAACCAGACCTTTATGCACTATATCAAAAACGACCAATTTACCTACGGAGAATAAATATGTCTATCAAATTAGTTGCCGTTGACATTGACGGTACTCTCTTAAACAACCAAAAAGAAATCACGCCTGAAGTCTTCAGCGCTGTTCAGGATGCCAAGGCTGCTGGTGTCAAAATCGTTATTGCAACCGGCCGTCCTATTGCAGGAGTTCAAAAACTCCTAGAGGAGCTAGAGCTCAACCAGCCAGACAACTATGTCGTGACCTTCAACGGCGGACTGGTGCAGGATACGGTCACAGGTCAAGAATTAATCAAAGAAACACTGACCTATGACGACTATCTGGATATCGAACTGCTCGGGCGAAAATTAGGTGTCCACATGCATGCCATCACCAAGGACGGCATTTATACAGCCAATCGCAACATCGGCAAGTACACTGTTTACGAGTCCAATCTGGTCAGCATGCCTATCTTCTACCGCACACCTGAAGAAATGGCCAATAAAGAAATCGTTAAGTGCATGTATATTGATGAACCAGAAATTCTGGATGCGGCCATTGCTAAGCTGCCACCGGAATTGGCCGAAAAATATACACTGGTTAAATCCGCTCCCTTCTATCTAGAAATTGTCAAAAAAACTGTCAATAAAGGAGCTGCTATCCTCCATCTAGCTGAAAAACTTGGCTTGAGCAAGGAGCAGACCATGGCTATCGGTGATGAAGAAAACGACCGCGCCATGCTAGAAGCAGTCGGCTCTCCTGTTGTCATGGAAAACGGCAGAGAGGAACTCAAGAAAATCGCCAAATACATCACCAAGTCGAACGAAGAATCTGGCGTAGCACACGCTATTAGAGAGTGGGTTTTAAAATAATGTTTAGCTACAAAATTGGAATTTCAGCTCAGGAACACGATGATTTTGTCACAGCTCATCCGCAGGCCAATCTCCTTCAGAGTGCAGCCTGGGCTCAAATCAAGGACAACTGGGGAAATGAGCGCTTGGGCTTCTACAAAGATGGCCACTTGGTTGCTGCAGCCAGTGTCCTGATCAAACCACTGCCCTTGGGGATGACCATGCTTTATATCCCGCGCGGTCCTATCATGGACTATAGTGACAAGGAGCTGCTGACCTTTGTTTTGGCGTCGCTCAAGAAATTTGCCAAGGAGAAAAAAGCTCTTTTTGTCAAATTTGACCCTAGCCTCTTTCTGGCAGAAAGCAAGATGGGTGGCGAATTGCAAGACAAAGCCGAGACGGTTGAGCTGATTCAACAGTTACAGGAAGCAGGAGCTGTCTGGGTTGGACGGACTGAGTCTCTGGACGAAACCATCCAGCCTCGCTTGCAGGCCAATATACATAAAGAAGATTTCAGCGAGGAGCTGCTTTCTAAGAGTACTCGCCAAGCCATTCGTACAGCCCGTAACAAAGGCATTCAAATCCAATTTGGCGGAGCAGAACTATTGGATGACTTTTCAGCCCTGATGAAGAAAACGGAAAATAGAAAAAACATCCACCTGCGTGGCAAAGACTATTACCAAAAACTATTGGATACTTATCCTGAGCACTCCTACATCACCTTGTCTAGCATTGATCTAAAGGCACGCTTGGAAGACTTGCAGACTCAGCTGACCAAGACACTCAAGGAAGCAGAGAAATTTACCGAGAAAACCAAGCCCGGCAAGATTGAGAATAACCAGCAAGAACAGAAACGCCTCCAAGAAGAGATTGACTTTCTGCAGGACAAAATCAGCCAAGGGGCTGCTGTCGTTTCCCTGTCTGGCACACTGGTCTTGGAATACGGCAAAACCTCTGAAAATATCTATGCCGGGATGGACGAGGAGTACCGCCGTTACCAGCCAGCCATCATCACTTGGTACGAAACAGCCAAACATGCTTTTGAGCGCGGAGCTGATTGGCAAAATATGGGCGGAATCGAAAACGACCTCAAGGGTGGTCTCTATAGCTTTAAATCCAAGTTCAATCCGACCATTGAGGAATTTGCTGGTGAGTTTAACCTTCCGACCAATCCCCTCTACCATCTTTCCAATTTCGCTTACACCTTCAGAAAGAAACTGCGCAGCAAGCATTAACAGAAAGGAAGCCTATGACCTTTAAACTTCTCAACCAAGAAGAATTCATCCAGCATACCTCAGCTAGCTCCCAACGCTCTTTTATGCAGACCGTGGAAATGGCAGAGCTGCTGAGTAAGCGGGGCTTCAGTACCCAGTATGTCGGCTACACCGACCCGCAGGGACAGGTCGTGGTGTCTGCTGTCCTTTACAGTATGCCGATGACTGGCGGCCTCCATATGGAAATCAACTGCGGCCCTGTTTCTACCGATGCTCAATACCTGACTCCCTTCTATCAAGCTTTGCAGGCTTACACTAAAAAAGAAGGCGCCCTGGAGCTCATCATCAAGCCCTACGAGACTTATCAGACCTTTGACAGCAATGGCCAGCCCACATCTGATGAAAAAGTCGAGCTTATCCAGCAACTGACTGATTTGGGCTTTGACTTTGACGGCTTACAGACAGGCTATCCAGGCGGGGAGCCTGATTGGCATTATGTCAAAAACTTAGCTGGTCTGACGAAGAAAGACTTGCTCAAGTCCTTCAGTAAAAACGGTAAGGCGACAGTCAAAAAGGCTAATACCTTTGGTATCAAGCTAAAAAGACTAGAACGTGACCAACTTAGCGTTTTCAAAGACATCACAGCTGCCACTTCTGATCGGCGGGAATATGATGACAAGCCATTAGACTACTATCAAGATTTTTATGATAGCTTTGGTCAGCAGGCGGACTTTATGGTAGCCAGCCTTAACTTCAAGGATTATCTTCAGAACTTACAAAAAGACCAAGAGAAACTGGGCCAGAAAATTCAGAAACTGCAGGCTGACTTGGAAAAAAATCCTCAATCTGAAAAGAAGCAAAACCAGCTGCGAGAGCTTTCCAGCCAGTTTGATAGCTTTGAAACCCGCAAAGCAGAGGCCCAAGAGCTGATTGACAAGTACGGCGACCAAGACCAGATCCTGGCTGCCAGCCTCTTTATCTACACCCCCCAGGAAGCAACCTATCTCTTCAGCGGCTCCTATCCTGAGTTTAATAAATTCTACGCTCCAGCCCTGCTGCAGGAATACGTTATGACCGAAAGCATCAAGAGAGGCATTCCATTTTATAATTTCCTCGGTATTATGGGAATTTTCGACGGTTCTGACGGTGTTCTGCGCTTCAAACAGAACTTCAACGGCTTCATCGTCCGAAAAATCGGGACTTTCCGTTATTATCCTAACCCACTCAAGTTTAAGCTGCTTCAGCTCATAAAGAAAATGCTAAGACGTTAAAAAACCAAGGTTTCCCTTGGTTTTTTTGTGTTTATCTATAACGAGGTGACGCGAAACCACGGATATTTCCATGACCAATACGATAAGTATTACGTTTAACTTCGTCGTTACTGTTACCTTCAATCGTATGAATGATACCATTTTCAACTTTTTCGACAATACCGATATGATCAGCCCAGCCATCATTTTGCTGGGTATCTTTATCCCAGTTAAAGGTGATAATATCGCCCGCTTTAGGTGTAGAATTACCATCTTCATTCCAGATACCTAGACGTTTAAAGATATGAATATGGCGCTCAACACCACATTCGCGACCGATGAGATCGCTCAGGCCTTCTCTTTGGAAAATAACTGTTGTGAAAATGTCGCACCAGTCATCTGAATTCTTTACAGCATAACCGACTGGTAGCGGTCTAACGCTATTATAGTCATTGACCAAACGGTGGTGCTCAGCACTGCCTCCCTTGACGCCAACCATCGCTGCTGCTGCTGCAAGAACACGATCACGCTGATTGCTAGGCGATTGAGGATATTTGATAGAAACCGTGGTCTTCTCTCCACCAGCTCCTTGCAGCTGATTGCGATTGTTCAAGTAATATAGGTGAACATTGTACTCGCCTTGGCTATTTTTATGGTCTCTTGCATAAACATGCTTGCGATAAGTACCATCAGCTTGGCGTTCCGCCGTATACCATTGAATATCATCTTGTCCATTTTGACTGGACCAAGTTGGCAAATAGACAGTTTTGACACCTTCTGGAGCTACAACACCAGAAACGACGATATCAAATTCACCAGTTTCATTGTTTTTATTTTGAATACTGATTTTTCCCTGTGGTTTCTCCCCTGTCGCAATGGAAACCTTAGTTGTTGTGCCACCAACACCGACCATCTTACCGTCGTTTTGGACATAGTACAAGTGGACACTGTAGTCGCCAACAGAATTTTTATGATCGCTGGAACGGACAGTAAATTTATAAGTACCGTCTGACTGTTTCTGTGCCTTGTGCCAGATGATGTCATCTTGACCATTCTCATTTGACCAAGTCGGAAGCAAGACTTCACGAAGGCCTTGCGGGCTGGAAACCTCGGACACAATCACATCGAATGTACTGGTCTTTGGATTGTTGTTAGCAATAGTCAGCTTGCCTTCTGGTTTAGCAACCGAAACCTTAGTCGTCGTGCCACCGACACCGACCATCTTGCCGTCATTTTGGACATAGTACAAGTGGACACTGTAGTCGCCGACAGAATTCTTGTGCTCACTAGCATGAACCGTGAATTTATAAGTACCGTCTGACTGTTTCTGCGCCTTGTGCCAAATGATGTCATCCTGACCTTGATCATTTGACCAAGTTGGAAGTAAGACTTCACGAACGCCTTGTGGGCTAGAAACCTCGGACACGATCACATCGAATGTACCGATCTTGGGATTGTTGTTGGCAATAGTCAGTTTACCTTCTGGTTTAGCAACTGAAACCTTGGTCGTCGTGCCACCGACACCGACCATCTTGCCATCGTTTTGGACATAATACAAGTGAACACTGTAGTCGCCGACAGAATTCTTATGCTCGCTAGAATGGACGGTGAATTTATATGTACCGTCTGACTGTCTTTGTGCCTTGTGCCAGATGATGTCATCCTGACCATTCTCATTTGACCAAGTTGGAAGCAAGACTTCACGAACCCCTTGTGGGCTAGAAACTTCTGACACGATCACATCGAATGTACCAGCCTTAGGATCGTTATTGGCAATAGTTAACTTGCCTTCTGGCTTAACAACTGAAGCTCGAGTGACTTTAGTCGTTGTACCGCCAACACCAACCATCTTGCCGTCGTTTTGGATATAGTACAAGTGGACACTGTAGTCGCCTACAGAATTTTTGTGATCGCTGGAACGGACAGTAAATTTATAAGTACCGTCTGACTGTTTCTGTGCCTTGTGCCAAATCAAATCATCCTGACCTTGTTCATTTGACCAAGTCGGAAGCAAGACTTCACGAACACCTTGCGGACTAGAAACCTCGGACACGATCACATCGAATGTACCGGTCTTTGGATCGTTGTTAGCAATAGTCAGCTTGCCTTCTGGTTTAGCAACCGAAACCTTAGTCGTTGTACCACCAACGCCGACCATCTTGCCGTCGTTTTGGATATAGTACAAGTGGACACTGTAGTCGCCTACAGAATTCTTATGCTCGCTGGAACGGACGGTGAATTTATATGTACCGTCTGACTGTTTCTGTGCCTTGTGCCAAATCAAATCATCCTGACCTTGTTCATTTGACCAAGTCGGAAGCAAGACTTCACGAACGCCTTGCGGACTAGAAACCTCGGACACGATCACATCGAATGTACCGGTCTTTGGATCGTTGTTAGCAATAGTCAGCTTGCCTTCTGGTTTAGCAACCGAAACCTTAGTCGTTGTACCACCAACGCCGACTAACTTACCATCACCTTGAACGTAGTACAAGTGGACACTGTAGTCGCCGACAGAGTTCTTATGCTCGCTAGAACGAACTGTGAATTTATATGTACCGTCTGACTGTTTCTGTGCCTTGTGCCAGATGATGTCATCCTGACCTTGCTCATGTGACCAAGTTGGAAGTAAGACTTCACGAACCCCTTGTGGGCTAGAGACATCAGACACGATCACATCGAATGTACCAGTCTTAGGATTGTTGTTGGCAATAGTCAGCTTGCCTTCTGGTTTAGCAACTGAAACCTTAGTCGTTGTACCACCGACGTTTACCAACTTTCCGTCACCTTGAACGTAATACAAATGAACATTGTATTCGCCCGTAGAACCTTTATGGTTGGCAGCATTAACTGTCAGCTTATAAGTTCCGTTGGCTTGCTTCGTTGCAGTGTACCAAACAATATCATCTTGCCCACGCTCACTGGACCAAGTCGGAAGTTTAACTTCCTGAACTCCATATGGTGCGGAAACTTCGGAAACAACGACATCAAATGTGCCAGTTTTTGGATTATTATTTTGAATACTAATCTTACCTGTCAGCGGTTGTTTGACCAAAGTAGCTCTAGCTGTAAATCTACCAGAGTAGTCAATACTTTGATCGAAAACATGCTTACCAGAAAGCAGCTGCGCTTGAGAAGTAAATTGCCAAGCTCCTGCTCTGCTATTGTACTTCAAATTTTTAGCATCATTTGCACTTAGCTTCGGTGCTGGATACTGAGCAATCCAAAAATTATCAAGGCCAAAGAGAGATGTATTGATTGAACCTTTGTGGCGTAGGTTGTTCTGGTCAACCCAGCTAGCACTTGTGTAATACATCAGATTTGCATATCCCTGCTTGCGCATTTCATCCGCCCAAGCCTGAGTATGCTGGTTGATCCCCGTTTGCATTTTAGGATCTTCCATGTCATTGACCATGACTGTATTTTTAGGCAAGGACAGTTTATTAGCAAAAGCAGCATAGTAACGGGCTTCTGCTCTCGCTTCTGCATCATTTGTATAATGCGAGAAAGCATAGGTTGATACTTGCAAACCAGCTGCTTGCGCATTTCGAACCTGAGACTCAGCATAAGGATTAGTATAGTGGGTTCCTTCTGTCAGTTTGACAACGACACCGCCAACACCTTTGGATGCTAATTGGCGATAGTCTTCTACGCTGATATGGCCGTTATGACTACTCACATCCACAAAGGTAGAGCCCTTGATTTCTGCTTGTGAATTGCCACGCGCTGTTTGTCCTGCTGAAGAAGCCGCATTATAAAAAGAAGTACTACCTTTTTTGGATGCAGGACTGGTGCTGATCGCTGGGGAAGTCTGCTCAGCCTTTACTGGATTCTGAATCGCTTCAGAAGTAGCTATCTTTGCTTGTTCACTAGTAGCTATCTTTGCTTGTTCACTCGCTTTATTTTCTGGTACATTTTCCTTGACCAGACTAGCAGCAGGTGCCAGATTTTCTGGTGCCTTGTATACTGGACTAGCTTCCGCATTTGCGGCCGAGCTTTCTTGTTTGACTTGACGGTCAGTAGACACCGCTTCTGGTAAGGCTACCTGCTGAGGTTGATGATCTTTTTCTACTTGAAGTTCTGCCTTAGCTACTTCAGGGTCTGTGGTTGTCGGCGCATTTTCTTCTGCCTGTACTACGTTAGCCGTTGCTGCTAGCAATATAGCTGTACTGGCTAAATAGATAAGTTCCTTTGATTTCACCTTTTATCTCCAAACTTTTAAAAAGCTTGCCACCTTTAAGGCAACAAGCCATTTATTGTTATTCTTATTTCACAAAATCAAGAAGAGCTAGGAAGCTTTCAGCTTCAAGTGACGCTCCACCAACAAGGGCACCATCAACGTCTTGGCAAGCCATGTATGAAGCAACGTTTTCAGGTTTAACTGAACCACCGTATTGAACGCGAACTTTATCAGCAACTTCTTGACCAAAGTCAGCCGCTACAACGTCACGAACAACCTTACACATTTTTTGTGCGTCGTCTTGTGAAGCTGATTTACCAGTACCGATAGCCCAGATTGGCTCATAAGCGATAACTGATGCAGCAACTTGTTCAGCTGTCAATCCAGCCAAAGCAGCAGATACTTGAGCACCTACGAATTCAGCCGCTTTACCAGCTTCGTAAGTTTCAAGGCTTTCACCACAACAAATGATTGGAAGCATACCATTTGCAAAGATTGCTTTAGCTTTTTTGTTGATATCTTCGTCAGTTTCATGGAAGTAGTCACGGCGTTCTGAGTGACCGATAACAACGTAGTCAGTACCGATTTCTTTCAAAACTTGTGGGCTTGTTTCACCAGTGAAAGCACCTGCATTTTCAAAGTAGCAGTTTTGAGCAGCAACTTTAAGGTTTGAACCTTTTGCAGCAGCAAGAACAGTTGTCAAATCAACTGCAGGAGCTGCGATACCTGCTTCAACAAGGTCTGATGAAGGAAGTTTTGATGCAACTGCTTCAACGAATGCTTTTGCTTCTTCTGGATTTTTATTCATTTTCCAGTTACCGGCAATAAATGGTTTACGTGACATTTCACATACCTCTTCTATTTTTATTTATATGGGCTATTATATCATAAGCAAGCAAATTAATAAAGGTTATCCACAATTTTTCATCAAATCGTAATGTTTCTCTAAGTTATCCACAGTTTTGGCTGTGAATAAACCATTCAAAGACCTCGCGACATCCTTTACTTCCTATTTTCCAGCAGTTCTTCTATATCTGTAATGACTCTGGCCTGCATTTTATTGAGCTTGTTTATCTCTGCATCCGAGTATGGGAATGTGTTCAGCAAGACTCCATCAATCCCAACAGCTTGAGCAATAGCCATATCCGTAGAAAAATCATTGCCAACCATCACCGTATCTTCTGGATTGAGCTGATTCTCTTCCAACACAAGCTCTAGCCATTCTGCTTGCGGTTTTTTGATCTGATAGTCAGAAGAAATATAAATTTTATCCAGATAGGGAGCACAACCCGTCAATTCAATTTCTGGCATTGTAAAAGCCCTTTGAGCATTGGATAGCAATATAATATCGCCACCCTGGTCCTTAATGGCCTTTAAAACTTTGAGGGTATTCGGATAGGCATGGAGCTGACGACGGGACAAACTCCGAAAAGTCACGGCCAGCTGCTCTCCCCAAGCCTGCAAATCAGGAAGCGGAGTCTGGGTTTCATGCTTAGTTGGAGCTTCCTGCAAAAGCTGAATGAAAACCGCCACCAAATCAACCTCTGGATAGGCAACGCTTTTCTCTTGAGCTATCTTATTTTCCTGCTCTACTACTAATTGTCCATACTTCTTTTTCAAGTCTTCTGGCTGATAATCTGCTCCATATGCTGCATAGATGCGGGAAAGATACAACCATAAAGTCGGATCATCTTCGTCAGTCCGGATATCTACTAGTGTTCCGTAAAAGTCAAAAAGATAATGTTTATATTCTAACTTGTGCATTTTCGCCCCTTTCGCCAGTGACAAACATGGTAAAGGTCCCCTTGCAGACATTCTTTCCATCTTGGTTGACAATATCCACATCCACCACTCTAGTTGTCCGGCCTGCATGGATACAGTTCCCCTCAATGCTCAGAGTATCGCCTAGTTTGGCCGCTTTTAGATAATTGATAGAAGATTGCAAGGTCACAGCGTCAGCTCCTTGTGAAATGACAACCAAACCACTTATCTGATCGCACAAGGTGAACAAGTAACCTCCGTGTGCATTTCCATAATAGTTTAGAGAAGAGGGGACGACCTCTGTGGTTACTAAAACATGGCCATCTTTGGCCTCCTCAATTTTATAGTTTTCAAATGCTGAAATCGCATCAAAATGAAAATCTTTCATTCCTCACTCCATTAATTTTGCTTATACTTCATCATACTACTTTTACTAGCAGGGAACAATGATTATATGTACATTCCAATGGAAAAAATTTTTCTACCAGCTATTCAAACACCTCGCACTACTAATTTATCAGCCGATTTAGGCTAGTAGCTTGGAAATAAAGTTCTAAGCCAAATTAGGCTAGTAATGAATTTAAAAATTCTCAGCTGAAGATTTGCAAGACAAAACATTAAACTAGATTGGAAATCACTCCAACCTAGTTTTTTTCTACTTTCTTTTGATAAAGGTAGGAAATCAAAGCCAATCCCATCACTCCTAGACCAAGTAGGAGAAAGGTGGCTGTGCGGACACTCGGCAGAAGCGTCATCAGGAAAGTCGCAGGAGGCATGAAAAGAATTGCCAGCGTGTAGATCGTTGAGAAAACGCGGCCGAGATACTGCTTGTCTACCTTGGTCTGAACCTGGCTGAAGAAATGAATATTGAAAACAGTCATAAAGAGCTCACAGATAAGATTACCAGAATAAGAAAAATAGGGATGAACTGGTAGCAAGGCAGAGATGCCCATGACTGCGACTCCGACACCAGTCAATAGCAGAGCTAGGAGTAGATTTCCCATACTGGCCTTAACCTTGCTGGCTAGAATGGCTCCAATGATTGAGCCAATAGCGCCTAAACTCAGAATAGTCGCATAAGAGCCAGTCTTGCCGTAGAGCTGATTGGTAAAAGGCAATAGATAATTAAAGGCCGCAAAGAAGAAGTTAACTGCAGAAGCTACTAAAAGCAGAAAGAAAATTTCTTTTTGCCGCCGGATATAAACTAAACCTTCCTTGATGTCTCTCAGGATATTGCCAAAATTAATGGGAGACTTCTGCTTGATTGGCTCATGATTAGGTAGAAAATAAACCAAGGCAAAAGCCAGAAAGAAACTAAGAGCATCCAGCTGAAGGGTCACGCGCAAATTTGCATACTGCATCACGATAAAAGACAAAACTGGAGCTGAAACACTGATAACCTGCAAGGCTAATTCCAGATGAGAATTGTAGGCCACGATGTCTTCCTTGTCCAC
This sequence comes from Streptococcus sp. Marseille-P7375, assembly GCF_902460365.1. Taxonomy (NCBI): domain Bacteria; kingdom Bacillati; phylum Bacillota; class Bacilli; order Lactobacillales; family Streptococcaceae; genus Streptococcus; species Streptococcus sp. Marseille-P7375. The sequence goes on along the minus strand of NZ_CABPTR010000001.1, from coordinate 190,342 downwards.
AATCTCTGTAATGTAGGATTTATTAGCTGGCCGAGAAAAGGCAAAGGCTATAGCCTGAACCACATTGGCAAAAATCAGTGCTCCAATCATGAGTCGGTCACTAGAGATAAAGGAAATCAGCAGACAAAGCCCGGCACAAATCAAGTCCGTTACCATCAGCACCTTACGTCTGGAAAAGCGGTCCGTAATGGCTCCTCCAAAAGGATTGAATAAGATAGAAGTGACTAGCTCTGATATCTGGTAAATGCCCAAGACCGTCTGTCCCAGAGCTCCCAAAGAAGCAAGCCAGATGCTATTCCCATAGTCATAGAGCATATTTCCAATTTTATTAATAGCAGCCCGTGTAATCAGCTGTGCTGCCTGTCGATTCATAAAAATACCTCCTTCCATTTCTGAAACTATTGTATCAGGAATGGAGGGAGGTTCTTTATTTTTCCCATATTTGGGAAATTATGCTTTTACAAACTTATGGAAATGCTCTTGATAATAGGCGACCTGCTCAGGTAGTTCCAGCACTTCAAATATGTGCATGGCTTCCTGCATTTGCGTGATGCCCTGCTTCTTCTGCTCCTTCTGATAAGCCGCAAAACCCTTGAGATAGAGGAACACATTGCGTTCATAGAGTTTAATGCCCTTGCCAATGATTTTCTCTACGTAAGCCTCAAAATAACTAGCCTTATCAAAAGAACGACCTTCCAAACAATGCTGGTAACAATTGAGCGCTAAAATCAAGACCAATTTCTTATGGCGGCCGATTTCTTTATAGTAGTCCTCCCGCTCCATGACTTCCTTGCCCAGACGGTAGACGTAGTCCACATCATAAAAGCTATAGAGATTTCCAAAGAGAATCAGCTCATACATAGTCCATTCTTCCACTTGGAAAAGATAATCAGCCACCTTATCTAAATCCTCTTGCCTCATACGAAACTGGCTGTCTCGCTGACAAATCAAGCCCTGCATCAAAATCCAATTCAGCTCATAGTAAAGAGGCGCACTGCTGGCCTTGGCCTTTTCCAACTGCTCCGCTTGCAAGTCTTGAAATCCCTTGATGTCATTTGAGTAGTAAAGAGGGATAATCTTACCCATCATGGCCACATGCTCATGCTGCTGGAAATTCCGGGCCTTGTCCATAAAATTTTCAAGGGTCACATGTATATTATCTAAAAGATCTAAAAATTTCGAGAGAGTCATATCCGACTCACCCAGCTCAAAACGAGATAGCTGAGAGGTAGAGCAAACCTGACCAGCCGCTTCCTTCAAAGAATAATGTCCATTCAAACGAAAATCACGAAAAACTTTGCCTAAATCTTCCATTTGTTTACCACTTTAATTTCTTTAATTGCTGTTCTGCTAAAAACTCTATTCACTTATCTCTGTTGCCCACACCAATCGTTCTTTTTACCTATTTTGCAATAACTCCTTGTGTTTCTTTAAATACTTTTTCCCATACCATTCTTCCACAGTTTTCCCTTCCCACTCGCGGTATTCTTCAGGATATTTCCATTTATAGTAGCCTTCTAAAAGGAAAGGAAACTCCATAAATACAATTATGGCTATTAAACCAATATTGCCCACGATCCAACATATAAAGAGGCCAAAAACAGTTATAGAAGATGAAAAATTAATAGAAAAAGCTTTGAAAATATAATTAACAATCACAGCCAAGCCCAATATACCGGCTCCATAAATAGCAATACCTTTAGCAATTTTATCTTGTAAGGTAGGTGACTTAATTTCTCCATACATTCGTTTTTTCAAACTTCTAAGCTCCGTTCTTAACATTACATAAGCCAAGAATACTAGAAGTCCAAAAAATACCAAGATCCCCCATATTGTTAATATAGGTAAACTCATTGTTATGGCCATCAAATTAAATTCAAACATAAGCCATATCATAAAAGTTATAAAATGAAAGCGATAACGATAAGGGAGGATAAACGTCCGTTTAAAAAATTTACCCATTAATACCAATAACAACCAAATTAACAAGCAAATTAAATAAAGCTCGACTGTTAGCAAAGGATACTGAGAAACTGGTAACGTTAAATCTTTAGGATCAGAATTTTGCAATGATAGGGTAAAAGCAAGGAACATGAAATTTAAACCTATCGGAAACAACAGACTAAGAATAAAAGTTTTAATACCAAACCAAAAGGAAGGTCTCCCTTTCTTAAAGGCTTTCCCAAGTTTATTATAATAATCTTGTTTCTGATACTGTAAAAACCCATCATCTTCCAAATTTAAACTCTCTTCAAAACTTGCTTTAAAAATTGATTTCTTCATACTTTTCACCCAAATCCTATTTTAATAACTCCTTGTGTTTTTTTAAATATTTTTTTCCATACCATTCCTCTACAGTCTTACCTTCCCACTGACGATATTCTTCTGGGTATTTCCATTTGTAGAATGCTTGTAAATAACTAGGAAATTCGATGTAAATTAGCATAGCAATCACAGCAATATTTAGGATAATCCATGTTATCAAAAGACCTAATCCTTCCAATGAAGTTGAAAATTTTATGGAAAAACTTTTTATAATAAAGTTTATAATTACTCCAATTCCCAAAAAACTCATTCCATAAATCGCTATCTTATTGGCAATTTTGTTGCGAAGAGAAGAGCCACTTCCATTACCATACATCAGTTTTTTAAGACTTTCAATTTCAAGGCTAAACATAAAATAGGCTAATATAGTAATAAAAACAAAAATAGCAGCAACCATCCAAATAGATAAAGTTGGTAATGACATATCAATCGCTAACAGATTAAATTCAAGACTAAGCCAAATTAGAAATGTGATGACATGAAAATGATTACGATAAGGCAGTATAAAAGCTTTTCTAAAAACTTTACCAATCAATATGATAAATACCCAAATTAAGAAACAGACTAGATATACCTCAGCTGTTAGTAATGGATGTTGATAGATAGGCAATCTTAAATCTTTAGGATCAGAGTCGTGCAAGGACAGCTAGAAAACAAGAATCATAAAGTTTATAATGACAGGACCGATAAGAGTGAAAACAATATTCTGAATATGAAGAACTAGTTTAGACTTTCCTTCCCTATAATATGTTTCTAACTTAGAGAAAACATTTCCTTTCTGATACTGTAAAAAACCATCATCTTCCAAATTCAAACTCTCTTCAAAACTGGCCTTAAAAATCGATTTCTTTTTCATTTTTAATCTCCAAACCCAGATGTCATAGATTTCCACCCGCTCGAGACAGCCTTAACAGCGTCTCCTAAAAGGGACTCAGCACGCATGAGAGAGTTTAAAACTTACTCTAGGCGAGATGAGTCTTTAGTAAAAATCAAATTTTTTTCTACAAAAACGAAAGATGTAGCCGAAGTCGAGCAAACCTGACCTGCCGCTTCCTTCAAAGAATACTGTCCATTTAAACGAAAATCGCGAAAAACTTTGCCTATATCTTCCATTTGTTTACCACTTAAATTCCTTTAAGTACCTTTCTAACTCTTGCAAGTACCCTTCGTCGAATCCTTGATCTTCTTTCACGGAAAAATCTAATTGTCTTAAGTAGGAAATCAGCCAATCAACCAATAGATCATACTGATGAAGAGGTAGGCGTTTCATCTGCTCTTCAACAAAAGAAATGGCCTCTGCAAAGCGCTACTCTTGTAAGACTTGCTGAAGATAGCGAGCCCCGTTGATGAGTCTTCCTTCCTCATCCTCATACTGCCCCAAATCTAAATTCTGAATCTGTAGGCGCAAAGTTGTACCAATCATGTCGGCTACACCTTTAATCTGCTTCATAAACCAATCATTTTCAGTCGCCATCATGTTCTCCTTATTCAAATTAGAAAACTACACCTTCTCCGCCAGTTCCTCCCATTCTAGCATGGCTTCTTCTTGGGCAGCGGTCAGCTGGTCGATTTGCTGCTGGCTCTCCATGAGTTCGCCAGCGTCATTGGTTGCCTGCATGGCTTCCTGAAGCTGACTGATCTGGCTGTCCAAGTCCTCGATTTGCGCTTCCAGTTGTTCTAGGCGACGGGCCAGACGGCGCTGTTCTTTCTGGTTTTCCTTTTGAAGCTGATAGTCATTGGCAGGGGCAGGCTTGTCAGGACTGGTCTGCTCCGTCTCCTCACGCAAGGCTTCCTGCTCTGCCTTTTTCTCCAGATAGTAGTCATAATCACCCAGATAAAGGGTGGAGCCTGTTTCAGAAAGCTCGATAATCTGAGTGGCTACGCGGTTGATAAAGTAGCGGTCATGGCTTACAAAGAGCAGGGTTCCGTCAAAGTCAATCAGGGCATTTTCCAGCACTTCCTTGCTGTCAATGTCCAGGTGGTTGGTCGGCTCGTCTAGGATGAGAAAGTTGTTGTTTTCCATAGACAGCTTGGCTAGGAGTAGGCGTGCTCGCTCTCCACCTGATAGCATGCCGACAGACTTCTTGACATCGTCTCCCGAGAAGAGAAAAGCGCCTAAGCGATTGCGAATCTCGACCTCTGGCGTCAGCTTGAAGTCATTCCATAGCTCATCAAGAACCGTATTGCTGGCAGTCAGTTTACTCTGGGTCTGGTCATAGTAGCCCACTTCCACATTAGCCCCCAGCTGCTCCTTGCCTCTGATGAAGGGCACTTGCCCGATTAGTGATTTAATCAAGGTCGTCTTTCCAATCCCATTTGGCCCGACAATAGCTACCGCATTAAACTTGCGAATGTCAAGGTTAATCGGCTCCGACAGGACTTCCTCACCGTAGCCAATAGCTGCATCTTCCAAGGTCAGCACAACATTGCCCGAAACTTTATCAGATTTGAATGTCATATTAGCCGATCGACTGCCGGTCTCCGGCCTGTCCAAACGCTCCATCTTTTCCAGCTGTTTACGGCGGGACTGAGCCCGCTTGGTTGTGGAAGCCCGAACCAGATTGCGATTGACAAAGTCCTCCAGCGCAGCGATTTCTTTCTGTTGCTTTTCATAGTTCTTGGCTTCAGTGGCCAGCTTCTGCTCCTTTTGGACCACAAAGCTAGAGTAATTGCCCACATAGCGATCCAAGGAATGCTTGGTCAAATCCAACGTTATAGTCGCAACCTTATCTAGAAAATAGCGGTCGTGGCTGACGATGATTAGGGCACCGCTGTAGTTAATCAAGTAAGTCTCCAGCCAGGCAATGGTCTCGATATCCAAGTGATTGGTCGGCTCGTCCAACACCAGCAGCTCTGGCTTCTCCAAAAGCATCTTGGCCAGAGCCAGACGGGTGTTCTGCCCGCCCGAAAGCTCAGAGATCTTCATCTGCCACATGGACTGGTCAAACTTGAAACCATTCAAAATAGCTCGAATATCAGCCTCATAGGTAAAACCACCTTTCTGGCGAAAGTCCTCTGACAGCTGGTCATACTGGGTCATGAGAGCAGTCAGCTCTCCCCCTGACAATTCTCCCATTTGCAGCTCCATCTGCCGCAAGCGCTTCTCTTGCTGACGCAGACTATCAAAGACCAGCAGCATCTCGTCGAAGATAGTATTCTCCGACTCAAAGCGACTGTCCTGAGCCAGATAGGACAGGGATAAGTCTCGTTTTTTATTGATTTGACCAGACGTCGGCTCTTCCTCGCCCACCAAAATCTTGAGCAGGGTTGACTTCCCAGCTCCATTTTTACCGACGAGGGCAATACGGTCACTCTCATCCACCTGCAGGTTGATATTATCAAAAAGTAGCTCCCCTGCAAAAGAGCGTTCAATCTTGTTTGCTTGTAAAATAATCATAAGACCATTATAGCAGATTTCCAAGTACAGGGCCATTGGCTGTCATAAAAAATGCAATCCAAACTATCTGTCTCTCAAGCCAATTCAAAGAAAAATTTTAAATTTTTTCGCAAGTACTCCGACCAGAATATCCTGTCTAGTGATTGAGCACCAAGCTTTCCCTACCATCAAATCAGACTTTAAATATATTGGCATGCCCAATAAAGCCGATAGAGTTCAATTCTATCGGCTTTATTTCCTATTCAATCATTTGCGTTTCGGCTAGTTTCTTATACCAGTGAGCGGATTTCTTCGGATAGCGTTTCTGCGTTTCGAAATCTACGTAGAATAAGCCGTAGCGTTTTTCATAACCGTTAGACCAAGAAAAGACATCCATCAGAGACCAGATAAAGTAGCCCTTGACATTAGCCCCATCCGCAATCGCATCGGATAAAACTTCCAAATGCTGCTTGACATAGTCAATCCGAGCATCGTCGTAAACTGTATTGTCCACAAATTCATCTTTATAACCCAGACCATTTTCTGTGATATAAATCTTCTTGTAGTTTGGATAATCCTTCTTAATCCGCATGATTTGATCATAAAGACCTTGCGGATAGATAATCCAATCCCAATCGGTTTTTGGTATATGGGTCGGCGATTCTCTGCGACCTACCCCCTTAATCTGGTACTTGGAGCTTCCCTTTTCGCCTTTTCCGTTATGGATAATTTCAGTTTCACCGTCAAAGTCGCGCATCCAGTCACTCATATAGTAGTTGATGCCAAGGAAGTCATTGAGGTCTTTGGCTGCTTCTAAAGACACAAAGTCTTCATCACGTAAGTCGAGCTGGCCACCATTGACCTTAAGGATATGATTAACTCCTGCCAGAGTTACATCTGAATAGTGCCCCAGATAAGTCGCATCTAGGATAAATTTGTTATGAATAATATCTTCCAACTCTGCCGCTCTGACATCTGCTGGATTTTCTGGATCGTAAGGATATTTTGTTGGAAGTGCATGAACAACACCAATTTCACCCTTGTAGCCCTTGTCCTTATAGAGCTTAACAGCACGGGCATGAGAAACCATCATGTTATGATGGGATTGGAAAACCTTGGCCAAGTCATACTGAATACCCGGAGGAAATTTTCCGACTAAGTACTGACCATCACCAATGGGACCAATTTCATTGAAAGTTGTCCAATAGCGAACTTCTGGAAATTCTTCAAAACAGAAAGCTGCATAGTCCACAAAGTGCTCAATATTTTCCCGATTGAGGAAATCTCCATTTGAATGAAGAGCCTCTGGTGTATCAAAGTGGTGAAGGGTCACAAAAGGTTCTACATGACGCTTGTGACATTCTGCGAAAAGATTATGATAAAATTCCACACCTTTTGGATTGACCTCGCCATAGCCTGTCGGGAAAATCCGTGACCAAGCAATGGAGATCCGAATCCCATTGACGCCATACTCTTCAGCCAATTTCAGATCCACAGGGTATTTGTGGTAAAAGTCACTGGCAGGTTCTGCCGTGTACCAGTAGTTATCCTCTAGGTACTTATCCCAGGCAACAGGTCCTTTTCCATCTGTGTGGGTTGCTCCCTCAGCTTGATAGGCCGCTGTTGCACCACCGAAAATAAAATCTTTAGGTAAGCTTTTTGTCATCTTATTTTCCTTTCAATAACATTTGGAGAGTGGGACAGAAATCGGTAATTCGTTAGAATTCGATTTCGTCGTCCCACCTCCGCACAGTTGAGTAGGGCTATAAAAGCTGATGAAATCAGCGTAGTAGAGCCCACTCAACCACTGCGTCTTGCTCGACAATCCAAAGACAATTGAGAGGCTAGGACTTTTGTCCCAAACTCTATCAAGTTGCTTCATCTCACATAAACAGATTTAGTTCTTGAATTGCTCCTGAACGAAGGCCAGTGCTCCTTTGCCATCACGGGTTAGTTTGATGTATTGGGCGCCTTCGGTCTTAGCTAGCTTGATACCCAATTTATCCGTTTCAGCCTTCATGTCTTCAAAGTTGGAGGCAACTTGAGGAGCCAGGATAACTAGGTCAAACTCAGGCAGCATTTCACGGTGAGCACCGTAGCCACCCGCTGCTGCTTTGACAGGAACATTGTATTCAGCTGCTGCTTTATTCAAAGCGTTGGCCAGCAACCCACTAGTACCACCACCCGCACAGAGCACCAGAACATTGGTTTCTTCGCTAATATTGTTTTGAGCTGGAGCTTCTGCATCTACTCCTGCTTTTTCAAGGATAGCATCCGCTTTAGCAGTATTAAAGTTAGCTGCTACTTTTTCTTTAAGAGCATCGTTCGCTTTGCCAGAACGTTCTTCTTCTAGGATTTGTTCGTCATAAACCTTGACAAATGGATAGTAAATAATCACATCCACTACGACAAGAAGGGCCGCTAGTACAAAGGACAGAAGCTGGAAGTTGGTCCCCAGCACAATTCCCAGAGGTCCAGGTGTCACCCAAGGAAGGTTGGCTGAGAAGGAGTTCATGTTTAAAGTATCAACAAAGAATTTGAAAATCCATACGTTTGCGATAGGTGCAAAGATAAATGGAATGAAGAAAATCGGATTCAGTACGATTGGAGCACCAAAAAGAATCGGCTCATTAACACCAAAGAAGGTTGGGACAACAGATGCCCGTCCAATCGCACGGTTGCGCTCAGACTTACAGATCCACATGAAGAGGAATGGAACAATCAAGGTCGCACCAGTACCACCCATGGTCACGATGAACATTTGAGTACCAGAAGTGATGACCTTATCCGCATGCTGACCAGCTTGAAGCAAGGCCAAGTTAGCATCGATATTGGCATAAGTAATGGCAGCAATGGCAGGCTCAACGATAGACGGACCGTGAATTCCCACGAACCAGAAGAAAGCATAAGCACCAAAGATAAGCGTGATTCCCAGATAGCCATCTGCCGCTGAGAAAAGCGGAGCAAGAAGTGTTCCAATGGATTCAGCAACGGTTACTCCCAGACTTGCTTTAACAAGCAGTTCCAGACCGTAGAGCAGAACGACTGAAACAGTAAATGGAATCAAGTCTTTAAATACTTGCGAGATATTTGGTGGAACTTCTTCAGGCATGCGGATGGTGACATTATTTTTCACACAAACTTTGTAGACATTAACTGTAACAAAGGCTGCGATGAAAGCTGTCAAAAGACCTTTTGTTCCCATAAAGGCTGTCAGGAAACCACCATCCTTGGCAGGCTCAGCGGCCATGAGGAGGAAGCCGACCATAGAAGCCAGCATAGTAGATAAGAAGTTAATCTGGTTTGTAGCAGGCAGGCTGCGATTGACAGAGTCCGTCAAAGCCTTTGCAGTGGTCCCGCCCACAAAGAAAGCCAGAATCCCCATTGAATAGCTATAAGGGGTCATTAAGAAAGTTTCAATATCCTTAGACCAGTGGAAACCCCAAGCATTTGGCACATAGGCAATCAAGATAAAGATAGATGAGAAGAGGATAACTGGCATACCAGCGATAAAGCCATCCCGAATAGCACGGAGATAGATATTCCGAGAAATCTTCTCAAAGAAAGGCTTCCCTTTCTCAATAAGTCCGATGAGTTTGTTCATTATTTTACTCCTCTTTTGTATAGTTCAATCATGTGTTTCATCAAATCCTTAAGCAACAAGGTTGTCATCAAGTGGTCTTGGCCGTGCATCATCGTCACGCTATAAGCCAAGTCCTCACCAGCAGCTTCTTTGGTCAAAAGGCTGGTCTGAGCATGGTGCGCTTCGACAATACAAGCATTGGCTTCTTCCACCAAACTTTCTGCGCGGTCAAATTCTCCAGCCTGAGCTGCATTTAGTGCTTCCAGCAACTTGGAGCGAGCGTCACCTGCGTAGGCTACGATTTCAAAACCAAGTAATGTTACTTCTTCTCTATTCATGATAGATCCTCCTTTTAATGTTCCTTATAATAATCGTTGAATATGCAAGACCAGATAAACTCGCTCACTATGATACAAGTCTATTCCAGTTTTCTGGGCAATAATCTCATAAAGACTACTTCCGATTTGATAAGCTTTGGGATAGGTCAGTTTAATCTGACTTTCCATTTCTAACAGTGAAACGTTGTCATCTCGGCTTCTGTCTAAGTAATCTAAGAAGTAATTGAGATGAATCATAAATCGGTCATAGAAGTTGCTATTCTCCGATGTTCTTTTAATTCCCTGCTTTCTCAGCTCTTCTTCTACAGCGGCTAGAATTTCCTTCCGCTGATCTAAATGACTCTGCCCTGCTGGACTGGAGACCCCTTCTGCATTGATAAAGTGATAGGCGATTCTGTTTATTTCATCGTCTGGAAATGCTTCTAAGAGTCGTTCCCGATAAATAGCCACTGCTTCTTGCGCGATTTGATAAGGAGTGGGATATTTATCTGAAGCATCTGGTAGGTCACTCTCCTTGTACCGCCCCTGCTGAAGTGCTTGATAAGAACAGTAGATATGGTCCGTCAGTGTGACATAGATATACTCCTGGACTGGGTAATGGTATTTCTTGGAAAGCGTGTCAATCACATCATAGGTCACTGTGATAAAGTCCAGCGGAACATCTTTGAGCAAGGCCACAAAGTTTTCCTTGGACTCTTCCGTTCTCATACGAAAGACTTTCTCAATCTTACTTTCCAGAACAGGATCACCCTTTTTCTTATTGAATGCTATACCACTACCAATCAGAACAACCTCTTCACCATTTTCATGTTTGGCTAGAGCAACATTGTTATTCATAGGAAGTATGATTCGATACATAGTTCCCTCCTTATCATTTTCTTGGGTTTTCGTGAAATAAAAATGACCGCAAATAAACGGAAAATACAAGAGCACTTGCCTCTTCCAATTCATTTGCGGTCACGCCTAATCCAACTTAGTAACGCTCACCCTATTCAATTTATGGTTTCATTATAGCACATCAAAATGTGAATGTAAACCCTTTCTTTTGCTTTTTTTAAAAATATTTTTTAGAAGCCTTTTTTTACTAAGCATGACCAACGCTCATCAAGCTTTTCAAACTTGAATCCTCGACTTTAGATAAAAGTAGGAGCCAAGAGCAGAAAGTGCAAGACTTCATAAAAACTTCTTGGAAAGCTTGCACTGAACTTGCCATGAAAAACTTGCTCTCGCTCAATTAAGTCTCTTCATGTCAAAAGTTTTTTCTTCTATAAATTACTTGTAGTTTACAGAAAACTAGCTAAAACTTCTTGATTTTGCATAACCAAGTAAATACCCAGCAAAATAATCAAAACAAAAAGACTTAGTTTTATCATCCCCTTGACAAAACGAACAATCCATAGAATAATCATGGAACCAATCAGCCACATAATGGCTGAATGCTGGAAAAATCCTTGAACTGTCTCAACATTCTCGCCAAAGAAGGCCTGAATGGGCGCTGGAACATGACTTTCCCAAGCTGCTGTCACGCCTAGCTGGTTAGCAATGTCGCTGCCGCTTTTCCACAGCCAAGCAAAAATGCCTGAGTTAAAAAGAAAAAGGAAAACTTGCTCTGGGAAGCGTCTAATAATATTAAAAATCGATCTTAGCATACCTTTATGATTGATACAAGTCTTTTACAGCCTGGATATCTATCGGCTGAATGCTATAAAATGAGCCTGCCGACTGCATCACTGATTCCTCCTCATTATGGTCTAATCCGATAGCATGGCCCAATTCGTGAGCTGCTGTATTGACAATCCGCTCATGAGAATAACCATAGCGTCTGTCCAGCAAGTAGTAACTATTAAGACGAACAGTCACATGAGTAAATCGTTTGGTGAGGAGATTGGTCTGCGACTCAGCCTCACCAGCTGCACTGACATTACCGTCATTCATCTCCGTCGCAACAATGTCCGCCTTGTCTTTATCATTGATGATTTGAAAGGTGAAGGCACCTGTCTGATTCCAAGCATCGATGGCCTCCTGATAGGCTGAACGAAAAGTTTCATTAGCGGTATCGATATATACCGTAGCACTAGCCTGCGCCCAACGAGCTCCCGTCCCTGTATGCTCATCTGTCAGCTGATGGGACTGCATTCCTTCACTAGTCTGAAGGCCAGTGGAAAGTCCTTGATGCGTTAAGAATTGATCCACTTGAGTAACAGTAGTTCGAAGAGCCTGCGATAATCCCTCTGCCCCCGTCTCTGTCGAAGTAGTAAAATAAAAAACACCTACAAGAACAAGGAAACTGAGTGCCACAGACCAAATAAGCCCCCAGATGAGCCGCCAAGCCAAGCGAACTATAAATCTAATAGAATTGAAAATAAACTTCACGGCAGGCTCCTTTCTCATAGAATGCACGAGAGATTTAGTCTAGCATCTTTCGCTTAAATAAAACTGAACATGCATAAAGAGCAAGTATCGCAATAAATGACTCGGATACAAAGTCCCACTTGAAAAGACGAAAAAAGAAGCTGAAAAACTCAGCCTCTTCTTAAGTAAATTACAATTCGATATCACCGAAAAGATCAGCCATTGAGAAACCAGTTTGAGTTTCTGGAAGCTCGAAGTCACGTTTTTCTTGACGACGTGGACGAGATTGACGTTTTTCTTCTTTTTGGCCTTCTTCTTGAGCTGGACGCTCTTCAAGAGCCTTGATAGAAAGTGATACACGCTCAGCAGCAGCATTCACTTCAAGAACTTTAACAGTTACTTCTTGACCAACTTTAAGAGCATCTTTTGGATTTTCAACACGTTTGTGTGAAATTTGTGAGATGTGAACAAGTCCGTCGATACCTGGCAATACTTCAACGAAAGCACCGAAGTCAGTCAAACGTTTTACTGTACCTTCAACTACATCGCCAGCAGCAAGTTTTTGTTCAACACCATCCCATGGTCCAGGAGTTGTAGCTTTAAGTGAAAGAGACACGCGGCCTTCTTCTTCGTTCAAATCAAGAACTTTTACTTCGATTTCGTCACCAACTGAAACAACAGATTTTGGTGAAACGTTGCGCTCGTGAGAAAGTTCAGTCAAGTGAACCAAACCATCAACACCACCAAGGTCAATGAAAGCACCGAAGCTTGTGATGCGCGCAACTTTACCAGTTACAACATCACCAACATTCAATTTACCAAATACTTCTGCACGCGCTGCTGCAGCTTCTGCTTCTACAACTTCACGACGTGAAAGGATGAAGCGGTTTTCTTTTGGATCTACTTCTTTGATCTTAGCATCAAATTCTTGACCTACAAAACGTTCAGTGTTGCGAACGAAACGAGTATCGAGCATTGAAGCTGGAATAAATCCACGAAGTCCTTCAAACTCAACAGAAAGTCCACCTTTAACAGCACGAGTGCCCTTAACAGTAACAACTTCTTCTTCACGACCAACCAATTTGTCCCATGCTTTGCGAGCTTCTAAACGTTTTTTAGATACTAGGTAAGTAACTGTATCTGTATCTTTACCTACTACTTGACGAAGAACAAGCAATTCAAGTGTGTCACCTGGTTTTACAAAGTCATTGATGTCAGCATCACGATCATTTGTCAACTCACGCAGAGTCAAAACCCCTTCAACACCAGTACCAGCAATGGCAACATTAGCTTGGTTAGCATCCACTGTCAATACTTCAGCAGTAACGACATCACCTGGCTCGACTTGGCTAACACTGTTTAGCAAATCTTCAAATTCATTCATCTAAAAAAATCCTCCAACAATCAAGTATACTACTTGACATACTTATAATTATTTTCCTAAGCACCCGCAAACGACATTGATTTATCTTTTACCGTTTTTCACCCTATAAAGAAATAAAATATCCGACGATATTTTATCCTTTATCTGATATATTACCTAAGAACTGGGGTAGCTGGATTCGAACCAACGCATGAGGGAGTCAAAGTCCCTTGCCTTACCGCTTGGCTATACCCCAATGATGAAATGGAGAGAGAGGGATTCGAACCCCCGAACCCGAAGGAGCGGATTTACAGTCCGCCGCGTTTAGCCTCTTCGCTATCTCTCCGACAATCAACGATATCAATTATATCATTAATCTAATAAAAGCGCAAGCCCTTATTTTCCTAAATTGTAGGTTTCAATCAAAGTTTCCACCGCTTTTTCAAGCTTTTTATATAAACTTTCAACATTTCCATTCTTGATAATAGCAAATTGGCCGTCAAACTCGGCAATCTCCCCAATGACCTTTTTCCCAATAGAAAGGGTGTAGCCATCAAATTGGTCAGCGCCAAGTGTCACCTTACTATCCGCAATCTGAATCTCAATTTTTTTATCTTTTTTACTCATTCTTCTACCTCTTTCAAGTTTCTATTTTACACAAAAATAGCAAAGCTGGCAAGTGATTTCCTCAATAAAAAGAGCCTCGAAAGGCTCTTAAAGTTATTCGTCTACTTTTACAATCCAACCTTCTGGAGCTTCTACATCACCAAATTGGATACCAGTCAGCTCATCGTAGAGTTTGCGGGTCACTGGGCCGACTTCTGTTTCACTGTAAAAAACATGGAAGTCATCACCGTGCTGGATTCCTCCAATTGGTGAGATAACAGCCGCAGTACCACAGGCTCCTGCTTCGACAAAGCGATCCAAATTGTCAATTGGAACGTCGCCTTCAATTGGCGTCAATCCTAAGCGGTGTTCTGCCAAGTAAAGCAAGGAATATTTGGTAATGGACGGCAGAATGGACGGGCTCAGCGGAGTCACAAATTCATTGTCCTTGGTGATTCCAAAGAAATTGGCTGATCCGACTTCTTCAATTTTGGTATGAGTTGACGGATCTAGGTAGATAACGTCAGAAAAGTTGCGAGACTTAGCCATCTTACCTGGTAGAAGACTAGCTGCGTAGTTACCACCTACCTTGGCCGCACCCGTACCATGTGGAGCTGCACGGTCATATTCATCTTGGATCAAGAAGTTGGTTGGAACCAAACCACCCTTGAAGTAGTTTCCAACTGGCATAGCAAAAATCGTAAAAATATACTCCTCTGCTGGTTTTACACCGATGATATCTCCGATACCAATCAAAAGGGGACGAAGGTAGAGAGTTCCTCCCGTTCCATATGGCGGTACATATTCTTCATTGGCGCGGACAACAGCCTTACACGCTTCCACAAACATTTCAGTTGAAACTTGTGGCATCAAGAGACGATCGCAAGTGCGTTGCAGGCGCTTAGCATTCTCATCTGGACGGAAAAGCTGGACACTGCCGTCCTTAGTCCGATAAGCCTTTAGACCTTCGAAAGCCTGCTGACCATAGTGAAGACTTGGTGAAGACTCAGAAATATGCAGGGTCGCATCTTCTGTCAGCTTGCCTTCCTCCCACTGACCATTCCGATAATAAGCGATATAGCGATAGGGCAATTTCATATATGAAAAACCAAGATTTTCCCAATCAAGATTTACTGTCATAGTCTTTTTCCTCTTTTCCTTATCTTTCAATTTATAGATACTCCCTATTGTACACCTTTTTCTGAAAAATTCAATCATTATTTTCAATTTTCTGAAAATTTATTTTTTAAAAAACCAGTTCGTATGAACTGGCTTGTTGATTACTTGATATAAGCTGAGAAGACTTCTTCGTCTGAAATAGAATCAGAAATGAAGCTACCGTTGCTGGTGCGCTCAGACAGGCTGAGGTCGGCCAGATTGATTTCATAGGCCGTTCCTTTATTAGAAAGCACCTGCAAAATCTGCTCTTCAATGGCTTCAGCTTCTGTTGTAAAGAGGTCGAAGTCCACTGCTTCGCCATAGACTGGTCCAGCCACAAAGACACGATGCGGCTTGGTCTTAAGCTCTCTCAAAACTTGGAGACCGCGATTTACCCGACTAGTAACAGGAATATCTGCGACTGCCATACGCTTGAGCGAACCGCGCTGCGTCAGGATGTAAAGTGAGTCTGTGTTGGCGATAAAGGCTGCCGCTAGGAGGTCGTCTTTCTTGAGATTGATGGCTTTAACCCCTGCCGCCTTAGCTCCGATTACAGGAACTTCCTCAATATTGAATCGAAGGGCGTAGCCATTCCTAGTCACGAGCATAACATCATCCAGCTTAATCGGCGCCAGAGCAATGACCTGGTCGTCTTCATTTTTCAGCTTGGCAAACTTAAGCGACTTGGACTTGTAGGTCCGCCAAGGACTGAACTCCTTGCGCTCCACTCTCTTGATTTGTCCCAGTTTGGTCGCTGCAAAGTAGGTCCCCTCCTCAAAGTTGTCCAGCAACTCTGCATAGATAACTTCTTCTTTGGTATCGAAGTTATTGATGGTCTGGCTGAGGTGTTCTCCGATTTCTTTCCAGCGGATATCTGACAGTTCATGAACAGGCCGGTAAATAACATTTCCAAGACTGGTGAAAATCAATAAATGCTGAGTCGTCTTGGCTGGACTGACGAAAATCAATCGGTCATCATCACGCTTGCCCATCTCCTCTAGGGTAGAAGCTGAGAAGGAACGCGGACTAGTCCGCTTGATGTATCCAGAACGTGTCACGCTGACATAGGTCTCTTCCTCAACAATGAGACTAGCTGTATCAATCTCGATGGCGTTTGCCGTATCCTGCAGCTCACTGAGACGCGGATTGCCAAACTTCTTCTTGACATCGCGGAGCTCACGCTTCATAAGATTATACATGGTGCGCTCATCGCCGATAATGGCTGCCAGCATGGCAATCTTCTCGCGCAGCTCTGCTTCTTCCTCTTCCAGAACCACTACGTCTGTATTGGTCAAACGGTAGAGTTGGAGAGTGACGATAGCCTCAGCCTGCTCCTCAGTAAAATCATAGCTGACCTTAAGATTTTCCTTGGCGTCTGCTTTGTTTTCAGAAGCACGAATCAGGGCAATCACCTCGTCCAAGATGGAAATAACCCGAATCAGTCCTTCCACGATATGAAGTCGTTTTTCAGCCTTGGCCTTGTCAAAACGGCTGCGAGCCAGAATAATCTCCTTGCGGTGGGCAATATAACTGGTTAAGATTGGCACAATCCCCACCAAACGCGGCGTGAAATTGTCAATAGCCACCATGTTGAAGTTGTAATTGACTTGCAAATCAGTGTATTTGAAAAGATAGTTGAGAATCAGCTCGGTATTAGCGTCTTTCTTGAGCTCAATGGCAATGCGAAGACCGTCACGGTCGGACTCGTCCCGCACCTCAGCAATGCCGGCCACCTTATTATTGACCCGCACATCGTCGATTTTCTTGACCAAGACCGCTTTATTAATCTCGTAAGGAATCTCGGTGATGACGATTTGCTCTTTTCCGCCCTTCAGCTTTTCAATCTCAGTTCTGGAGCGCACCACGACGCGACCTTTGCCAGTCTCGTAGGCTTTCTTAATCTCATCTCGACCTTGGACAATAGCTCCTGTCGGGAAGTCTGGGCCAGGCAGAAACTCCATAAGTTTGTCCACCTTGGCAGACGGATGGTCAATCATATAGATAACCGCGTCAATGACTTCGGCTAGATTATGAGGTGGAATATCCGTCGCATAACCAGCAGAAATCCCAGTTGCTCCATTAACCAAAAGATTAGGAAAGGCTGCCGGCAGAACAGTCGGCTCCTTCTCGGTATCGTCAAAGTTCCAAGCAAAAGGAACGGTATCTTTCTCGATATCCTGCAAAAGATAGCCAGCCATCTCAGACAAGCGTGCCTCAGTATAACGCATAGCCGCCGGCGGATCACCGTCCATGGAACCATTGTTACCGTGCATCTCAACGAGAATCTCACGGTTTTTCCAATCCTGAGACATACGAACCATGGCATCGTAGATGGAGCTGTCACCGTGGGGGTGGAAATTCCCCATGATGTTCCCGACAGACTTAGCAGACTTACGGTAGCCCTTGTCAAAGGTATTGCCGTCCTTGTTCATCGAATAAAGAATACGACGCTGAACAGGCTTCAAGCCATCGCGAATGTCTGGCAAGGCCCGCTCTTGAATAATGTATTTGGAGTAGCGACCAAAGCGCTCTCCCATGATGTCCTCAAGGGACATGTTTTGAATGTTACTCATATAGGATACAGAGCCCGTAAAATACAAAGTGAAAATAGGAAATTCTTGCAGTGAGCAATGCTCACAAGAGAATTTATCTTTTTCGCACAGTATTTAGGGCGTGTTCAACTCCTTTCAAAGAATGTAGAGTAGTTTTTTATAAAATAAAGGATATTTTACGGAAATTAGTCCCGTGTTCAGTTACTATAAGTAACCAAACTATCCTTTCTGTAGTTTAAATACGTTGTTAAATGGTGGGGAAGGAGTTTTCACGCATCATTTAGGGCGTGTTCTACTCCTTTCAAAGAATGTAGAGTAGATTTTTACATTAAAATTGATACTTAATAAAAATATTTTTAGGTACTATTTAAGTCATTCGAAAACACTTGTTTAGATTAACCAAAAGCAACTATTACCTATGGATTGTTCTTTCTTCTTTGAAGTATGTACAAATATAGACAAGGTAAATAAGAAATTATAGCAGTTAATATCAGCAAGATATTAAATACAAACTTTTGCCCTCGAAATAGCTCCTCCCAATGCATTGTATTAAGATAATGAAAAATTAAACCGAATAAATAACAGATACTTATAGGGAAGACTCTCCACTTGATTGATTTGTATAAATAATATAAGCGTATTGAGTGATAGATTGTGGAAGAAATAAGCATAGGTAAACAAAAATCAATTAGAAAAAAATAAAACCTTAAAGCATCTTGAAACATATCTGTCCGATCTATGGAAAACAACCAAATATTACATATGGTGATAATTACAGGAAAAAATAAACCATAAAATCTTTTGCCAAGTTTATTATTTTGTAAGGCAATATATATTGATAAGATTATGGACACAATCGGAAGAAATGGGAATAACATAGCAAATATTCCAAACATAAGATCCAACATACTATTTCACCTCAATAACTATTATCAACCAAAGTTTTGTTTATCTTGCAAGTGTCTCTGAAACTATTTCAACTTCTCCTCAGCATACTCAATCATCGTCTCTGCGGTTTCTTTGTCATAGTGGAAGCCAGCTTTGAGAGAGAAAGCTTGTGCTTCTTTGTGGAAAAAGTCCATGGTAGTTAAGAGAGACTTGGTGAGGCTTTTCTGGTCAGAAAAGTCAAGCAAGGCCGTAAATTCTTTCTCTTTCTCAGCAGGCAAATACTGAAAGAGGTACTTGTAGTTCTTGCCAACATCAACCGTCCCCTTATCTGCTGCCACTTGCCAAGCTAAAAGCTTGAGCAATTCTTGCTGGCAGATTCCATACAAATGATCCGTCGCATAGATCAGGTGATTTCGACGAATGCCCTTGACTACATAGGCTGACACCCACCAAAATTCATTGCAAGATTTATCAAAATCAATCGCGCTGGCTGGTGCCGTCCAATAGCGCCTAGTCGTCGGTGCATAAGGGGCAAAAAGCCCCTGCGGGTCATCCAGCACCGTGAAATCCGCTTCGCTATCCACCCACTCTTTGATGTGCTCTTTGGAGCAGAGGGTCAAATCGATCCGATTGCCATCTTCAAAAAGCATGAGATAGAGGCGGCGATGGCCTACTAGGACCTGCTGCTCAATCATGCGCTTGCCAAACCCTTCCAACCAAGCAAGGTCAGCCACCAGACCATCCAAATCCTCCACTATGTAGACCACATCGTAGTCTTGGAACTCATCCTTGGGGGCTTTTGGATTTGTCCGCGAGACGGACATGGCGACAGCGTTGACTTGTAGCACTTTTGCAGTTTGCAAAATTAAATCTAGCATTTCGGGTTCAGTTCTCATGGGAATCACACCTTTCACGAAAACACTTAAATTATATAAGTTATGAAACATTAGTAATTAAATGCTAATGAATTCAGAAAATAGTATATAGGGATAGAGTATTACTAAAACGCCGTGGTTTCTTCCAAAGTAAACTTGACATTATCCTCAATCCACTTGCGGCGTGGTTCGACCTTGTCGCCCATGAGGACATTGACACGGCGTTCGGCTCGGGCCAGGTCTTCGATGGTGACACGTATGAGGGTGCGGGTATCGGGATTCATGGTCGTCTCCCAGAGCTGGTCGGCGTTCATTTCACCGAGCCCTTTGTAGCGCTGAAGCATGGCCCCCTTGCCAAACTTGCGGCGCAGGTCATCCAGCTCGCCATCGGTCCAGGCATACTCGACGACTTCGCTCTTGCCCTTGCCCTTGGACATCTTGTAGAGAGGCGGCAGAGCGATATAGACTCGGCCAGCCTCAACCAGTGGGCGCATGTAGCGATAGAAAAAGGTCAGCAGCAAGGTCTGGATATGGGCACCGTCGGTGTCCGCATCGGTCATGATGATGATCTTGTCATAGTTGGCATCCTCAAGGGTAAAGTCTGACCCAACACCCGCTCCAATTGTGTAGATCATGGTGTTGATTTCTTCGTTCTTGAGAATATCAGCCATCTTAGCCTTAGCAGTATTGATAACCTTACCACGCAGAGGCAGGATGGCTTGGAACTTACGGTCACGGCCTTGCTTAGCAGAGCCACCGGCAGAGTCTCCCTCGACCAGATAGAGTTCGTTCTTGGCTGGATTCTTGGACTGAGCCGGAGTCAGCTTACCAGAGAGCAAGCCCTTGTCTTTTTTATTCTTCTTGCCATTTCGGCTTTCGTCACGCGCCTTTCGGGCTGCTTCTCTAGCATCTCTGGCCTTGATAGCCTTGCGGATGAGATTGGAAGCCAGCTCACCATTTTCCAAGAGGAAGAAGGTCAGCTTGTCAGAGACGATGGAGTCCACGGCTGGACGAGCCAAAGGGCTGCCCAGCTTGTCCTTGGTCTGGCCTTCAAACTGGAGGTGTTCTTCTGGGACGAGGATGGACAAGACAGCAGCCAGACCCTCACGATAGTCTGAGCCTTCCAGATTCTTGTCCTTTTCCTTGAGCAAGCCCGTCTTTCTGGCATAGTCGTTCATGGCCTTGGTAATTGCGGTCTTGAGTCCCGTCTCATGGGTACCACCGTCCTTGGTGCGGACGTTATTGACAAAGGACAGGATATTGTCAGAGTAGCCGTCGTTGTACTGGAGAGCCACCTGGACTTGGAAGCCACTCTCCTCGCCCTCGAAATATAGGACAGGAGTCAGGGTTTCCTTGTCTTCGTTGAGGTAGCTGACAAAGTCTTCAACGCCATTCTCATAGTGAAACTCTACTTCTTCGCCAGTCCGCTCATCGGTCAGCGACAGGCGGACATTCTTGAGCAGGAAGGCTGATTCCTTAAGTCGCTCTGCAATGGTGTTGTACTTAAAGTCCGTCGTTGAAAAAATCGTATCATCCGGCATAAAGGTCACTTTGGTCCCAGACTTGGACTTAGGAGCCGTACCGATTTTCTTGAGCGTAGTGACAGGTTTTCCACCATTTTCAAAACGCTGCTTGTAAACAGCCCCGTCGCGCGTTATTTCCACTTCCAGCCAACTAGATAGGGCATTGACTACAGAGGATCCTACACCGTGGAGTCCACCCGAGGTCTTATAACCACCTTGACCAAACTTCCCTCCAGCATGGAGAACGGTGAAGATGACCTCAACCGTAGGAATGCCCATAGCGTGCATGCCGACCGGCATCCCGCGTCCGTGGTCAGCAACGGTTAGACTGCCGTCCTTGTTGATGGTCACATCGATCCGGTCACCAAAGCCTGACAGGGCTTCATCGACTGCATTGTCCACAATCTCCCAGACCAGATGGTGGAGTCCTGCTCCGTCGGTCGATCCGATATACATCCCCGGACGTTTACGGACCGCATCCAACCCTTCTAATACCTGAATGGCATCGTCATTATAATTGTTAATATTGATTTCCTTTTTTGCCACAAGGAACCTCCTGCATGATAGTCATCCTTATTATCTTACAAGTTTTTGGTAAATTTTGCAAAGCTTTTTTCTACAAAATACCCTTTAAAGACCGATAGAATCTGGATTTTAAGTGATTTTGGAGAAAGGCAGCCTAGCTGCAAGCGTCAGACTAGACAATTCACTTAAAATATTCTTATCATAGTCCTTTGTCCAAGTTCCAAATCATGGTATAATAAAATCATGATGAACACGATAATTGGATTATTACTAGCATATTTACTGGGCTCCATTCCGACAGGTCTGTGGATTGGACAGATTTTCTTTAAAAAGAACCTCCGCGAATACGGTAGTGGCAATACCGGCACGACCAATACTTTCCGGATTTTGGGTAAGACGGCCGGCACTGCCACCTTTACCATTGACTTTTTCAAAGGTACACTGGCAACGCTGCTGCCGCTTTTCCTACATATTGAAGGGATTTCACCACTGATTTTTGGCCTCTTGGCTGTGATTGGACATACCTTCCCAATCTTTGCTGGCTTTAAGGGTGGCAAAGCCGTAGCGACTAGTGCAGGAGCTGTTCTGGGCTTCTCACCCGCTTTCTTTGTCTATCTGATATTGGTCTTTGTGACAACCCTCTATCTGGGAAGTATGATTTCCCTCGCCAGTGTGATTTCTGCAAGCGTGGCTATCCTGTCTGTCTTGATTTTTCCTGCTTTAGGCTTTATCCTACCTAGCTATGATTTCCTCTTTACCCTGATTATCATTCTCTTAGCAGCTATTATCATCCTTCGCCATCGGGACAATATCCAGCGAATTCGAAATAAAACTGAAAACCTAATCCCTTGGGGCATCAACCTGACCAAGCAAAATCCAAAAAAATGAGAGTGGGACAGAAATCGATAATTCGTTAGAATTCGATTTCGTCGTCTCACCTCCGCACAGTTGAGTAGGGCTGTAAATGCTGATGAAATCAGCGTAGTATAGCCCACTCAACCACTGCGTCTTGCTCGACAATCCAAAAAAACAATTGAGAGGCTAGGACTTTTGTCCCAGCCTCATTTTTTTAATCTTTTTGAGTTTTTTTCAGACCTGCTGCACCCAGCATTCCGAATACCAAGCCAAACATAGAAAGAAGGAAAGGATTCTTGCTTCCTGTTTTCGGAAGAGTTCCTTGTTTGCTTGCTAGTTCTGTCGGACGAACCTGTGCTGGAGCTTGATAAGTTGCCTTATTTGCTGCTGGCTGAGCTGTATTTGGCTTCTCAACAGAAGGTTGTTCTTGTGGTTTTGTCTCAGGCACAACTGGATGATTAGGTTGGCTTGGAACCACTGGATTGATTGGATTTGTTGGATTTGTCGGATTAGTTGGGTTTGTTGGATTGGTAGGATTTGCTGGGTTGCTTTGTCCAGGCTTAGAAGCGGCATCTTTTGGATCAGTGCCCTGCTGGATTTCCTCGATATCTGTGTAACCATCTCCATCTGTATCCTTGCTAGCAGACATAGAAATCGTGCGAGAATTTGGATTAATTGCTGCATAGGCTGTCAAATCTGCACTTTCCAGATATTCTGCAAAGGCCACGTCCATAGATGGACCTTCCTCACGCGCACCACCTAGCATGGTATAACCATCACCACCTGCTGCTAGGAAGTCATTGGTTGTCAGGTAATAGGTCTTAGCCAAGTCAAGGGCTTCATAAGCACCTGTTTCTTTGTTTTTGATTTCAATGCGAAGGATCCGTTTCTCTGCTGGCAGAGTTGTGTCATAGTAAACTTTGGCACCAGAGACTTGCAAGAAACCGCCGCTTGGCTCTAGCAATGGTTGGCCGTTTTCATCCAAGACAGGTTTTCCATCTTTTTCTTGCAGAATGGAACCCAAAGATTTGGCAAACATATCTGCGATATTCTGACCAGTTACCTTGATTTGAGAAATGGTATTTCCAAAAGGCAATACAGCGATGACACTTCCCTTTGTGATTGGCTTGTCTTTGGCAATGGTTTCCCGTAGGCCGCCACCGTTGGTCACAGCCAAGTCTGTTTTATTGGC
This sequence comes from Streptococcus sp. Marseille-P7375, assembly GCF_902460365.1. Lineage (NCBI taxonomy): Bacteria > Bacillati > Bacillota > Bacilli > Lactobacillales > Streptococcaceae > Streptococcus > Streptococcus sp. Marseille-P7375. The sequence continues at coordinate 166,831 of NZ_CABPTR010000001.1, read as the reverse complement.
AAAGCCTGTCTGTCCGTATTTGTAAAGGGCATCTGCTACCACATTCCCCAGATTGGTTTCTCGAACGCGGACATTTTCACGGTCCCCGTTAAGCTCAACAGGGCTATTAGCTACGATTACCTTGGCATTTTCTGCATCGTATTTTTCCTTGATCTTCTTGACCATCTCTGCTACAACTGGGTCTGGACTAGCTTTTTTAGCTGTTGCAGCTGGGATTTGCTGAGGATTGCCCAGAAGTTGGTTGGCCTTGAAAGTAACTTTACCGATATTATGCAAATAACTACCAGTCTGGTTGTAGGTTACATTTTCACCATAAGTAGTGGACTCTACTGTGTGAGAATGGCCGTCAATCACTGTTACGCGCTTGCCCTTCAGCTTGGCATTTTTAGAAAGAGCTTCAGCCAAGGTAGAACCGCGCCATTCAACTGGTGTCGTAGTATCCACACCCAAGTGAGCCAGAACGACATAGTTTTTGTAAGTCTTGCCTTCAGCTGCTGCACGCGCTTCAACTTCGTCAATCACCCGATTAACCTCTGTAATTGGATCCGCGAAAGTCACACCTTGAATATTTTTTGGGTGAGTTTTTGTAGCCGTCTCAGGAGTGGTCACCCCGATCACAACAAATTCATCACCTTCTACATTCTTATCTTTGTCCACAATGGTTGATGCTTGGAACACACGGGCATTGTTGGCATAGGTATTAGCACTGAGAAGTGGGAAATTAAGGATTTCTTTATATTTTTTAGCTTCATCCAAACCGAAGTCAAATTCATGGTTGCCGACCGCCATAGCGTCATAGCCGATTTCATTGAGGATCTTCGCGCGCTCTTCCCCTTTGGAGCTGTTAGAAATTGGCAGACCTTGGAAAGCATCTCCTGCATCTACGACCAGCGTTTGAGGATTTTTCGCACGTTCTTCCTTGATAACTGTTGCAAGTTTGGCATCTCCGATAACACCTTTTTCTTCGACGATACGACCGTGCACATCGTTTGTATGAAGAATGGTAGCTTCAGGCAAGCTTGCGTCGGACGCTCCTGATACATCTTGAGCATTAGCTGCGATGGCCGCATTAACACTAGCTTCATCGGCAGAAACTCCACCTGCTTGCGCCAAATCCGTTTCAACCGATTTTTGAGCTGGTTCGTTCACATTTGCCACAGCAGTTGCTGGCTGAACCTCATCCGCAGCAACTTGATGGTCCAAAAAGGCAGGTGCCAACAGAACCGTAGACAAAACAGGTAAAATAAGATGCTTCTTTTTCATAAATAAAAGCTCCAGTCTATGTTTTTTCTACTATTATACTGTTTTTATTGTAAAAAGGGAATGCCTTTTCAAAGAATCCTTCTTCTTAATACGAAAAACGTTCCAAAATGACATGGAACGTTGACTTTCTATGAATATCTACTAGTCTTGGAAGACGATTTCTCCATCGCAGATGGTATATTTGACTTGGCCTTTCAGCTCTTCTCCAACAAAAGGTGAATTGGCTGCCTTGGAGGCAAAATGGTCGGAAACCAGACGGTCAGCTTTAGGATCAAAAATAGTGATATCCGCTGGGCCTTCTTCGGCTAGAAAGCCAGCATTAAAATCATAGAGACTAGCTGGATTGACCGTCATCTTTTCTAAGAGCTCCATGAGGCTAAGATGACCTGCTTCTACCAGATAGGTTAGCCCTAGAGAAAGCGAGGTCTCAAGACCAGTCATACCAGAAGGCGCTTTAGTGATGTCTTCAATATTTTTCTCGTCAGCATGATGTGGAGCATGGTCCGTTGCAATGACAGAAATAACACCAGATTTGAGCCCCTCGATAACCGCCAAGCGGTCCGATTCTAAGCGCAGAGGCGGATTCATCTTAGCATTGCTGCCCTTGGTCAATAGCAGAGCTTCTGTCTTAGAGAAGTGCTGAGGTGCTGCTTCAGCGGTGACTTGAGCACCTAGCTTCTGAGTGAATTCCACTACCTTTACACTCTCAGCCTTGGACAAGTGCTGGATATGCACATGAGCCTTGGCATCATAAGCAATCATAACATCACGGGCAATCATACTGTATTCTGCCACACCTGTCGCGCCACAGATATGAAAATGCTCTTTGGCAATATGCTCATTGAAACCAAGGATGCCGTTGAGATTTGGGTCTTCCTCGTGTAAGCTGATAAAAGTATCATTTTTGCGTGCTTCTATCAGGGCTTGGCGGACAATGCCAGCGTTGGTCAGCGGAATACCGTCATCAGAAAAACCTACTGCACCAGCTGCCAAAAGACCTTGGAAATCTGTCAGATGCTGCCCATCAAAATTCTCTGTAATTGTTGCAACCGACTTGATATGGATATTTTCCCGACTGGCTGACTCCAGCACTTCCTGCAGGGTTTCAACTGTAGAAATGGTCGGATTGGTATTGGCCATCATAACAACCGTTGTAAAACCGCCCGCTGCCGCTGCCAAAGCCCCCGTATGAATATCTTCCTTATGAGTCTGGCCTGGCTCCCGGAAATGAACGTGAATGTCGACCAAACCGGGGGCAACGACCAAACCACTGGCATCTAGGACTTGGGCATCAGCCGCTTCCAGATTTAGGCCAATTTTGACAATTTTCTTGCCCTCCACCAGCACATCGCACACTTGATCCAGACCAGACTTAGGATCCATTACACGGCCATTCTTGATTAGTAGCATTTTGTATCTCCTTTATTTGTAAAAATCGACCTGCGTGTCGAGCAGTTTATCCCCGTCATAAACAAACTTTGCAGAAAAGAAAGGCTTATCTTCTAAAAGCCACTCAACAAAGGTATGATCTCCTTCCCAAGTCGGCTTTGAAAGCACCTGATCGTAAGGCACCCATTCCAGCGTCCCTTCATTGCAATCAATCAACTCTCCTTCAAACTCCGTTACCTTGAAAACATAGGTGTACCAATCCAAGTCGGGAGTGAATTCTGGAAAAGTAATAACACCTTTTAGGACAGGCTTGGCCTTTAGACCTGTTTCCTCTAGAATTTCACGTGCCGCGCATTCCTGCGGGGTTTCTCCTCGCTCTAACTTACCACCGACTCCAATCCATTTCCCTGCATGGACATCGTTGGGCTTTTTGTTGCGGTGCAGCATGAGAAACTCCCGCCCATTATCGATATAACAAATCGTTGCTAACTGAACCATATTACCTCCTAAGCTAACCAATCGATTGGCTCCAAGCTCTTAGTCACCAAGAAATCATTGGTCCGTGAAAAGGGTTTGCTGCCAAAGAAGCCACGGTAGGCAGACAGCGGACTTGGGTGAGCCGACTCGATAATCAAATGTTGGGAATTGCTAATCAGGGCTTTTTTCTTGCGGGCGTAAGACCCCCATAGTATAAAGACAACTGGATCTGACTTTGCATTGACAACCTTGATAATCGCATCTGTAAAAGGCTCCCAGATTAAACCTGCATGCGCATTGGCCTGACCAGCAGGCACAGTCAGCCCAGCATTGAGCAAGAGAACACCTTGCTGAGCCCAGGAAGTCAAATCATGCGACTCTTTCACTCCGATATCATCAGCCAGTTCTTTGAGAATATTTTGCAAAGAAGGCGGAGCTGGAATATCATCAGGTACTGAAAAACTCAAGCCCTGTGCCTGTCTTGGTCCGTGGTAGGGATCCTGCCCCAAAATAACCACCTTAACATCCGCTAAATCCGTCGTCTGAATCGCATTAAACACCTTTTCCCGAGGTGGGTAAATGGTCCCTGAAGCATACACTTCGTCTAAAAAATGATTGATTTTTGCAAAATAACCTTCCGGCAGCTGCTCCTTAATCAAAGCGTGCCAAGCTGAATGCTGCATATCTGTCTCCTTACGTCTCGATTTCACGAACTTGTTCATCTAGCTCTATGGCCGGATAATGGTCAGCTAGATAAGTTCTAAAGCGACTCCAATTTTTCTCTTTGTACTTAAGTGGCATAAACTGTTCCCTATAGTCTTGATTTCTGACAATAAGGAAGAACTTCGGCGGCAAAAGAGACTTGCTTTTCTTGCCCTTGTATCGACTATATTTCTGATATTTATTCAAGAAAATCTGCCAAATTTGAGAATCCATCTTCCTAAAACAGAAATAGTTATGATAAGTAATGAGGCAATTCTTATAAATCAAAAGCTTTAATTCTTTGTCATGAAAGTCAGCCTCCTCTTCTATTGTTTCAAAATCAGGAGTTGGAGATAATTCCTCCGTCATTCTTTTAAGATATTTTCTATGCCTGCTGATATGCTCAGTTAATTCAAGAAATCGAACAAAAGCGTAACCAGAAATAATAATTCCACAAACAACCTCTACAAAAGCACTTTTTCTCTCGCTCTTACTTGCTTCTTCCCATACAAATCCACTTCCTATATAATTCAAATAGGAAAAAGCAAAAACAGTCAGCAAGATCAAAAGTAATAGAAAGAAAATTTTATATATAAAATTTAAAAATAAACTTCTCTTTATCATAATATTTTAGAGATAACCTCCTTGGAACAAAGCAATAAGCATTTTCTTTTTTTATCTAATCCACCTAAGTGCTCTTCTTAGTTTAGTTCTGTGGTGCCATTTTCTAGAAAACAAGAACCATGGGCTAGGATGATTTTTTCTGGTTGCCAAGCCAGCATTCGCTTCAAACACTCCTTAGCTTCTTTTTGATGACCGATAAAGGTCATACGGTAGTCAATAGGCGTCTGGCCATCCGGAGCTGCAACACGAACTAACTTATAAACCTTGCTGCGAAAAGGATTTGGAAAATGCTCTGTTTCAAAATTCTCAATCAAATCTGTCAAAATCAAGGTTTGACTGCCCTTGTGAAAAAAGACAACTTCCTCAATATAAGCACTTCCCTTGAAAACCAACTGATCTATCTGGTCTGCCCAAGCTTCAGGAGCCTCATTCGTCAGCTTTTCATCAAAAGAGACTGGAATTTTCTGCTTGGCCGCTCTCTCCTCAACTCCTGGGCTAGACCAAGCAATTGCCTCAGGATAACGCTTCTTCCAATCAGCTATATAAGCATAGTGAATCTTATTAGGTGAAACGAGGTGTGCGACCGGTCCCAAAGCGTCCAACTGGTCAAACAAGGCTTGATTTGGCTGAATTGGTGAATGGCACCAGAGCTGGCCATTTGCTAACTTGATGACAGTCATGCGGGTAGAAAAAGGCAATTTTGTCAGCACCGCATCCATCTCAATCAAATCACCGTCGACAATCCAGATATTCTCGGCAATAGGCTTCAAGCTATAAAGCGGTTCATAGATAGGAACAGGTCTTTTCATTCTAAAGACTCCTTCTTTCTAGTCCAAAAGCGGAACTTCCCTAGAGCTTGTGGATACTGGGCTAATCCTAGGGCTGACAGAATCAAAATCTGTGGCAAAAACTGAATCAGATAACGCGTCTTGCCTCCTTCGAAAATTTGCAGAAAGAGGAGACCACCGAAAACTGCCAAGATCAAGAAATTCAAGGAATCATTTGGTCGGTATTTCCAAAGGGCAAAGACAAGACCCAAAGCCATAATAATCCAAACTGCCTGCTTAAGCAGCGAATAAAATAGAAAACTATCCTTATCAGAATTGAGGAAAAAGTCACGGATAAACTGGGCGAATGCATTGTCTTTTGTGAACTCATAAAGCGGTGAAATATATGGCGTCTTTTCATTTTCAACACTGCGATAGAGCCAGCCCAAGTTTCCTTCAGCAACTGTCAAAGAGTGTTTATAATACAGGTGTTGTAGAAAGGTCAGCGGAGTGTATTCTTTCAGACGACGCTTGATTTCTTTGATGACATTTTCCTTGGCAAACATGCCGTTATTGTAGTCAGCCCGTTTGTCGGGTTCCACGTATTGCAAGAGCCCTTCCTTCATGTCTTCCTGATCGTGACCGATATTGGTTAGGCCTAGATTGATGAAAAGCAGTGGCCCTTTGGCCAGTCCTTCGCCTTGGATGATAGGCTCTTCTGTCTGGTGGGCTAGGCCATAATGAAGCGGAAGATAGCCTGCCGAAAAGCTTAGAGCAAAGGCCGCCACAGTCAAGAAAAATTTTTTCCAGTTTTGTCTCAAGAACAGAACCCCAAAAACAGCAATCAGCAGAATCATCACTGTCGGACGAATCAAAAAGGCAAGACTGGTCAGAATCCCTAATAAAAGGCTTCTAGAAATGATTTGGCGACTATTCCCCTTATTTTCCAACAGACTCAGAGCCAGAAAAATCTGTAGACTAATCAAAGGCAAGGGAGGAATGTCCGTGTACATAGACATGTAGTAAGGCGAAAATCCGACCAAGGTCACATAAAGACTAAAAACCGCATCGGCTGTAGCCTGCGAAAAGTACCGCTGACAGCCTTTGTAGAGGATCCAAGATGCAATATTGACGTAAAAAAGATTGAGTCCCTGCATAATCCAGAGCGCTGCTTCACCAAAAAGATTAAAGAAGAAACGCTCATAGAGAAAGAGGGGCAGATTATTGGGATTGCGCGTCAGATAGCTGGAAATAGAGGACTCCTTCAGGTACTTGAAAGCCCCTGTGAAAACCACCGCTGCATCCCGTCGAATCAAAAGCTCAGCCGATAGGAGCATGATGAGCTGAAAAAGGAGAGATGCTAAAGCAATGGCAAGCTTGTGCCTCATGAGAAAATGATAAGACTTTTTAAGCTGAAACCGATAGCGATTCTCTAAGATCGCCAAGACTCCAAACAAAATCAGAGCCAAGCTACTCAACTGCGACACATGAAAAATAGCTGTAAACAGCCAATGAAGACTCAATACCAGCATGATTTTTTGCAGAATCAAAAAAGTGATATGATAAATCTTAGACATGGCTTTATTATAACAAAATCAGGCACTTTTTGCTATTTTAAAAAGTGAGCATAGGCCAAGTAAATCCTAAAAAGGAGACAGGAATATGCTAGTCCCGCCTCCTCGTACCTTCTTAATTTTGCCAGTTTTCTTGATCGTCTTTAAACTTCTTCAGCAAAGTCAATCCTTCTGCATTGATGTAGCCTTCTTGCTCAGCCAAGTGGATAAGTTCTGTGTAGTTTGATAAAGTCACCAACTTCACGCCTGCATCCGCAAAGTTCTTATCCGCCTTTGGCAATTCGTAGGTGAAGATAGCTGCAGCACCGATTACATCTGCTCCTTCACGCTTAGCTGCCTCAATAGCATCCAAGACAGAACCACCAGTGGAAATCAAATCTTCAATCACGACCATCTTTTGACCAGGAGCCACTCGGCCTTCAATCTGATTGCCCGCCCCGTGATCTTTGGGTTTGCTACGGATATAGGCAAAAGGCAGATTCATCTTGTCGGCAATGATAGCTCCGTGAGGAATGCCCGCAGTTGCCGTGCCCGCAATCACTTCCACATTAGGAAATTCAGCACGAATTTTTTCGACAAAGCCATTTTCGATCAAGGTCCGAGTTTCTGGGTAGGCCAAAGTCACTCGGTTATCTGTGTAAATCGGTGATTTAATCCCAGAAGCCCAAGTAAAAGGCTCCTCTGGTTTCAAGTAAACCGCTTTGATTTTCAACAAGTCGCGTGCAATATCGTTGGCTAAAGTCATTTTTTACTCCTTATACATCTGTTATTCGTTTCATTTGAAATTCTTACTTAGCTGTTCCACTGTTTCTTAATTTCGTGATAAGCATCCCAAGGATTTTCAGCCTGAATAATCGGACGACCAACTACAATATAATTGCTACCAATTTGGTGGGCTTCCTGCGGTGTCATGACCCGCTTTTGGTCACCGATTTCAGCACCTGCTGGCCGAATACCCGGTGTCACGCAAAGAAAATCGTCCGCCGTAGCTGCCTTGATGAGCTCAACTTCCAAGGCCGAGCAAACAACCCCATCCAGCCCAGCTTCCTTGGCTTTGCGGGCATAATTAACAACCGACTCCTGCACAGTTGTTTGGATATTTTGGCAGTCGCGCATATCTTCTTCACTGGTCGAAGTCAACTGGGTCACCGCTACTAGCTTCGCATTGTCACCGAGAACTTTTTTGGCCTCCCGCATCATCTCAACGCCACCAGCCGCATGAACCGTCACCATATCAACCCCAAATGTTCCCAAAACAGACATAGCTGAACGCACGGTATTAGGGATGTCGTGCAATTTCAAATCGAGGAAAATACTATGTCCCAAACCTTTCAGATAATGCACAATTTCTGGACCAATGGCATAAAAGAATTCCATGCCGATCTTGACGTACAGTTTTTCATCTTCAGGAAAATGCTCCAGAAAGTTTTTGACATCATCAAAAGATGGAAAGTCTAGGGCGATAATAGGACGTTCTTCACGCATACGGTTCTTCTCCTTACTTTTTACTTACTATAATCGTAGAAAAAACCTTGCCCGAGAGCAAGGTTACACGAAAATGTGGCAGAATCTGCCATTTTAAACGTATGCGCCTTAGAGCCTCTCTGGACTTCTTTAAAGGTTTTATCTTAAACATTCTATAATTTACTGGGAAGTTTGTCAAGAGAAAATCGAGCTTAAAGCAAATTTTCTCTGACTTCTTTTCTCAAATTTTCTAGGCTTTCAATGCCATATTTATCCATGACTTGCGGCAAGTTTTCTATAATGTTAGGGCAGGCATAAGGGTCAGTAAAATTCGCTGTTCCGACACCGATAGCTGATGAACCAGCGATAAACATCTCCAGCGCTGCCTCTGCCGAGTCAACTCCGCCCATACCAATGATTGGCAGTTTGGTGAATTGCGCAACCTGACGAATCAGCTTGAGAGCCACAGGAAAGACAGCTGGACCAGACATACCACCCGTTCCATTAGCAATGATTGGCCGCTTCGTTTTCAGATCGAAACGCATTCCCACCAAGGTATTGATCATGGTCAGTCCGCTCGCACCCGCATCTTCTGCCGCCTTGGCCACTTGGGTAATGTCTGCTACACTAGGAGTCAATTTGACATAGACTGGAACTTGAGAGGCAGCAACTGCTGCTTTTACCGCTTCATAGGCTAGCTCAGGGACTTGTCCGATTAAAAGCCCCGCATTGCCATGGTCCACATTGGGGCAGGAAATATTGAGCTCAATGGCCTTGACATTGGGAGCTTGAGAGATTTTTCCAGATACATAAGCATATTCTTCATTGGAGAAACCAGCCACATTGGCAATAATCGGCAAGTCTGGATAGTGCTGAGCCAGCCAAGGAAGTTTTTCAGCCAAAACTGCATCGACACCTGGATTTTGGAGGCCGATAGCATTGAGCATGCCGGCTGGCGTCTCAGCCACACGGGGCGTTGGATTGCCAAAGCGGGGATGTTGCGTCGTCGCCTTGATCATGATAGAACCCAGTAGATCCAAGTCATAGTATTTGGCATACTCTTGACCGAAGCCAAAACAGCCTGAAGCTGGAATGATTGGATTTTTCAGCTCTAAGCCTGGCAGAGAAATTTTCAAACGATTCTCAGTCATTTCCTTATCCTCCTAAAGCACGATGGTCCCAGTCTCAAAAACTGGACCGTCTTCGCAAACCCGCTTATTGACTGCTTCATCCTGGCCTGCTACATGAACGACGCAGGCATAGCAGGCACCCATGCCACAAGCCATGCGAGACTCCATGGAGAGATAAGCATGCGGATGGTCCTGAAACTTACGATCCACATACTGGAGCATACCGGGCGCCCCACAAGAATAGACCGCAGCAAACTCTTCTGTCAGCTCATCGACAATCGTTGATACATAGCCTTTTTGACCATAAGTCCCATCATCTGTAGTGATAAACAACTGACTACACTCACGAAACTCTTCTTCCAAAATAACCGCAGATTGATTGGCAAAGCCTAATACTGCTGTAACGTGGGCCCCCTTAGCATGCAGTTCTTTGGCTGTTTGCAAGAGAGGAGGCACACCGATACCACCACCAATAATCAAGACTTTGTCGCCCTTTTCTACCGGAGACAAATCAAAACCATTTCCCTGAGGTCCCATGACATCAAGATAGCTACCGACAGGAAGCTGAGAGAAAATGGCCGTCCCGCCACCTTCGACCCGATAGATAATCCGGCAGATATTTTTCTCCCGATCAATCTCCGATATGGAAATCGGCCGCCGCAGCAGCTTGCTATCATCTGGCACTCGGATATGCAGGAATTGCCCAACCTGCATCTGACTCACCATCTGACCTCTCAGGCGCATCGAAAAAATCTGAGGCGCAATTTCTACTTGCTCCAGCAGCTCCATCTGCTCCAGCATAATCTTGCCAAATCTCTTTTTACAACTGTCACTAACCATGACAACCTCACTTTCTACAAGAAAAAACCTCGCCGCAGCAAGGTTTTGCAAAAAACGAGGCAGTCAAATTGCCCCTTATACCGTTTTTCCTACCTTGCAGCCTCACTGGACTTGATTAAAGGTTAAATTGTAAACATTATATCGTTAGAGACGAGGAATGTCAAGGCATAAAAATATTATAATTTTCATGTCTCCGACTCACCACAGCCTTACCAGCTCTTGTCAAATTCACTTCTTACATCTGCCAAACAAAAACTGCCATCCTCCTGCCGTTTGAAAATCAAAGACACCCTATCACTTTTTCTTTCTGTATTTGAACGACGAATATTAATATAATTCACTTGCAATGTTAACGGACTATAATCTGTATCGCTTCCCGAAATATTTGTATGTGAAGGCAATCCAAAACGCTCAACAACCTCTTGGTAAGTCATCCCGCCTTTGCCATGCTGGCTATCACCTATTTTTAATGTATCCATATCTTCTGGCTTCCACTTAAAGACAAATTCGTCTTTCGTCGCTGAAGGATAGCTACTGTCATCTAAATATACTGCACTTTTACTTATCAGATAATAGTTCTTCCCATTCGAATCTGGGTCATAAAAAACCAAATTGATTTCCTGAGGATGTCCCGATGAGCCATATCTCGGAATATCTATAATTCTTGTCTTATAAGTTAGTGTCAATCCTTTTGTACCAAAACTCACATTTGAACCCTTACCATATTTCGCAATAACTTCTTCTAAAGTTGGACTATTAGTCCCCCCATTTTCCACCTTGAGCTCTACAAAATTATCCAATGTCCAATTAAAAGCAAACTTATCTTCATCTTCCTCAACAATTTTCTGTTTCAGTTCCTTTTGTTCTTGGGTCAATTTTGATTCATCATCATCTTGCAGACTAGCCGAGCTGTCTCCACTAACTGATGAGGATTTATCGTCATATTTGTACTTCAACTCAGCTTTATTAGGAACCTGTTGCGATAAATAATAGAAGCCAAAGAACAAAGCAAAAGAGATTGCCAAACAAAGAAGGGTAAAAGCCAAGCTAATTCTTTTTTTCTCCTCCTTCATCGTCATCACTCTGAGCTCTTCTCGTTTTAGCTTTTGTTGACGATAAAGGTCTCTTTTGATCTCTCTAAACGAATGAAGATCACGTTTTTTCTTGCTACTTCTCCTCATTTTCCTCCTCTTTCTTATCGATTTAGTTTACTCACTTTCTTTAGACACCAAACGCCATCTTCCATCTCCTTGCTTGTAGAATTCTAAATGAACTCTTTTCAATTGTTCTGGATTTTGCCAAGAATCTGGATTAACATAATCAACCCGCATCTTCAGTTGATTGTCGTCTCCAGAAATCGTCTGATAGAGAGGTAAGCCGACTTTTAAAACAATCTCATCATATGGTGTACCTTTAGCTGTTCCTTCTCTAGCACCAATAACAAGACTATCGATGTATGCTTGCGTCCATAAAAAGGATCTTTTAGGATTGTTATCCACCTGAATTTTATCACTTGAAAGACTAAAATGGTATTTTGAAATAACCTTATAGACACCATCAAATTCAGCAAAGGTTAAAGATACATAGCCCATACTACCATTTTTCGATTCCCAGATAAGGCGAATATGTTTTTGAACTTTATGATTTGGCAAAAAATCAATCCAGGCCCCACCTTGAACTGGTTTCCCAAATTCCTTTAAAACATCTTCCAAGACGGCTCCACCCTTGTATTTGTTCATGGGAAGCGCGACTGCCTTTTCAACTGTCCAAAGAAAGGGACCGCTTTTTTCTGGAGAAACAATAAGACTTTTAGCGAATTGTTCTGCTTCAGCTTTCTCATCTTCCAAACTATTTGATGACGAACTAATCTGGCTAGACGGAGTTGGCGTCTGCTTGGCTTTGCTTTTTTCTGACAGAGAAAGTGTTAAAAAAACTGTTCCAATGATAGAAAATACAACAATAGCTACTACCATGACTGGTAAAAACTTGGACTTATAGGTTTGCTTTTCTAACTCAAAAGCAATATCTTCAAACGAATCTTCTTGTCTCTTCATCACTACTCCTTATCAGTCTAAAAATTCATCATATCACGAATAGATCGAGATTGCAAAATGTACTTCAGTCTGTTTATATAGAGGAAAGCCCAAATTCCCCGTCTTTTCTGCTTGCTTTGGCTGCCTAAGGAGACCATCAATCTCCCTATCTTTCTCTTCTATCGATATGACTAGTAACTGTCGTCAACCGAAAGACGCCATCTTCTTGACGATGAAAGATTAAATGAACCCATTCATTATTATATCTTTCATCTGAAGTTAAGTATTGGAGTTCCAAGCCAATCTGCTGGCTATCTGCCGCGTCCAAGCGCGAAATAAAAACTTCAGATTCTCTCGGTAGACCAAATATTTGGATGATTTCTTCGTAGGACATACCAGGATTGCCTGTACTCTCGTCACGAACTTGTAAACCTGCAATTTCATCCTTTGTCCAGAGATGGGGACTATCTCCCTGAGGCAAAGTTTGATAGGCCTCATCAAGAATATTCGCTCTCTTCCCAATGAGATGATAACCTGCTCCATCTTTTTCAAATGTTAAACTTAGATGACTATGATGGCCTTGAGTAATCTCACTTGTATAGTTTAATTCAATATTTCCATTGCTCTCAGTATAAAAAAAGCTTGAAGCCTTGCCATGCTTTTCAAGGATTTGATCCAGAGAAGCTCCGTTTTGACCAGCAGCGGTATCCTTTATTTGCAGATTGATGATTTCATCAGTTGTCCATTTAAAACGATGGTTTTCTCTCTCTAAAACTTTCTCTTCTAGCTTAAGCTCCTCTGGTGACTTTTGATAGACAGACGAGGACATACTCTTTCGCTCCAAATCCTTATAAACAGCTTGACCTCCCCACATGATCATCACCTTCCCAAGTGGAATCATTAAGCAAATTGTCAAAAATACTATAAAAATAGTAATGGGTAGTCCTACCGAACGATTTTTATAGTCATCCTCTTTGGCCATATCGCCCTCCTTATTTCCTTCATTTTAGCATAGGAAACTTTAGCAAGCAAACATTTTCTAAACTTCTGATTTATCAGGAAAAAATCCCCAGTTTGTGATAAAATAGACCTATGAGAATTCAACAATTACACTACATTATCAAAATCGTCGAGACCGGCAGCATGAACGAAGCTGCCAAGCAACTTTTTATCACCCAGCCTAGTTTGTCCAACGCTGTACGGGATTTGGAAAATGAAATGGGCATCGAGATTTTCATTCGCAATCCCAAAGGAATCACCTTGACCAAAGACGGCATGGAGTTTCTTTCCTATGCTCGCCAAGTGGTGGAGCAGACTCAGCTTTTAGAAGAGCGATACAAAAATCCTGTCGCCCACCGCGAGCTTTTTAGCGTCTCTGCTCAGCACTATGCCTTTGTGGTCAATGCCTTTGTTTCATTGCTCAAAAAAAGCGACATGGAGAAATACGAGCTCTTTCTACGGGAAACTCGGACTTGGGAGATCATTGACGACGTAAAAAACTTCCGCAGCGAAATTGGCGTCCTCTTTCTCAATAGCTACAACCGCGATGTTCTATCCAAGATGCTGGATGACAATCACCTGATTGCTACTCATCTCTTTACAGCTCAGCCCCATATCTTTGTCAGCAAGTCCAATCCGCTGGCCAAGAAAAAGCTGGTCCAATTATCCGACTTAGAAAACTTCCCCTACCTAAGCTACGACCAAGGGACTCACAACTCCTTCTACTTTTCTGAGGAAATTCTCTCTCAGGAACACCATAAAAAGTCCATCGTCGTCAGCGACCGTGCAACACTGTTTAACCTTTTGATCGGTCTGGATGGCTACACGATTGCGACCGGTATTCTCAACAGCAACCTCAACGGAGATAATATCGTCTCCATTCCACTGGACATTGATGATCCGATCGAGCTGGTCTATATCCAGCACGAAAAAGCCAGCCTGTCCAAGATGGGCGAGCGCTTTATCGAGTATCTGATTGAGGAAGTACAGTTTGATAAATAAAGCAAAACACCTGAAACAAGCATCTAATGCTCACACCAGGTGTTCTTTTTATTGTCGTAATTTGCCCAAAACTTCCCCAATCTTTCCTTCGATGACGAGGTCAGCTTGCTTGTCCTGTGGAATACTGGTCTTGTTGATAACGACCAGATGCTTACCTGTAAAGTACTGAATAAGGCTAGCAGCGGGATAAACCACCAAGGAAGTGCCCCCGATGATCAGCAGATCCGCTTGATGAATGGCCTGCGCGGCTTGTTGGAAAGTCTCCATATCCAAGGGCTCTTCATAGAGGGTCACATCAGGCTTGATCATACCGCCGCAGTCAAGGCAGTGAGGAATGGTACCGTCCAGAGCCAGAAAGCCGTCCAAATCATAAAATTGCTGACAGTTTAGACAGAAATTTCTATCCGCACTACCGTGCAATTTGAGGACATTTTTTGAACCAGCTATTTCGTGCAGGCTATCAATATTTTGCGTCACTACAGCCTTGAGCTTGCCGGTCTTCTCCAGATGAGCCAGATAGGCGTGAGCCGCATTGGGCTTGGCATCTGGATAGAGCAGGTATTTCTTGTAAAAGTCGAAAAACTCCTGCGGATAGCGCTCAAACATAGTATGCGAAACCAGCTGCTCTGCCGTAAAATGCCGACCCAGCTTGACACTATAAATCCCATCCGAACTGCGAAAGTCAGGGATATTAGACTCGGTCGAGACACCCGCCCCGCCGAAAAAGACGATATTCTGACTTTGGTCAATCATGTCTTGCAACTGCTGTGTTTTATCCATTTTCCTCTCCTGTCAATAAAGCTCTAACCAAGCGATTTGCCTCATCAAAATAAAAATGTTCCCGATCGTAGACAATCCCTGTGAAACGTGCCAAGTCCACCAAAATCTCCATAAAATGCTGGGATGAAAAACCGGTTGTCCGATATAATTCTGCCTCATCAAAGGGCTTAATCAGATGAGCCAGCGGATTTCGAACTGACTTTTCCAACTCCCGCAGCTGTCTGACCTCTTCCTTGACAGACTCAGGCAAATCCAAATGCAAAATCAACTCTGTCAGACTGGATGAATTGACCGTGCTTTCTGCATGAAAGACCTGTAAGGCAGCATAATCCGACTCCCGCATCCGTTCAAACTTCCAACGGTCATAGCTGGCTTCACGAGAATTATGGATAAAGTGCTCAATATCAGGAATTTCCAGCTTGATCAAGCGCATGAAAATCCGATAAATCGCCGGGCTAACCGCTCGAACGAAATCAATAATCTGCTCATTGCGCAGCTTGGCTTCCAAATCATAGAGATAGTTGGCCAGCTGCTCATCAGCCAAATCGGTATGACAAAAAAGCTGAAAACCGCTTTGCGTCTGCAAGGCAGTCTTCAACTCTTCATCCATGGCTGACAGAATATTGAGCTCTCTTCGCTCTGCCAGAATGGCCAATAGGCTGGTTACAATCGAGGAACTTCCCATCAACTTCTGCGCCAGTTTATAGGCATAAGCATAGTCATAACGGGAAATCGCAAAGAGAATTTCCTCTTTTAAATCTAGATCCATGCTTAATCAATCAATGTTTCCAAACCAACCTTCATCATATCGGTGAAGGTATTTTGGCGTTCCTCTGCTGTCGTATCTTCGTCAGGATTGACCAAGCTATCAGAAATAGTCATGATAGCTAGAGCCTCTACTTGGTGCTGAGCAGCCAGATAGTAAAGTGCCGCAGCTTCCATCTCAACAGCTTTCACGCCCCATTTGCCCAGCTCGATATTTTTCTCAAAATAGTTCGAATAGAAAACGTCTGACGACAAGACATTTCCGACATGGGTCGTCATGCCCAAGTCTTTAGCAATATGATAAGCCTTGTCCAGCAGGTCAAAGCTGGCAATCTGAGGAAAATCATACTGAGGCCAGTCATTGCGGATAATGTTTGAGTTGGTCGCAGCCGCTTGAGCCAGAACCAATTCACGAACGTGCACATCGGCATTGAGCGAACCAGCCGTTCCCACACGGATCAATTTTTTCGCACCGTAGTCCACAATCAACTCACGCGCATAAATCGAAATCGATGGCATTCCCATCCCAGTTCCCATGACAGAAACCCGCTGACCATTGTAAGTACCAGTGTAGCCAAACATGTTCCGCACTTCGTTAAAGCAAACAGCATCTTCTAGGAAATTCTCCGCAATAAACTTGGCACGAAGAGGATCACCCGGCAAGAGAATTTTATCAGCAATCTCACCTTGTTTAGCAGCAATATGGATAGACATAATTTATGATACAAAGAGCGACAAGAAAACGACTGAAAATTAGGAATTTGACGAGAAATCCTGATTTCTCAGTCAGATTATCTATTTTCCGAGTTTTCCGCTCGTGTTCAAATCTGAACGCTTCGCTCTACCTTTCCTTCGTTTAATATTTTATTTCCTTACAATTCAGCAAGAATGGCTTTAAGTAGTCGTTTGAAATCACCTTTGACACGCTCTGTTACTTCAACCACTTCCTCGTGATTAAGCTCTTCTTGGAAACCAGCAGCAAAGTTTGTAATGCATGAAATTCCAAGGACTTTCAAACCAGAATGTGCTGCTACAATCACTTCTGGAACAGTAGACATGCCAACTGCATCCGCTCCAAGCGTCTTATAAGCACGGATTTCTGCTGGTGTTTCATAAGTCGGTCCAGTGACACCGATATAGACACCCTCATCCAGCTTGATGCCAAGCTTATCAGCAACTTGATGAGCAGTTGCACGATATTCTGGTGTATAAGATTTAGACATATCAGGGAAACGTGGGCCAAATTCATCCAAGTTTTCACCGATCAAAGGATTTTGACCAGTCATATTGATGTGGTCAGTAATGACCATAAGCGTACCAGGACCATAGCCGATACCACCGGCAGCATTGGTCACAATAACACCTGTCGCACCGAGAGCCTTCATCACACGCACTGGGAAAGTAACGACTTCCAGAGGATTTCCTTCGTAGAAATGGAAACGACCTTGCAGTGCCAAGACTTTGCGGCCTGCCAAGTCTCCATAGACTAATTTTCCAGCATGACCAACGACAGTTGAGCGACCCCAGTTTGGAATGTCCGCATAGTCAAGACTAACAGCATTTTCAATTTCAGAAGCCAATTCTCCCAAACCAGATCCCAAAATCAAGCCAAACTCAGGTTCTGTCATGCCTTTTTCTTTCAGAAAGGCGGCCGTTGCTTTGATTTTCTCAGATAATGTTGTCATTAAATATTTTCCTCACTCTCTTATGCTTATACCAATTTGTCCAAGAAGCTTTCACCAATCATGGCCTTGTCGACACCGAAGTTGTCAGCGATGGTTGCTGAAATGTCCGCAAAGTGTCCGACAGGCAAGTGACCATTCCCCTTGAGGGATTTACCAAAAACCAAGAGCGGAATGTACTCACGAGTGTGATCTGTTCCGGCATAAGTCGGGTCATTACCGTGGTCAGCAGTAATCATGAGCAAATCATCTTCACGCATGTTTTCAATGATTTCTGGCAAGCGAGCATCAAATTCCTGCAGACAATCACGATAGCCATGCGGATCACGACGGTGACCATAAAGAGCATCGAAGTCTACCAAGTTGGTAAATGAGAAGCCATACTTGAAGTCCTCAGACTGGATAGCCTTAACCAAATTGTCTACGCCATGATTATTGGACTGGTTATGCCCCATGTCGTGGTTGATCCCAGCACCGTTGAAAATATCGTTAATCTTACCAACTGAATAAGTATCAATACCAGCTTCATTGAGCTTGTCCAAAACAGTTGGCTCAAATGGAGAAACTGCATAGTCATGGCGATTGGCTGTACGAGTGAAGTTACCTGGCTCACCCACATAAGGGCGAGCGATGATCCGTCCCAGAAGCGCAGGGCGTTCCAAGGTGATAGAGCGAGCGTATTCGCAGATACGATAGAGCTCATCTAAAGGAATAATCTCCTCATGAGCCGCGATTTGAAGCACTGGATCTGCAGAAGTATAGATAATCAATTCGCCAGTTTCCATCTGACGAGGCCCGAAGTCGTCAATAACTGCCGTGCCAGAATAAGGTTTGTTCGCCTCACGAATAACTTTGCGGCCAGAAAATTCTTCAATTTTAGTCAAAATTTCCTCTGGGAAGCCGTTCCAGAAAGTATCAAAAGGCTCGGTAATGTTCAGGCCCATGATTTCCCAGTGGCCTGTCATCGTATCTTTACCTAAAGAAACTTCTTCTAATTTAGTATAGTAACCACTTGGATTTTCCTCAGCTGGTACAGTTTTCAAGGCTTGCTCACGCTCGATATTGCCCAAGCCCAGCTTAGCCATATTTGGCACATCTAGACCGACTGCTTTGGAAATATGTCCCAGCGTATCAGAAGCTCCATCTGGCACCCCTGCATTAACAAAATTGTTAGCATCTGGTGCTGCCCCAATGCCGACTGAGTCCATAACGACTAAGTGAATACGATTAAATTTTGACATAAAAACCTCTTTTCTAGTTATTTGCTTCTAAAATGTTTACGCCACCTTGACCAGCGACGATCACCTTGTTGACCATTTTGGTGAAAAGGCCGTGCTCAACAACGCCCACGATATGATCTAATTTTCGGCCAAATTCGACTGGATTTTCGATTACACCTAAATCTAGATCAATAATGAAGTTCTGCATATCCGTGATAAAACGTTGGCCATTTTTTTCACGGAAACTTGGCTTGTAGCCTGCCTTAGCAAAGCGACGGAAAACTTGTTCCGCACCATACTGCACTACTTCGACTGGCAACTTAAAAGCACCTAGCTTTTGAACCAATTTGCTTTCATCAACCACCCAGATGTAGTCCTTGGTAGGTGTCGCGACAACTTTCTCCATCAGCAAGGCTCCGCCTCCGCCTTTGATGCCGTTGAACTGAGGATCTACTTCATCAGCTCCATCAACGGTCACATCGACCTGATCCACTTCATCGATGGATTTCAGCGGAATGCCCAAGCCTTCTGCTTGCTTGCTAGTAACGCTAGAGGTGGTGACTGCAGTAATCTGCAAGCCTTCCTCTTTGATACGTCGACCAATTTCCTCGACAAAATAGTAAGCAGTCGAACCTGTTCCCAGACCGACCACCATCCCGTCTTCGACAAATTCAGCAGCCTTGATGCCTGCTAGTTTCTTTAGAGTTTCCATAGCACCTCCTCAAATCAACTATGTTTAGTATATCACAATTCTTTGAAATTTGAAAGTGTTTTCAGCTCTTTAAACGGTTCATCGCATTTTAACAGTGCTCCATTTCACGAAAATCTCCTTAAAATCTTGCTCCTAGTTCTATTTTACGTTACAATGAAGATAGGTAAATTACTAAAAGAAATACATATTTAAAGTAGTAAACTATAGAAAATCTGAGGAGGTTGTTATGATGCAACAAGAAAATAAAGTTTTAGGTATTTTAGCCATTGTCTTTGGAGCAATCGCTTTACTTGGCTCCTGGATACCAATCATCAATTATCTATCTTTTTTTATCGGTACTATCGCTCTTATCCTGGCTATTATCGGTCTCATTATTAACCAAAAGAAACCGAGAACTTTGGCCATTATTGGTTCTGTCATTTCCTTTTTCTCCTTAATCATCGCACTGGTCACTCAATCATTCTATTCCCGTATGTTCAATGAAATGGGAAAAAGATTTGATACTCTTTCGAGCTCTTATCGTTCCTATATTGATTCGTCAGAAAGAGAAGAAGAAAAGGAAAAGGAAAAAGAAGAAAGTACGACGTTTACATGGACAAAAGCAGAATTTGATGCACTCAAAGAGGGCGATATTTTGAAAAAGGGTGCAGGCGGAACAAAATACGATGACGTCATTCGCGACCACGGCAAACCAACTGACGAAACTACTTCCACTGTCAGCGGCTCTGAAATAAAAACCATCACCTACTTACCAGGAGGAAGCAAATATCAAGCCGTCATCCTGACTTTTTCAAAAAACGAAGACGGTTCTTTCCTACTGACTAGCAAGATAGGAACAGGTTTAGAATAACATAAATTTCCTACCCGACAGCTGTTTTTCTTTTATGAATATTTGTAAAATTAAGGAAGAAACTCTAGCCGTCAGTCGCATTTTACTAAGGCACAAGGATTTAACTACCGCTTTCCCATTATACCTATTAATTGATGCAAAGCAAGGACAAAATGATGCACAAATCTCAAAAACTTTTTGGATGAATTTGAGACAGATGTTTGCAAAATAGATTTTCAGAAAGGATATACATGATAACACGAGAATTTGATACCATCGCTGCGATTTCTACCCCTCTTGGGGAAGGAGCCATCGGTATCGTCAGACTAAGCGGGACGGACAGCTTTGCTATTGCAAAAAAAATCTTTAAAGGCAAGGATTTAAGCAAAGTGGCCAGCCACACACTCAACTACGGGCATATCGTTGACCCTCAAAATCAGGAGATTCTAGATGAGGTCATGGTCGGCGCTATGCGCTCTCCCAAGACCTTCACGCGCGAGGATATCATCGAGATCAACACCCACGGCGGAATTGCGGTTACCAATGAAATCCTGCAGCTGGCTATCCGCGAGGGGGCTAGACTGGCAGAACCTGGTGAGTTTACCAAGCGGGCCTTTCTCAATGGGCGTGTGGATTTGACTCAGGCCGAGGCCGTCATGGACATCATCCGGGCCAAGACAGATAAAGCTATGAACAATGCTGTCAAACAGCTGGACGGCTCTCTCTCCGACCTTATCAATAGCACCCGCCAGGAAATCCTCAACACACTGGCTCAGGTCGAGGTCAACATCGACTATCCTGAGTACGACGATGTTGAGGAAGCAACGACAGAAATCATTCGTGAAAAAACACTTGAATTCGAGCAACTTCTGACCCATCTCCTCAAAACTGCTCGACGCGGCAAGATTCTTCGCGAAGGGATTTCGACTGCTATCATCGGTCGACCTAATGTCGGCAAATCCAGCCTGCTCAACAATCTTCTGCGCGAGGACAAGGCTATTGTGACCGATATCGAGGGGACAACTCGTGATGTGATCGAGGAGTATGTCAATATCAACGGCGTACCGCTTAAGCTCATTGATACTGCAGGGATTCGGGAAACGGATGATCTTGTTGAGCAGATTGGCGTGGAGCGCTCTAAAAAAGCCTTACAGGAAGCTGACTTGGTTCTCTTGGTTCTCAATGCCAGCGAGCCTCTGACTAACCAAGACCGCCAATTACTTGAAATCAGCCAAGACAGCAATCGCATCGTCCTACTGAACAAGACCGACCTTGAAGAAAAGATTGAGCTAGACCAGCTGCCGACTGATGCTATCAAGATATCCGTTCTTCACAATCAAAATATTGATAAAATCGAGGATCGCATCAATCAGCTCTTCTTTGAGAATGCTGGAATTGTCGAGCAAGACGCCACCTACCTGTCCAATGCCCGTCACATCTCTCTCATCGAAAAGGCTGTCGAAAGCCTGCAAGCCGTCAATCAGGGACTGGAACTAGGCATGCCTGTGGATCTCCTCCAAGTCGATTTGACCCGCACTTGGGAAATCCTTGGTGAAATCACTGGTGACGCCGCACCAGACGAACTCATCACCCAACTCTTCAGCCAATTCTGCCTAGGAAAATAATATGGGAATCACAGAGTTTATCAAAGCAAAAAATCTAGGCGAATACTTAGAAAGTCGAAAGAACGGGCAAGTCAGAGAGCGCATCCGAAAACGTAGCTGGCTGGAGGTTCTCCTCCACAAAGCCCGTACTACCAAAATAAATCCTGAAAATCATCAAAAAATGAAGAATACGAAACACGGTTCTTGAAAAACAGAACCGTGTTTGTTTGTCTATTCAATCTAACTGAATATTTGCCTAATCATGAAGCGAGGCACTCTCCTTGTCCCAAACTATTTTTTTGTTTGGCTACATCTTCATCGGACTTGAGTCAGCACTCCGTCTTGCATTTCATAGACCTTGTCAACCTCGTCCAGTAGGCGGGTATCATGGGTAATCATGACCACACTCTTGTTGAATTTTTGAGTCACTTCTTTAAGTAGATGGACCACGCGCTTAGCCCGCTCTGTATCCAGACTAGCTGTCGGCTCATCAGCCAAGATAATATCTGGGCTATTGTAAAGCGCTCTAGCGATAGCAGCTCTCTGCCGTTCTCCGCCGGACAATTCTTTGGGATACTGCTTGAGCGTGTCTTTTAGATCTAGCAGCTCAATCAAACTGTCCAGATCTGTCCTTTCCTTTTTAGATAAGCGGTCAATCAACTGGAACTGGTCTTCGATTTTCAAAAAAGGTATGAGATTGGAAGCCTGCAAAATAAAGCCGAAATCATTGAAACGCAGGGCTGCCCTTTCCTTTTCCTTAAGCTGGGAGGTATCTTTCCCACGTAGGAGAATCTGTCCTTTTGAAGGAGTTTGCAAATGCCCTAGCAAGGTCAGAAAAGTTGTTTTACCCGAGCCTGATGGCCCAATAATAGCTACAAACTGCCCTGCTTCCAGTTGGAAATCAGTTGGTTTCAGGGCTTGGACCAGCGTATGCCCCTGGCCATATTCTTTTGTAACTCCTTTTAGTTCTATGATTGACATTTACTCACCTCCGATCGCTGTGATAGGGTCAATTTTCAGAACCCGGTGAATGGACAAGAGCCCGCCGGCCAGCGACATGAAAACAATCAGGACAATCAAGCCAGCATAAGCTCTCCAATCACTGTAAAAAGGCATAGAAGCCGGCAAGACTAGCTGGGTTCCCAAGAGAGCCAAGACAGCTAAGCTGATTCCCAGAGTGGATAGGATGAAAATCTGCCAGAAAATAGAAGCAATAATCTTCCCACTGGCAATCCCTTGGGCACGCATAATACCGTAAAGTTGGGTCTTCTGAATGGTGATAATGTACATGAAAATCCCCAATACTAAAAAGGTAATCAGAACCATGGCCCCAATCATAAAGGAAAAAGTCAGAACCTGAGGCTGATAACCAGGGATATTTTCTATAAAATCACTCATAGAAAGCTGACTGAGCCCTGTTTCTTCAATTTTTTGACTATCTTTGACCACAAGTGCACTGATATTCTTAACCTGACTAGAGCCGTACTTTAATTCCCTGAAATCATCTAGATCCATAAAAATTACAGGTTGCGTAAAGAAGCTATTATCCTCTGTGAAACCAACAACCTGATAGAGGCGCTCACTGCCATTGAGCTGAAGCTGGTCGCCTAGTTTCACACCTTTTTGCTGGAGGCGCTTATCCGCAATGACTTCATAAGCAGTCTCAGCAGGACGTCCCTCAATAATGTCAGGCGCTAGAAAACTATCCCAAGAGAGACCAAAAACCTGAGCATTGATTTTATCAGTGCCATCTTCATAATTGGCCACTGCTGACGTTTGTCCCAAAGCAGCGATTAAGTCCCCTTGAAGCAGGCGGCTGTACTCCTCTTCCTTGAGAGTAGAAGCGATTAGATTCTTATTGGCGTACTCCGACAAGACGATCGACTCAGCCTGCCATTGGTCCAGAGCCAAGCGATTGAGCCTAGCCAAACCGACGGAAAGACTAGATAAAAAGAAAACCATATAGGTAATGAGAAAGACCACAGCAACCACTAAACGATAGCGTCCACGGCTGTAGACAATCTCTTTAAAAGCTAAAAACAAAGCTGTCCTCCTTTGAGATATTAAAGATCATTATATCATAAAGAAGCAAGCTAGAAAAACATATGAGACTAATAATGACTAGATTCAGGCGAAAATCACTAAGTCGTATAGCGATTCCCTAAATAAGAAACATTCCTTGAAAGAAATTCATAAAATAAAAAGAAACAAGGGCTTCAGTTCATATACTGAAACCGTTCTTGTTTCTTTTTCTTTACGCTTCGTACACTCTTTTTCTGAGCAGATTGAGAATCGGCTTATTGCTTGCTAAAGGTCAGAGTGTCTGGATCATCATCTAGTTCATCCACAATCAGCTGATTGCCATTTTGTCGGTAACTTTTGACATCGTCACCGACAATTAGTCTCTGCTTCGCTGCATCTACTTGTACCTGTTTGATTTCCTTACTGCCATCGACCTCGGTCTCAGTCCAAGTACCAGTCGAACCATTGATTTCTAGGACATGCTGGTCTCCATCATGGTCAGTTGCTTGGTAGCGTCCGTTTAGATTGCTGGTCTGACCTGCATTGGATGAAGAAGTCTGTTCTTGCGTAGGCTGTGATGTTTGGCTTTGGGTATTTTGTGATGAGTTAGCATTTCCTCCCTGATTAGCATTGCCTGAACAAGCAGTCAATAAAACTGCGACTGTTAATGATAAGATTCCAGTAAAGGCTTTTTTCGAAATAGTCATAGTGTTTCCTCCTTTTTTCTACATTTGTAGTTTATAATTATATTCTACAATTGTCTGTTTTTTGTCAAGAAAAAGCAGTTTTTATTATAAGGAAAATACATATAAAGGAAATGACGCACTCTGATTGACATTTGCTATTTAGATGCTACTTGTTCTCTTAGTCTTTCCGAGCTCGCTTGACAAAATAGTTCCCTGTCGTATAATGATTCTATGAACGATAAAAGTAGAAAATTATGCCAATCAGAAAAGCCCAAGTCAGAGATATTCCTGCACTCCAAGAACTCCTTCAGCAAATCCTGCTTGTCCACCATCAGGCTCGTCCAGACATTTTCAAGGCCAAGGGAAGCAAGTTTAGCAATGAAGAATTAGAGAAGATTCTGGAGCAAGAGTCCACCCCTATTTTCGTCTTTGAAAATGAAGCTGGAGAAATCCTCGGTCACCTCTTTTGCTCCATCAAGGAACCTGTCAGTCCTATACTCAATCCCATCAAGACACTTTTTATCGAGGACTTATGTGTAGATGGGAAAGCCAGAGGGCAAAAGGTTGGCGAACAGCTTTATCGCTTTGCGGAAAACTATGCTCGGGAAATCGGTTGCTATAATCTGACTCTCAATGCTTGGAACGACAATGTCGGAGCCCTACGATTCTATGAGCGGTTAGGGCTTCAGCCTCAGGAAACAGTGATGGAGAAGATACTTTGATTTTGAAAGACAAATTCCAGGAAGCGCTAGCAATAGTTTTCGACTATACCCTACCAGCAGAATTAACTATTTTATTTGCCGAGGGATTTTCGATACAATAGACCATAATCCCTAATGAAAGTGAGAAATCTTATGACAAAATCAAAATTTCAACTGGTTGGATCACTTCTGCGCCCAGAAAATCTGCGCCAGTATAAGACAGAAATTGAGCATCGCGATGATATTCAATACCCATTCTACGACAGCTTCCCAGGCTACCATGAGACGGAGACTGCAGACATCAAGGAGATTATCGCTGAGCAAAAGGCTAAGGGAATTGACATCCTGACGGATGGAGAATACTCCAAGTCCATGTGGCATCTGGACTTTGTTTGGGGACTTAAGGGAATCGAGCGCTACATTGCTGACCACGGCTATACCTTTAAGGACCACGACGGCGGGCAATATGAGACTCGGAAAGATATTGGTATCCGCATCACAGCACCACTCTCTGGTAAAAACCATCACTTTATCGAGATTTATAAGCTAGTCAAGGAAGAGGCTGCTGGTGACGATACCAAGCTGACTGTCTGGGGACCTGCCCATGCTTATACTGAGTTAGCTGTCTTTGACCGCTTGGCAGGACCGGGACAAGTTTATGAGTCCAATGAAGACTTGAAAAAAGGCTTGATTCAAGCCTACAAAGAGTTTTTGGACGACTATAAGGCTGCTGGCGGACAGATTATCCAGTTTGACGACTGCCTCTGGGAACTCTTTGACGAGTCCAATCCTGCTAGCTTCTTTGCGGAGGGCAATGCTAGTCTTGCTGACCTGGCAGACGAGTTTGTTGCTATTAATAACGAAGTCATAGACTACGCTCATGAGCTAGGATTGACTGTATGGACCCACAACTGCCGTGGTAACTACGAAAGCCGCTCTGCTGCCGAGGGTACCTACGAAGCTATCGCGGAAAAATTCCTGCGCGACCAACACTATGATCGCTACTTCCTAGAGTGGGACAGCGATGTAGCTGGTGATGTATCAGCCCTAGCAGCTTTGAAGGACAAGAATGCGGAAGTCGTTTTAGGACTGCTCTCTAGTAAGACGAAAGGCTTGGATGATGAAAAGCGTGTCCTAGACCTCCTCGAGAAAGCAGCAACCGTTCTACCCAAAGATCGTCTCCTGCTCTCCCACCAATGCGGCTTCGCCTCTTGTGACTCTGGAAACGAACTCACCATTGAGCAACAATGGGCCAAAATTAAACAAGGCCAAGAAATCGCCCAGAAATTCTGGGGATAATAAGCAAAAAAAGCGGTGTGACCGCTTTTTTCTATGATTTTAAGATCAATTTTAGGCTGAATTAGATTTCTTTGATGAACTCCAGTTTCATCTGCATCTGTTCAACATATTAAATCTTGTAGTATCAGGAAAGTTCAATTCGCTTGAGCCAATTTTCGACCAAGGCCGTAAAGAGAGCCTCTTGATCTATCTGTGCATTGTGGCCAGCAAGATCCATTACAGCATGAGTTGCCCTTGGATAATAGTGAGACAGCTGGGCTAACTGCTGGAAGCCCACGACTTGGTCCTGCTTTCCTGCTATAAAAAGGCTGGGCTTGTCATAGCTCTTTTCCTGTATCCCTTGATCCACTTCAAACGAAAAAGCATAGTTTTCTTGCAGCTTTTGGACAAAGGGAGCATTCATCATCTGAAGCCCTGCTAGGATTTCTTTTGCAAACCGTTGATAAGTTTCTTTAGTCTGTAAAATCGCTAAATCAACGAAATCTTCGCTTTTGCCTGCTATATCAAAACCTGCCTCACTAATTAGCAGGCTGTCTTTTGGCAGAATTCTTTCTTGCGGATTGGGTATAACTACTGGACAAATAAGCAGCAAACCATCAATCTCCGACCTTTTCTTAGCCAAAATTCCTCTAGCAAGATAGCCACCATAAGACTCTCCAGCTAAGAGAAAGGAGTGTCCGCTGATTACAGTCTCTATAAAGTTCAAGAGCATCTCTAAAATCGCATCTGCACTTGCAAAAGCAGGATTGGCATCAGACCTACCCATGCCAGGCAAATCTAAATAAATCCTTTTATAGTCAGCATGTTTCTCAAAAATAGGTTCCAAACATCCTTCCATCAATTCAGATGAACAGCCCAAACCATGAATTGCCAAGACTGGCTTTCCTTGACCAATCACTTTATAATATAATTTATTTCCCTGATAAGTAAAAAACATTATTTCTCCAATCATACCTTAAAGACACGTTTTGCTTGAGGTGGAGCCTTTATCGAAACCAGTCAAAATAATATTGTTTATGAGACTAACAAATTATTCTTATCATCTACACCCCTCAAAGCTACTAGACGAGCAAGCTTACTCTTTCACCTTGATTTCAGAGCTTCATGTCTCATCCCCAAATAACAAAGTCGATTTTTGCAGATATGGATTGGGATACTTGACTAGCAAGTCACTTACAGCTCTTACCAAGTCTTTTTTCTCAGCCTGTCCGGATTGGTAACGAAGCAAAAGTAGCATAAAATCTTCTTTTTCAGCTGGGCTGGCTTTTTTCTTAAAATAGCCCCAAACATGCTGAAAGGCATTGCAGACCTGACCTCGGTTTTCTGGTAGGGCTACCGCTTGGTCAATTAAGTCTTGAACATGTGCTGCTTCCACCGAGTCGCTTTTCAGATATTGGCGGATTTCCAGATAGATCTTACTGGAATGACTGAGCACCTGATATTTATTTCTAGCCCAAAGAGTCTGACATTGGGATATTTGGTTTGAATTTTCCATGATTAATATTCCTACAATCTTTCCTTTTATTCCGGAAAAATCCATTCAATATGCGGAGCTCGTTTACTGATTTCTTTATAAATGGTATTGAAATCAGCATCAACAAGATCATTCAAGTCAATCTCTTCCAATGTTTTTCCTTCTTCGTCTTTAAAATAAAGTATACGATAAGTTGATCTCGAATTTTTAGAATAAGCACGTCTAATTTCATACTCGATTTGCTTAATATTTGTTAAATCAATGTGATTTATATCTTGGAAAACAGAGGGTTTAACATCAATCTTATCATCAGAAATGGTAAAAGCTGCAGGCTCATGAGCCTTCTTATAAGCCGAAACACCTAAAATAGTAACTATAACACCTGCACCAATTAGAATTGGGCCCACATATTCATTATTTTGATTGAGAATTTCTTGCTCAGATTCCTTTTCTCTTCGGATAGAATCCTGTTCGGACTTTAATTGTTTATTATAGGTCTCTACAAAAGCTTGCAGTCTTTTTTGCTCTTCTTCTGGTGTTTCATTCTCAGGTGCAAAATCCGAATTAACCAAGTTTTTGGCTTTTTCAATAGTCATTGGGCTTTCATTCAACCTTGCTTCTTTTCGTTTAGATTCTAGCTGTTCTAAGCTATCACTGTGGTTCCCACCACTACTATTTGGTGATTGCATTACCCCAATGAATATGAAGGTTCCAATAATAACAATAATAATAGCTACAATTTCAGCTGCATAACTTCTTTTATATTCCATTAAAATATTCTTTCTGTAAAATCTTTATTGGGACTAGAATACCATAAATTAGGCATTTTATAAAGTATCATTTTATTAAAGAAGCAGCCCTTAAGGACTGCTTCTCTTTGTATATACTAGCGCACTTCTGCTCCAACATTTTCTTCCAAGGATTTTTGGATTTTTTCCATGTATTTAGCCACTTCATCATCGGTTAGGCTGTCTTCTGGATTTTGGAAGGTCAGTGTGTAGGCCATAGACTTGAGGCCAACACCTAATTTTTCACCAGAGAAGATATCGAAGAGCTTGATATCCGTCAAACGTTTCACTCCGGCAGCTTGAATCGCTTCCACCACCTGTCTATGGCTGATCTCTGCTTTGAGCAACAGGGCCACATCGCGAGTAACAGCTGGGAATTTGGTGATTTCTACAAAAGGCTGTTCTGGCTCAAGACTCGCCTCAATAGCCGTCAGATTAAGCTCTGCCACATAGGTTTCTGGGATATCATAAGCCTTGGCCGTCACTGGATGAACCTGCCCCACATAGCCCACTGACTGACCCTTGATCGAAATCAGCGCTGTCCGACCTGGATGCAGACTCTTAAGCTGGTTAGTTGCTTGATAATCAGCTGCTAATCCTAGACGGTCAAAGAGCGCTTCAACCACACCCTTAGCGTAGAAGAAGTCCACAGGAGTCGCTGGCGTTTGGAAATCTTTTTCACTTACCAAGCCAGTTAGGGCAAAGGCAAAGCTATTGATTTCATTAGGCAATTCTTCCTTCGGATTGCCTGTTTGTTCAAAGATTTTCCCAATTTCATACAGGGCCAAGTCCTTATTTTTACGAGCAACATTGTAGCTGACAGTATCCAGCATGCCTGAGAGCATATTTTGGCGGAGAACACTGCGCTCCCTTGTCATAGGCCACATAAGCTCCGTCAGATTTGTAGGATTAAGCGTAAATTCGACAGCTTTTTCTGGCGTGGTCAAGGCATAGGAAATAATCTCTGTCAGCCCTGCTCCTTCAGCCACCGTCCGAACCTTGCGACGTAGCTTCTGAGTGGCCGTCAATTCGCCAGCCGTTCCAGCATCTTGAGGCAGGGAAACTGGCAAGCGGTCATAGCCATAAATACGAGCAATTTCCTCGTAAAGATCTGCTGGAATACTGATATCCCAGCGACGAGCAGGCACGCTGACTGTGAAGAAGTCCGCAGAACCACTGAGGCCAAAGCCTAGTCGACGGAAAATATCTTCAATATCTGCATAAGTCAAATCTGTTCCCAGAACTCGGTTGACATCTGAAAGGCTAGTCGAAACTTGCTTGTCAGTTGTATCTAACTGTCCTGCTTGGACAATACCAGCATGAACAGTTGCACCTGCCAAGTCAGCAATCATGCTAGCAGCAGCATCTAGAGCTTCGGTTACTGTTGCAAGGTTAATCCCTTTTTCAAAGCGTGAAGAAGACTCAGAACGCAAGCCCAGACGACTGCTTGTCTTACGGATTGACTTGCCATCAAAGACAGCTGCTTCCAGAACGACACGGGTAGAGCTACTAGAGATTTCAGTTGCCGCTCCGCCCATGACACCTGCAAGAGCTACTGGCTTATCTGCCACAGTGATGACTAAATCGCCGACTTCTAGTTCACGCTCTTCGCCGTCCAGCGTCACTAGTTTTTCACCAGCACGCGCTTCTCGGACGACAATCTGGTCGCCCTCAAATGTATCCAAATCAAAGGCATGCATGGGCTGACCAAAGTAGAGCAGGATGTAGTTAGTCACGTCCACTACATTGTTAATCGGACGAATTCCTTCGTTCATGAGGAGATTTTGCAACCACTGAGGACTCGGAGCAATGGTCACATTGTCCAAAATGCGAGCTGCATAAAACGGTGCTTTTTCGCTTTCAATGGCAACAGACAAGCTAGCCGCAGCCTCTTTATCCCCTTCAGTCAAAGGAAATTCTTTGAACTGTACTGACTTGTCATAGATGGCAGCCACTTCGTGCGCCACCCCACGCATAGACAAAGCGTCAGCCCGGTTTGGCGTGATGGAAAGCTCGATAATCTCATCATCCAAGTCCAGATAAGAGAAGACTTCCTCACCTGGCACTGCTTCTTCAGGCAGGATTTGAATTCCATCCGCAAATTCCTTTGGCACAACAGAATCCGAAATGCCCAGCTCACCGAGAGAGCAAATCATGCCCAGTGACTCCAAGCCACGGATTTTTCCTTTTTTAATCTTATAATTATCTGCAATGCGAGCGCCTGGTACAGCCACCATAACTTTGATCCCAGCGCGAACATTCGGTGCACCACAGACAATCTGACGAGGCTCGTCTTCACCAACATTGACTTGACAGAGGTGCAGGTGGGTATCTGGAACATCCTCGCAGCTCAGAACTTCTCCGACAACAATTTTCGAAAGACCTTCAGCTGTCGAGCTGACTCCTTCTACTTCAATACCAGTTGTGGACATTTTCTCCGCCAGCTCGGCGCTTGTCACATCCAAATCAACCAGCTCTTTTAACCATTTATAACTAACTAACATATTTATGATTTTACGACCGAGCGGCGCTAGCTTTGATTTCATAGACAAAGCCAGTCCATTCAATTTTCGGTCGTATTTGATTCCTCTCTATAAATTTTCTGTTTCCACTAAAAGCCTAATAAGTAGCGATACTATCGTCTTTTTAGTTTAATTTCTTCCTTAAAAGCCAGTCAATATCGACTGTGTCACCAGTGATATATTCATGCTGGCTAAACCTTTCAAAGCCATATTTAAAGTAAAAATTCTGCGCCTTAAAATTTCTTTCCCAAACACCTAGCCAAGCCCAGCTAAAACCACGTTTTTGGGCTTTTTCTAAGGCAAATTCAAACATTTCCTTGCCCAAGCCGAGGCCCTGATGGGAGGCAAGTACATAAATTCGTTGAATTTCAAAGGAAGCTTCCAACTCCTGCTCTGTCTGAGCCTGACCCCAGTTACACTTGAGAAAACCAGCAATCTTTTGCTCCTCGTCCAGTACAAAATAATGCTCAGACTCAGGATTGGCCAGCTCCTGCTCCAGCCTTTCATGCGCCAGCTCATGGGCAAAATAATGCTCCAAGTCTGCCTGCTTGATGAAAGGACCAAAAGTTTCTTGGTAGGTCTGCACTTCCAAGTCCCGCAAAATATCCAGATCCTCTGGCCGAACTCTAACTAACATAGGGCACTCCTTTCTCAGAAGCGGCTGAGAGCAAGATTCCCAGCTAAAATGGCCTTATAAACAACTAGACTGATGAACACCATTTCCACGCATTTCAAGCTCGCAAATATTGCTAATCAGACTTGTCGTGGTGGAATTGTTCAAATCAAGTCTATTCTACTTCCCTCTTACTTAAATTGCTCTGAAAAGCGCACATCGCCTTGGTAGAAGCCACGAATATCATTGATACCGTAGCGAAGCATAGCCACCCGCTCTTGACCAAGCCCAAAGGCAAAGCCAGAATATTTCTCTGAATCAATGCCACTCATTTTCAAGACACTTGGGTGCACCATTCCAGCTCCCATGATTTCGATCCAGCCAGTCTTCTTGCAGACATTACAGCCAGCACCACCACACTTAAAGCAAGAGACGTCCACTTCGACAGATGGCTCTGTGAATGGGAAGTAAGATGGACGCAAACGAATCTTACGATCCGCACCAAACATTTTTTGAATAATCAGTTGCAAGGTTCCTTGCAAGTCAGCCATAGAGATATTTTCCCCTACGACCAGACCTTCAATTTGGTGAAACTGGTGAGAGTGAGTCGCATCGTCTGTATCACGACGGAAAACACGTCCCGGAGAGATCATCTTGAGTGGCCCTTGGCTAAAGTCATGGGCATCCATCGCACGAGCCTGAACAGGAGAGGTGTGCGTACGCAAGAGAATCTCTTCTGTGATGTAGAAGGTATCCTGCATATCTCGCGCAGGATGGTCTTTAGGCAGGTTCATCCGTTCAAAGTTGTAGTAGTCTGACTCAACCTCGAAACCATCCACGACCTGATAACCCATACCGATAAAGATATCTTCGATTTCCTCACTTGTTTGGGTCAAAATATGGCGATTTCCAGCTGGAATCTTACGACCTGGTAGGGTCACATCCAAGGCGTCATTGGCCAGCTGGGCTGCTACTTTCTGTTCTTCCAAGATTTGAGCTGCTTCTTCAAAGGCTGCATTCAGCACATCGCGCGCTTCATTGACGTGCTTCCCGATAATAGGGCGCATCTCAGCTGAAACATCCTTCATCCCTTTGAGAATCTCAGTAAGACTCCCTTTTTTCCCTAGGACAGATACTTTCAGCTCCTGCATATCCTTAGCGTTTTCCAGAGTAATGGTCTGCAACTGGGCTAAAGTTTCCTCACGCAGACTCTGCAATCGTTCTTCAATTTTTGACATAGTTCCTCCAAAATAAAAACCGCGGTCTCACTCACACCGAAGCGGAGCGTTGACACGCGGTACCATCCGTTTTTTATCTGGCAAGCCAGACCTTAATTACCAATCCCAAAGCAAGTGAATTCGCCTAGCTTTCATCTAGAGAGCTCTCAGTCGCTGGCTCCCCTCCCTGTCAAACTTCCCCTAGGTTACTGGTCTTGCGGATTGCTATTCAATTATAATTCATTCTAACAGATTTCTAAACATTTCGCAAGCTAATCCAGCTGATTTCTACATTGAACTAAACCTCTACCCTTTCATCCTCTTTTTGAAAATCCAGATAGAAGGGATAAAGAATAGGAAAGCATAGAGCAAAACCCAGAACAGATGAGGCAAAAGTGAATTCAAATCTTGAGCCAATGCCAACTGAACAGCCTTTGCTGCATGGGCAAATGGCAAGGCATTGCAAAATACTTCAAAACCACCTCCTATCATCTCAATCGGAAGCACTGCTCCACTGAGAAAAACCGTGGCATTGACAAGAATAGTTCCAAAACCACTGACTGCATTACTGCTAGAGAAAGCTGATCCTAAAAGCAAGCCCAACGAAATAAAGAGCAGAGCTACTGGAATCAAAACCAAGAGGGCGTAAAAAGTTCCCAGATTTAAGGATAAGCCAAAAATCATTGCAGTTGCAAAACTAGCTATGCCCTGTAAAAGAGCCAGAGGCAGAACTGGAATCGAATACCCTAAGATATAATCCACGCTTCTAAGCGGTGTAGATAGCAGCCGCATGAGAAAAGAGCTATTGCGATCCGTGGCCATTAAACTGCCAACAAAAATAGTTAGCCAGGAAGCACCAAACACCATCATACTTGGGGCAAAATTTTCAATAGAAAATATAGCTGGCATACCTTTGAGGCTCTGTTTCATAAGGGACAGGACGATAATCAGAAAGACAGGAAAACCAATTCCCATCAGACTGCTGACATAATCACGCATGATTTCTTTGAAATTACGCTTTGCAAAAATGAAGGCTCTCATGCTAATTCCCCTCCTTCCGTATAGGACAAAAAGGCTTCTTCAAAATCCTTCTTACCAGAAGCTTGGATAATTTCCTCTGCTGTCCCCAAGATCTGCACCACTCCCTTATCCATAATGCAAAGTCGGTCGGCCAAAGCCTCGGCTTCTTCTAGATAATGGGTGGTCAGAATCACTGTAACTTTTCCCTTTAGTTGCTCAATATTCTTCCATAAGTCCCTTCTAGCCCGTACATCCAGCCCCAAGGTCGGTTCGTCCAGAAACAAAATCTTGGGCTGACTGATTAGAGCCATTGCAATACTGAGCTTGCGCTGCCAGCCACCTGACAGGGACTTGGCCCGTTCATGCTGCCTATCCGTCAGTTTAAATGTCTCCATCAGATGCTCTGTCTTTTGCACAGCTTCTTCCTTAGAAAATCCATATAAACGAGCCATCATCTCCAGATTTTCCCTAACTGTCAGCTTGGGAGCAACAGCTGTTTCCTGAGGCGAAACATTAATCATTTCCTTGACAGCACCTTCCTCCTTGCGAACGCTATGACCTAGCATCAGGGCATCTCCTGCTGTCGGTTCAACTAGACAGGACAACATCTTAATCGTTGTTGTCTTCCCCGCACCATTAGAGCCCAGCATGGCAAAGAATTCCCCCTCTTCAATTTTTAGATTCAAACCATCAACAACCGTCTTTGAGCCGTATTGCTTGGTCAAATCCTGCATCTCAACTGCATACATAAGTACATCTCCTTTCATCAGATATGAGAAACTAAAAAACTAAATGTTATTTAAAGATATGATTTTGACATCTAAAGCTAGTCACAACTTATTCATTTAGCTAAAAACAGAGCTATTTTAACTCAATCTCGAAAGACTTTTGTATAATTTGTATAACTCCTTATACTTATTATACGCCTATTCATTAGTAGTAGCAAGTAAAAGCAAAAGAAAAAATCTGCTTAAGCAGATTCCGATTTTATAAATCACTTTTTGAACTTTTGTCTCCATTGAAGGTCTGATTAAATAGATCTTCATAGAGCTCGTAACGCTGGATGGCAATGCCTTGCTGGGCATCTGCAAAGAGGACCAGAGCATCCCCTGGTTGAATTTCAAACATATCTCTCACTTCTTTTGGAATGACAATCTGCCCCTTGGGGCCAACCTTGACCGATCCCATATAGCGGTTTTTTTGAATATCTTCTTCCATTCTTTCTTGACTAACTCCCTTTCCGCTTCTATCTCTTCGTAAAATCCACTGGAGCAAACTGCACTTCATTTGCTCTTCCCATTCACTTGAGTCAATTCTATTATACAACTGCGATAAAGGTTTTACAAGAAGAGACTATCGAGAAAAAGAAGCCTGTCAAGCAACAGACTTCCTTTCTTTCTATTTAATCACTTGTCCCGCTTCTTTGAGGGCATCTTCTGGTACAGTGATACCGAGTTCTTTGGCATTTTTAGTATTGATAACAGATTTACCTTTATCAAAAATATCTACTGCAGTATCAGCAGGCTTGGCACCTTTAAGGACTTTAGCAGCCATTTTACCTGTCGCAACACCGAGGTCATACTGATCTACAACGACAGAGGCAAGACCGCCTTCTTCTACCATGGCCGTCGCACTTGGATAAATCGGTTTCTTAGCTTCTTTATTGCTGGATACAACTGTCGCAAAAGCTGACGCAATGGTATTGTCAATTGGAATCCAGATGGCATCAACCTTGCCAGTCATGACATTCATGGTTGAAGCAATTTCATTGGTTGAAGGAACAGAGTATTCCTCTACCTTAAAGCCTGCCTCTTCAGCCAATTTTTTGAACTCTTCTACCTGAGCTTTAGAGTTGTCTTCACTGCTAGAATAAAGGGCACCGATTGTTTTCACATTTGGCGTCAATTTTTTAATCAGCTCTAGCTGTTGCTTGGCTGGATTGTGGTCAGAAACACCTGTGATATTACCACCTGGCTTTTTCAGATTTTTCACTAGATTTGCTCCGACTGGATCTGTGATAGCTCCCATGACGATAGGCTTGTCCTTAGTAGCCGCAGCTAGTCCTTGCGCAGATGGAGTGGCAATCCCAATCAGCACATCATTGTCATTGGACACCAGCTGCTTACTCATGGTAGAAACCTTGCTCTGATCTCCCTCGGCATTCATAAAGTCAATCTTGATCTTATCGCCCTTGTAGCCTTCCTCAGCTAGACCATCTTGAATTCCCTTGTAAATCAAATCAAGCGAAGGGTGGCTGACATACTGCAAGACACCAACCTTGACTGTTTTACTATCGTCGTCAGTCTTAGATCCGTTGCTCTTTCCACTCAAGCTGGAATAAGCCATTCCACCGATTACCAAAATAGCCAAGAGGCCCAAAATAGTCATTAAACGTTTATTTTTCATATTTTTTCTCCATTTCTTTATTTCATTTTTTCTATTCAATCTCTAGGGACGCCATCGTTTAAACATAGGCAATTCTCCTTGTTTTTTTATAATAAGTAACAAAAAACCTCACACAGGTATTCTGTGTGAGGGCGTAAATCGCGGTGCCACCTCAATTATGGAAATAGATAGTATTCTCCATATCTCTGTCTTGTCATCAAACAAGCTGCACTGTAAGGTGTGCCTACCGAATTCTTATTGTTTCAAATTCATTTTATCCATTAGCCCAATTTCGTAAAGATTTGCTGCTCGTTTCCACCAACCACAAGCTCGCTAAAAACAAATGCATCTACTACTTTTCTAATTTCCTATATTGTAAATTTTTCCTGAAGGGATGTCAAGGCTTTTTTGAAATTTTTTATAAAATGTTCGGTTTTTATTTATATTGATAATCATTGACAAAAAATAAATTTCTTTTTGATGAGACTTTAGAAGCTTTTAGCTTGGTTTTTTGTTATAATCTTCTTTAGCAACTTTCAAGGAGAAAAGCATGTCTTTCGACGGATTTTTTTTACACCACATGACAGAGGAGCTCCGCCGCGAATTGCTGGGCGGCCGCATCCAAAAGATTAATCAACCTTTTGAACAGGAGCTGGTTTTACAGATTCGCAGCAATCGAAAAAGCCACAAACTGCTCCTGTCAGCTCACTCGGTCTTTGGGCGCGTCCAGCTGACAGAGACTACGTTTGAAAATCCTGCTGTTCCCAATACCTTTATCATGGTCATGCGCAAATATCTGCAGGGCGCTGTTATTGAAGCGATCCAGCAGGTGGACAATGACCGGATTTTGGAAATCAGTGTCTCCAATAAGAACGAAATCGGCGATAGCGTGGCTGTGACTTTGGTTATCGAAATCATGGGCAAGCACAGCAATATCATTCTCTTGGACAAGACTAGCGGTAAAATTATTGAAGCCATCAAACACGTCGGATTTTCTCAGAATAGCTATCGAACTATCCTGCCGGGCTCAACTTATGTCGCACCGCCTCAGACTGGCAGTCTCAACCCTTTCACTGTGGGTGATGAAAAGCTCTTCCAAATCCTACAGGCAGAGGACTTAGAGCCCAAACGTCTGCAGCAAGTGTTTCAAGGATTGGGTCGGGATACGGCTACTGAACTCAGCGGTCGTCTGACATCTGACAAGCTCAAAACCTTCCGATCCTTCTTTGCCAGTCCGACTCAGCCAAGCCTGACCGAAAAATCCTTCTCTGCTCTGCTATTTTCTGACAGCAAGACCCAAATGTCCACGTTATCCGAGCTTTTGGATACTTTCTATAAGGATAAGGCTGAGCGCGATCGGGTCAACCAGCAGGCCAGCGAGCTCATCCGCCGAGTAGAAAATGAGTTGGAAAAGAACCGGAAAAAGTTGGGCAAGCAAGAGGAAGAGCTCCTAGCAACGGAGAATGCAGAAGAATTCCGCCAAAAAGGGGAACTCTTGACCACCTTTCTCCATCAAGTGCCCAACGATCAGGATCAGGTAGAGCTGGACAATTACTACACAGGTGAGAAGATTATCATCGCACTTGATAAGGCCCTGACTCCCAACCAAAATGCCCAGCGCTATTTCAAACGCTACCAGAAGCTCAAGGAAGCTGTCAAACATCTGATCAGTTTGATTGAGGAGACTCGGGCTACGATTCTCTACCTAGAGAGCGTGGAAACTGCCCTGACTCAGGCCAGCCTGACTGAAATTGCGGAAATTCGGGAGGAACTAATCCAGACCGGCTTTATCCGACGACGCCAGAGAGAGAAAATCCAGAAAAGGCAGAAACCGGAGAAATATTTGGCAACTGACGGTCAAACCATTATCCTAGTTGGTCGCAACAACCTACAAAATGATGAGCTGACGTTTAAGATGGCTAAGAAGGACGAGCTTTGGTTCCACGCCAAGGATATTCCAGGCAGTCATGTGGTCATCACAGGCAATCTTCAGCCCAGCGATGAAGTCAAGACAGACGCTGCCGAGCTAGCAGCCTACTTCTCCAAGGCCAGACTCTCCAATCTGGTCCAAGTGGACATGATTGAAGTCAGAAAACTCAACAAACCAACTGGTGGCAAGCCGGGATTTGTCACCTATACGGGCCAGAAAACCCTGCGCGTCACACCAGATGAAGAAAAGATTAAAAGCATGAAAATGTAAACTAATCCGTTTCTAAAATATCGATTTGGCGGATATTGAAAAATAAAAGAGGAGCCTCGGCTCCTCAAACTTACTGAATTTAAAAATCTAGTTATCTTTCAGAGGTTGGGACAGCAGAGTCCTAGCCTCTTTTTTTATCAGAAGTAGACAATTGTCACAGTAATTGACTACTCAACCTTGTCCATGTCCGATCTTACTTCATCGACATTGAATTTTGCAAAGAGGAACTTACGGTCTTGAACTGGGAAACGTTGATCTAGCTGATCGACAGCACCTAGCTCCACAATCCCTTCCTTGATAACAAAGTCCATAACGTGACCACCAAAGGTATGGTCGTCTGAAATAAAGTGAAGATGATAGCCGGCTACACTGACACCGTGGAAAATTTCGGGTGTCCAAAAACCAACAATGGTGCCGGAGACATTATCAGCATAGTACTCAGGCTGACTTACGGCTACTTCAGCAAACTTTTTCTCTGAGGTTGATTTTGGAATCATTCGCACATGCATGTGGGAAAATTCTCCATGAATCTTGATGGAGCGAAATAGATTTTCCCCATCGTAATAAGATTCAATTCGCTTTTCCAGCTCTTCATCTGTCATTTCGAAGCGTTGGCGGAAAATGACCTCCGCTTGGTGGGGAACAACTGCAGCGTAGGGCACTGTTACATCATCTGAAACTTCTACAACTTCAGGCACATTGCCAGATCCCTTAGCCTGATAGGCCTTACCATCAAGAACAATCAACTCCCCATCAATGGAATCCAGTGTACCAATCCCCAAATTGCCGTATTTCAGGAGCTCCCCAATCGTCATGCTCCCACCATAAAGTCCAGCCATCAAGGCTCCTAGGGTGTTATACTGAAATAATTTCACTGGCTCTGCCATTTTTTCTCCTATATCAATAAACTTCTGTATTTTCTAAGATAATTAAGTATATCATATTCTGGTCGAAATTCAAAAAAATCGTTTAATAGAAGTTTGAAAAAACGCACGGTAGCCTTAAATCAACTGACTTTCCTCAATACCGGCATTAGCGAGGATTTGAGCCACACGGTCAAACTTAAGTCGAAAATGTTCTAGTTTGTGACCATCGGAGCCAACTGAAAAGCGCTGACCACCCAGCTCCTTGACCAGACCAAGAGCGTAGATATAGAGATCTTCATGACCGTAGAGATACATAGACTTGCAGTTGAGTTCAAAAGCCAGACAATGATCAATCATCTTTTGAAAAAGCTGTCGCAGCTGCGGTTCAAAAGTTTTTAACTCCTCCACGGTAAGGTCGAATTTCCGAAAGCCATAGTCAAAGTGGGCTAGGACATCCGCCGGAACAGCCTCGATGGCCTCTTCTAATTCTCTCAGGTAGCGGGGAATTAACTCCATCTTGTCCAGCTGCAAGACAGGCTCTTCCAGATAGTCAAAACTGCCATTGTGGTGGACAGACAGGAGCTTGAGGTCGTATTCCTTGTCGGCTAAGAAAGCTAAAATATCATCCTTACGCGGAGCGTAATAGCCAATTTCAATCCCCTTTTTGATGCGGTTGCCATATTGCTGGTTCAGCTCTGCAATTTTTGCTGAATAAGCCGCATAGTCAGGTACATCATCATGGGGCGAGGCAGCTTGGTAAGGGTAGGGATTGGACAAATCATAGTGCTCGGTGGTGACAATCTCGCCCTCGTAATGGTCCAGATAGTCAGAAAAATCCGCCTCAGAATCATAGGAAAAATAGGTATGAAGATGATTGTCGCGCATGCTCATCCGCCTTTCTGCAAATCTTGTGTTCCTTTAATAATGTCAACGGTTGGTCGGCCTTTGTTTTAGATTTTCCACATTTCCGATTCTTTCGTTGACGTTATCCATGCTTTATCTTTTCGACAGCAGTCATTTTATTTCACGAATCTTCCTAGGCTGCTACCTTTCTTTCAACATGGCACTGGATAGGTCTAGCAGCTGCAACGCTGTCTCAAAGTGCTCTCCCATGAGGTCATAAACAGCATCTTCGCTCAAAACGCCACGGGCCACATCCTCAGGAAAGTCTGGTTGATTGGAAAATTCCAAATCGTCAAAGAAAACTTGGCTGGTGTAATAATCTCGGAGCTGGATATAATTCTTCTGGCTGGCCTCCAGCTCAGCCAAAGCAGATTGAGCTGCAGCCAGCATCTGAGCGTATTTATTCAAATGCTCTTCCATTTCTTGGATTCGTTTCAATTGGGACAATATCTCTACTCCTTCTTTAATCAAACTATCGTGTCAGCAAAAACAAGCCTCTTCCTAATATAATCGAAAACTAGCAAGGCAAGAGATTTTTCAAGAGAACTTTACAAACTTTCGTACAAATCTGCCATAGCAGTGTCATCTGGAACCAAACGCAGATATTTGCCAGCCTGTATTTTTGCTTCTTCCACACGCCCTAATTCACGCAATAAATAAACATATTCTTCCAAAAATTCAGGATTTTCCTGCAAGTCAACTGCCAGTTCCTGATACAGCTCCCCAGCTTTCTCCAGATTTTCCAAGGCTTGATAAGCACGCGCCAGATTCCAGCGAGTCAAGACATTGTCTACATCCTGATCCTCAAAAGCTAAGACCTCATCGTAGCGTTCCTGCTCCAGATAGAGATTGGTCAGGCGTAGAGCAATTTCCTCTAAATCATCTGCATTTTCCTGAGCTGCCAGCAAGTAGTTCTCAGATTTTTCCACATCATGCAGCTCGTAAGATAGTTGGGAAGCGAGGAGCAAAAGACGAGTTTCGAAAGGATTCTTGGTCAAGCCTTGCTCTGCCATCGACAAAGCTTCCTCAGTCTTATGCTCCGCATGGAGAGACTGCGCGTAGGCATACTCATAGCCTTCAAAATCTGGCGAAATCGTATCCAGCTGCTTGAAGTACAAATTAGCTTTTTGGTACTCCTCTTGTCCGTACAAGATAGCTGCTAATTCATAGACCGTCTCTTCGTCGTACTCCAGCTCAACAGCTTTTTCCAAAAATTCAATGGCTGCTTCGATTTTCCCCAGACTGGCATAGCAAAGGCCAATACGCTGGTAGGTGGACACGCCTGTCTGCTCGTAGATAGAGCGATTATCTAGCTGGGCATATTCCTTGATGGCCTGGGCAAAATTTTCCAATTCAAACTCAATTTCTGCTAAACCAAATGTCACCAAAGGTTCATCCGACAGTTTGGCAGCTTCCAGCAATTTCTCCCGCGCCACATCAGGCAATCCCTCTAGCTGATAAAGGTCAGCCTTGGCCAAGAGAGCGGCCACATACCATTCACCTTCCGAGTCAATTTCCTCTAAATAGGTAAAAGCCTCTTCCAAGTCACCATCGTCAGCAGCAATCGTTGCCAGACTGATATAGGATTCAGGGAAAAGCAGAGCCAATTTTTCATAAATTCGTTTGGCTTGAGGGAAAAAGCCGATACTTTCTAAGTAATCGGCTAATTCTAATAACTCTTGATCAGTATCTTGGCTCAAAGCATCTTCAAAATACTTCTCAGCCTGCGCTAAATCATGATTTTGCAGGGCTGTTAACATTCGTTCACTCTTATTCACTGCCTTCTCCTAATTCTTGAACACTTTCTTCATACAAACCGCTAACCTTCTTGTACCACTTAAAGAGCGCTGTGATGGCAACCTTGGCTGATGCATAAGCTGGAATTCCCAGCAAGACGCCCCAGATACCAAACATGGTTCCTGAAGTCAGCAAAACAAATAAAATCGTAATCGGATGGATGCTTAATTGGCTTCCCAAAATCAGCGGAGAC
The DNA here is from genome assembly GCF_902460365.1 of Streptococcus sp. Marseille-P7375. Lineage (NCBI taxonomy): Bacteria > Bacillati > Bacillota > Bacilli > Lactobacillales > Streptococcaceae > Streptococcus > Streptococcus sp. Marseille-P7375. The sequence continues at coordinate 124,289 of NZ_CABPTR010000001.1, read as the reverse complement.
ACGAAGCGCCCCTCAATGGTCTGCTCCACGATAAAGACAATAATGACTTTCAACAGCATGATCGGACCAGCAATCAAGCCAAGAACCAAAGCCGGCAACATAGCAAGGAAGCTTCCCAAATAAGGCACCAAGTTCAAAACTCCTGCCACAACCGCTAGAGTCACACCGTACCGCAAGCCGATGATCTTGAAAAAAATCATAAACATAAAGGCCACAATAATCGCTACGGTCACCTGACCACGAACATAATTGGCCAACTGGGTATTCACATCTGTCATGACCTGACCAAATGACTCGCGGAATTTCGTTGGCAAGAACTGAACCACATAGCCTTTGAGATTTTTCCCATCGCGCAGTAAATAGAAAAGAATAAAAGGCATGATGATAATAGCCACAATGATTTGTGAAGCCGTACTAATCAAATTGCTAGCCCAATTGACTGCCTTTGATGAAAAATTACTAGCCCATGAAGTGATCTGAGTCGAAAGCTTATTCGTAACTTGCTCAATTTGTGGCTTCAAATCATCTGAAATATGATTGGTCAAAACATCATCAATCATCTTATTGGCTTGCTTGAGATAGGCGGGAACATTTTTTGAAAAACTCACTATCTGATGCTGCAAGTTAGGAATAGCAACCGCCAAGCCCCACACAATCAAAACACCAATCAAGACAAAGACAATTGTAATTCCAGCCACACGGTTAATCTTACGCTTTTCCATCCAGTCGACAATGGGATTGAGCAGATAGTAAAGCAGCCCAGCCAAAATCACTGGCAACATGATGGCACCAATAAACTCAATCACTGGTGTAAAAATAAAACTAATTTTGCTAAGAATAAAAATGTTCAAACCGATGAGTAAGGTCACCAAAAATACGGTAATGGCCTTATTATCCAAGAACCATCTAAAAAACCAGGACAAACTAAAATCTTTTTCTTTGTGTTCCATATTCAACTCCTTTGGATATTCCTTTTCATTGTACCATTTTTCAAAAAAAATATCTTCAAGCAACCATGACGAAATGCCTCATTTATCGGACTTTTTCACTGATTGAAGTTAAAGTCCTGTTTTCTCTATTCATTCTTCGAAAATAAAGAAAAATGAGGCTGGGACAAAAGTCCTAGCCTCTCAATTGTCTTTGGATTGTCGAGCAAGACGCAGTGGTTGAGTGGGCTCTACTACGCTGATTTCATCAGCTTTCACAGCCCTACTCAACTGTGCGGAGGTGGGACGACGAAATCGAATTCTAACGAATTACCGATTTCTGTCCCACTCTCATTTGTTTTTTCACTATGGATGGCTGACAATCAGTTGTAAGTCGCCAGACAAGGTCCACTCTGTGACATCGCTCGGCAGGATGAAATGAGAGCCTTTTTTGATAGGATATACTAGTCCATCCACTGTCAACTCGCCAGCACCTTCCAAAACGCTGAACAGGCTGTAATCTGCAGTCTTTTTAAATTCAACAGAACCAGCAATGTCCCACTTGTAAACAGCAAAGAAGTCATTGGCCACCAAAAGAGTAGAAGTCAAATCATCTGCCTGAATGGTAACGGGACGGCTATTAGCAGGCTCTCCGATAGTCAAAACATCAATCGATTGCTCCAAATGCAACTCACGAAGATTGCCAGCATCGTCCTTACGATCAAAGTCATAGACACGGTAGGTCGTGTCACTGGACTGCTGAGTTTCCAAAATCAGAATCCCTGAGCCAATAGCATGCATGGTGCCACTTGGGACATAGAAAAAGTCACCAGCCTTGACTGGAATTTTGGTCAAAAGATGATCCCAGTCCTTGCTCTCAATCTGCTGACGCAATTCTTCTTTGCTCTTGGCATTGTGACCGTAGATAATCTCTGCTCCTTCGTCTGCAGCGATAACATACCAGCATTCAGTTTTGCCAAGCTCTCCTTCGTGCTCTAGTCCATAGGCATCATCTGGATGGACCTGAACGCTGAGCCAGTCATTGGCATCCAAAATCTTCGTCAAAAGTGGAAAGACAGGCTCTGGACGATTGCCAAAAAGCTCACGGTGTTCAGCATAGAGAACATCTAGCTTCTGACCTGCAAAACGGCCATTCTTGACGGTTGAGACACCGTTCGGATGAGCCGAAATTGCCCAATACTCTCCCACACGGTCGCTGGGGATTTCATAGCCAAAGACATCGTGCAGCTTGGTGCCACCCCAAATCTTCTCCTGCATCACAGACTCTAGAAATAACGGTTCTGACATAATAGTCTCCTTACATATTTTTCATCATCCAAAATCAGGCAATCCTTGATGATAAAAGTTTGGTACTGCTTACATTATAATATAGACTTAGGCACTTTGTCTACTCCTCAACTTACTTTACAAAGAAAAATCTGGCTCTGGCCAGACCTTTATAATAAAAAGAGAAGACTTCCCCAGCAAATGCCGCAAAGGTATCCTATCACTACATCCTTTGGATAGTGCACTCCGCCAATCACGCGCACTAGAGCCAGCCCTGCAGAAAGCAAGAGGCAGATAAGCCCTGTCAGCCAGAAAAAGTAGAGCAGGCACATGGAAATCACTGTCGCCGAAAAGACATGGCGACTGGGCATGGACTTGCCTGATGTATCCTTGGCCAGCAAGGGTTGAATAGACCATTTTTCGTAAGGCCGTGCTTGATTCAGCCATTTACGAATCGCTGACAAGAGACCAAATCCAATAGCTGGAAGGAGAAAAAAAGCAAGTAGCCCCTTCCAACTCTCCATCAGAAAGGCATCAATCAAGACCAATCCATACACCAGAGGCATAAAAACAGTCATCCCTCTATTAAAATATGCCATCCCTTTCACTATCCTAGGACGACTGCGAAAGGGATCCGTTAATTGTTGATAAAAAATCGTGTAGTCTTTCATACTTGCTTATCCTGCTTTTTAAAAAATTGAATTCTCATACTTTCTCTACTATAGCATATTTCTAGACAAGATGGTAGATGGATAGCAAAAGAGACTGAGACCCAAGCCCCAATCTCTTATTGTCCATGTTTTCTCAGGAGTGTTATTTCTCCAAGTTCCAGATTTCCTTGGCATATTGCTCAATGGTATCATCTGAGGTGAACTTGTCAGATGTAGCGATATTAATCAAGCTCATGCGGGCCCATTTTTCTTTGTCACGATAGAGAGTATCAATCTTCTCTTGAGCTTCTACATAGGCATGAAAGTCTTCCAAGAGGAAGTATTCATCATTGTGGGTGATGAGGGCTTCGTAGATTTCAGATCCTTCTTCACGAACATTTGGAATGGTGCCATTGACAAAGGTGTCGACCACTCGGCGAATGTCTGGATTGCTTTCATAGACTCCGCGTGAGTAGTAATCATGGCGGGCATAGTGCTCGTAAACTTGGTCCTTGTCCATCCCGAAGATGACAATGTTGTCGTCACCGACCTCGTCCTTGATTTCGATATTGGCTCCGTCCAGAGTAGCTAGGGTAATGGCACCTGTCATCATAAACTTCATATTGGAAGTACCAGAAGCCTCCTTGGAAGCTAGGGAAATCTGCTCAGATACATCTGCTGCTGGAATGATGAGCTCAGCCAAGCTGACCCGGTAATTTTCTAGGAAAACAACCTTGAGCTTGCCTTGCAGACTTTCATCCTTGTTGACCAGATTAGCTACTTCATTGATTAGCTTGATGACCGACTTAGCAAAGTGGTAGCCTGGAGCAGCCTTGGCACCGAAGATAAAGACGCGCGGTACCATGTCCTTGTCAGGATTGTCCTTGAGGTCCCAGTAGAGCTTGATGATATGAAGCAGGTTAAGAAGCTGACGCTTGTAGGCGTGGAGCCGTTTCACCTGCACATCAAAGATAGCTTCTGTAGAAACTTCTACTCCTGTTGATTCCTTGATGAAGTCAGCCAGACGAGCCTTGGCTTCTTGCTTCACTCGGTAGAAATCAGCCAGTACTTGCTGATCGTCTTGAAATTCCAAAAGCTTGCGCAGCTCGTGAATATCACTTCTCCAGCCCTTACCAATCAACTTATCAATCTCAGCTGATAAAGGTTCATCCGCAATCTGCAGCCAGCGGCGCTGGATAATGCCATTGGTCTTGTTATTAAACTTCTCTGGGTAAATACTGTAGAAATCACGCAAGGTGTCTTCTTTGAGCAGTTCTGTGTGGAGTTTAGCAACACCATTGATTGAATGCCCACCGATGATAGCCAAGTGGGCCATGTGGACTTGATTGTCCTTGACAATCCGAGTGTTTTCGATGACTTGCGGATCAAGTCCACGTCCAGCCATTTCAGCCACATAGCGATTGTCGATTTCTAGGATGATTTGATAAACCCGTGGCAGGACATTCTTGAAGAGCTCCGCATCCCATTTTTCCAAGGCTTCTGACAAAATGGTGTGGTTAGTGTAGCTCATGGTCTTGACCGTCGCATTCCAAGCATCTGCCCACTCGAGACCATAATCATCCAGCAAAAGGCGCATAAACTCAGCTGGCGCAACTGCTGGGTGGGTATCGTTGATATGGACGGAAACCTTCTCATGAATATTCTTGAGCGGTCGACCTTGCTTGAGATAAGATTTGATAATGGTTTGCAGCCCTGCGCTGGTCATGAAGTATTCCTGAATCAGGCGCAGTTCTTTTCCTTTGTAACTAGAATCGTCTGGATAGAGAATGGCTGTGATATCCTGTACCCGTCGACGGGCTTCAATTGTTGGATAGTCCAATTCATATTCTTCTGGGATTTCAACATCCCAAAGACGGAGATTGTTGATATTGTCATTGCCAAAGCCAATCTGAGGCACGTCATAAGGAACGGCCCGCAAGGTTTTAGAATGCTCATAAACCGGCACAATTCGGCCTTCTTCATTGGCACGGAGGTAAACATTGCCAAAGATTTTGACATCCACAATGCCGTGATCCTTACGAGTTTCCCAGACATTGCCCAGACTGCCAAACCAATCGTCTGGAATTTCCACCTGATAGCCATCTACGATTCTCTGCTTGAAAAGACCGTAGCGATAGCGAATTCCATTTCCAAATCCTGGATAGCCTGTTGTAGCTAGCGAGTCCATGAAGGCTGCGGCCAAGCGGCCAAGGCCTCCATTTCCCAGCGCCATATCGTGCTCAGCATTTTTTACATCCTCAAAGTCAACTCCTAACTCAGCAAAGCTTTCCTTGACCGTATCAAGAATGCCCAAATTGAGTAGGTTAGTTTCCAGCATACGTCCCGGCAGAAACTCAATCGAGAAATAATAGGCTGTTTTTTGCTGCTGTTCCACAAGCTTATTGCGGCGCTCCAGCCACAGTGGCGTAATATATTTACGAATGGTGCTAGCGAGGGCTTGAAAAAGCTCGGCAGGTGTAGCATCCGCAATCTTAATCAGCTGTCTTTCGTGCAAAGTATCCTTGAAATCTCGGATAAACTGTTCTTTATTTAATTCCATTTTTACCAATCAACTTCCTTTCTTTTAGGGAAAAGCATCCGTCTGGATAAGATGTCAACATGAGAAAGACCACTTACCCGACAAATCCTCTCTTGTTAGAAACAAGAGAGGATTGCTGTTCTAATGCAATATTCTAGAGCAGTGACTCATATAAATCACTATATGCTCGACTGGCTGTATCCCAAGAGAAATCTCTCTCCATAGCCTGAGTTTGCAGACTGCGCCAAGCTTCTCGGTCATGCCAGTAAAGATTTAGGGCTTCTTTGAAAGTCCATGTTAGCCAATAACCAGAGAAGTTATTGAAGCTAAAGCCTGTTCCCTGTCCACTATAGACATTGAAAGGTTCAACCGTATCTCGCAGGCCACCAACCTCGTGAACCAGTGGCAGTGTACCGTAACGCATGGACATCATCTGAGACAGACCGCAAGGTTCAAAGCGGCTCGGCATGAGGAAAATATCACTAGCCGCATAGATTTCCTGAGCCAAAGTAACATCAAAAAGAATGTTAGCGGATAGTTTCTCAGGATAAGCCTGGCCAAACCAAGCGAAGGCCCGTTCAAAAGCAGGGTCACCTGTTCCAAGTAGCACAATTTGCACATCTTCCTGAAGCAGATTATGCAGCTCTTCCACCACCAAATCAAAACCTTTTTGACGAGTCAAACGAGAGACGATACCAACGACAGGAACATCATCTCGAACTGGCAAGCCTACTTTTGCTTGAAGAGCTCGTTTATTTTCCAATTTCCCAGTCAAATCATCTTTGTTAAAGTGGTAAGCCAGCAATTTATCTGTTTCTGGATTGTAGATATCTGTATCGATACCATTGACAATACCGACCAGCTTGCCTGACTCCATCCGAAGAATCTGATCCAGACCGCAGCCAAACTCAGCTGTCCGAATTTCGTTGGCATAGCTCGGTGAAACAGTTGTCACGCGATCCGCATAGAGAATGCCCGCTTTCATCCAGTTGAGGCAGTCATTCCAACGGAGAGTGCCGTCTGCATAACGTTCATAGCCGACACCAAAGAGTTCCCAAAGCATGCTATCCGGAAATTGTCCCTGAAACTCTAAGTTGTGAATAGTCAGCACTGTCTTGATGTTGTTATAGGCCTGAATCCAGCGGTATTTTTCCTTGACCAAGAAAGGAATCATGGCCGTATGGTAGTCGTGCGCATGGAGAACATCTGGAATAAAGTCAATGCGCTCCATCAGTTCGATTGCTGCTAATTGGAAATAAGCAAAGCGTTCACCGTCATCAAAATCACCATAGACATGTCCACGGAAGAAATAATGCTGATTATCGATAAAGTAGAAGTTCACACCTTCCAACTCAATCTTTTTGACACCGACATACTCCCGACGCCAGCCGACACTGACTTCAAAGGAGAAGAGGTCTTCAACTTGATCACCAAATTTAGCATCCGTCATGTCATAATATGGCAGAATAACCCCAACTTCATGACCAGCTTTGACCAAGGATTTGGGGAGGGCGCCGATAACGTCCCCCAAACCACCCGTCTTTGAAAAAGGTGCCCCTTCTGCTGCTATAAATAAAATTTTCATGAAACGATGTCCTCTGTAATTTTTTGACCTTTCTTCAGTACAACTGGGTGTTCAGCTGTCCCTCGAACGACAACTCCTTCAGCAATCTCAACGCCCTTGTCCACAATTGCATATTCTACCACTGCATTTTTTCCAACGACAACGCGTGGAAAGAGGAGACTGTCTTTGACACTGCTACCCGCTAAAATTCTTGTATTCCGCGAGATAACAGAGTTTACAACTTCACCTTCTACAATACTACCTGAGGCAAACTGAGAACGATTTACTTTTGATCCTGTTGCATAGTAAGTCGGCTCTTCATTTTTCACCTTTGTATAAATCTTGTGATTTGGTGAGAAGAGAGAGTAAAATTTCTGCCGATCAAGCATATCTTTATTGGCCTTATAGTATGATTCAACAGAGTAAATATTTGCCAGATAGCCTGTGTACTCGTAAGCAAAAGCTCCAACTTCAGCTGCCAAGTCCCGAAGAACATAGCGCAGTTTTTGTGGGAATTCTTTTTGGGCTTCTTCTTCCAATTTTTCAATCAACCAAGGCGTATCTACTACAAAAATATCTGTAGACATATTGAAGAGCTCGCCCTCGTCTCTATCACTATGCAGCTTGTGTCCTAGGACATGGTCTGTTTCACTGATTTGTAGCACTGCATTGACATCTGAAATATCTTTAGATGGCAATTTCTTGTAAACCACTGTCATCGGTTGCTGGGTTGTGTTATGTAAGTGGAAGACCTGATTTAGGTCAATGTTGATCAACACATCACAGTTCAGGGCTACAGTTTGGTTAGAGCCTGAGCGCTTCAGATAAGTCAGTAACTGTTCATAATATTCCTTACCAACTGTGCTACTTTCTACACGAGTATTGTAAATGCCTAGATAGTAGTGACTCAAAAGTGTAGACAAGCCCCACTCACGACCTGAACGAATATGGTCAAAGACAGAGCTGATATTGTCTTGCTGGAAGATACCAAAGACGCTACGAACACCAGCATTAGCAAGACTAGACAGTGGGAAGTCAATCAAACGGTATTTCCCACCAAATGGCAAACTAGCAACTGGACGATGTTCTGTTAAGGTTGACATGTCGTGGAAACCGACCGTATTTCCTAAAATCGCTGAATATTTATCAATCTTCATCTGTTGGTACCCCCACTTTTTCATTATATCCGACTACTTGCACTTCATCTGTTCCGTCAATCTCTACACCATCAGAAATAACAGCACCCTCACCAATGATCGCACGTTTAATCTTAGCCCCTTGGCCAATGATAGCGCCGCTCATAATGACAGAATCAGTGACTTCTGCACCTTCACGAACTTGAGCGCCTGTTGAAAGAATAGAATGCTTAACGGTTCCATCTACAAGACAGCCATCAACTACCAAAGAATCTTCAACATGAGCATTTGCACCAAGGTAGTTTGGTGGTGAAATCAAGTTACGTGAGTAAATTTTCCACTGACGATCACGACTGTCTAAAGCATTTTCTGGACTAATGTATTCCATATTAGCTTCCCAAAGTGACTCAATCGTACCAACGTCTTTCCAGTAGCCGTTAAATTCATAAGCATAAACACTTTCGCCAGATTCAAGATAATTAGGGATAACATTTTTACCAAAGTCGGACATATCTACATTGCTCTTTTCAGCAGCAATCAGCATATTGCGGAGACGTTGCCAGTCAAAGATATAGATTCCCATAGAAGCCTTGGTAGATTTAGGATTTTCTGGTTTTTCTTCAAATTCAACGATCCGATTGTTAGCATCGGTATTCATGATACCAAAACGGCTGGCCTCCTTGAGAGGCACATCCAAGACAGCAACCGTCAAACTAGCGCTGTTATCCTTGTGGGATTGGAGCATATCATCATAGTCCATCTTGTAGATATGGTCTCCAGATAGGATTAAAACATATTCAGGATTGATACTATCGATATAGTCAATGTTTTGGAAAATAGCGTGGCTTGTTCCCTCAAACCAACGATTTCCTTCACTGGCAGAGTATGGCTGAAGAATGGATACACCTGTATTGATACCATCCAAGCCCCAGCTTGAACCGTTCCCGATGTGACTGTTCAAAGCAAGTGGTTGGTACTGGGTAATCACACCGACATTGTTAATCCCAGAGTTGGCACAGTTTGAAAGGGCGAAATCAATAATACGATAACGACCACCAAACTGCACTGCTGGTTTTGCAATACTTTGTGTGAGCTTTCCAAGACGAGTTCCTTGCCCACCGGCAAGAATCAAAGCTAGCATTTCATTCTTCATATCCTACTCCTTTGTGGAATCTTTTTTAGCATTTTTACGAACATTCACACGACGCTTGATTTTCCAAATACTTGCTCCCAAAGCTGGTAGCGTAAAGGTCAAGGTCTGCGGATAATCTTTCCATAGTCCCTCTTGAGACTGAACTGTTTCGTTGTGTTCTTTCCAAACACCTCCCCATTTCTCTAATTCAGTATTCCATACTTCTTCATAAATGGCTTCCACTGGCACACCAATGGTAAAGTTTTTGCGCTCTACTGGCACCATGTTGAATACACAGACCAGCATATCTCCTTTTTCCGTCTTACGAATAAAGGAAAGGACGCTCTGATCAGTATTGTCGGCATCAATGATTTCGATACCATCATAGCTCAAATCGATCTCCCAAAGCGGACGATTATCTCGATAAAAGGCGTTGAGGGCCGAAGTGAAGCTCTGCATCTGCTTGTTCATCTGATCGTCCAGATTTGACCATTCCAGCTGCTCTTCTGACTTCCACTCTAGGAATTGACCAAATTCTGAACCCATAAAGAGTAATTTCTTGCCTGGATGGCAGATTTGATAGGTCAAGAGGTTGCGGAGACCAGCAAATTGATTGTAGCGGTCACCCCACATCTTATGCATCATGCTCTTCTTGCCGTGAACGACTTCGTCGTGAGAGAAAGGCAAGAGGAAATTTTCAGAAAAAACATACATAAAGCTGAAGGTCACCAGATTAAAGTCGTACTTGCGATAAATCGGGTCTTCTTCATAGAAACGCAGAATATCGTTCATCCAGCCCATATTCCACTTGAAGTCAAAGCCCAAACCGCCCATCTCTCTCATGCCTGTAATCTTGGTTTCGGACGAGCTCTCTTCAGCAATCATCATGACATCTGGATGAGCCAGCTTAATAACTGTATTCAAACGCTGCAAGAAATAATAGCCTTCATAGTTACGATTACCGCCATCCTTGTTTGGCTGCCAAGGACCACTATCATAGTCTAGATAGAGCATGTTGCTAACTGCATCCACACGAACCCCATCTAAATGGTAGAAATCAATCCAGAACTTGATACTAGAAATCAAGAAAGATTGCACTTCATTTTTTCCTAGGTCAAAATTCAAAGCACCCCAGCCATAGTTGTGAGCTCGGTCATGATCCTGGTACTCAAAGGTTGGTGTTCCATCATAGTAGGCCAAGGCATCGTCATTGATGGTAAAGTGACCCGGAACCCAGTCCACAATGACACCAATATTATTCAAGTGACATTCTTCGACAAAGTCCTGAAATTCCTCTGGCGTTCCATAAGTATGTTCAAAGGCAAAGTAACCCATGAGCTGGTAGCCCCAGCTGAGTCCCAAAGGATGGGCCATGAGCGGCATGAACTCAACGTGCGTGTAGTTCATTTCGACCAGATAAGGAATCAACTCCTCCTTAAGCTGAGCCATAGAATATGGACTGCCGTCAGGATTGCGTTTCCAAGAGCCAGCGTGTACTTCATAGATATTGACCGGTCTTGAGAAAAAGCCCCAACGCTTTCTCCGAGCCAGCCAAAGTCCATCTTGCCACTTCTTTTCTGGAATAGTCCGAACAATAGCTCCCGTACCTGGGCGCTCTTCCAAATAGATAGCCAGCGGATCAATTTTCAAGATTTCCTGACCACTACTGCGTTTGATATTGTACTTGTAAATATCTCCTTCCTTAGGCAAATCCGTGAAGACTTCCCAGACACCGCCTTCATTGCGAGTCATAGGAATCTGCTCTCCATACCAATTGGTGAAATCTCCAATCAGATGCACATTCTGCGCATTTGGAGCCCAAACTCTAAAAGTGTAGCCAGCCTTGCCATTCACCACATCCTGATGCACTCCCAAATAATGCTGCAAATGAAAGTTTTCACCTGTTGTAAAGGTCCTTAATGCTTCTTTTTTATCCATTTAGTCACCTTTCTATTTGTAAGCGTTTTCTATATTTCTATTTTACCCCATTTTCTTATATTTTTCAAGTAAATTTCCAAAAACTATCTCAAAAATTTCAAAAGCCCAATTTCTTTACAAGAATGAGTTGCTATATCAATAGATCGTTGAAGAAGATCTCATAAAATATTGATTCTACAGGCTTTTACTTGAATTATTTGATATAAAAATCAATCGAATTATAGATAAAATAGCTAAAAATTGTATAGACCAATATGTAAATTTACATTTTAAAATGATAAGTAATCAAAAATATAAACGCTTGCTTATTTTTATATTGTTCGAACACTTGTTAGATTTACAAGTTCATCAAGGTAAGAAAAAATGCCGCACAAAGCCGCCTTTCTCATTATTTCACATCAAACACGATGGATTTCACTTGTGTCATCGCTTCGATACTGTAACGAATCCCTTGCACTCCGGCTCCAGATCCCTTAACACCAAGGAATGGGAAGTTATCTGGACCACGTTGGGTCTTATTATTGATGTGTACAGTACCCACTTCCAGTTTCTCAGCAATTTCAAATGCTTTAGGAAAATCATTTGTAAAGACTGAAGATTGAAGACCAAATTCTGACTGGTTACAGATCTGAATAGCCTCTTCAACGGAAGTCACACGAATAATCGGAAGAACAGGACCAAATGGCTCTTCCCAAGCTAATTTCATATCTAGTGTCACATGATCAAACAAGGCAGGCCAGATGAGATTTGCTTCACGTTTGATTTCTGTCAAGGCTGACGCTCCCTTTTCTTGAGCATCTTCAATCAAGCCCCAGATGAAATCTGCTGATGCGTTATCAATGACTGGTGTGATATCCGCATTATCAAAAGGATCACCAACCGTCAGTTTCTCTACCTCTGCCTTAATCAGCGCCGCTAATTTATCTGCCACGCTCTCCATGACAATGACACGTTTAATAGCCGTACAGCGCTGACCGGAATAACTGTATGCCCCGCCAACAATCTGCTTAGCTGCATGCTCCAAGTCAGCATCTTCCAGCACGACTGCAGCATCCTTACCACCCAATTCGAGCATAATTGGACGCATGCCGGCCAGCTTGCCGATGCGTTCACCGATTGGAGTCGAGCCAGTAAAGTTAATGTAGTTTACTTCCTTATGCTCAATGATGTAGTCTCCGATTTCTGAACCACGTCCTGTGATGGTATTGAAAACACCAGCAGGCAGACCAGCCTCAGCAAAAGCCTGAGCCAAGAGCAGACCAGAAATTGAACCTTGTGTAGGTGGCTTAAACATCACGACATTTCCGCCGATAAGGGCAGGAGCAATCTTAGAACCAGACAGGTTGACTGGGTAGTTAAATGGCGCAATGGCTAGTACAACTCCTACAGGCTCACGACGGACCATAGCCAGTTTTTTCTTGCTGGCAGCTTCAAAGCCGCCGCCTTCCATAACCTGACCGTGAATACGAATGCCCTCTTCAGCCGCATAGCGAATCAAGTCTGCTGTCCGAACAACTTCTCCAATCGCCGCTTTAATACCCTTGGCAACTTCTTTTGCAAGGATTTCGCCAATCTTCTCCTGATCGCGCTCCAAAATATCCGCGGCCTTATGCAGATAAGCTGCACGTTCGACTGCTGAAAGAGCGCGCCAAGCTGGCAAAGCCGCACGAGCGCTCGCCATCGCATAATCAACCTCTGCCTGACTCATGGCAGGCACAGTTCCTAAAACCTCATTATTGATAGGAGATGAGATGGTGATTTCATTTTCAGAAGCTCTCCACTCTCCATTTATATAGTTCTTATATTGTGTCACGTGTCCCCTCCAAAATGTTATTAAGTATCATTTTATCAAATTTTCTGAAAATTTCAACTAAATTTTATAAATTTAAAGAAATTTTTCACAAATTTCATGAATCATCTTCTTTTGTTCATATGAACTCGCTATATTTCTCGATTTTTCATCGAGTCTCACTTTCTACACTAGGTCTACTATGACGCTGAAGAAAACTAAAAAAGACCAGGAAAATTTTCCTGATCTTAATTTTCAGATTAATTGAAGTCAAGATATTCTTTTTCAAGTTCAAGAACTTCTTCCATCGTTGCACATTCAGTCAATGCGCGTTGTGCAAGTTCTTCCATCTTCTTCGTATCCAATTTCTTCATGAGGCTACGAGTCCGAAGGACAGAAGTGGCACTCATAGAGAACTCATCCAAGCCCATACCTACAAGGAGTGGCACAGCTGTTTGGTCACCGGCCATTTCTCCACACATACCTGCCCATTTTCCTTCAGCATGAGCTGCCTTGATAACATTGTTGATCAAGCGAAGGATTGATGGGTTGTATGGTTGGTAGAGGTATGAAACTTGTTCGTTCATGCGGTCAGCAGCCATTGTGTATTGGATCAAGTCGTTGGTACCGATAGAGAAGAAATCAACTTCTTTGGCAAATTGATCAGCTAGCATTGCTGCTGCTGGAATTTCAATCATGATACCCACTTGGATATTGTCCGCTACAGCAACGCCTTCAGCTTGCAATTTCGCTTTTTCTTCTTCGTAAACTGCTTTAGCTTTACGGAATTCTGTCAAGAGAGCAACCATTGGAAACATGATACGCAATTGTCCATGTACAGAAGCACGCAAGAGAGCGCGGATTTGTGTACGGAACATAGCGTCACCAGTTTCAGAGATAGAGATACGCAATGCACGGAAACCAAGGAATGGGTTCATTTCATGCGGCATATCGAAGTAAGGAAGTTCCTTATCTCCACCGATGTCCATGGTACGGACAACCACTGGTTTTCCATTCATGCCTTCCAAGACAGCCTTGTAGGCTTCGTATTGCTCGTCTTCTGTTGGGAAGTCTTGTGAATCCATGTAAAGGAATTCTGTACGGTAAAGACCTACGGCTTCAGCACCATTTGCATTGACACCTTCAACGTCTTTTGGTGTACCGATATTAGCAGCGAGTTCAAAGTGTTTGCCATCGGCAGTCACTGTTTGAGCATCTTTCAAGAGAGCCCATTCAGCTTTTTGCTTCGCATAAGCTTCACCAGCTGCTTTGAATTCCGCTGCTTGCTCTTCAGTTGGGTTAATGATAACTTCACCAGTGATACCATTTGCTGCAATGATATCACCGTCTTTAACGAGTTCAGTAATATTATTGGTTCCCAATACCGCTGCGATTTCAAGCGTACGAGCCATGATTGCAGAGTGGCTTGTTCGTCCACCGATATTGGTTACAAACGCCTTAACAAATTTCTTGTCTAATTGAGCTGTATCAGAAGGAGTCAAGTCATGTGCAATAACAACTGATTCTTCATTGATAGAAGCTGGATTTGGTAATTTCTTGCCCAAAAGGTTTGCCAAAACACGTTTCGTCACGTCACGAATGTCTGCCGCACGTTCTTGCATGTATGGATTGTCTTCCATACCTTCAAAAATAGCGATAAACATGTCTGTAACTTCTTTCAGACCAGCTTCCGCATTTACTTTCTTAGTACGGATCGTTTCTTTGATTTGACCAACCATTTCAGGGTCAGCGAGTACCATTAAGTGAGCGTCAAATACTTGAGCCGCTTCTTCACCAAGGCTATCTACTGCTTTCTCACGGATAACAGAAAGCTCGTTCTGTGAAGCTTCAAGAGCTGCATCCAAACGAGCCTCTTCTGCATTCGTATCATCGACTGAAACAGTCTCAAATGACAAATCCGGTTGAACTAATAGATATGCCTTAGCAACAGCAACACCATCAGATGCCGCAATTCCTTTAAGCATTTCTGTCATTTTCTTATGCCAATCCTTCTTTTTCCATTGTTTCTGAGATAGCAGCGATAGCATCATCCGCGTCTGCACCTTCAGCTGAGATTGTAACGTCAGCACCTTGGCCAACACCAAGACTCATAACACCCATGATTGATTTAAGGTTTACTGATTTACCTTTGTACTCAAGAGTGATATCTGAAGCAAATTTGCTAGCTGTTTGTACCAACAATGTTGCTGGACGCGCGTGAATACCTGTTTCTGCCACAATGTGGAAATCTTTAGAAGCCATAGTTAGACTCTCCTTTAAAATAATTCTTTTTGAGTTAAAGTGATAACCCTTACAAGTTGGTATTATATCACTTTTTGAAATCTTTTTCAAGAATTTTATAGCCCGCTTACAAAATATTTCGTTAGAGTTTGAAAATGAATTCTGTTTTAAAATAGTAAATTAAATCGTCAGCTCCCTCTCTTTTCTAAATAGTTCCAAGGCTTTCTTCCTTATAATGAATTCTTCTTGGTCTAGCTTCTCTAAAAGTACAGTAAGCGCTGTTACTTCTTGTGGTTATTTCTCTTTATTTTGATATTTTACACACTATATATTGTATCTCTATAGTTGCTATAAGAAAATATCATACAATATTTAGTTCAAAACTGTTGACATCGAATTCGCTTTTAGATATACTAGTTTCAGATTAAAATTTAAGAAAATGAAAGTATAGAGGAATCATCTAATGGTAACTATTTACTCTAAAAACGATTGTGTTCAATGCAAGATGACCAAGCGTTTTCTTGATACCAACAATGTGGAATATCGCGAAATCAACCTTGATGAGCAACCAGAATACATCGACCATGTTAAAAGCCTCGGTTTCAATGCAGCGCCTGTTATTCAAACACCAACTGAAGCATTTTCTGGTTTCCAGCCTGGTAAACTTAAAAAATTATCATAATCTCACCAGTATTTAGAGCTTTGTTGCCGCTCCTATCATTCGTAGGAGCCGTTTATTTTGTAAAAGCAAAAGACATTTTAGAAAAAGGAAAATTATGGGACTCAAACACTTAGAAGATGTGACTTACTTCCGTCTAAATAACGAAATCAACCGTCCAGTCAATGGGCAAATCATGCTTCACAAAGACAAAGAAGCCTTGGAAGCCTTCTTTAAAGAAAATGTTGAACCAAACACGATGAAGTTTGCTTCTATTACTGAAAAAATTCAATATTTAATCGAAGAAAACTACTTGGAAAAAGAATTTATCCAACTCTATTCTCCTGAATATATTGAAGAGTTGTCTGCTTTTATCCATGCTCAAGATTTCAAGTTCAAATCTTTCATGGCAGCCTATAAATTCTATAACCAGTATGCACTGAAAACCAATGATGGTGAATATTATCTCGAAGGCATGGAAGATCGGGTGCTCTTTAATGCCCTCTACTTTGCCAACGGAGATGAAGCCATTGCCAAGGATATTGCAAATGAAATCATCCACCAGCGCTATCAACCGGCTACACCAAGCTTCCTCAACGCTGGCCGGGCTCGTCGCGGTGAATTGGTTTCCTGCTTCCTCATCCAAGTAACAGATGACATGAACTCAATCGGCCGCTCCATCAACTCCGCCCTGCAGCTCTCTCGTATCGGAGGCGGGGTCGGTATTTCTCTCAGCAATCTGCGGGAGGCTGGAGCGCCTATCAAGGGCTATGAGGGAGCTGCATCTGGCGTTGTGCCTGTTATGAAACTCTTTGAGGACAGCTTCTCCTACTCTAACCAGCTAGGCCAACGTCAGGGAGCTGGGGTTGTTTACCTCAATGTCTTCCACCCAGATATCATCGCTTTCCTTTCTACCAAAAAAGAAAATGCTGACGAAAAAGTTCGGGTTAAAACCCTCTCACTCGGTGTTGTCATTCCAGATAAATTCTACGAATTAGCACGTAAAAATGAAGATATGTACCTCTTCAGCCCCTACTCAATCGAACGTGAATACGGTGTACCATTTGCCTATATCGATATCACAGAGAAATACGATGAGTTGGTCGCTAATCCAAATATCACTAAGACCAAGATCAAGGCCCGTGATTTGGAAACAGAAATTTCTAAACTCCAACAAGAATCTGGCTATCCTTATGTCGTAAACATAGATACAGCCAACCGTTCAAATCCAATTGACGGTAAAATCATCATGAGTAACCTTTGCTCAGAAATCCTGCAAGTTCAGGAGCCTAGCCTCTTGAATGATGCACAAGAGTATCTCCACTTGGGAACAGATGTATCATGTAACTTGGGTTCTACTAACGTCGTCAACATGATGACTTCGCCAGACTTCGGAAAATCCATCCGAACTATGACACGCGCTTTGACCTTTGTTACAGACAGCTCACACATTACAGCCGTTCCTTCAATTGACCACGGTAATAGTTTAGCCCATACCTTTGGTCTAGGAGCTATGGGATTGCACAGCTATTTGGCTCAGCAGTTGATCGATTATGGATCAGCGGAAGCTGTCGAGTTCACCAGCATCTACTTTATGCTCATGAACTACTGGACTTTAGTTGAGTCTAACAATATCGCTCGCGAGCGCGGTGTGACCTTCCATAACTTTGAAAAATCTGACTATGCTAACGGAACTTACTTTGACAAGTACCTGACGGGTGAATTTGTACCTAAGTCTGACCGTGTTAAAGAACTCTTCGCAGGCATCTTTATCCCATCTGCAGAGGATTGGGCAGAGTTGCGCGATAAAATCAAGGCTGATGGTCTCTACCATCAAAACCGCCTGGCCGTTGCACCAAACGGCTCTATCAGCTACATCAATGACGTTTCTGCTTCAATTCATCCAATTACTCAACGGATCGAAGAACGTCAGGAAAAGAAAATCGGTAAGATCTACTATCCTGCTGCTGGTCTGTCAACTGAGACCATCCCTTACTATACTAGCGCCTACGACATGGACATGCGCAAGGTGATCGATGTCTATGCAGCTGCAACTGAACACGTGGATCAAGGACTTTCACTGACACTCTTCATGCGCAGCGATATTCCTAAAGGCCTCTACGAATGGAAAAAAGAAAGCAAGCAGACAACTCGCGACCTTTCTATCCTGCGTAACTACGCCTTCAATAAGGGCATCAAGTCCATCTACTACGTCCGCACCTTCACTGATGATGGCGGTGAAGTAGGCGCTAACCAATGTGAAAGCTGTGTGATCTAGCAAGTAACAATTTACAATTACATCATTTAAATTCAACAAAATAAAGTATAAAAAACACTTATCGCAATGTCGCCAAGGAAATCATTCCATTGGCGACATAAGCAAGTATTAGAAGTTTAAAGCGAGATTATCATGGAAACATACTATAAAGCCATAAACTGGAATGCTATCGAAGATGTCATCGACAAATCAACTTGGGAAAAGCTGACGGAGCAATTCTGGCTCGATACACGGATTCCCTTGTCTAATGACCTCGATGACTGGAGAAAATTGTCCCACAAGGAAAAAGACTTGGTCGGCAAGGTCTTCGGTGGCCTGACCCTGCTGGATACCCTCCAGTCTGAATCTGGTGTAGATGCCCTACGCAAGGACGTCCGTACTGCCCACGAAGAAGCCGTCTTCAATAATATCCAATTCATGGAATCCGTCCACGCAAAATCTTACTCTTCTATCTTTTCTACCTTGAATACCAAGGCTGAGATTGAAGAAATCTTTGAATGGACCAACACTAACCCATACCTACAAAGAAAAGCAGAAATTATCAATGAAATCTACCTTAATGGTAGCCCCCTTGAAAAGAAGATTGCCAGCGTTTTCCTTGAAACCTTCCTCTTCTACTCTGGTTTCTTTACACCCCTCTACTATCTTGGTAACAACAAACTAGCTAACGTTGCGGAAATCATCAAACTAATCATCCGTGATGAGTCTGTTCACGGAACTTACATTGGTTACAAATTCCAACTTGGTTTCAATGAATTGCCTGAAGAAGAGCAAGAAAAGCTCAAAGAATGGATGTACGACCTCCTCTACACCCTCTATGAGAATGAAGAAGGCTATACAGAAAGCCTCTATGACGGTGTGGGTTGGACCGAAGAAGTCAAAACCTTCCTTCGTTACAATGCCAATAAAGCCCTTATGAACCTAGGACAAGATCCACTCTTCCCAGATTCAGCAGATGATGTCAATCCTATCGTAATGAACGGGATCTCAACAGGAACGTCCAACCACGACTTCTTCTCTCAAGTCGGAAATGGTTACCTTCTTGGTGAAGTTGAAGCCATGCAAGATGATGACTATAATTACGGTTTAACCAAATAATTTTCAGACACTAGAAAACGACTAACTTACTCACCAAGTTAGTCGTTTTTTATCATTTATCATCAGCTAGTGCTTTCGTCCTCAGCTATTTCACGATCCTCTTTCTTAGGAGCCGGCGGTTCATAGGCACGGATAATCTGCGCCACCACTGGATGGCGAACCACATCCTTGGCTGAGAAATGAACAAAATCAATCTGGGAGATGTTCTTTAATTTCTCCTGAGCATCAATGAGGCCGGACTTAACATTCCGAGGTAGGTCAATCTGACTGATGTCCCCATTGACAATCATCTTTGACTGAAAGCCAAGACGTGTCAGGAACATCTTCATCTGCATGATGGTGGTATTCTGCGCTTCATCCAGAATGACAAAAGCATCATCCAGCGTCCGCCCCCGCATATAGGCTAGGGGAGCAATCTCAATGATTTCTCGCTCCATAAGGCGCGTTGTCTGGTCCTTGCCCAAAATCTGATACAAGGCATCATAGACCGGACGCAGATAAGGATCCACCTTTTCCTTAAGATCACCAGGCAGAAATCCCAAACTCTCACCAGCTTCTACCGCTGGCCTTGTCAGGATGATTCGCTTGACCTGCCCACGCTTGAGAGCAGTCACGGCCAAGGTCACCGCCAGAAAGGTCTTCCCTGTCCCGGCTGGCCCGATCCCAAAGACGATATCATGATTTTTAACGCTGTCCACATAGATTTTTTGGCCAAGTGTCTTGACCCGAATCGGCTTGCCATAGCTGTCCTTGATAATCTCTTCTTCGTAAAGAGCTACAAACTTATCAATTTCATCATTTTTGACCATGGTGATGGCTGTCACAACATCGGGAGTACCGATGGTCATGCCACGATTGACCAAGACCAACAGAGCCTGAATGACCTGTCTGGTCTCTTCACAGGCAGCCTTCGTACCTAAAATCTGCACAATCTCGGTTCGGGCATGAATAGTTACCTTCAATTCCTGCTCCATCAGGCGCAGATGGCGTTCATTAGAACCAAAAAGATGAAAGGCATCATCTGGATGGCCCAGTTTCAATTCTACTGAATGTTCCTGCAAACAAAGAACCTCTCTATTTTATTTTTTTGAATGAATTATCTTTATTATATCAAAGCAAGCAGAAAATGACTATCCCTAGCCACTATCTACTTAATGGGCCTGATACTCTTCCCAAATAGCATCGAACTCGCCCAAGTTAAAGGAAAAATTTGCATGCTCCTCCAGAAAACGACTGACCTCATCAAAATCATCCGTATGCTTAGGAAAGGCCGTGTCCTGAAAAGCCAAATCCGCCAAAATTGCTTTGGGCTTATTACTTTTAGGATTGCGCTCCGTCATCAGCCAACTGTAAAAAGATTTTCTCATTTAAATCAACTCCGTTCCAGTCGGATCTTGCTTGATTTTACCAGCTTTCATGAGACCGCCCAGGGCTTTTTTAAACTGGCCTTTGGAAATGCCAAAAGTGGCCTTGATGTCGTCTGGTGAAGATTTATCGTTCAAAGTCATGAAGCCACCGTTGCTCTCCAGATAGGTCAGAATCATCTGGGCATCGTTTTCCAGCATTTCAAAGGAACGAGGCTTGAGGGAGAGGTTAAGGGTGCGGTCTACTTCACGGAAGCCAATTACCCGTGCGTCCAAGACCTGCCCCAGACGTGGCTCTGCATAGCGCTCGCTCGGATGGATAAAGCCCAGCATATTATTCTCTGGCAGATAGACGAAGGTGCCAGAAAGCTTGAGCCGATAAACGATGGCTGGCCAATTTTGGTTCTGCATGTTATTGTAGGCAGGACGAGCCAAGCGCTGGAAGTCCTCCTGATAGGCCAGCTGTCCCCAGATGCGGTCTTTCTTGTCCACACTGAGACGAATATAGAGGCGGTCGCCCTTCTTAGGCCAAAGTTCCTTGATTTCTGGCAAGATGTCCAGTGACACCACGATTTGCTTATCTGGCAGACCCGTATCGACAAAGACGCCCAGATCCTTGCGAACCTCCGTCACTGTTCCCCAGCCAAACTGCTCTTGGGTCGCTGTGACCTCAAGAGTTGTCAGGCGAAGTTTCTGCTTCATATCGCTGTAGGCAAAGCCCTTGACAGACTGACCGAGCTCATGCGGTCCCTCTTCTTTAGAAAGGGCATAAGTTTGTCCATCCTTCTGGACAAAGTAAAAACGATCGTTTTCATCCGTGATAATCCCCACGATGAAGCTAGCAAGATTTGTGTTCATATAGTCCTACTTCTACCTTGCCTCTTCTAATCGCAAGGATTTTTATGTTAAAACAACTCAGCCAGCCTAGGCCAACTGAGTTTTGATTCTGCTAAAATATTAAACTTCTAAAAGTTCTTTTTCCTTAGTCGCTGTCATATCATCGATATGCTTCACTGCATCATCAGTGACTTTTTGGATATCCTTTTCCAGAACTTTCAATTCATCTTCAGTGATTTCTTTAGACTTTTCCTGTTTCTTAGCTTCGTCCATCGCATCGCGGCGGATGTTACGAATCGCAATCTTAGCATTTTCACCGACTTTTTTCACTTCCTTAGCCAATTCACGACGAGTTTCCTCTGTCAGAGCTGGAATGACCAAACGAATGACAGATCCATCGCTAGATGGTGTGATACCTAAGTCAGAGGCATTGATGGCACGCTCGATATCCTTGATAGAAGACTTATCAAAAGGTGTCACCAAAAGAACACGCGCTTCTGGAATCGTGATAGAAGAGAGTTGGTTAAGTGGTGTCTCTACTCCATAGTATTCCACATGGATACGATCCAAAAGGCTAGCATTAGCGCGGCCTGCACGGATGCTACCAAATTCACGCGCCAAACTTTGGTGCGAATGGGTCATTCTTTCTTTTGCTTTTTCTACAATTGCATTTGCCATTTTCTTT
This sequence comes from Streptococcus sp. Marseille-P7375, assembly GCF_902460365.1. NCBI lineage: Bacteria > Bacillati > Bacillota > Bacilli > Lactobacillales > Streptococcaceae > Streptococcus > Streptococcus sp. Marseille-P7375. The sequence goes on along the minus strand of NZ_CABPTR010000001.1, from coordinate 102,167 downwards.
TCTCCCTGATTTTTATAAATTATTTGAGACAGTTGTCCCGATTTGCTCGCCAAAGACGACTCGTTTGATATTGCCAGGTTCATTCATATTAAAGACGACTAGGTCAATGTCATTGTCCATAGAAAGGGTAGAAGCAGTCGAGTCCATGATGCGCAAGCCTTTATTAATAACGTCACGGTGGGTCAATTCATCAAACTTCACAGCCGTTTTATCCTTGTTTGGATCGGCATTGTAGACCCCATCCACACCATTTTTAGCCATGAGGATAGCATCTGCCTCAATTTCCGCAGCCCGTAGAGCAGCTGTCGTATCTGTTGAGAAATATGGTGAACCAATACCAGCACCGAAAATAACGATCCGACCTTTTTCTAGGTGACGAAGAGCACGTCCACGAATATAAGGCTCAGCTACCTGCTGCATGGCAATTGCTGTTTGAACGCGGGTGTCAACGCCCACTTGTTGCAAGGAATCTGCCATTACAAGTGCATTCATGACGGTTCCCAACATGCCAGTATAGTCCGCTTGAACGCGATCCATGCCTGCTTCTGCTGCTGGCTCGCCTCGCCAAAGATTACCACCACCGATAACCAAGGCAATTTGAATGCCCAGTTCATGGACTTCCTTGATTTCTTCAGCCATCTTTTGAACAGTGGCGATGTTGATCCCTACACCTTTTTCGCCAGCCAAAGCTTCTCCAGATAGTTTAATCAAAATACGCTTATATTTAGGTTCTACCATTTTTCCACTCCTTGTTTTATCTGTACTATTTTACCATAAATTCCACTTTTTACCTAGCCCTATTATTCAAAATATTAAATTAAAATACAAAAAGAAAACTTCACCAGATGACTCCAGTGAAGTTGTGATTTATTTATATTTTAAAGCACGTTTGAAGGTCTTCCAAGCTCCCAAATCATCCGTCTGCAGGACAAGGCTGGAGTAGATTCGTGCAATGAAAACGGTCATCATCACCGCGAAAGCAGCTGTAATTCCTAGAGAAAGCCAAGCTTCCAAGCTGGTCGCATAACCATTGATAGCTCGGAAAGGCATGAAAAAGGTTGAGATGAAAGGAAGATAAGAACCAACCTTCAAAATCACATTATCTCCTGCTGCCCCCAAAGCTGAAACTCCCATGAAGCCGACTAAAATCAGCATGATAACTGGCGAAAGGACTTTTCCTGTATCTTCTGCTCGAGCCACCATGGAGCCAAGAAAGGCCGACAAGACGACATACATAAAGATGCTAACAGCTACAAAAGCTAGAGTATTCAAAGACACAGCTTCTCCGATATACTGTTGAATGGCTGGATTGCTCTTCAAAACTTGAGATACAAGAGGAATGCTGTCCGCAAAGAGAAAGGCTGCCAGTCCACCAAGCACATAAATACCCAGATGGCTAAGAATCACTGCAAAAATCCCAATCATACGGGCATAGAAATAATCGGTCGCCTTAATGCTGGAGAAGATGACTTCCATGATTTTTGTGCCCTTTTCACTGGCCACATCTTGGGCGGTAACGCTGGCATAAGTAATTAGAATCATATAAAGCAGTAAGCCCAGTCCCATTGCAGCAAAGGTCTGAACCATCTTCTTGCCTTCTTTATTTTCATCAATTTTCTCTTCAAACTGGACTGTCCGCGCAAGAATCTGACTCTGCTCATCTGATAATTCGGCCTGAGCCAAGTTTAAAGCCTGCTGAACCTGGATAAGGGAATTGGACAGAGCCATTTTAGTGGCAACATTCATGCTGGTTTCTGCATAGTAGGTGGCAGAGAGCTGCCCGCCTCTTTCCTCAATCGTCAGATAGCCCGCGATTTTCTTATCTTTTACAGCCTGCTTGGCTGCTGCTTCATCTTTGTACTGAAAGCTCAGCTGATCTTCAGCTCTTAATACTTCTCGGACAGAATCAAGCTGGGTCAGTACTGCTACCTTTTTAGAGGAGGCCATAGAGCTTCCTTGCAGATAACCAATCCCCAAGCTCAACCCAAGAAAGAGAAAAGGAGACAAGACCATAAAGACAAAACTCCAAGACTTGACATGACGCAGGTAGGTTTCTTTGATTACGATTAACATTTGTTTCATACTTCCACCCCTGATTCTAATTTGAAAATTTCATCAATTGTCGGTGCCTGCTGGTCAAAAGTCGCCACATAGCTTCCCTGAGTCAATCGATCAAACAATTCAGGACCAGCTGTTTCGTCGTCTAAAATCAATTTCCAGATGCCTTGCTTGGTCTGCGTCGCCTTGACAACATGGGGCAGGGCTTCTAATTCAACCTGTGACAAGTCACTTGAAACGAAAAGACGAGTCTTGCCATATTGGTTGCGGACTGCCTGTACATCGCCATTGAGAACCACTTGCCCGTCACGAATCATCAGGACATCATCGCACAACTCTTCCACATTTGTCATGACATGATCCGAGAAGATAATCGTTGCTCCACGCTTTTTCTCTTCAATAATGACTTCTTTCAGGATTTCAGTATTGACAGGGTCCAGACCGCTGAAAGGCTCATCTAAGATAATCAAGTCCGGCTCATGCAAGAGCGTGATAATCAGCTGAACCTTTTGCTGGTTCCCCTTAGACAAACTCTTGATTTTGTCGGTTAATTTACCCTTGACTTGGAGCTTTTCCATCCACTGGGGCAGTTTTTCTTTGACAACAGCTGTCGACACACCCTTTAGATTTGCCAGATAGCGCACTTGCTCAAAGACCGTCAGCTTGGGCATCAGGCTTCTTTCCTCTGGCAGATAGCCAATCCTGCTATAGGTCTCCTGCTTAATCGCCTGCCCTTCGAAACGGATCTCTCCAGTATAGTCTAGGAAACGCAAAATACTGTGAAAAATCGTTGTTTTCCCAGCACCGTTTTTCCCAATCAAACCAAGGATATGTCCCGTCTGGGCTTCAAAATCAATACCGAACAAGACTTGCTTTTGCCCAAAACTTTTTTCTAGTTTTTCTACATGCAGCATATGAAACCTCCTATTATGATACTAAGATTATTATACTACTTTGAAAGCAGTTTTTCATCTTTTTGTCCTACTATACAAGAAATTTTATCTCTATTTTTCATAAATAGAATATGAAACTCGCTCCAGCTAGCACCACAAATAAATGAGGCTCGAAAGCCTCATTCATTTAATATATTTTATTCATCGCTCTTTATTGACCACCCACTTGAGGAGGTTGGTCAGAAGAACCCAAAGAACAAGACTGATGGTGACAATGTAAAGCCAGGCATTCTTGTCCGTTGCCCAAGGTAGGGGCACATTCATACCAAAGAAGCCGGTGATAACGGCTAGAACTGCTAGAAGGACCGAAATAATGGTCAAGACAGTCAAATTATCATTCAGATTGTTGTTCAGGATGTTATTGTAGGAGCCCGAAAGCTGGCTAAGAACCTGAGCAATCAAATCCGTCATTGAAACTAGCTGACGTGCCTCAATCATGGCATCTTCAAACTGCTCGGTTTCTAGTTCATCAAAGCCACGATAAACAGCATGACTCTTGATGTGCTCTAGCAGTATGTTATTTTGCTTGGATGCCGCCACCAGATAGACCATGGAAGTTTCCAAGTCCGAGAGAGCAAACAAGTGCTTTTTAGTAGTTTTCTGACGCAAAAGTCGGTTAAGCTCATCCTTGCGCTTATCCATCTGCTCAATGACCGGATAGTAGGAATTGGAAATCAACTCCAGACTAGCAAAAAGAAACTTGTAGACCGACACAGGTTCATGATGCTCCGTGTAGGCCTTCATGATATCGACCACATAGGCATTGTCTTGATTGCTGATCGTGATGAGACGATCCTGCTGTACCACGAAAGTCATCGGAATGGTCTCATAGTAGTCCTTTTCTGTCGCCAAATTCAGCACATTATAGATGAAAAGAACCGTTCCATTCTCGCGATTGTAGTCCATGTGAGCCCGCTCGTTCTTATCCAGCGCATACTCGATAGTTTCAAGATCGATATTATAATCCTGATAAATCTGTCCATTCTTTTTAACATCATCTGAGTCAATGTTGATCCAGACAGATTGGTCTTTTAGTTTTCTTTCCAGAATCATAGAACTCCTTTCTGGGATCTAGAATGATTGTTTAATAGCTCACGCCTAACGTCCACACTTAGCCTCATAGCCAAAGCTCCTATGTCCTGACAATAACCAAGCAAATCGGTTTCATTTGCCAAACGTAGTTAGGTAGCCTGACTGGTTTTACGAATCGATACTATTCGTAAAACTTTACTAGTGAAGCGTTTAGGTAAGCCGCCATAGCGGTTACCGATTGTTAGATTACGACACTGAGTTTTACAAATCGATTTCATTTGTAAAACTCAGTTAGTGAGGCAGTTAAGCAAGTCTAATAGGACTTGCCGTAGTCTACTTAGATTGCTATGCAATCCAATAGACTTACTGAATTACATCTTCTCTTCTAACTCTACATCTGGATACTTGTCCGCAAACCAGCGGAGGGCAAAGTCATTTTCAAATAGGAAAACTGGTTGGTCAAAACGGTCTTTAGCTAAGATATTGCGGCTTGATGACATCCGTTCATCCAAGTCCTCTGGCTTGATCCAACGAACTGTCTTTTTACCCATTGGACTCATGACCACTTCTGCATTGTACTCGCCTTCCATGCGGTGTTTAAAGACTTCAAACTGGAGTTGGCCGACGGCGCCCAGCATGTACTCGCCTGTTTGGTAATTCTTATAAAGCTGAATGGCTCCCTCTTGCACTAATTGTTCAATCCCCTTGTGGAAGGATTTTTGCTTCATGACGTTCTTAGCAGAAACTTTCATGAAAATCTCAGGGGTAAAGGTTGGCAGTGGTTCAAATTCAAACTTGTTTTTTCCAACTGTCAAGGTGTCTCCAACCTGATAAGTACCAGTATCGTAAACACCGATGATATCTCCTGCAACAGCATTTGTCACATTTTCACGACTTTCCGCCATAAACTGAGTGACATTAGAAAGCTTGGCAGTCTTCCCAGTACGAGGTAGATTGACACTCATCCCACTCTCAAATTCACCCGATACGATACGGACAAAGGCGATACGGTCTCGGTGATGAGGATCCATGTTGGCTTGGATTTTAAAGACAAATCCTGAGAAATCCTTATCATAAGGATCCACAATTTCCCCGTCTGTCTTCTTGTGTCCATGAGGTTCTGGAGCAAACTTGAGGAAGGTCTCAAGGAAGGTTTGCACCCCAAAGTTAGTCAGGGCTGAACCGAAGAAGACAGGTGTCAATTCTCCAGCTAAAATAGCTTCCTCTGAAAACTCATTCCCCGCTTCATTTAGAAGTTCGATATCATCCTTGACTTGCTCGTAGAAAGGATTGCTGGCAAAAAGCTTGTCCCCATCTTCCAGGCTAGCAAAACGCTCATCCCCTTTATAGAGCTCCAAACGTTGGTTATAAAGGTCATACAAGCCTTCAAAAGCTTTCCCCATACCGATTGGCCAGTTCATCGGATAGCTAGCGATCCCCAAGACTTCTTCCAATTCTTGCAAGAGGTCCAGTGGCTCACGTCCATCACGGTCCAGCTTGTTCATAAAGGTAAAGACGGGAATCCCACGGTGTTTGACAACCTCAAACAATTTCTTAGTTTGGGCCTCGATACCCTTGGCAGAGTCCACGACCATGACCGCAGCATCCACCGCCATCAAGGTCCGATAGGTATCTTCTGAGAAGTCCTCGTGCCCTGGTGTGTCAAGGATGTTGACGCGTTTTCCGTCGTAGTCAAACTGCATAACAGATGAGGTTACCGAAATTCCACGTTGTTTCTCGATATCCATCCAGTCAGACTTGGCAAAGTTACCAGTCTTTTTCCCCTTGACTGTTCCAGCCTCACGAATCTCACCCCCAAAGTAGAGTAACTGCTCAGTGATGGTTGTTTTCCCCGCGTCCGGGTGGGAAATAATGGCAAAGGTGCGGCGTTTCTTAATTTCTTCTTGTAAAGTCATCTTCTTCTCTTTCTTTCATTTTAGGATAATGGTGAATGTCAGTATTTTTTTATTTTACATTGGAATATTCTAATCCTTTCAACCTACCTATTATAGCGGATTTAGCGCTTTTTTTCAATTATCTGAAGAATATAAAAATCGCTCTTTCCAGCGGTTCTATTCTTTACATTTTGCTAATTTGTCTTAAAATTGACAATGACACTGCTAAAGAGAAAATTGCAAAGATTAAGATTAAAATCAGATTTAAGAAAACCCCTGCCAACTAAACTTGACAGGAGCTATAAAATGCAATATTAAACAATTTCTAGCTGCTTTTTCCACCGTTTCTTAAATATTTCATCAAAAAGAAGCAAGGTAGCGGACAAAATAATTGACACAGCTAGATATTTTACTAAAATATTATACTGACTGATAAAAGGCGGGCTTTTTAGCAGACCGTAATTCCCACCCGTCACTTGATTGACACCGACAAGAAAGGCATCGAGCACAAAAGTATAGAGCACAATCATGTATTTCTTGAGTTGGGTCTTATCGTAGTGATTCATCAGATAAATCAGGGAATTGACCAAGAGGGCATAGTGACCAATCAGGAAAGAAAAGCTGGTAATATGCGGGAAATCATAAGGATCAAAGACTGGATAGCCAAGGGCAAAGACTGCTCCGCTGGCTCCTAGAAGAGCAAAATACTGCTTGCTGGGCCATTTATCTGGCAGAAAGACCACCGCAAACATGGCCAAACGGCAATGGTACAAAGGCAGACTATTTGCCAGAGGGAGCTGAAAACCCACATACCAGCTATAAAGAATTGCCAGTTGGCACAATTGAAGAATTTTCATGCTTTTGATAAAGCTAGGATTCTTATGGTATTTTATCGATGCGTAGACAGACAGCAAAAGCAATGCCATCATCAAAGAGTAGGCCAAAGCTGAAACAAAGGGTGGTTCAGTTTGGTTGGTAGTCAAAAAATGATGCATCCAGTTTCCTTTCTACTTTTAAAATCTGTAAGTTCAAACTCGCAGTTAGATTGAAGATCTAGTCAGAATTTCCCTAGTTGCTAGAGAAATCAACTTCTCTTCCAATCTTTATTGGATCAATCGCTCTGCCTGTCTTTCCTTCATTTCTTTGAACAAGTAAGAAAATAGAAACAAGGCAGCCGCTAAGACCATCGACACGATCATATAATTCCCAAGCATACCATGATCTCCTACCAGAGGCGGATCCTTTAAGAAACCGTAGTTTCCTCCGAATGCAATATTTCCAAGCAAGATGAGGAAGTCTAAGCCAAAGGTAATTTCTACGATACGGCGATAGGACAGATTGAGTCTATCATAATGCTTCATCAGGTAGATAATCGAATTGCCTAACAAAGCCAAATGACCGATGAAAAACGAAAATAGGGTTATATGCGGAAATGGATAGGGATCCAAAATCGGATAGACAATAGCGCAAATCGGTCCAAATACTCCCAATAAGGCGAAATATTGCTTATAGGCTACTTTATCTGGCAGTAGCAAGACAGCAAACATAGCCACTCGACAATGGTACAAGGGGAGACTCTCTGACAAAGGCTCCTGAATAGCCAAGTACCAGCCATACAGAGAGACTAATTGCACAATTTGGGCAACTCTAAAAAAAGTCTGCACTTTCTTTTGCTCAAAATAACGACTAGCAACATAGATGACGGACACTAGGCTCATCATGAGCAGAATATAAGCAAAAGGCGTTATCACAGGCGGTTCTGTTTTGTGACTAGTAAAAAAATCTAGTAAATTCATATTTCAAATTTTCATCCTAATAAATAATTTTTAAGGACACTGGGCTTGCTCTTCCTAGTAAAGTCCTTAATTTTTTTCAAAAAGTTTTTCAACTTTCTAGAGTAATAGCTTCTGGCCCTTATAACTCTGGACAGATTGAGCTAGATTATCTGGGCTACTAGATATAAGCATCCAGTCAGCATCAACTTCAATCTAGTCTATATATTGTTCTTGCTGATTCTGATAAATATTCCATAGAAGCTGCATCTGCTCTTTTGTTATCCTTTTCTCGGATAAAAGGGGCAAATCCTGTGGGGCAAAGAAACTCAGCTCGGCAATTTCTAAATTGGGCTGAAAATCTCCCTCTTTCAGCTGACACTCAAACACGAGTTTGACGTACTGCTTACTTTGTGGCTGAAATTTATTGCTATCAAAGACAGCCAGCAAGCGTACTACGCTAGCTTGAAATCCCGTTTCTTCCTGAATTTCTTTTACTATATTTTCTTTGGGAGATAAGCCTACTTCGCAGAAACCACCCGGCAGAGCCCATGTCTCCTCTTGCTGTCCTCGTACTAGACAAATCTTGCCCTGCTGAACGATAAAAGCTCGGACATCAACCAAAGGAGTCGCATAAAAATCTGTCGGACGAAGCAAGTCAGACAGCTCATCCGGTTCCAGATGACTGGTCTCGCTGAGCAGCTGATTCAGATTGTCTCTGATATTCGCATAGCGTTCTCGATCAAAGTCACTGGCAGCAAAAGACAAACCTGTATCCGTTATAGCCAGCAGTCGTTGCAAAATTAAAGCTATATCACTTGTCCCCATGCTCCAAGGCCTCCACTAGTTTATCCAACTTCATCGAATTACTGCCCTTGAGCAAGATTTGGTCGGAGGATTGCAACCAAGTCTTAACGGTCTTGGTCAAATCTTCAAACTGATCTTTGTCAGCATTTTTGACAAAATAATGTACCCGATTTGGTGGGTAGATTTCCCGAGCATAGACGTAGAGGGCTTCCATATCCTCTCCATAGAGGAAAAGATCGGTAATAATCTCTGGATTGAGACTGGTAATCATGGCTCCGTGCATTAGCTTGGAGTCAGCACCCAGCTCTTTCATATCCGCTAAGACTGCAGCCTTGCGGCCACCCTGACTAGCTGGAATCGCTGAGAAGGTTTCAAGAATCAAGCGCATGGCTGTTGGATTGGCATTGTAAACATCTGACAGGATATCGGCCCCATTAGCCGCCTTCTTCCACTCGGTTCGATTGCGGGTCAATTCCAGCTGGGCAAAAGCCTGACGGATCGCCGACTCACTGACACCCTCTTGCAAGGCCACGTAAGAGGCGATCATGGCGTTGGTCGCATTGTATTTGCCAGTCACGGGCAAGTCAATCGCCTGCTCCAGAAAATTCGCTTCAAAGGTCAAGCTGTCCTTGCGCTCTTCCAGACGAGTCAGACAAATATCTGCATCGGGACCAAAGCGAACCACTTTTTGCTGGTCTGGCAGAAAATCATTGACAATCTTATCAGCTGGAGCCAAGAGCAAGCCGCCTTTCTTCATGCCATCTGCAATTTGCATCTTTCCTTTAGCAATCTCCGTACGGCTTCCGAAAAATTCTAAGTGAGCTTCGCCAACCAAGGTCACAATGCCCGTTTTAGGCTTGGCAATTTCAGATAGAAGATGGATATCTCCTAAGTGATCTTGCCCCATTTCCAAAACCAGCTTTTCTGTGTCGTCCGGCATGTGGAGCACCGTGTAGGGCAAACCGATTTCATTATTATAGTTACCTTGGGTCTTATAGGTTTTGTAGCTAGTAGCCAGCAGCTGAGCCAGCATATCCTTGGTTGTAGTCTTCCCATTGGAGCCTGTCACAGCGAGCACATCTACGCCTGTCTTTTCCAGATAGTATTGAGCCAAAGCTTGAAAGGCCGCTAGCACATCATCGACCAAGACATAAGGTCCTTCTGCTACTGGACGCTCAGACAAGGTAGCTGCAGCTCCCTGAGCGAAGGCTCTCGCGATAAAGTCATGGCCATCACGCGCGCCCTTAAGCGGGATAAAAAGATCTCCCGCCTCAATCAAACGGCTGTCAAATTCAGCATTTCTAAAAGTCACATTTTCAAACTGACTGACATCATTTTTCGCAGCCAAGACTTCTGCTATTTCATATAAATCTAATTTCATGTTTTTAACTCATTTTTCCGCTTTTTCCCAAAAAAGAAGGGAGTGAGGCCAAACTAAATACTAAACATTCAGTCTGTCATCTCAGTCCCTCTATTATATCATATTTATAAAAGATGCGCTTCTCTCTGAGCAAAGGCCTCTTCAGCTAGATTTACCAATTTCTCAATCAACTCGGAATAAGGCAGTCCCATATTTTCCCAAAGCAAGGGATACATAGACCATTGGGTAAAGCCAGGCATGGTGTTGAGCTCATTGAGGAAAATGTCCCCCTCTTCGGTGTAGAAGAAATCACAGCGAGCCAATCCCTGTCCGCCCAAGGCACGAAAGGCTGTTTCAGCATTCGTACGCATGATTGAAATAGCCTCGTCCGAAATTTTTGCAGGAATATCCATGGTAATCTTATTGTCAATATACTTGGCTTCATAATCGTAGAAAGCCACATCTTTTACCACTTCGCCCGGCAAAGTACTCTTAACGTCATAATTTCCTAAGAGACCAACCTCAATCTCACGCGCATTGACTCCCTGCTCAACCAAGACACGGCTGTCGTACTTGAAGGCCAAATTCAACGCTGTCCGCAGCTCCTCTTGATTCTCAGACTTAGAAATACCCACACTAGAACCCATATTAGACGGTTTGGTAAAAATCGGATAAGTTAATTTTTCTTCGATTTCGGCAATTTTTTCTTCCAGATTTTCACCTTCAATCACTGCTACATAAGGCACCTGTGGAATTCCAGCAGACTCCAGAATACGTTTGGTGGTGATTTTGTCCATGGCAACACTTGAAGACAAGATATTGCAGCCCACATAAGGAAGGCGCAGCACTTCAAGGAAGCCTTGGATAGAGCCATCCTCGCCCATAGGTCCATGAAGAACAGGAAAGACAACTGCATTTTCCTCATAAATATCACTCGGTTTGACTTGCTGTGAAAGATCAACCGTTTCATTGGTCATGAGCTTTTCATCTGCAGACGGCTTTTCTGTAAATTCCTGCGTTTTGATAAAATCGCCAGCTTTTGTGATGAAATAAGTCTTGACAGAAAATTTGTCATAGTTGATAGCTCGCATGACACTCTCAGCCGACAAGACTGAAACTTCTCGCTCAGCACTACGGCCACCATATAGTAAAATCAAGGTTTGTTTGACCATTATCTTATCCTAACATTTCTAGCTATAAGTTCATTTTGGGTTGCCCCATCCTCTTTTTAGACTGTTTCAGTATACCATATTTCCCTGCATTTTTGAATAGAAAAAAGACTTCCAAAGCTGTTTTTCAGCAAGAAATCTTTCTTTCATCTTACAATTCTGTCCGATTTTCAATAGCTCGGAGCAAGGTTACTTCGTCTGCATATTCGATATCAGCGCCAACAGCCAGTCCACGGGCCAGGCGAGTCACCTTGATACCTGCAGGCTTGAGGACCCGCGAAATATACATAGAAGTCGCTTCTCCGTCAGCCGTTGCATTGGTAGCCACAATCACTTCCGTCACTTGGCTGTCCATCAAGCGAGTTAAGAGACTCTTGAGGTTGATATCATCTGGTCCTACACCGTTCATGGGGGAGATGAGGCCGTGGAGAACATGATAAAGGCCGTGGTATTCTTGGATATTTTCCATAGCAGATACATCGCGGCTATCCTCAACGATGAGGATCACAGTCTGATCGCGCGTTTGATCCGTACAGATAGCACAGGGATCATCGTCCGTCAGATTGCCACAGATAGAGCAGTAGGTCAGCTCGCGCTTGGCAGCTAGTAGATTTTTGGCAAATTCATTGACATCATCGTCACTCATCCCGATGGTATAAAAGGCCAGACGAGTAGCTGTCTTGATGCCGATACCCGGCAGCTTGGAAAAGCTATCAATCAATTTGGCGATAGGGGTTGGATAAAGCATTATAGTAATCGTTGAGCAGTAAAATCTCGATCCGATTCTACTGCCTTTCCTTTCTAATTCATAGGGTGCTGTTGGTTATAAAGATTGATAATATCACGAGTGATACTGTGGCTGACTGTTGAAGAGAGGTCAGTATTGTGCGGAAATACCACAGCTACAGCTATTTTAGGATTATCGCTTGGGGCATAGGATACAACATTGGTATTGATAGCAGATGTACCACCGTTGACAAAGGTTTCGGCAGTCCCTGTTTTGGCACTGATCGAAACCATAGCGCCCTGGGCAATCGTCCGTCCAGTTGTAAAGCCACTCCATCCATTGACCACCTGGTAGAAACCTTGTTTTATCAGAGCCATATTTTCCTCAGAAATATTGACCTGATTTAATTCTTTTGTTTCCTTCTTTTCAATCAAGTCTCCCAGTCCACCTTGGTCGTTGTTGGCATAAATGCCTTCAACCAGATGCGGAGCTACCCGTTTGCCGTTATTGGCTACCGTCGACGCATATTGAGCCAACTGAAGTGGTGTGTAGTTATCAAACTGCCCAAAAGCATCCGTAATATAATTGCTGACTGTGAATTTTTTGGGAATGTAGCCTGTAGATTCCGTCGGTAAATCAATCCCTGTCTCAGTCCCTAGACCATATTCTGCAAAAGTCGAACGGAGTTTTTTCATTGAAGCATCGACATTGTTGGTTCCTAAGGCCATATTTGGGCTATACGGAGTCCCCAGCATATTTAGGGCCACCTGAACCATATAGGTATTAGACGAGTATTCCAGAGCCTCCACCGCTGTAATAGAACGTGAGCCATAGGCCGTAAACCAAGAATTGATGGGAGCAGAACCCGCGAAAAGAATCGGTTGATCAACCAAGGATTGATTTCCTGAAATGGCTCCGTACTGCCAACCAGCGGTTAAGGTAGCCGCCTTGACGACAGAACCTGGAACGAAAACATTGGTAATGGTACCCAGCGCATCCGCCGAGATTTCACCTGTTTCCAGATCATGCTTAACACCAGCCAGGGCCAAGATTGACCCCGTATTGGGATCCATAGCCACGGCATAGACACCTTCTGAATAGGTAGCATTGCCCTTGGCTAGCTCCATATTAAAGGCATTTCTGAGAACATCCTCAACTCCCTGCTGGAAGGTCAGATCTACGGTTAGCTTCAGGTTGTTCCCTTTGCTTCCCTCGGAAATGGTCTCAACACTCTCCATATTGCCATTTTTGTCCAGCCGAATTTCTTTTTCTGCTCGTTTTCCTTGTAAAACAGACTCATACTCTTTTTCCAGATAAGAAATTCCCACTCGGTCATTCAGAGAATACCCCTTCTTGACATAGTCATCCGCTTCCTCAGCTGGCAGACCTGTTTTTTCGGTTGAAATTTGACCAACAATCGAAGCCAGCGATGTTTCCAAAACCTTCCGGTTCCAGCTGGTTGAAATACTAATACCCGGAAGCTCTTTGCCGATGGACGCAATCGTAGCGACCTGCTCCGTCGTCAAATCATCCGTCTGAATCGTCCCTGTTGAAAAGTTTGGCACTGCATTCATCTGGCTAAACAGTGCGATGACCTTCTTTTCCTCATCTGTATAGCCTAGCTGGCTTGGATCAATACTCTCCGCTGCTGCCTTATAGATCTTGGCTTCAGGTAAACGATTGCCATCTGTATCAAATTTTTCTTCCTTGGGTAATTTTTCAACCACTTCTCGGTAAACTTTATTATCCGCCAGATAATAATCAACCTCTTGGCGCTCGGTCACCTTTAGATCAGACACTGACACATACTGCAGTAACTTTTGTGCTGTTTCACGGATTTCTTCTGCTGTCAGTTTATTATCTCGCGTAAAGGTCACCACTTGCTTAGTTGTGTTCTCCACCAAGGGCTTACCTGAAGCGTCATAGATCTGCCCACGAACCGAACTCGATTTAATCTTTGTTTTACTTGCTTTGGCTAGTTTATCTGTATAAAATTCTTGATTGACGACCTGCATATAGCCCAGACGAGCGATCAGCACCAAAAATAAGGCTCCGACAATTCCAAATAGAAGGTAGAGTCGGCCTGTGATAGAATGGCTATCAAATTTTCTCTTAGACATTTCTTCTCTCATCCTCGTAAAAATCTATCTTTTATTTTACCACATTTCCCCAGCAATGAAGCATGGAAATCTAAAAGGATCGAAAAAGAATTTTTCTCCAATAATGAGAAAAAGCCCTGCTAGGCAGAGCTTCATCATCAATTATTTTCCAAGGTAATATTCAGCAACTACGTTCAATTTTTCGTCGAATTCGAATACCAATGGTGGGAAGTTAGGGATTTCCACGTCCATGATTTCGTCATCTGACAATTGTTTGATGTGTTTTACAAGGGCACGGATTGAGTTACCGTGAGCTCCTACGAATACATTTTTACCATCTTTAAGTGCTGGAGCGATTTTATCTTCCCAGAATGGAAGGGCACGTTCCAAAGTTACTTTCAAGTTTTCAGCATCTGGGATAACTGAGTCGTCAAGTGAAGCGTAACGACGGTCAGTGTGAGCTGAGTGCTCATCATCACGATCCATGTTTGGAGGCAATACATCGTATGAACGACGCCAGATGTGAACTTGCTCATCACCAAATTGTTCAGCAGCTTCAGCCTTGTTTTTACCAGTCAAACCACCGTAGTGACGTTCGTTCAAGCGCCATGATTTTTCAACTGGAACCCAGAGTTGGTCAGCAGCTTCAAGCGCCAAGTTTGTTGTTTTAATCGCACGTTTCAATACTGAAGTGTAAGCTTGGTCAAATTCGATACCAGCTTCTTTGATTAATTTACCAGCGTCGATTGCTTGTTGTGTACCTTTTTCAGAAAGATCTACATCAGCCCAACCAGTGAAGAGGTTAGCTTTATTCCATTCAGACTCACCATGGCGAGCAAAAACCAATTTTACCATTAGATGGATTCTCCTTTTATTTTCCGGGGTTTGCCCCGTTTATCTATTCTATTTTACAAAATTTTCTCTCAAAAATCTAGTCTCAGTGAGATATTTGTGAAATTTTCCACTTGCTTAGCCTTTTGAAAAAATTAATTCTCACTCAAGACTTCTAGCTAGCCGCTTGTTTCTGCTGGGCGCACTCTGGACAAATACCATAAACGACCATCTGGCTCTTGGTGATTTGATAACCAGTCTGCTCTGCTGCTTCCTGCTGAACATCTGGCAAATCCAAGTCCATATCTGCAATCCGACCACATTTTTCACAAATGACATTGAGGTGCTGATGCCCCATAAAATCATAATAGGTCGTCGTGTCATTTCGGACTTTGAGCTCAGATACAAAGCCTTCATCAATCAACACTTTTAGGTTGTTATAAACAGTCGCCAAGCTCATATTGGGAAATTCAGGCAAGAGGGCTTGGTAAATCATCTCTGCACTAGGATGGTCATGACTGCTGATGATAAAAGCAATCACAGCCTTTCTCGTCTCTGTGATTCGAACACCTTTCAGCCTTAGATGTTCAATTACTTCATGGTAATTCTTTTCATACTCTTCATGCATCTTCTCTATACTCCATCTACATTCATTTCTAGCTTATTTCCATTATATCATGACAAACATAGATTTTCTATTAAGAATGATTGTAAATAAGAAAAAATATTAAGCCATCTAATAGACTTATTCATTTTAATTAAGTAGATTTTTGCCTCAAAGCACGATATGATAGAGATGTTAACAAATATGTAAGCGCTTAATTTTAATATATCGGTTTTATAGTAAGAAATTCTGTAGCCAAACTTCTGCTATTCTATCTGCCGTGCAGAAAAGATGCGGAAGAACATTTGGATACGGCTGGTTTTCTATCCCTTTTTAGAAAAAATATATAAATGAGGATATCATTATGAAAAAAACACCAAATCGCTGGTTCATTTTAGCAGCAGCTATCTTAACCAACCTTTCTTTAGGTGCTGGATACGCCTGGTCTGTTTTTCAAAAAGCGCTGCTGGAAGCCAATGCTAGCCAAGGATGGGTGCAAGCTCAAACCTCTCTAGCCTTCAGTATCTCTTTTGCAATGGTGCCAATCGGCATGATTCTTTTCGGACCTAAAGTCGATTCATTAGGCCCTAAGAAATTTGTCTTTCTAGGAGGCATTCTCTTTGGTGCGGGTATGTTTGCTACAGGATTTGCAACTTCTCTTCCTGTACTCTACTTGACCTACGGGGTTGTCCTTGGTCTCGGTATCGGTTCAGCCTATGGCGCTTCAACTTCTGTCGCTACCAAATGGTTCCCTGATAAAAAAGGGCTCGCGGGTGGTTTAACCGCTGCTGGCTTTGGACTTGGACCACTAATCATCGGACCACTTGCCAAAACTCTCATCGCTTCAATGGGCGTTTATTCTACATTTAAAGTTCTAGGAATTGCCCTACTTGTCGTTATCTGCTGCTCTTCTCTTGTCATGGAAAAAGCTCCAGTAGCTGCTCCAGCAGCAGGAAGTTCTGCACCGACAGGAAAAACTCACAAAGAAATGCTACGCGAAGGCAACTTCTGGTTGCTGTGGCTCATCTACATTTTAGGTGCTACTGGTGGTATGATGATTATCGGCTCAGCAGCGTCTATCTCCGACCAATATAAACTAGTTGGAGAAGCAACTCTATTCGTTATGCTGGTTTCTATTGCCAATACTTTTGGACGAATCTTCTGGGGAGCTGTATCGGACAAAATCGGCCGCTACCCTACTGTAATCGCCATGTTTGGCGCTGTTGCTGGTGGCTTGGCGCTGACCGCTCTCTTTAAAGGGGAGGGAAGCATCCTTGCAATCTTAGGCGTCATGCTTGTCGCCTTGTCCTTCGGTGGCTTCCTTGGATCTTTCCCAGGTATTACAGCCGAAAATTGGGGCGTGGCCAATGTCGGTACAAACTACGGCTGGATGTTCACGGCCTATGGTGTTGCAGCTATTGCCGGACCACAGTTGGGTGCTCGAATTGCTCAAGCAAACAAGGGAGACTATTCAATGGCTTTCTACATCGTTATTGGTATGGCACTCCTTGGTATCGTCCTACAATTATTCTATATTTCTAAATTAAAGAAAGCTTAAAATTAATTCTAACTCTGGGGTAACCCAGAGTTTTTCTTTGACAAAGAAACTATTAGCCAGCAAAAATTGAAAAGAGCTCCCTTGACCAACATAAAAGCCGAGACAAACTCGGCTTTTCTTTTTAATTGAATGATTCTAGATCAACTGTCAGTACCTGACCATCTCGAACGACCTGCTGCCCTGCAATGTAGACATCCTGAACATCACTGCCTCTGACCGCGTACACTAGGTGCGACAGCATATTTTCCAAAGGATAGAGATGAAGTCGTCCCTTAGGCTGAATGGCAATGAAATCGGCTTGCTTGCCCGCTTCCAGACTACCGATTTTCTTCTCTAAGCCCAGTGCTTTGGCTCCTTCAATGGTCAAAGCCTTCAAGGCCTGCTCAATCGGAAACTGAGTCGCATCTCCTGCTCGCATCTTCTGAAGGAGGGCTGCTGTCCGACCTTCTTCAAACATGTCCAGATTATTATTAGAAGCAACAGAGTCTGTTGCCAGGCCAACGGTCACACCAGCGGCTACTAAGTCTGTCACCGGAGCTACTCCAGAAGCCAGCTTGAGGTTGCTGATAGGATTATGGGCGATGCTGACTGGAGATGCTGCTAAATCTGCAATCTCTGACGGATTGAGCTCAACTCCATGTGCAAAAATGGCTGGCTGCTCCAAGTAGCCCAAACCCTTTAAGAAAGCCAGAGGACGTTTACCATAGCGTTCCAGGATAATTTTATTTTCTTCCTGAGTCTCCGCCACATGGATATGAAGCTTCAAGTCCAGCTCACGCGCTAGCTCAAGACTGCCCTTGAGCAGTTCTTCGTCACAGGCATAAGGCGAATGAGGCGCCACCATGACCTGAAAATCTTCATCATTATAGGAAAGGATTTTCTCAATAATGGCACGAGTACGTGCCAGAGTCTCTTCTGCTGTTTCCGCCTCTGAGCTAAAGAGGGTTGGTGAGAAATAGCAGCGCATACCAGACTGCCGCACAGCCTGATAAATCCGGTCAATCTCCACTCCCTGAGGATTATACATGTCGTTAAAAGTCGTTGTTCCCGACTGGAGCATTTCAGCTAGAGCCAGCTGGACAGCTTTGGTTGTTAGATCCGATGTGAATTGACTTTCTGCCGGCCATATATAGTCCTCCAGCCATTCATGCAGATTGCTATCGTCACGAATCCCACGCAGCAAGGTCATGGCTGAGTGCGTATGGCAGTTGACCAGCCCTGGCATAATCCAAGCTCCTTCATAATCCACCAACTCGCTGCACTGTTCTAGCCAGGCCTCGTCATAGGGACCACAATAGGCAATGCGTTCATCTTCCACAACCAGCAAGCCTTCCCGATAAACATGAAATGCGCTGTCACAGGTCACCAGATTGACATTTGTATAAGCTTTCATCCTTGCTCCTTCTCATTTCGTTTTAGCTATTATAGCAATCCTAGTAAACTAGCGCAAGAATTTTCTAAGATTATTTAAAATAAAGATAATCAGGATTGGGAGTCATATAGTACAACTCTCCTTTAGAGAAAATCAGATTAATTTTATGTTGCTTATAGCTATATAAAATATAGTCACTCTCCAACTGATAGTCTTGGTTCAAGCTAGCTGCCTGTGCAATATCCACTGCTGTTACATAGAAAGCCTTTGCCTGCTCTTCTGTCACACGCTGACCTTGATAGAGCTCTCTTATATTTTCTAACTCCTGAGCTTTAAAAGTGTCCTTAATATAATTCGGATCCTTTATGACGGCCTCTGGCTCGCCAAGAACCTTTTTGACTTGCTCCTCTGTATAGCCTTTGAAATCAGGCGTTTGAGCACTAAATCCTCCTTCAAAAGAACGATAATACACCTTGGCATTGCCTGTTGCATAGATCTTGTCTCTATTGGCAGACTGTGCATCTTGAGGCAAGCCATCCGTTACTTCATCTGGCGAACTTGTCGCCTTACTCTCAGAAGCCGGAGCACTAGATGATGAAGTCTGGCTACTCTTTGATTTTTCTTGCTGACTGGAGCCTGTAGCTTTCGTCGATTCTGATTTCTTTGGTATTTTCCCCTTTCGCACAGAAGAGGATTCAGACCTAGGAACTCTTTTCCTTGGATAATAGCAAGCTGTCAAAGCCATGATAGCTGCAAGCATGGTTAAAAAGGTTATTACTTTTTTAAAATACATAGTTACCTCCATTTCTTAGCTACATTATATCATATTTTAAGTTGGGCAAGAGAAGCATCCTGAATTTTGCTGCCTTCTCTAATAAACAAATACTGTATCTTCTAGAAGCTTAGGAAAAATGATTGATGTTATGCCAAAACATAAGAAAAAACCTACTGCACAAGCTAGGAAGCTGATACAGTAGGCTTTTGATTTTTGTCTTATTTTACAGCGTCTTTAAGAGCTTTACCTGCTTTGAAAGCTGGAACTTTAGAAGCTGCGATTGTGATTTCTTTACCAGTTTGTGGGTTGCGACCTTTACGTGCTGCACGCTCACGAACTTCAAAGTTACCAAAACCGATCAATTGAACTTTTTCACCTTTTGAAAGGTATTCTGTAACTGCTGCAAATACAGCGTCAACTGCTGCTGCTGAATCTTTTTTAGTCAATTCTGTAGCTTCTGCCACTTTTGCGATCAAATCTTGTTTGTTAGCCATTTAACAAATCCTCCAATTTTTTTCTGGGTTAATAACCCTAACAGATATTATCATATCTAAAAAAAGCGTCTAGGTCAAGTCTTAAGCAGACATTTTACAAATAATTTACTCTATTTATAGCGAACTAGAACGGCCCATGCATTTTCTCCAGTGTGAGTTTGGATGATGGAACCTGTTTCTAAGACAGGGATTGGTTTTTCAACAAATTCTTGTAACTCTTCCTTCATTTGATTAGCAAATTCTGGTCCACCCGCATAGGAAATTCCGATTTCTTCAATTTCCTTCTCTTTCAGAGACTCTTTCAAGTCATCCAGCCATTTCTTGAAGGTTTTAGCGCCCCTTCCTTTGACAATAGGAGTCAAGGTATGATTTGTCATCTGCATGACGACACGAATATTTAAAAGCGAGCTAATCAAACCAGTCACACGGCCGATACGGCCACCTTTGACCAAATTTTCTAAGGTTGATACACCGATGTAGAGTTCTGTCTTGGCTTTGACTTCCTCAAGTTTTTCTAAAATCTCCTCCAAAGTCGCTCCAGCTTTTGCCATCTTAGCAGCCTCAACGACTTGGAATTTCATCGCTTGGTCCGTGAAAGAACTATCGACAACCGTTACATCAGCCTTGGCCAAGGTAGCACCCTGACGAGCTGCCTCTACGGTGCCAGATAAAGCATGAGACATGTGAATCGAGATAATTTGGACATCTTCCGCTGACAAATCTTCAAAAACCTCTGCAAATACTCCAACCGGTGGCTGGCTGGTCTTAGGTAGATTTTTACTAGACTTCATCAACTGAAGGAACTCTCCCTCCTTCAAATTGGAATCCGAATAGACTACACCGTCAATCATGACCGTCAAAGGAACTATTGTAATATTCAAATCTTTTGCTAGTTCAGGCTCAATCGTAATCGAAGAGTCTGTCACAATTTTAATTTTTGTCATATTTTCCCTACTTTTATCCTGTTATTGAGTCTATTATACCAAAAAATCCTAAGTTTTTGTGAATCAATCTTAGCTTAATCTATAAATCTCAGAAAAATAAGAGCCTTCTAAGTCAGACACTACTTAGAAGACTCTTAATGATTTGATTGAGGCACTAGCTAAAGATCACATCAAGGAGATACCCTTTTAAGCCTCATCATCTTTGCGCTTGCGACCAAGAATCATGAATCCTAGGCTCGCAAGAATAGCACTGGTCGTTGCTCCCACGATTGAAACTGGAGCAGTGCTACCTGTATTTGGTAAGGTCGCTTGTTTAGTCTTATCTCCTGCTGGAGTTGGAACAGCTGGCTTATCATTTGAAACAGGTCTGCTTTCAGGCTTCACTAGCTGATCCGTTTGAGCTTTATTAGCTGAATCAGTCTCTTGATCTGGCTTCACTTCTGGAGTCACTGGTGGAACCGGACTTGGCTGTGGTTGTGGCTTCGGAACTGGTTGCGGCTGCGGCGCTGGTTCCGGTTGTGGTGCTGGTTCCGGTTGCGGTTGCGGTGCTGGTTCCGGCTGCGGTGCTGGTTCCGGCTGCGGTGCTGGTTCCGGCTGCGGTGCTGGTTCCGGCTGCGGCGCTGGTTCCGGTTGTGGTGCTGGTTCCGGCTGCGGTGCTGGTTCCGGCTGCGGTGCTGGTTCCGGTTGCGGCTGCGGACTAGGAGCTTGCTTAACTTCAAAGGTCCATTTACCTACAAATTCAACATTAGCCTTGTTAACAACGGCGCTAGCTGCGTTGTAACCCTTAAACGTCCATGTACCGTCATTCGCTTCGTCTGTGTAAGTGGTTTGAGATGGTTGCTGAGCTGAAACAGAGTCACCATTCTCATATATTGCACTGTCGCTTGGAGTCAAGGATGTGATAGCCGCTGGAAGAACTTTGCCGGCAGTCGCACTTTCAAAGCGGTAACTTGCTTGATACTTATTAGCTTCAAAGGCCCATTTCCCTACAAACTCTACATTTGCCTTGTTCACGACTGCATTGGCTGCGTCATAGCCCTTGAAGGTCCATGTACCGTCGTTCACTGTGTCTGTGTATGTCGTTTGAGCGGGTTGTTTAGCTGCAACTGCTGTACCATTCACATAAGTTGCACTATCGCTTGGAGTCAATGCTGCGATGGCTGATGGAAGAGCCTTACCTGCCGTCTCACTCTCGAAGCGGTAACTTGCTTGGTACTTCTTAGCTTCAAAGGCCCATTTCCCTACAAACTCAACATTTGCCTTGTTGACAACGGCGCTAGCTGAGTCGTAACCCTTAAATATCCAGGTACCGTCGTTCACTGCGTCTGTATAAGTCGTTTGAGATGGTTGTTGAGCGGAAACAGAGGCACCATTCACATACGAATCACTGTCGCTTGGGGTCAATGCGGCGATGGCTGATGGAAGAGCTTTACCTGCTGTCTCGCTCTCGAAGCGGTAACTTGCTTGGTACTTATTGGCTCTAAATTCCCACTGACCAACAAAGGTAACATCTGCCTTATTGACCACAGCACCAGCTGGAATATACCTCTTAAAGGTCCAGATACCATCATTCACTATGTCTGTGTAGGTCGTTTGGATTGGCTGCTTAGCAGAAACTGCAACACCATTCAAATAAGCCTCACTGTCGCTTGGAGTCAAGGATGTGATAGCTGCTGGAAGATTTTTCCCAGCGGTCGCACTTTCGAATCGGTATCCTGCTCGATACTGGTTTTCCTTAAATTCCCATTTGCCTACAAAATCCACATTAACCTTGTTGACAACGGCGCTAGCTGCGTCGTAACCCTTAAACGTCCATGTACCGTCGTTCACAGTGTCTGTGTATGTCGTTTGAGCTGGTTGTTTGGCTGAAACTGCTGCGCCATTCACATAAGTTGTACTATCATTTGGAGATAAGGCCGTGATAGCTGCTGGAAGATCTTTCCCAGCGGTCGCACTTTCGAATCGGTAAGCGGCTTGATACTGATTCGCCTTAAACTCCCACTTACCAATGAAAGCTAAATCAGCCTTTTTCACAATCTTACTTTTGGCATCGTAACCAACAAAAGTCCAGATACCATCATTCACATCATCTGTGTAAGTCGTTGTAGTCAACTCCTCTGGTAGAACTTTTTGTGTATTGTAGTAAGTTGAGGTGTCTTTTGGTGTTTTCTTCTGGATAAAGTCAGGTAAAGAAAGTCCAGTCGTCCCACTCTCAAAACGATAGCTTACATGGTGGGGTCTAGGCGTTACTTCCCATATACCAGTGTATATCACGCGCTTGCCATCATAAGTCGCATTCTTGTGATCATATCCCTTGAAGGTCCATATGTAATCTTTTTCAACTTCTTCTACTGATTCTTTAGCCGGTTGTTTGGCTACAATTGTGTCACCAATCTTGTAAGAGGCCTCATCTTTCGGAAGCATGTCCAAGATACTTTGTGGCAATGGGACACCTGCTTTAGATGATTTGAATACATATTCTGGATTAGGAGTGGGGGCCCATCTTCCAACAAAAGTCCGTCTTCCTACTCCAATAATGACTTTTTCTTTATCGTATCCTTCGAATTTCCAAGTCACCTTATTTGCTGCATCAACATAAGTCGTTTCACTTGGTTGCTCAGCATCTACTTCTGTAAGAAACAGGCCGCCCATCTTATAATCAGTTGGATTTTTCGGAGTCAGCTTGGTAATGTATGCTGGCAATGCAATATCAGGATTGGTTGACTGGAACTCATAGTCGACACCATTTGGCTCAAAGCTCCACGTTCCAGTTATGGTTTTGACTTTCTTTCCTGCAATAGCTTTTCCATATTTAGCTGTATCAAAACCATGAAAAGTCCAAGTACCAGTTGGAACACTTACTGTAGTTGTCTCAAGTTGAATCACATCTTTGTAATCGTCCGCTTGAGCTACAAATTCACTAGCAGCTGGAAGCATTGAGCGAATCTTATTGGGTAGAGGATAGATCGGAGTTGAGTTCTTAAATTTGTATTCTACTCTGTAGGTAGTATCAGTCTGTTTTGCAGAATCCTCAGGTAATTTTCCTTTAGAGGAAGTGTCTCCAGACTCTGCTTCTTTTGAAGGAATCTTATCCTTTCCCAAGATGACTTTCGAATTCCTATTACGAAGTCCCGAATTAACGAAGGTTACCAGATTTCGGTAAACTTTATCAATTTCTTCTTGCTTTGTCGCAGTTTGAAGCACGCTATCAGCCGCTGTCATCAAATCATTAAGGATTTCTACACTCTCATCTGTTTTCCTTGAAAAATCCTTATTGCGCAACTCTTTGAGATAGTTTTCTAAAGCACTCTTCTTCAGACTAACGTTTGCAGAGGGCAGCTGGGCAGCTCCTTCTGTGGATGGCTGAACCGTTTCAGCAGCTGGTTGAGAATTTCTAAGAGCAGTTGAATCTGTCACTTGACTTGTCTCTGTCGCAGTAGGGGTAGCAGATTTTAAGATGGCCTGATTGTCTTCTTTAGTCTCTGCTTGTACTGACGCAGAAGCCATTGTTGAAGTTGTCTCTTGATTCTCTATTTTTGTTGCTTCAGACGTTCCTTCTGAGGCTTGATTATCTGACTTATTTCCCACTTGTGCCGTAGATTCGAGCTCATCGGCGTGGACTGTTTGGTCCACTCCAATCGCAGTGGGTGCAAACAAAAATCCAATCGCAAGGGACACAGTAGCAACTGATAATTTGCGGATCGAATATTTTATCTTTCTATCCTGAAAAGACATCCTTTCCTCCTCTTTTACTTTCTTGGCAACTATTATAGCATAAATAGCGATAATTGCATATTAGGAGAGCCTATTCTTCGCGTTTTTGGTTTCCATGGAATATATAATCATCATAAGTAAAAATAGGTATTGACTATACTTCTATCTCCTAGGTACGAAAAAAGATTGAAAAAGCATTAAAAGGGCTTCTTCAATCTTCTTGATTTCTTTATCGAGACGCTAGCAGTCAAATATTCTATTCGTCCTCCGCTGCAAAACCATCATTTTTGATGGCATACTGCTCTATGATGCCATTATGGCCAAAGAGAACTCCGTGGAGGACTCCGCCATAAACAGCTCCGCCATCCATGCCAATCTTGCCATCCTCAGTCATCCATAGCTGATCAGTTCCCGGTGCCTTATGCAAGAGGTAAAATGTCGGTGTATGGCCAAAGACAATCGTTTTGGCAGTCTGATTGCTGCCTTCATGAAATGGCGCGCGAATCCAAACCTTTTTATAATCACTGGTCTCTCGCCAGTCTTTCAGCTCCAAATCTAGGCCGGCATGGACAAAAATGTACTGCTCTGTCTCCAATAGGAAAGGCATCTGACGAATAAAATCTATTAAATCGGCCGCCTCCGTCTTGACGCGTTCCGTGTCCGCTACCCCGTCTACAGGAGCATTGAGAGGTCGGCCTAAAAGCGAATTAATCGTCGTATCTCCGCCGTTCCGTCGGTAGTGGTCATAAGACTTTTCAGGATTGTCCAGCCAGGTCAGAAACATATACTCATGATTGCCAGAAAGACAGATGGCTCCTTTCTGATCCACTAAATCCTTGACCCGCTCCAAAACGGCTCGGCTGTCTTCGCCTCGATCGATCAAGTCCCCTAGAAAAACTAGTTGGCTGCGACCGTCCCAGTGCTGGAGCAACTCATCAATCATGCCTGCCTTACCATGGACATCACCGATTGCAAAATATTCTGTCATATGCGCCCCTCCTAAAGGAGACCGAAACACTAGTGTCTCAGCCTCGCTTGTTTATTTTTTTAATAATTCTCTAGCTTGAGTCAAAGCAGCCTCTGTCACATCTTCGCCAGCCAGCATCTTAGCGACTTCCTGAACACGCTCGTCAGCCGTCAGCAGCCGCACCGTCGAGACGGTCGAATTCTCATCCGAAATCTTCTCAATAAAGAACTGATAATCGGCAATCGCAATGACCTGAGGCAGATGGGAAATTGCCAAGACTTGACCGTTGGAGCCAATCTTGTAAATCTTCTGAGCGATGGCTTGAGCCACACGGCCAGAAACGCCCGTATCCACTTCGTCAAAGACAATGCTGGTCTTGCCTTCCTTACGAGAAAAGGCCGATTTGATCGCCAACATGAGACGGGAGAGCTCCCCACCAGACGCAACCTTCACCAAAGGTTTGAAATCCTCGCCCGGATTGGCTGAGATGTAAAACTCTACTTGCTCATTTCCTTCACGGTTAAACTTGCCCTTAGTGAACTGTACTTTAAAGCGCGCCTTTTCCATATAGAGGTCCTGCAGCTCCTGCTTGATTTCCGCTTCCAGCTGGGCTGCTAGACCATGACGAGCCTGACTCAGCTCCTGGGCCAGCTCTACCAGCTCTCTCTCCAAGGCCTTCAGCTCTCGGTCCATATCCTCTGAGGACAAGTTACTTCCAGTTAAAAGGCTGTATTCTTTGGAAATTTGAGCAAAGTATTCCAGCACATCATCTACTTGGCCGCCGTATTTACGGGTGATGCTGTTAATCAAGTCTAAGCGACTCTCCACTTGCAGCAGCCGATCTCCGTCAAAGTCCAGTCCATCCAAAATATCCTCTAGGCGCTTGCTGACATCTTCCAAGACATAATAAGTCTCTGACAAGCTACCAGACAGTTCCTTGTAGGCTGGATCGTAATCCTCGATAGACTCAAGGTCATTCATAGCTGAGCGGACATTGGTCAAACTGGAAAAGTCTTCATTATCCAGCATAGTATAGGCGTTGGTCAGCGTATCGGCAATTAGCTTGTGGTTGAGCAAACGATCTCGCTCCTGATGCAGGGCAGTATCTTCACCGCTTTTTAGGGCTGCACTTTCGATCTCCGCCATCTGGAACTCCAGCATCTCAATTCTGGCCTTATGCTCCTGCTGATTTTTCTGCAGAGTCAGGACTTGCTTACGCAGGCTTCGATAGCGGTCAAAGGTTTCCTGATAGCGGCCTTTGAGATGCAAAAAGTCTGCTGAGCCAAACTCATCTAGCATGGCAATATGAAGCTGGGGTCTCATCAGCTCTTCCTGATCATGCTGACCATGGATATCCACCAAGTGCTGGCCGACAGCCTTTAGAACAGATAAATTAACCATCTGGCCATTGATACGGCTGACACTGCGGCCGTTTTGCAGAATTTCCCGACGGATAATCAGCTCATCGGTCAGCTCCCAGCCCTGCTCCTCAAAAATCTCTCGCAAAGCTCGGCTATTTTCCAGCGAAAAAAGTCCTTCTATCTCAGCTTTGGGCGCTCCATGACGAATCACATCCGTCGTAGCACGGCTGCCCAGCATCATGTTCATGGCGTCAATAATAATAGACTTGCCGGCTCCGGTTTCCCCGGTCAAAACCGTCATGCCTTGCTCAAAATTAAGGGAAATCTCCTCAATAATGGCAAAATTTTTAATCGAAATTTCTAATAACATAGACTTTCCTACCAATTATTGATTTCAGCCGTGACTTTTCGGGCTGCACTTTCACTTACTGCAACGATTAGGATACTGTCGTTATCCGCAATGATGCTGAAAATTTCCTCAGCAAATTCTTTGCTTAGATGACGCTTGACTACCGCCGCACTTCCTGGTACTAGGTTAAGATTGAGCATATTTCCTAGATTTCGACAGGCTAAAATATTATTTTCTGCCAGCTTCAGACTATTGGTCGCTGTTTTGGGAAGCTCATAGATATAGGTATTATCTTTAAAAGGGATTTTTACAATTCCTAGCTCTTTGATGTCTCGTGAAACCGTTGCCTGTGTCGCTGTGATACCAGACTCCCTGAGATGTTCTACAATTTCCTCTTGGGTGCCAATCTCAAACTCGCTGACAAATCGTCTGATTTTCTCTAATCTATCCTTCTTCTTCATCTTTAAATTCCTTGTGAGCTGCCTCTACGACAGCAACTAAGTCTTGCTCCAAGTCATTTTTCGGCTGTTCACTTTTCTCTAAAAAGGCTAGAAACTCAACATTTCCATGCCCACCCTGAATCGGAGAAAAATCCAAATCTTTGACTGAAAAACCTGCTTCCAGCATAAAGGCTGTCACAGTTTCCAGCACCGCCAAATGAACTTTCTTGTCCTTGATAATCCCCTTCTTGCCAATCTGCTCGCGGCCAGCCTCAAACTGAGGCTTGATCAAAGCCACGACCTGACCGCTCTCTTCTAAAATCTGATAGAGGGCCGGCAAAATCAAGCTGAGCGAGATAAAGCTAACATCAATACTGGCAAAGCTGGGCTGAAAGTCAAAATCAGCTGGCTCCGCATAACGAAAATTGAACTGCTCCATGCTGATAACCCGTTCATCTTGGCGGAGTTTCCAGGCCAACTGGTTAGTCCCAACATCAACCGCATAGACCAGCTTAGCTCCATTCTGCAACATAACATCGGTAAAGCCACCGGTCGAAGCTCCGATATCCAAGGCCACTCGGTCTGCCACCGAAAGGCCAAACACTTGCAAAGCCTTTTCTAATTTTAGGCCGCCCCGACTGACATACTTAAGTTTTTCTCCCTTGAGCTTGAGCTCTGTTCCATCATCGATTTTTTCACCCGGCTTATCAAAGCGCTCTCCATTCGCAAGTGACACAACCAGACCAGCCATTACTCCACGCTTGGCCTGTTCTCGAGTCTCAAAGAGGCCTTGTCGATAAGCCAGTACATCCACTCTTTCCTTAGCCATCCAGTCTCAAACTTTCTATTATTTTTTGAATTTCTTCCGCTGAAAAATCACTTTCTGCTTCTAGTTGCTCCAATAGACTTTTCGCTTGTTCCAGTGTTTCATCGAAAAAGTCTCTGGCTCCATCCAAACCTAGTAAAGCTGGATAGGTTGATTTCTCAGCCGCCAGATCCTTCTGCGGTGTCTTACCGATCTGCTCAAAACTAGCCGTCACATCTAAAATATCATCCCGTACCTGAAAAGCCAAACCCAAGAGCTCTCCCGCCTGACGAAGCTTCCCTAGGACTGATTGACTAGTCTGAGCTATGATCCCCGCTGCTACAAAAGGATAGGCCAAGAGCTTACCTGTCTTATTGGCATGGATGGTCTGGAGCTGGTCCATGGTCAACTTGCGACCTTCTCCCTGCATATCCAAAACCTGCCCAGCCACCATACCAAAGGAACCAGCCGCCAAAGACAGCTCTGCTATCAGCTCCACCTTGACCTGACTAGGGAGCTCTGCCATTGCCACCAAACCATAAGGATCCAAAAAGAGAGAATCTCCCGCCAAAATGGCCATATCCTCCCCGAATTTCTTGTGGCTAGTCAGACGGCCTCGGCGGTAGTCATCATTATCCATCGCTGGCAAATCATCATGGATCAGGCTACCGGTGTGAATCATCTCTAGAGCTGCTGCCACCTGAAAATGAGCAGGAGTTAATTCCAGACCAAAACCCTCCAGCAATTCCAAAAGCAAGAGAGGGCGGATCCGCTTGCCACCAGCCTCGACAGAATAGAGAATGGTCTCAGTCAAATCCGCTGACACTTCCTTGTTTTGATAAAAATCTTGAATCGTCAGGCCAATTTGCCTGATTTTATGCTCTCTTGTCATTCCATATCCGTTTCCGTGCCATCCGCCTGCATGACCTTGACCAAGGTCTTCTCTGCCTGATCCAGCGTCTTTTGCAAGTCTTTAGACAGCTGCATGCCCTTCTGGAATTCAGCGATGGCCTCTTCCAAGGCCACATCCCCATTTTCCAGCTTCTGGACAATGGCTTCCAAATCAGCTAAGTTTTCTTCAAATTTTTTATCTTTTGACATCTTTTACCTCAACTTGGACCTGACCATCCCGCATAAGAATGGTCAGCTGGTCCTTCTTCTTGATATCCTGACTGGACTCGATTACTGTTTCATTTTTTTGAATAATAGCATAGCCCCGCGCCACAATACGACTGGTGTCCAGCATGAGTAGCGCATCTGACAGCCGTTTGGCTTCAGCCACCTTATGATCATAAATCACTGCCATATTGCTACGCAACAAGCGCTCCTGCTGGTGCACCTGCTCCTGATAGCGCTGCACCTGCCGCAGAGGTGACAGAGATTCCAAGCGATGCTGGAGAATCTTGACCTGCTGGACTTCTTCACTATAATATTCGCGAATTTTTTGCTTTAACCGTAGATTGAGCTGATCTAACTTTTGCAGATAGCCATCATAAAGCCGTTCTGGCTGACGAAAAATAACAGATGAAGCCAGCTTATGCAAGCGTTCCCGCTGGTAAGCCAGACGATTGGAAGCTGCATTAGACAGACGATTTTGCTGCTGATTCAAATGCCCCAGAAGATCAAGCTTGGTGACTGGCGTTGCCAATTCCGCTGCTGCTGTGGGAGTTGCTGCTCGTCGGTCTGCCACAAAGTCAGCCAGCGTCGTGTCCGTTTCATGCCCCACGCTGGAAATGATCGGAATCTGGGACTCAAATATAGCTCGCACGACGATTTCCTCATTAAAAGCCCAAAGATCCTCGATGGATCCGCCGCCTCGACCAATAATCAAAACATCCAAATCTTCTCGCTCATTGGCTCGACGGATATTAGCCGCTACCTCGGCAGCAGCTCCTTCGCCCTGAACCTTGGTCGGATAAAGCAGGATGTCCACACCAGGAAAACGGCGGCTGACTGTCGTGATGATATCTCGGATGACAGCTCCACTAGGACTGGTCACCACCCCAATTTTCTTAGGAAATTGAGGCAAGGCTTGTTTAAATTTATCTTGAAAAAGACCTTCTTCTCCCAGTTTTTTCTTGAGCTGCTCAAACTGAACAGCCAAGGCGCCAATGCCGTCTGGCTCAGCCTTTTCAATGACAATCGAATAGGATCCACTTGGCTCATAGAGCTGCACACGGCCAATGACATTGACTTTCATGCCCTCTTCTAGTTCAAAACCAAGCTTTTTATAAACACCTGACCAGATAGTCGCCTGAATAACTGCCTTCTCATCCTTGAGGGAGAAATACTGGTGATTGGGACGCTTGCGAAAATTGGAGACCTGACCTGTCAGATAAACCCGTTCCAAATAAGGATCTCGGTCAAACTTCATCTTCAGATAACGGGTCAAGGTCGAAACCGATAAATAATCTGGCATGTCGCTCCCTTTCTATTTTCTAGTATTTGCGTAACCTTTATTATACCAAAAAATGGAAGAAGGCGGTGCTTCCAAGTTCCCAATTTTCAGGATAAAAATCACTAAGATTTTGTACTTTCCTTGATAATTTGATACATTTCAATGCGCAACTGTTGCGCAATGAATTCTAAGGTTAGTAAACTAGGAATCGAATCGCCTGCCTCAATACGAGCCAGCTGTCTGACTGTCAAACGAGTCTCATCCTCACACAACAATTCCCTTGTCATTTTACGTTGTTCCCGCAGTTCTCGAATTTTTTTCCCAATTGCTACTTTTAGCTCTGACATGGCACTTTCCGCACTTATCCTTTTCTACTAGATTTTATACTTTTAACTCTCATACTTTATTTTTATTATAGCACAAAAAAAGTTTTCTATCGTATTAACTTTTTTCTATAAATTAAAAAAGTAATCATGTGAGAAAGTTCATGAATCCTAGACTTTTCCTAACTAAGACAAGATTTCCTAATCCACAAAAAGAGACTCGGATTTTTCCAAGCCTCCTAAGATTTATTGACTAAAATTTTTCATCCAAGTTGAAATTTGTCGACTCAGTTCTGTCGGTAATACTACATAAGCCTCTTTGGCTAATTCATCCGCAATGGCTGAATGCAAGTAGGTCGCAGCTGTCACTCTTTCAAAAAGTGAAACCTGCTCAAATTGACCTGCAAAACCAGCAATCATCCCTGCCAAGGTATCTCCCATACCGCCGGTGGCTTGATAGGGACCCCCAACCTGCAGCTGATAAATATCCTTTTCCCCACTCTGAAAAACTCGTGTCCCATTCCTTTTCTGTACAACTAGAGTTCCCTTAGGAAATTGGTCAACAGCCTTTTGGCTAGATTTTTCGTCCTGCGACTCGATGGGCAAGCCAGACAAACTTTCCCATTCTTTCTGGTGAGGGGTAAAAATTGTCTGGGAGTTTGGAAAAGGCAGAGCTTGCTTGGCAAAAAGTGAGATAGCGCCCCCATCCATGATCAAGATTTGTTGCTTGTTTACAAGCTGTAAAACCAGCTGTAGCACTGATTTCTCTAAAGAATTTTCAGACAAACCCGGTCCGATTAAAATAACAGTAGCCTTGCGGATCTGATTCATCAGTCGCTCTTGCTCCCACAAATCAAAGGCCATAGCCTCTGGCAAATGGGCATGGAGGGCGGAAATATTGTCCCGTTCAGTTGCAACTGTCACCAAACCAGCTCCGCTCCTTACCGCAGCCAAAGCAGCCATGATAATAGCCCCTCCGTAGGGATAGGTCCCGCCAATCAATAGCAAACGACCATAGTTACCTTTATGACTGTCTGGCGATCGATTTATAATAACCTTTTTCAAAAGCCTGGCACTGACTAGTTTCATCTTTCATCCTCTATAATCATTTAAATGTTTTCAAAAACCAATATTACTCGCTCGAGCAAACCAAGCAAAGAAATTCGACTGCCATTTTCTATCCCTGATAAGCATATCTTTATTGAGTTCTAGTTGCGTAAGAGAAAGGTGCCGAACCAAACAAAAAGCATTATCTTTTTTCACTTCAAAATCAAAAGCTAAGATTACTCTCCATCTCGCCAGTTACCACCAATAAGCAAATCCTATACTTTGACAATTTTTTCCGAAATTTCCAATCTTTATTTCGACCCGAGCAATTTTTCTTCTCCCATATTTTACCATATTTTCGCTCGATACTTAAAATGAAGAAACCGATTCAGAGAAAGGGCCGTTTGAAACTATTACATCACTTACTACCACAGTACCTAAAAAATCGAGACTTTCATCAAAGAAAACTCTACCACGAAACCCTAGCCTCATCTAAAAAGGGCCCAGCGGATTTTTAAAAACATGCAGTTGCCAATACAACTCTTTGCTTGTAACCAAAAACAGCTATCGGCTTATCCAAACAAATAAATTTATCTTGAAAACAAAAAAGGTCCATTGGAGCCTAATAAGCGGAAACTCGCTGCCACGAGTTCCCATCTGCAATCTGAAACAATCCACTGGACATTTTGACGAAAACCTCGTTTTCTTGATCCGCAACTTAAAAAGGTCCATTGGACCTTTTCTAAATGTTAAGTTACTATCATAACTTTCTATCAACAACCTAAAAATGTCTCCCAGACATTTTGAAGAAAACTCTGTTTTCTTTATCTGCAACTTAAAAAGGTCCACTGGACCTTTTTAACCACCTAGATATGCTTTGCGGACTTCGTCAGAAGCGAGAAGCTCTTGACCTGTTCCGGACAGAACGATTTTTCCTGTTTCAAGGACATAACCGCGATTGGCAATAGAGAGAGCCTTATTGGCATTTTGCTCAATCAAAAGAACAGTTGTACCCTGCTTTTGGATATCTTGAATGATATCAAAGATTTCTTGAATGAAGATTGGCGCTAGCCCCATTGATGGCTCATCCAAGAGCAAGAGCTTAGGAGTAGACATGAGCGCTCGACCCATAGCCAACATCTGCTGCTCACCACCCGAAAGGGTTGCAGCATCTTGGTTTTTACGCTCTTCCAAGCGTGGGAAACGAGAGAAGACCTTTTTGAGATTGGCTTGATTTTCTTCACGATTTTTCTTAAGAAAAGCTCCCATTTCAAGGTTCTCCAAGACAGTCAAACCAGGGAAAATATGGCGCCCTTCTGGAACCTGTGAAAGCCCCGCAGCCACAATCTTTTGAGCAGGCACTTTTTGAATTTCATTACCTAAAAATTCAATCTTCCCAGCACTTGGGCGAACCAAACCAGAGATCGTGCGAAGGATAGTCGTTTTACCAGCACCATTGGCACCGATAAGGGAAACAACCTCTCCTTCGTTGACTTCAAAGCTGACGTCACGGACAGCCTGAATCATGCCATAGTGGACAGATAGGTTTTCAACTTTGAGCATGGACATTAGGCTTCACCTCCTAGATAAGCTTCAATAACGCGTTTGTCATTCTTAATCTCATCTGGTGTGCCGTGGGCAATCAAGCGACCGTACTCTAGTACGTAGATGCGCTCAGTTACTTCCATAACCAGACTCATATCATGCTCAATCAGCATGATGGTAATGTTAAATTCATTTTTAATCCGACGAATCAGGGCAGTCAGCTCAGCAGTTTCCTGTGGATTCATCCCAGCAGCTGGCTCATCCAAGAAGAGAATCTTAGGCTCTGTGGCAAGCGCTCGGACAATCTCCAGACGACGCTGTTGACCATAAGCCAAATTTTTAGCCAAGGTTTCTGCTTCCTTATCCAAGTCAAAGATAGCCAGCAATTCCAGAGCTTTTGCTTTCAATTCCTCTTCATTTTTATAAAATGCTGGAAGGCGGAAGAAAGAAGCCAGCACATGAGGTTTATGGTGATTACCAAAAGCAATCAACACATTGTCCAAGACTGTCAAATCTTTAAAAAGACGGATATTTTGGAAAGTCCGGCTGAGACCCAGTGTTGCAATTTTGTAAGGTGTTTTGCCATTCAGCAAATGACCATCCAAAGTAACCGTTCCCTCACTCGGTTCATAAACACCTGTCAAAAGGTTGAAAAGAGTTGTTTTCCCAGCACCGTTAGGCCCGATAAGACCGACCAGTTCCCCTTCGTTTAATTCCAGAGTTACGTCACTAACAGCTGTTAGTCCTCCAAAATTTTTGGTTAATTTTTTTACATCAAGAAGTGCCATTATTCTTTGACCTCCTTATTCTTTTTAAAGAGCTTAGCCAAGCTAAATTCCCAAGTACCAAGCAAGCCGCCTGGACGGAAAATCATCACCAAGATTAGGGCAAGCGAATAAACAATCATCCGAACACTTGAGATATCTTGTAAAAGCATATTGAGGATACCCAATACCACTGCCGCAACGATTGCTCCAGTCATTGAGCCAAGACCGCCAAAAACGACGATAATCAAGACATTGATTGTATTGATAAAGGAATAGTCTTTTGGTACAACAGAACCGACAAATCCAGCCTGCAAAGAACCTGCAATAGAAGCTGTAATGGCACCAAAAACGAAAGCAATGACTTTAATTTTTGTTGTATTGACACCGACAGACTCTGCCGCAATCTCGTCCTCGCGAACAGACAAGGTGCTACGTCCGATAGGACTGCGGAGGAAGTTAAGAGTCAAAATAGTTGTAATTACGACAAAGACATAAACCAACTGCCAAGAGGTAAAGTTAGGAATGGATAGGATACCTGCCGCACCATTAGTTAGATCGCCTCCATTGACAATCAAAATCCGGATAATTTCAGAAACACCCAGCGTCGCAATTGCCAAATAGTCTCCCTTTAAGCGCAGGGTCGGAATACCAACAAGCAGAGCTACTGCACCTGCAATCACAGCGCCAACCAACATAGCAATAAAGAAAGTGCCATAGTTTGGAGATTTAGAGCCCATGATAGCTACTGCATAGGCACCAATGGCCATAAAGCCAGCATGCCCAAGCGAGAATTGCCCAGAAAAACCAACGATAAGATTGAGGCCAACAGCCAAGATAATATTAATCCCAATCTGCTCAAAGATTTGCAGATAGAAAGGATTGAGAATACCTGTGCTAGCAAGCACTGTCATCAATAGATAGCCAAAGAGGATCAGAGCAAGCCATAACGCATTTACTTTTAAATTATTTTTCATACATTACACCTTCTCTTTCACGTTTTTACCTAGAATACCAGCTGGACGAACCAATAGAATGATAATCAAGATCGCATACACAATCGCATCACGGAAATCTGACAGTCCAACTGCTGTTGCAAAAGTTTCCAAGAGGCCGATTACAAAACCACCCAAAGCTGCCCCAGGGATGATACCAATTCCTCCCAAAACTGCCGCAACGAAGGACTTGATACCTGGTGTCATTCCCATCAGTGGCTCAAGTGAGTTGTAGTAAAGAGCAATCAGCACCCCTGCTGCTCCTGCCAAGGCTGAACCCAAGGCAAAAGTAAAGCTGATCGTACGATTGACATTAATCCCCATCAGCTGGGCAGCATCGCTATCCACGGAAACAGCTCGCATGGCTTTACCCATTTTCGTCTTTTGCACAATAAACTGCAAACCAACCATGAGTAAAATAGAAATTCCCAAAATCATCAATTGAATATTGGAAATCGAAATTGGCCCAAGTGTATAACGTACTGTTTTAATCACTTGAGGGAAGGAGCGAGTATTGGCACCTACAAAAAAGACCATCCCGTACTCCAAAAGGAAAGAAACCCCAATTGCTGTGATCAAGGCTGCAATCCGCGTTGAATTGCGTAAAGGACGATAGGCTAAGAACTCAATCACTACACCAAGGATCGCTGTTCCAACCATAGATAAAATAAGGGCTACAAAGAAGTTTAGGTGAAGGGTGTTAATCAGGTAATATCCCATAAAAGCACCAATCATATAAATGTCTCCATGCGCGAAATTAATCAGTTTGATAATTCCATAAACCATGGTATAACCCAAGGCCAGAAGCGCATAAACACTCCCCAAAATCAATCCATTAGCCAATTGCTGAAGAAATTGTTCGAGCATTCCACACCACTCTTTCTAATATAAAATAAGAGCAGAAACAACAATCTCAGACGAAGCCTTGTCTTGCCGTCTCTACTCAAACATCATAAGCAAGTAATAAACAAGCCAAAGACTGGGAATGCTCCCAGCCTCAGACCCTTTATTCAGGTTTAACTGTCTCAACAGTTTCTACTTTACCATCTTTCAAACCAATCATCAAGGCTGTCTTCACAGGATTGTGATCTTTATCGATGGTAATAGATCCAGTAACTCCTTCAAAGTCTTTTAACTTAGCAAGGTTATCTTTAATATCTACAGATGTTTTTGCACCCTTAGATGCTTCTGCTGCCATATAAACTGCGTCATATGAAAGGGCTGCAAACATTGAAGGTTCTTCGTTATATTTAGCTTTGTAAGCCGCAACGAATTTCTTCGCTTTATCTGTCATGTCACCTGAAGTTGAGAAACCAGATACATAATAAACATTAGTTGCTGCTGCTGGAGTTGCTTGCTCAACGAATTTGGCATCGCTAAATCCATCAGGTCCAACGATTGTTTGGTTGATTCCCAAACCACGCGCTTGGTTCACCAACTTACCAGCTTCTGTGTAATAACCTGGCACAATCAATGCATCAAAGTCTTTACCTTTGATTTTTGTCAAAGCAGCTTGGAAGTCTGAGTCACCAGAAGCGAAAGTTTCTGTCGCAACGATTTCACCCTTGTATTCTTTCTTGAAAGCTTCTGCCATTCCTTTTGCATAATCGCTTGAATTATCATAGTAAAGAACGACTTTTTTAGCTTTCAAAGTATCTGTTACATATTTAGAAATGATTTTACCTTGGTAACCATCAGTAAAGGTTGCACGATACAAATAATCTTGTTTATTTGTCAAATCATCTTGTGTTGCACTTGGTGTTACCAAAGGAACTCCTGCTTTACCAGCATTTGCAATTGCGGCAGCTACGGCACCTGAAGTTGCAGGACCAATGATTGTATTAACTTTGTCTTGAGTTACCAAGCTTGTAGTAATAGTTGCAGCTTCTGCAGTTTCTGATTTGTTGTCTTTATCAGTTACTTCGATTTTCTTGCCGTCTACACCACCAGCTGCGTTGATTTCATCAACAGCAAGTTGAGCACCGTGTTGTTCTGCAGTACCGTAAGCTGCTACAGCGCCAGTTTCTTCAAAGTTGAAACCGAACTTAAGTGTTTTACCGATTTCTGTTCCAGTAGCAGATGAGTTGTTTGTAGAAACTTCTCCACAGGCTGCTAGAAGCGCAGCACTAGCAAAAGCTACAAGCGAAAGTGCAAATTTTTTCTTCATGAATAATCTCCTCTATTTTGTTTTTTGCTATGTTTGCAAATGATATAGTAAGAATATACCGAATTATCTGACAATTGTCAACCCAAAGAAGCCATTTTTTTAAATAATAGCGTTTTCTTGGTTTCTAAATAAACTTCCAACAAAATTCGTATCCAGATTTTGGATCTTGCAAGTCTGGATTTTTTTGATATAGGACTCTTTTGACAGGCTCTCCTTCAGAGAATCCGCCTGATCTTTTGCCACATAAAGCTGCAAATAACGGTGTTTCTTAGAATGATAAATAATATCTCCAACATGCGCCAGCTTCTTTGCATCTCGATTATAGTATAGATGAATGATGAAGCCCATTCGTTCCTCTTTTTTAAACATGACAATCCTTTCTGGTCATTTGTACTCTATTGATTATATCAAAAAAAGCCCGCAAATGGGGGCATTTTCGTAGTTATAAATGAAAACTAGCTAAGATTATTATTAGCCATGATTTCATCGATGAAACCATATTCTAAGGTTTCTTGAGCACTCATCCAGTAATCACGTTCTGCATCTGCGTGAATTTGCTCAACCGATTTACCAGAATTATCAGCAAGAATTTGCTCCAAGGTCTTACGAGTCTTGAGCAAATGCTCTGCTGCAATGGCCATATCTGTTTGCTGAGTACCGCCACCAGTACCACCCATTGGCTGGTGAATCATATACTCTGCATTTGGAAGCATGAATCGTTTGCCCTTAGCACCACTAGAAGCAATGATAGTTCCCATGCTGGCTGCCATTCCCATGACAATCGTCTGCACATCAGACTTAATAAAGTTCATGGTATCTACAATCGCCAATCCCGCTGACACAGAGCCACCCGGAGTATTAACATAAAGATAGATGTCCTTGGTGCTGTCCTGTGCATCTAGGAAAAGCAATTGCGCAATAACAGAATTAGCCATATTGTCCTCAACAGGACCTGTCAGCATGATAATACGGTCTTTTAAAAGGCGTGAGTAAATGTCATAAGAACGCTCACCACGGCTGGTTTGTTCAATAACTACAGGAATCATGAATATTTTCTCCTTCATTCGATCTATTCATTATTATAGCCTTTTGGTCAAAAAAGGTCAAATATTTGCTTTATCTATCAGATGACAGAAAGCAGCGCTGAGATTATCTTTGGATTGGAAAGTACAAATCCACCGGTTTGGCAGAACTTTCCTTTTGAAACTTCTAGCTATTATTTTGTACCAAAGAGGCGGTCACCAGCATCTCCGAGACCTGGAACGATGTAGCCATTTTCATTAAGATGATCATCGAGGGCAGCGGTGAAAATATCAACATCAGGGTGAGCATCTTGCAAGGCTTTGACACCTTCTGGAGCAGACACCAAGCAGACAAATGTGATATTGCTTGCGCCACGTTTCTTCAGAGAATCCACAGCCAAGATAGCAGAACCACCTGTAGCCAACATTGGATCGACAACAAAGATTTGACGTTGGTCAATGTCTTCTGGCAATTTTACCAAATACTCAACTGGCTTCAAGGTTTCTTCATCACGGTACATTCCGATGTGGCCGACTTTAGCAGCAGGAACCAAGCTCAGGAGACCATCCACCATACCGATACCAGCCCGCAAGATTGGGACGATCGCCAATTTTTTCCCTGCAATCTGCTTTTGAACTGTTTTCGTTATTGGTGTTTCAATTTCTACATCTTCAAGTGGTAAATCGCGCAAAACTTCGTATCCCATCAGCATTGCGATTTCATCTACCAATTCACGAAAAGCTTTAGTAGAGGTATCTGTACGACGCAAGATAGACAATTTATGCTGAATGAGTGGATGAGCGATAACTTCAAGTTTTCCCATGATTGGATTTCCTTCTTTCATTTTATTCTTCTTATTATATCAAAAAAGAAGAAAAAAGGCTTGCAACAAGCAAACCTTTTCATCCGTTTTAATTACTTTTTGATAGAAGAGTTTGATTTCAATTTAGGCTTTATTGATAGACTATTACACCAAACCTTCTAAGAGGCCTCTCATAAAGTTCTCAGAATTAAACTCGCCGATATCGTCAATTTTCTCGCCAAAACCAATCAGCTTCACTGGAATATCCAATTCCTGACGAATGGCAAGAACAACACCACCGCGCGCAGTTCCGTCAATCTTAGTCAGGACAATACCTGTCACAGGCGTAATTTTTGAAAATTCTTTGGCCTGAACCAGTGCATTTTGACCAGTGGAGGCATCCAAGGCCAAGAAAGTTTCATGTGGCGCTGCTGGATCTACCCGCTTGATAATGCGACCGATTTTTTCCAGCTCTGCCATGAGATTGTCCTTATTTTGCAAGCGACCAGCTGTATCAATCATGAGAATATCAACATTTTCAGCCTTGGCTCTTTCCAAACCGTCAAACACGACACTGGCAGGATCGCTCTTTTCTGGGCCAGTCACGACAGGCACATCGACTCGACGCCCCCACTCAGCCAACTGGGCAACGGCTCCAGCTCGGAAGGTATCTGCTGCCACCAGCATCACTTTTTTACCTTCTTGCTTGTATTTATAGGCCAATTTACCGATTGAGGTCGTCTTCCCTACGCCATTTACACCGACAAAGAGCATGACAGTCAAACCGTTTTGGAAATTGATTTTTTCATTAAAGCGGCCATCTTTCTCATAGATATCGACCAATTTTTCAATGATTAGTTGGCGCAAGGCTTCTGGTTTCTTAGCATTTTCCAGACGAGCTTCATAGCGCAGATCTTCAGTTAGATTGGAAGCTACCTGTACACCGACATCACTAGTAATCAGCAATTCTTCTAAGTCTTCAAAGAAATCTTCGTCAACTGAGCGGAAATTAGCAAAAAAGGCATTAAGGCGAGCACCAAAGCCAGTCCGCGTCTTTTTGAGACTGCGGTCATACTTGTCTTGAACACTCTCTTCTTGGTATTCAGTAGAATTCTCAGATGTTTCTGCGGGAGTCTGTTCTTCCTCTGCCTCTCCTCCATACTCGGTCGAGTCTACTTGTGTGGAAGTGCTTGCTTCCTGCTCACTAGATACTTCTTGCTCTGGTTCGTGGTTGATTTGCTCTCTCGCTGCAGCCAAACGCTCCTGCAATTCTTGGTAATAATCTCTGCTTTCAGTCGTCGCTTCTGATTCGCTACTACTTTCCAAAGCTTGATTTTCTGAAGTTTCAGACTGCTCTTCTACCTCAGCCAAAACTTGTTCAGAACTTTCCTCGTCTTCAAGCACTGGTTCAGATAAGTCAGCTTGTTGGGCAGTTGGGGCAAATTCCTGCTCAGAAGTTGCTGAATCTGAGGACTCTATTTTCTCTTCTGACACAGATTCTACTTCCTGAGTTTCCGCTGTTTCTTCATTAGAAGCAGCAAGGGGCTGGAAGTCTGTCTCAGATGGAACTTCAATCTCTGTAGTCTGATAACTCTCCTCTGCCTGCTCCTCTATCTGGGGCTTTTCTTCAAGTTCCTCTTTTTTACGTCCAAAAAGACGGTCAAATAATCCCATTCTTTAGTTCTCCTTCAATACATATTTCCGAATGGCCCAAGCAACTGCATCTTCATCATTGGTCATCGGAGTGACAACTTCTGCGACTTCCTTGACTTCTGGTACGGCATTTTGCATGACAACGCCCAGACCAGCCCAAGCAATCATTGACAAATCATTTGCTTCGTCACCGCAGGCCATGACTTGGCTTTTATCAATTCCCAAGTGGGCAATCAGTTTCTCCAAACCAGTCGCCTTGTGGACATTTTTCGGTGACCATTCAAGCAACATTTCCCGTGATTTGAAAATTTCATACTGGTCAAACAGTTCGGGCGAAATGTGAGGAATGGCTGCGTCCAAGGGTTCCTGAGCAAAGGCTGTGACGCATTTATTGTAGGTAATCTGGCTAGAAAGGTCTTCAAAAGCAATAGATTCAAAGTTCAGAGCTGGATTAAACTCTGCATAGAGCGATGCTTGGTCTGATTGAATCTGATAAACCAAGCCACCATCAATCGCATCCAGAGGCAGACCCAATTTCTCAGTTTCTTCATAAATTCTAGCTACATCATCGTAGGCAAATACCGTTTTATCTAAAATTTCTCCCGTATTGCGCTGAACCAAACCACCATTAAAGGTAATGGTGTATTCATCTACCTGACCATCGGTGCCCAGCTCATGCAGGAAAAATTCCATAGCCTTAAGCGGACGCCCTGTGGTCAATACAACTTTGACCCCCTGCTGCTGAGCCGCTTTGAGCGCTGCCAGATTCCCTTCAGAAATCTTTTTATCCGTGGTTAAAAGCGTCCCGTCCAAGTCCAAAGCAATCAATTTAATATCAGCCATTATAAGCCCTCCATGTAGGTCATAACAGATTGGGCCGCATGGTGGCCAATCACTTCTTTCGCAACTGCCAAAATTTCCGGTCGCGCATTTTCCGGTGCAATCGGATGGCCCACCACCTGCATCATATATAGGTCATTGAGATTATCACCAAAAGCCATGACCTGATCCATCTCTAGGCCTAGCTTCTTAGCTAGCTCGACAAGAGCCACGCCTTTATCCACATAATCCAGCACGATATCAATCGACTTATAGCCCGTTGTCATCGCCTTGACACCTGCGACATTTTCATTGACCCAAGCTTCGCCGTCGGCCACTGTTTCTTCGCTGAAATTGGTCGTGAATTTAAAGATCTCGTCTGTAATCTCACTAAAATCAGCAACTTTTTGGATATTTTCATTATAATTAGCGCTGAAAGAAAGATAGGTCGGATCTACTGTATCTAGGACATAACAGCCTTTTTTCCCTGTCAGGAGCAACTCGTTGATATTGACAAAAGGCGACTCCTTAAGCTTGTCAAATACCTTTAGATAAAATTCTCTTGGCATGGTTGCTTCGTATAGATCTTTTCCTTGAAACTCTACTAGGCTACCATTTTCTGCGATAAAGATAATATCATCCCGAACTTCATGAAAGAGCTTCTCAAGAGAGAGAATCCCTCGACCACTGGCAACAGCAAAGTAGATGCCCTTTTCTCTAAACTGAGCTAGCAGGTGCTTGAGCCGCTCCATATCAAACTGACCCTTGTCATCTAAAAAAGTCCCGTCCATATCTGTGGCAATGAGTCTTATCATACAATTATCTCCTTTTTTGAATTAGGGGTGTGCAAAGGGCATTTAGGGTATGCATCTTTTAAGGATTTAGGCAACCCCCATCATTTCTCATCTCTGTTAATCCTTTATATTATATCATAAAACTAACACTTCATTCCACAGATGAAAAACAGTCAGATCATATTTCTATGACCTGACCGTTTTTGATATTGTTTATACTATATCTATTTACTTTTTTATTTTATAAAATAACATCACATAAACTTTTTATATATTTAGTTATCCTAAATTCAATTTATGTTTTGCTATTTGGCAAATACGTTCTGGCGAAGCGTGGTCTACAAACTGACTTAGCAGTCTTCGAGTCGCCAGCTTCCAAGGTGTTGGTTTGCCTGGCGAATGGCTTTGATTTCGGCGTGCAGCGTGGCGTCTTGTTCCTTTTCACGTAAGTTATGACCACGCCCAATAATTTCACCATTCAAGACCACGACAGCCCCGATTGGCACTTCCGCTTGGTCATAGGCTTTCTGCGCTTCCTTCAACGCTTCCCTCATAAAGAATTCTTTTTCATGAAGTTCCATGTTCTTACTGATAGACGCGCTTCGTCACGACTAGACTATGCGGTCTCTCAAACTCCTTATCTAAGTAATCTTGGTACGTTCCTGGTGAAATAAATCCTCGGGCGCTTAAAATATCGGTGCCTGCTGTCCCGACAATCGTATCGGCTAGCAATACACAGTTGGTACTCATCACAAAATACGTCTTGAATTTTGAAGAGGTAAATTTATACAAGAGTGCATCTGCTTCTTGTTTGAGCTTGTAGGCATACATTGGTTCTTCTTTGTCGATTCCAGGATGCTTAGGTTTCACCATTTTCGGTGGATCCCAAGGCACTGTCAGCGACATCAATTTGGCGATTTCCTTATCGATGGCCGCGAGTTGTTCTGGAGACAAGGCAAGACCATATCCCAGTAGGGTCTTATGATTTTCGCGTTTACAAAATTCGATGTATTTTTCACGGTCGGCACTGAAAAGTACCCCGTCCCCCATCGTTCCAAAGAGGCGCTCCGAATTCGTATCGTAGTTTCCGAATGAAATAATGCGGCCCTTATAACACAGGTCGACATGCCCGATGGCTCCAAACCCGTCTTTTGTGACATGAATAAACATCTCTAAGTTTGGTTCTGCATTTTCTTTGGCACGGTCGTAAATTTCTGAAGCCGTTTCGCCTTCTCCAAGTTCCAACGCATCATTAATTTTTTGTAAGGTTACTCGAGGAATCAGTGCAGCAAATACAAGCGGCATCCCACGACGCAAGCGTCTGCGAAGGACTTTCTTTCCAACTTCGGCCTCGAAGAACCAGCCGTCCCGAATATTGCTAATCCCATACCCGATAAAATAGAGCGAAAGGAAGAACATTTGCAAATTGCCGTCGCCCCCAAGAGAAATTAAAGTGGCTACCCCGACAACTGAAAGCCAAATGGTATCAAAGAGCAAGCGAAATCGCGGGCGAATATCATCTTTGACATAAATATAGTATGTCACACCACTAATTCCCGCCTTCATCACTTCATTGAGTCCCATCAAGATGCTTACAATCGCAATCGGCAATGACAGGAAGAATTGATTTCCTGCTAAAAATCCGTAAAGGGAAAATTTCCCTATATTCAGCCATAACGGGTCTTTAGATGCCGCTTTACTAAAC
Source organism: Streptococcus sp. Marseille-P7375 (assembly GCF_902460365.1). NCBI lineage: Bacteria > Bacillati > Bacillota > Bacilli > Lactobacillales > Streptococcaceae > Streptococcus > Streptococcus sp. Marseille-P7375. Next base: position 58,046 of record NZ_CABPTR010000001.1, on the reverse strand, counting down.
CAACGGAATAAGAAATTCCATAGTTCACGGGCCCATAAGAATGTTAAAAACAGACGTAACATCAATTCTGGGAAGCTTGGTCCGAATATAAGGAGCAATATCCCAGCAACAAGGAACGCAATCCCTTCAAAGAGGAGCTTTTTCCCCGTAATCCCTAAGTCGCTAATTTTCTTCATCAATAATACCTCCTACAGCTACCACTGGAGCAGCTTGTTCATGTTTCTCCATCCATTCTTTCACGAGACGGTAAATCACGGCAAAGATTGGTGTGAAGAAAATCATTCCTACTAAACCAAAGAGATTTCCACCGATTAACGTAGTAGCAAGGGTTAGAGCCGTTGGCAACCCTACGGAACTGCCGACAACCCTAGGATAGACGACATTGCCTTCCACTGTTTGAACGACCATAAAGACGACAACCGAAATGAGTGCTTGAATTGGGCTTTCTGTAAAGATGAAGAGCATTACGATTCCGCACGCCATAAACGGCCCGATATTCGGAATGAACGAGAATACTCCGGCCAGCACCCCAACAAGTCCTGCATATGGCAACCCTACAAGAGAGTATGCGGCAAAAATCATAACCCCAACAATTCCCGCCTCGATGATTTGACTCATCAAGAAACGGTCATACGTATCCACGATGACTTCCCCGACATAAGAATGTGCTCAATTTTGTCTTTTAGCAACACCACATTGAGAATGCGAAGCGTTAAACGTGCGAGTATTTCCTTACTTACGAGAATATTAATCATGAAGAAAATCCCCATAATCACAGAGAACACATTTGAGAAGAGCCTATAATATTCGTTGTAAATCCGCCAAGGAATGTAATGACAGACGATATACGCTTTTGTATTATCTATAACCTAGTTTATTTCCATCAACATACCTGTGCCTTCAAATTATTTTTTATTTATTATCCTCATTATACCAAGAATTCTCACAATTTACTATAACTCCTACTTTCTATTGACGAAAGAAATGTTATTATGCAGTTATACTGCCTCAAGATGATTGACTTTCGAAACATGCAATTTAACGTTTAACAAATCAAGGGTGTCTCCATAGAATCAAAGTATTTCTGATACCCATTTCCTTCTATCTATAGACAGTAAAAAGCCTTGAAACAACTTATTCAAAGGCTTTCTTAGTATTCTATTGTATCAATTACCTTATTCCGATTTCTGTTGCTACTAATTTTATACTCATACTATAAACTTTCTAAATCTTTTAACTTGACCGACACAATCTTGGAAACTCCTGACTCCTGCATGGTCACTCCATAGATAGAGTCTGCTGCAGACATGGTTCCCTTGCGGTGGGTCACAACGATAAACTGGCTTTCTTTGTCAAAGCGGTTAAGATAATCTCCAAAGCGCTTAACATTGGCCTCATCCAGAGCTGCCTCAACTTCATCCAAGATGACAAACGGAATGGTCTTGACGCGGATGATGGAGAAGAGAAGGGCCAAGGCTGACAGGGCTTTTTCTCCACCACTCATAAGATTGAGAGATTGGATTTTCTTGCCTGGAGGCTGAACCGAAATCTCTACCCCAGCTGTCAGCAGATCGCCTTCTGTCAAGATCAGGTCAGCTGAACCGCCGCCAAACATCTGGCTAAAGGTCAGCTTGAAGCTTTCACGAATGGCTTCAAAAGTTGTTTGGAAACGTTCCTTGACCTCGTCATTCATCTCTTCAATGGTTTCCAAGAGGAGATTTTTGGCCGAGAGTACGTCATTCCGCTGACTATTGAGGAAATTCAGTCGGTTGCTGACTTCTTCAAACTGCTCTACTGCATCCAAATTGACCGGTCCCAAAGCACGAATATCCTTTTCTAAGTCTTTGACTTGAGCTTCCGCAGCTGCAAGATTTTCCAAAGAACGGGCTCTTTGATCAGCCTCTTCAAAGCTGATCTGGTAATTATCCGTCAGATTAGTCAGCAGACGACGCAAGGCATCTGAAAATTTCTCTTTTTCTGCCTCTGCCTTGGCCTGACGGCGAATCAGACTTTCGTTCTGCTGACGAGCTTGGTCTAAATGCCCTAGAATATCCTCAGACTGCCCCTCTAAGTCGTCCAGCTCAAATTTGAGTCGGATGAGGTTCTGATCCAAGTCTGTCTTCTTTTCTTGGGCAGTTTTAAGCTGCTCTTCCAAGACGGAAATATCCACCTTCTGGCTGACCGCTTCTTCTTTTTGCTCTATCAAAAGCTGCAAAGTAGCGACTTCCTTGTCCAAGGCAGCTTTCTCCTCTAGCAAACGCGACAAATCATTCTTCTCAAAGCGCTGGTTAGAAGTCAGCTCTGTGTTCTTCAATTTCAGATCTGACAAGTTAGCCGATAGCTGATCGAAGCGATCCTGAACAGCATTTTTATTCGACTTGACTTGCTCAATTTCAGCAGTAATAGCTGTTTTTGCAGCCTCAATAGCCGACAGCCGCTCTTCCATTTTTTTCTTTTCAGCCAGGTCTGCTGCCTCAGTCTGACTAGTCAAGTCCTGCTCCTGTAGTTGCTCCAGCTGTCTGAGTTCCGCAACCCGCTCTGCAATCTGTTCGTAGGCCAACTTGACTCTTTGCTCCGTCAAGCGAGCTTGCTCACCCTCAGACTTGATGGCTTCCAAGGCTTGCTTGGCCTCTGATAGCTGAGACTGCAAACTTTCGACTTGTTGCTCCTGAACTTTCAGCTTTTGGGACTGCTGTTCCATTTCTCCGAGCAGGCTGTCCAGTTCCGGCTTGATAAAGATCGTGTTATTATTGCGATTGGCTCCTCCGGCGTAAGAACCGCCTGTGCGCAGTTCCGTGCCGTCCAGCGTTACAATTCTGACTTGGTAACGAACCTGACGGGCAGCCGCACGCGCATGCTCAATCGTATCAAAGATTGCGGTTGTTCCCAGCAGGTTTTGGAAAATATTGTCCAAACCTGGCTCATAGGTCACCAGCTCTGAAGCCAAACCTAGGAAGCCCGGACTGGCCTCAATTCGAGATTGATTTTGCTCGGGGAGTTGACGGGCCTTGATGGTCGTCAGAGGCAGGAAAGTAGCCCGACCAGCCCGATTTTTCTTAAGAAAATCGATGGCTCTTGTCGCTGCCCCCTCGTCCTCAACGATGATATGCTGACTACTTGCCCCCAGCGCAATTTCCAAAGCGGTCTGGTAATGAGGATCGAAGCTCAATTTCTCGCTGACTGCCCCGACAATACCACCCAGACGATCAGCCTCCTGCAGAACGCTTTTTACACCTGCATAAAAATTGCTGTGATTTTTAAGGATAGCTTCTAAACTGGCTGCACGAGCTTTTTTATTTTTCAAATCATCCAGCAGGGCAAACATACTGGTCTGCTCATTTTGATAAGCAGTCGCCAACTTCTCGACCTGCCCCTGCTGCTCCTGATACTGATCTAGCAAGGCTCTGAGGGCAGTCTGAGCTTCTTCTAATTCTGCCTGTCGAGCCGCTTCTTCTGCTCTACCGATTTTTAAATCAGCCTGTAACTTGCTAAACTCAGCCTGTTTGCTGGCTGCTTGACTCCGCTCATTCTCCAGACGATTTTCGAGCGAGGTCAAGTCATTGGACAAGTCCGCTTCTTCTTGCATGAGCTTGACGTAACGATCCCGCAGATTTTCAATCAACTGATCTGGGTCATCTGAAAAGTCCGCCAATTCTGCTTCCAACTGGCTCATGGCTTCTTGATTTTCTGTCAACTGGCCTGCTAAATCAGCTAGATGAGCTTCCTTGGAGGAAATATCAGCCGTCAACTGCTGGCTTTTTTCTCTCAGTCCAGCCAAACGTTCTTCATTTTCCAAACGGCTGCTAGCCGCCTGACTCGATTCCAATTTGGCTAGGTCTATCTGGCGTTCCAAATCACTTATCAAACGCGTCAACTCTAAAAGACTGGCCTGATCATCAGACAGTTTTTGATTCACTTCTTGACGTTTGACCTTGATTTCTTGGTTTTCACGCTCCAATTCGTCCCGTTTCGTATAATAGGCCGCTAGTTCCTGCTTGATACTCTCCAAATCAGCTTCTGCCGCCGTCAAATCACTTTTATTCGCCTTAATCTGAGCCACCAAGACATCTAGATAAAGTTCCTGACGCTCATAGTCCAGTTCTAAAAAGCGCTTGGCTGTCTCAGCCTGCTTTTCCAGTGGCTTGACTTGACTATCCAGCTCGTAGATAATATCTTCCAAGCGATCCAGATTGTCTTGAGTCTGCGCTAACTTGCTTTCTGTTTCCTTGCGGCGGGTCTTGTATTTGAGCACTCCGGCCGCTTCTTCAAAGATTGCTCGGCGCTCTTCTGGTTTGCTATTAAAGATTTCCTCTACCTTACCTTGGGAAATAATGGAGAAAGAATCCCGTCCTAGCCCTGTATCCATGAAAAGGTCATGGACATCGCGGAGACGGACCTTTTTACCGTCAATCTTGTACTCGCTATCACCACTGCGATAGATATGTCGCTCGACACGGATTTCCTTGCCTGCTTGCTTGATAAACTGGTCCTGATTATCCAAAACCACAACGACCGAAGCATAGTTGAGTGGCTTGCGGTTCTCCGTCCCTGCAAAAATGACATCGGGCATCTTACCGCCCCGCAAACTCTTGACACTTGACTCACCCAGAGCCCAGCGCAGGCTCTCTGTAATGTTGGACTTACCAGAGCCATTGGGACCAACAACAGCAGTCACACCTTGATCAAAAACCACCTTGGTCTTATCTGCAAATGACTTGAAGCCCTGAATTTCAATTTCCTTTAAAAACATTAGTGACTTTCCTTTTCAAATGCATCCTTGGCAGCTTCCTGCTCAGCCAATTTTTTAGAACGGCCCTGTCCCTGACCCGCTTTTTGACCATTGATCAACACAGCCACAGCAAAGTTCTTAGCATGGGCTGGCCCCGTCTCATCTGTAACCTGATAGACAATCTCCACATCCCCATTAACCTGTAGGAGTTCTTGCAGCTTAGTCTTATAGTCAGTCACCTGCTCAAAGTCACCTGCTTCTACCTTAGGAATCATGACTTGGTAAATAAAGTCTTTGACAGTCTCCACATCCTTATCCAAAAGAAGGGCACCCAAAAAGGCCTCAAATAAGTCACCCAGAATGGTATCGCGATTGCGACCTCCTGACTTTTCCTCACCGCGACCTAGCTTGATAAACTGATCAAACTGACAGTCCCGTGCAAAGCCAGCCAAACTCTCCTCCCGAACAATCATGGAGCGTAGTTTTGACAAATCTCCTTCTGGTTTTTTGGGATATTTTTTATATAAATACTCAGAAATAATCAGCTGCAGAACAGCGTCTCCTAAAAATTCCAGGCGTTCATTGTGTGAAATTTTTAAGAGGCGGTGCTCATTGGCATAGCTGGTGTGAGTAAAAGCGGTCTCTAGCAGACTGCTGTCTTCAAACACCAGTCCAAACTGCTCCAGCAGTGCATCTTTTAAATGTTCCATAGTTTCTTTTTCATGCTAGGCCAAGGCAGAGCATGAGTCTAATCCATCCTTTCTAAAATGATGTTCTTTGTGAACTATCTACCATTATACCAAAAAACAAGTGCCAACGCACTTGTTTACTTGTCTTCTTAGCGTAATTCGCAGTCTATTCCTTATCTGGGATGACCTTGAAAAGATAATAGGTAATAAAGATTGTCAGGGCGAACAAGAAAATTTTCACCCAAATTATCGGGGCTAACGCAATAGAAATTCCCAGCAAGATATAGATGGACACGATAATCTTTTTCTTACGTTCTTTGGCAATCGAGCCTGTCTCCCGAAAATCTGCGACATAGGTCTGATATATCTTGGTGTGATAAAGCCAATTCTCAATCCGCTTGGAACTGCGTGAAAAGCAAGCAATAGACAAAAGTAAAAAAGGAGTCGTAGGAAGAAGGGGCAGAAAAATTCCCAGCACTCCTAAGGCCAAAGATAGACAGGCAATCACAAAATAAATCAGGCGCATTTGGTTTCCTCACGTAGATTTTCATAGTCATTCTTCATTTCAATTCTTTAGCTCCCTTTCCAGTATAAAAAACAGGCTAAAAAACATAGAACTAGTTTCCCATAAAAAACAATCCTTGTCAATCCTAAAAAAGAGGCTGGGACAAAAATCCCAGACTCTCAATTGTCTTTGGATTGTTGAGCAAGACGCAGTGGTTGAGTGGGCTCTACCACGCTGATTTCATCAGCTTTTACAGCCCTACTCAACTGTGCGGAGGTGGGACGACGAAATCGAATTCTAACGAATTACCGATTTCTGTCCCACTCTCTTTCTGAGCGACTGATGATTAGATATTTACCAAAGGCGTTGCAGTATCAGGAGAAGTATCAAAGACTTGGAAATCATGCCCCACTGGCAAGTCAGCTTGAGCCAGTTGATTGACCATAGTCATATGAGCCAGCTCCTTGATATTATTTTCCTTGCTCAGATGCCCCAGATAGATGCGCTTGGTGCGATTGCCAAGTGTGCGAATCATGGTTTCCGCACCATCTTCATTGGATAAGTGTCCCAAGTCAGACAGGATGCGCTGTTTCAGGCTCCACGGGTAGGCACCGCTCCGAAGAATCTCGATATCATGATTGCTCTCAATCAAATAAGCATCTGCATTCTCAATGACTCCAGCCATGCGGTCACTGACATAGCCCGTATCCGTCAGCATGACAAAGCTCTTGTCATCCTTCATAAAGCGGTAAAACTGAGGAGCAGCCGCATCGTGGCTCACTCCAAAACTTTCGACATCTAAATCACCAAAGGTTTTCATCTTACCCATTTCAAAGATATGCTTCTGACTGGCATCCAGCTTGCCCAAGTCCTTTTCCATCGCTCGCCAGGTTGCTTCGTTGGCATAAATGTCTAGATTGTATTTACGCGCCAAAACCCCTACACCATGGATGTGATCCTTGTGCTCATGGGTGACCAAAATAGCATCTAAATCCTCTGGTTTGCGATCAATTTCACTCAAAAGGCTCGTAATCTTTTTCCCTGATAAACCAGCATCGACGAGCAGGCGTTTCTGGTCTGTTTCCAAATAAAAGCAATTACCACTCGAGCCTGATGCTAGAATACTATATTGAAATCCCTTAGTCATGTTCACTTTCTACATTCTCTTCATTTTCCCAATCATCTACACGGACAGCATCGTTATCATATGGAAGTACAATGGTAAAAGTAGATCCTTTGCCATACTCACTCTTGGCCCAGATAAAGCCATGATGCTGCTTGATAATTTCTTTAGCAATAGCCAGACCCAAGCCCGTTCCTCCCTGAGCTCGACTACGGGCCTTATCCACCCGATAGAAACGATCAAAAATCTTTGGCAGATCCTGCTTGGGAATGCCCAGACCTTCATCCGAAATCGAGAGAATCAACTGAACATCTGTTGTTCTCACAGAAACCGTAATCGTCCCACCATCAGGCGAATACTTGATGGCATTGTTCATGATATTATCAATCACCTGGGTCATCTTGTCCGTATCAATCTCTACCCAAATCGGCGTAATTGAATAATCCCTGATAATCTCATATTTTTTGGTCTCATCCTGATTTTTAATCTTATCAAAACGGTTGAGGATATAGGTGATAAAGGCTGTAAAATTGGTCAGCTCAACGTCCAGATGGCTGGTATTATTATCAATCCGCGATAAGCTAAGTAAGTCCGTCACCATCCGCATCATCCGGTTTGTCTCGGTTAGTGAAACCTTGACAAATTCCGGTGCAACAGGCTCTGACAGAGCGCCATCATCCAAGGCTTCCAGATAGGATTTCACACTGGTTAGAGGCGTCCGCAATTCATGGCTAACATTGGAAACGAAAAGCCGACGCTCCCGCTCTTCCTTGTCCTGCTCTGTTGTATCATGCAGCACTGCTACCAACCCTGATATAAAACCTGACTCCCGTCTGATCAAGGCAAATCGAACACGCAGGCTTACATATTCACCATTTTCATCTTGAGAATCAATGGTCAATTCTGGAACCTTGGTAATCAATTCGCGTAGATCGTACTCATCAGCAATATCCAGCAAATCTAAAATACTGGTGTTAAGGACATCATCACGTTTGACGCCCAATTGCTTGGTTGCCATGTCATTGATGGTAATAATCTGCCCTCGACGATTGGTCGCAAGCACCCCATCCGTCATATAAGACAAGATGCTGGATAGACGCTTGGTTTCTTGCTCCAAATTTTCATGTGTCAGGCGGATGACTTCAGAGAGATCATTGATGGAATTGGTCATGTCTGTGATTTCAGGACTGCCCTGCATATCTAAAACTTCTGAATAATCTCCTGCAATCAATCCTTTGATCTTTTGATTTAACTGCACTAGCTTTTGAGTATCTCGTCGATTTTCCAGCAGCAAAAGAGCCACGACGATGATAAAGCCGACAACAATCAGTGAAAAGACAAAGTCAGGAGAAAGCACAAATTCTTTTAGCGTTTCAATCATTATTTCTTATGTAATAACCGACACCGCGGCGAGTCAGGATATACTCCGGACGGCTTGGAGTATCTTCGATTTTTTCGCGCAGACGGCGAATAGTCACATCGACTGTCCGCACATCTCCAAAGTAATCATAGCCCCAGACGGTTTCCAGCAAGTGCTCACGCGTCATGACCTGACCAACATGGGTCGCCAAATGGTGCAAAAGTTCAAATTCACGATGGGTTAATTCCAATTCTTTCCCATGTTTTTTCACCACAAAAGCATCTGGAAGAATCTGCAAATCCCCAATAAACAGTTCCTTTGGACTGCTCTCGTCCACGTGACTATCTGGGATTAGTTCAGAACGGCGCAACAAGGCCTTGACCCGAGCCAGCAATTCACGATTTGAAAAGGGCTTGGTCACATAGTCATCGGCACCGATCTCCAGACCGATTACCTTATCGAACTCGCTATCTTTGGCCGAAAGTACAATAATCGGCACATTGCTGGTCTTACGGATGGTCCGAGCAACATCCAGTCCATCCACTTCTGGCAACATCAAATCCAGAATCAAGATATCCGGTTGCTCTGCTTCAAACATTTCTAGAGCTTCCTTACCATCAAAGGCTGTCAGTACTTCATAGCCTTCCTTAGCCATGTTAAACTTTATAATGTCCGAGATTGGTTTCTCGTCATCTACAACTAATATTTTTTTCATTTCTTACCTTCATATCTATACAATTTTTAAGCTTAGACATCTATTGTTTTTGTATCTGTCCTACCGCTCCATAAGCACTATTATATCAAATTTTCCTTAAAAAATACTATTTTCGTACACTATATTCCAACATTCTTATAGAAATTTCAATTCAACTCTCTTTCTCCCAAAAATCTCAGTCAAGGATGAGGAATCCTCACTAAAACCCTTGATTTTTTTCACTTTTTCTGCAAAAATAGAGGCATAGAAAGAAGGTTGAACTATGACAAAAATCAATCAAATCATCACTTATCTTGAAAATGAAAAGCAGGATGTGGCTGTAATCTCCGATCCTGTAACCATTCATTACCTGACAGGCTTTTACAGCGATCCACATGAACGCCAAATGTTCCTAATCGTCTACACTGACCATGAGCCACTCCTTTTCGTACCAGCACTGGAAGTTGAGCGTGCTTCTTCTACCGTAGACTTTCAGGTTGTAGGCTATGTCGATTCTGAAAACCCTTGGGAAAAAATCAAGGCTTCTCTACCATCTCAAACCTTCAAGCAAGTAGCGGTCGAGTTTGATAATCTGATTTTAACTAAGTATCACGGCCTGCGTACTGTTTTTGACGGGGCTGAATTTGTCAATCTGACCCCTTATATTAACCGCTTGCGCTTGATCAAGTCAGCCGATGAAATCCAGAAAATGCTAGTAGCCGGCCAATATGCTGACAAGGCTGTTAATATCGGTTTTGACAATATTTCACTGGATAATACCGAAACGGATATCATCGCTCAGATTGACTTTGCCATCAAACGCGAAGGCTATGAGATGAGCTTTGAAACTATGGTCCTGACGGGAAATAATGCAGCTAATCCGCACGGCATTCCCGGTGCCAATAAAGTTGAAAATAACTCCCTCCTGCTCTTTGACCTTGGCTGCATGGTCAATGGCTATGCCAGTGATATGACAAGGACCGTTGCTGTCGGCCAGCCTGACCAGTTTAAAAAAGATATCTACCATCTGACACTGGAAGCCCAACAAGCTGCTCTTGACTTTATCAAGCCAGGCGTCACAGCTCATGAAGTAGACCGCGCCGCTCGGCAAGTCATCGAAAAAGCGGGCTATGGTGAGTATTTCAATCACCGCCTCGGCCATGGTATCGGTATGGATGTTCACGAATTTCCATCAATTATGGAAGGCAACGACATGGTCATCGAAGAAGGCATGTGCTTCTCTGTTGAGCCTGGTATTTACATCCCTGGCAAAGTCGGTGTCCGCATCGAGGACTGCGGCTATGTCACTAAGAATGGTTTTGAACTTTTCACTGAGACTAGCAAGGACTTACTGTATTTTGACTAAGAAACTAGAAAAAGCACCGATTGGTGCTTTTTTAGCTTATCAATAGTTTTATTTATCCTGTTGTCTTCTCCCCCGCCTCTAGTTTCAACAGGAAGGCTTTTTTATCAAGGCCACCGGCATAGCCGGTCAATCTTCCGTCGCTTCCGACAATCCGATGGCAGGGAATCAGAAGGGAAATGGGATTATGGCCGATGGCACCACCGACTGCTCTAGCCGAGCCAATCTTACCGTACTCAGCTTGTAATTCTCGTAGAATGTCTGAATAGGTAGCCGTTTGTCCATAAGGAATCTTCTGCAGCACTGTCAGAACCTTGCTTCTGAACTCAGTTACTTGAGGTGCCAATGGAATTTCATCTGTCGCAGGATTTTCTCCCTTGAAATAAGCATCCAACCAAGCAGCAACACGCTGGCTGACTTCTGTCTCTTCCTGTTGCGCTTGCTCCAAATCATAGCCTGCCCCAAAATATTTCTGATTCTCCAGCCAAAGCCCCAACAAGGCATTTGCGTCTGTCAAGATGAAAATCTGGCCAATCGGTGATGCATAATAAGTCTTGTACATATTTTTTCTTTCTTTTAACTTCTTGATATGCCTTATTATACCACTCTTGTCTTAACTTTTGCCACAATCCCATCTGGGTCTGTAACTTCTAGCTCTTGGGAGCTAATCCATCGGACTGGCGCCTGCAAGTCCAGAGCATTTTCATAAATAGCTATTAGGTCTTCTTTTCCTTCTACTTGCGCTTCAAAATAGGCTAGTCCTAGTTGCTTCGGTTGGCGATGATTCAAGTGAGAACCACCCCATTCATTAACCGCTAAATGATGATGGTAGTTTCCGGATGCCAGCCAGCTAGCAGAAGGTACAGAAAATTTATCCTCCAAGTCTAGAAGCTTTTGGTAAAAATGACTGGCTGCTCTGCTATTTTTCACAGACAGATGGACATGGCCCATACGAGTTCCTTCAGCAATACTAAACGGCTGGACTTCCTGTCCTAGTTCATAGATTTCTTGAGCCGCTAGCGCTTCCGTCACTCCGATAATGCGGCCATCTTCTCGAATATCCCAATCAGCCTGAGGCTTGTCCCGATAAAGCTCAATGCCATTGCCTTCTGGATCCTCCAGATAAATGGCTTCACTATAACCATGGTCCGCCCCTCCAACCATAGGAACTTTATTTTCTGATAAATGCTTCAGGATATCCGCCAAAGCCTGACGGTTTGGAAGCGAAAGCGCCAGATGATAAAGACCATAAGCCGACTTGACTAACTGCCAGTCACTGGTTGCTAAAAGCCTCACCAGCACTTGTCCGTCCCGGCCCAAAGCCACCTGCCCATCCTGCTCTTCCAAAAGATCCAAGCCTAAAACGAGCTGATAAAAATCCCTTTGTCTTGCTAGATCAGCTACATAAAGTGCCACCTCTCCTAGATAAATCTTGCTTTGATATTCAAAAGTCATGTACTTTCTCCTCTCTTTAATTTTAAATTTCAGCAGTGCCCCTGCTCCATCTTTTTTATTTCTCCAAAACAGAGATAGGTTCCTTGATATGGTTTTCCACATCTCTATTTGCTCCGAAAGATTATCTTAAGTTGTAATTGTTTATGTTACATTTATTAGTATACTACATCTTAATGTAATGTCAATGATTACATCTCGGAAAATTTTTAAGTAAAAAAACAACCTGCTCACTAGGAAACAGATTGTTCTTTAATTTCTTTTTCGGTTGCTGCGACGACTTCGTCAAGGCTGGTCTGAGCCAACTCAGCTTCCATGGCTGCCTGAATAGCCGCCAAGCGGTCGTCTAAGACATTGTGAATGTTCTTCCCGATAGGACAGTCTGGATTGGGCTTGTCATGAAAACTAAATAGCTGGCCGCTCTTGCCCAGACATTCAACTGCGCTATAGACGTCCAACAGGCTAATGTCTTTCAAATCTTTGGCAATCTCTGCTCCTCCAGTTCCACGAGCAACGGTAATCATTCCGGCATTCTTGAGCTGGGACAGGGTCTTGCGGATAATAACTGGATTGACGCCGACACTGCCAGCAAGGATATCACTTGTCAGTTTTTGTTTTTTTCCCTCCAAAGCCAGAACAATCAGCATATGAGTGGCAATGGTAAAACGGCTAGAAATCTGCATTTTTTCTCCTCCCTCATCATTTTCTCTCACTATTATATCTCAAAAATGGTGTAACTTCAAGAGTTACGACTGGACTTTAAGAAAGCTGCAATCTCATCCGCATAGCCTTCCCGCTCACTGATTTCCCGCAGCAGGTCATGATTGTGAGTATGGTGGATACCATTTACCAAACTCTCCCGATAAATCTCATAATAAGGCAAGTGGAGCTCTCGAGCCAATCGTAGTTCCTGTTCCACATCGTAGGCCACGCGCCGAAGGTCGACATCAGCCAGACCTGTCTCATCAATCTCTAAAATGGCATACTGGGCTCGCAAGTCCTGACGCAGAGCTGAATCTAGAAAGAACGGCTGACCAATAGAGCCGGGATTGATAATCAGCTGTCCAGTGGTCCCGTAGCGGAGAAACTGCTGGTGAATATGACCATAAACAGCGACAGCGCAGTCATTTCCTTCAAAAAGGCGGTCGAAATTTTTCTGCTCGCCAATATGAATCAGCTCCCGTCCCCAATTCTTATCTGGCAGATGGTGGCTGACCGCAATCTTCAATCCCTCTACTTCTGTCAAGACCTGCAGAGGAAGTTCTTGCATGCGGTCAATCTCTTCAGGACGGATTTCCTCTAGGACAAAATGGCAGAGCCGGGTCAGATAGAGATGGCTGGGACGATCCAAATCCAGCTTTTGATGCAGGGCATGCCAGAGGCTGTCTTCCCAATTCCCCCTGACCTGGAGACTGATGGGCAGCTGCTCCATCCTATCTAGGATATTTCTGCGACCGGTTCCTGGCAGGAGCAAATCCCCCAAAAACCAATAGTCTGTCACCTGCTGGCTTTCCGCATCCGCCAGTACTGCTTCCAAGGCTGTGCTATTTCCATGCACATCGGATAATAAGGCAATTTTTCGTGTCATCGTGTATCTTTCTCTTTCTTTACAAGGAATATTATATCAAAGTTCAAAAAAACTTCCACCCATCAAGTGAGTGAAAGTTTTGAAACGTTTTTTTATCAATCGACAGACTTGAGTGCTTCCAGCATATCCACCCGTCTGAGGCGGTAGTTGACAAAGAAGCCAAGCAAGGTCAGGATAAGAGTCACTGCTGTTAGAGGAAACAGATAGACTGAAGGACTTACTTGAGGGGTTAAGCTGATAATGCTAGGCGCAACCTTCTCAATCAAAAAACGATGCAGGAAGAAACCACCTAGAAGCCCAACTGCCATCCCAATCACTGAAAGAATAATAGTCTCTCGATAGATATAGAGGGTCACTTCCTTATTATGGAAGCCCAAAACCTTGATGGTGGACAGCTCGCGAATCCGCTCGGCCACATTGATATTTGTCAAATTGTAGAGAATGACGACTGCTAAAAGAATGGAAATCAGCACTAAAATCATCATCGTATTATTAAGAGAATCAGCTAGGACGTTGAACTGCTTCACCATGCTTGCGTTTTGGGAAACACTCTTGACAGATTTGAGGCTCATAAATTCATTGGCCTTGTCCACAATATTTTTGCTGGAAGAATCCTTGAGCCGCACTAGATAAGCATTTTTCTCGGGCTTTTTTCCGTAAATCTTCTGGTAGTCAGTTGCCTTCATAAAGGCAAAATGGCCAAAATGATTCTCATTGACTGATGCGAGCTTGACAGGCTTGCCACCCAGCTCTATACTGCCACCAGGGCTAACTCTAGCTATGCGGGCCAATTTATCCGAAACAACTATACCGTCCTTGAGAGTCAACTTTTGCTGGTTGTCAGGACTTTCTAACGAGATGAAAGGTTCAAAATTTTCCTTGTCCGTAACCATTAAAGTGACTGACTCTGTTTCTTTTTTTCCTTTGTATTTCTCCGTCAAGGTTTCACTATGGATTTCCTGATAGGCTGCAATCGAGTCATCTGCCAACATCTTTTTCAGCTTGTCTTGCTCAGCTTGATTCTCCCCAGGATTGGCAGCGACAATCAAGTCGTATCGCAGAATCTCTTCAAACTGACGTTTGGGAATACCACCAATAGAAGACTGAAGTCCTAGGCCGGCAAAGAGCAGGGCAACCGAACCCGCCACACCAAAGATAGTCATAAACATCCGCTGCTTATAGCGAAAGATATTGCGAGCTGTGACCTTCTGAGTAAAGCTAAGACGTCGCCAGATAAAGGGCAGTCTTTCCAAGAAAATCTTGGAGCCCTTGACCGGTGGCTTGGGCAAAAGCAAGTGAGCTGCTTCTTCTGTTAGCTCCCGTCTCGCCACCAAATAGGCAGGGAGAACGCTGGAAAGAAGGGAAAGCCCAAGGGCCAGTAAACTATAGGAAATATAAAAATATGCATGAGGGGCAGAAAGCACCATCCCTCTGGTAATAATAGAAGAAATCACTCCAGACAAGAAATAATGCCCCAGCAGAATCCCTATGAGGGTACCTAGACTCCCCGCCACCAAACCGTAAAGGGCAAACTTGCGAATGATATCTCGGCTATGATAGCCTAGAGCCTTGAAGACGCCTGCATTTGTTCGCTCCTCATCGACAAAGCGAGTCATGGTGGTAAAGGTCACTATAGCTGCCACCAAATAGAGCACCACTGGGAAAATATTACCAATCAACGCAATACTATTCATGGAGTTTTTATACATATGATAGCCATTCCCACCTGGCAGAGACTTGCGGTCATAGCTATGATAGGCCGGCTCTTTCAAACGACTAAGGTTTGCCTTAGCGTCAGCTAGCTTGTCCTTGCTAGCTGATAAGTCTTTTTCCGCCTGAGCTAGCTCTGCTTTTTTCTGATTGAGCTGGGATTCAGCTTCCTGAATCTGCTGCTGGCTCTGGCTGAGCTGAGCAGGAGCTAGGATAGAAACAGCTTGGGCTGCATCTAGCTGGGTTTTTTGCTGGTCTAGCTGACTCTGAGCTTGCTCTAATTGTTTTTTACCTTGGGTCAGTTCGCTCTCAGCCTGAGCAATCTTATCTTGGCCCTTCTGAATGGTGCTTTTGGCATCTGCCTCTAATCGCTTAAAGCGAGCCGCTCCGTTATCTTCCAGGCTCTTGTCCAAAGCAGTCTGGTGCTGCTCCAAACGCTCCTGATAGCTTTCAGAGAAGGGAGCCAGCTTTTCTAAATCATGATAGCGCAGGCGAGCAATACTGTAAACATCTGTATCAAAGGCCTTGGGGCTAACTACAGCATAGGCTGATAAAGCCCCACTACCACTAGTCGCATTGCCTAGATTTCTATCAGACCAGATCTCTGCCGAGTTGACAAATCCTGCGACCTTATAGGTCTTGTTTTTTAGAACTGACCGACTGCCTGCTTTTTCGGTCAGATGAATCTCCTGACCAAGCTTATATTTTTTTGACCAAAAGCTAGCCAGAGCAATTTCTTGATCAGTCTTGGGAAGACGGCCTGAGACCACTTGAAAGTTTGAAATATCCTTGGTATCTGAGAATATTCGGAGAGCCTCCTCATCTACGGTGACATCTGTCAGATAGCCAAACTCGACATCAGCTCCCTTGATAGCTTCCAGCTCTTTCTGATCCGCCTTATCCAAACCATAGTCCGCCATAACGGCCAAGTCCATGGTTCGCTGCTCTTTCAAGTAATCTGTTGCTGTTCTGCGCATATTGGGTGGAGCGACCTTGATCCCCACAAGAGCTAAAGAGCCCAGCATCATGAGGATTAAAATAGATAGGAAACGTCCTTTAGAGCTAGTGAAGGAGCGCAGAATATCTTTCCAATAAATCTTTCTATTCATATCAATACTCCAATGTACTTATATCCTGAGGCTCTTCATTGACTGTAACACTTTTGACTCTCGCGTCATGCATGCGAATAACCCGGTCAGCAATGGGAGCCAAGGCAGCATTGTGGGTCACGATAATCACCGTCGCCCCTTGATTGCGGGACATATCCTGTAAAATTTGCAGCACTTGCTTGCCGGTATTGTAGTCCAAAGCCCCTGTCGGCTCATCGCAGAGCAAAATCTTAGGATTTTTTGCCACAGCCCGAGCAATAGAGACCCGCTGCTGCTCCCCACCTGACAACTGCGCTGGAAAATTATTGAGGCGATTTTCCATACCAACTGCGGTTAGAACGGCCACTGGATCTTGAGCATCCTTGACAATCTCCGAAGCCAATTCGACATTTTCCTTGGCCGTCAGATTAGGCACCAAATTGTAAAACTGAAAGACGAAGCCCACATCATTGCGACGATAGTCCGTCAGCTGGTGGGAATTGTAGTCAGCAATATTCTGACCGTCTATCAGAATGTCTCCCTCATCATTGGTATCCATACCGCCGAGAATATTGAGCACTGTTGACTTACCGGCACCAGAAGCACCCAGGATAATGACCAGTTCCCCCTTTTCAATCTCAAAAGAAATATCATGATTGGCGACAATTTCCGTGTCACCTACCTGATAACGTTTAAAGCTATGTTTCATTTCAATATAAGCCATGTCATTTTCTCTCCTTTTCAAACCCCATCTTCTTAAATAGACAAGGTGTTGATTCTAAATCACAGATATTATATAATGAGCTTAGACAAAAAGCAATAATCAAAAATCAACAAAGTGTTGATTTAAGTAAAAAGGAAGAAAAATGGTCCAGAAACGAAAAACTAGCACCAAGGAAGACATCAAAGAAGCCTTGATTCAGCTACTATCTGAGGAAAGGTTTGATAATATCTCCATCAGCAAACTCTGCAAGCGGGCTGGGATTAACCGCGGCACCTTCTACCTCCACTACCAAGATAAGTATCAGATGATTGATAGCCTCAAAAGCGACATCATTTCTCAACTTTATAGTTATAGTCTTTTTGAAGAAGAAGGCGAATATTCCAAACAGTTCATGATAGCCAAATTTCATATACTGCGTGCTAATGAACGTCTGATCAATGCCCTGACTAGAAGCCATTATATTGACTTTCGCGGAGCTATTCGGGAATTCATAACCAGTATCATTCTGAGCGACAAGCAAAAAGCTGCTACCCAGCGTTTTTTAGAGGAGAGCTTTCACATCCCTCAGAAATACGCCTTGGAAATCTTCCTATCCAGTGTTGAGGGGATTATTTCTCTTTGGATAGCCGGCGGAGCTCAGGAAGAGCCTGAAGAAATTACTCAAATGATCCTAGCCACCTACAATTATGATTATTGGAAATCATAACCAGCACTCCACTTTTATAGATGAGAACTCAAAAAGGCACAGAGTAATCTGTGCCTTTTCTTAAAACATTTCTGGTGAGCAAATAGTTTTTTGGTGATGCCCACTTAGATAAAGGCAACAAAATCCTGTCCTATTTCACCATGTCTGGATCGTAATCATAAAATCCTGTATCGAGGAAACGATTCTTCGGATGCAATTTGTGAAGTAGCTCATCTAGTAAGAAAGCTTGGTCATGGCTAAATTCACCTTTTTCAATCAGATCTCTTGCCTGAACAAAGAGCTTAGCAATCTCAACAAAATTCTGACCAGGAGTATAGAGACCTTCCAATTTCCAATGAGTAAAGCCGTGGTCAACCAATTCTGTCAACTTGGTCATCAAGTCCAAGTCATTATTGGCAAAAATGTGAGTCCCATGCTTGTCCTCAAAGATCGAATAATGGCTCTGAGGATCGCTCGGTTCCGCAAGAAAGAGATCCCTCTCTCTTGATTTCGCATCATCGATATGTGTAAAGTTATAATAATTTTGCAAAAGCGGACGTTTAGAGTGGTGGATAACGCTCGCACCATAAACTAAGACTTCTGCTGGAATCTCAAGAATTTCTGGCATTTTAAAGAGTTCTGCCGATGGAATTTCCCGCGCCAAAACAGCTTCTGACACCCCAGCATTCTTGCCCCAAAAATTAATCTGGCGGCTGCTGGTAACCATGGTTGAAGCATCATAAATCGTTTTCAACTTATAACCATCCCGCTGCAAGACGTAGAATACACCTGCATCCCCAACGGTGATATAGTCCACTTCAATTTCCTGAAGAAAATCCAAGTAAGGTTTGATCTGGTCCATCATGTCCTGATGCATCAAAGCATTGACGGCAACGGTCATTTCTTTTCCTGCCTGATGAACCATTTGAGAAATACAATTTAATTCGTCATAAGTGAAGTTATGCGGTAAACGAAGACCGTAGTTTTCCTCACCGACATAAATACGATCTACTCCTGCTTCCAATAAGGCTTGAACTTGTTCTATACTTTCAGCTGTTGCTGTTATGATTATCTTTTTCATATCATTATTATACCAAAAAAATAGGATTTATGATTTCTTAATTCGGTTTTATTCGTTTTGTAACTATCTTGTAATATATCTAATCATAGAAACATGATAGAATGATAAGGTACTACTAGGAGAGAGACAATGGCTGTAAGAGATTTTAAACAGTTTGAATCAGCGCCACTGCATGATTCGACAGAACAAACTAAGGAAATATCCTATCAAGAATACCTGCCCCAAGCAGAATCAGCATCACAATTACGTGAGCTATTTTTCTTTATAAATATCGCTTTATTCTGTATTTTGACAGTCTTTTTTAGCTTTATTTTTTTGTCTGCAAAAATGAGTACCTTTCTATCTTTCTCACTTGCTATTGTCCTAAGTCTTATGATTATTCAAGGATATCGCACTGTTCGAAGAAAGTGACATTAATTATCTACGAATTAAATCAAACGAGATCAAAAGATCTCGTTTTTTTCTTTACCAAGCGTAATTTGGTTCCTGACAAGCACACATAGCTGCCAATAATTCTTCCGGAGTTACCTTTTTCAGCCCTCCATAGACTGGATCCTGAACGGTGTAGGACGGATCGATGTAATAAACTGCAAGGACATCACTGCCATCTGCTGATAATTCATAGCCCGTCCCCACAACATTGTGTTCACCCTTGTGGCCTGGGTAGATGGAGGCATTATCAATCGTATAGTAGAGAGGATAGCCATCATCAATATTCTTGCGCAGGCGCTCCTTAAAAAGACGCATATCTTCAGAATTCGGGGCGCTACTAGTCACTGTAGCAAGATGGTAGCCCGCTTGACCTACTGGCACTTCCTTATAACCAAATAAATATTGATTTAAGACACGGATTGCATTGACATTATGGGTGCCGAAAGTCTCATCGGTGCCCATCTCTCGTGCCAATTCTTCCTGACTAGCCTGAACGCCCCTGTAAGCTAGAATCATACTGACAGAGGTCGGTGCACAAGTATTCCAAGCTCGCTGGATCTGCATGGGAACTTCCAGGCGTTTTCGGATTGGAGAAGGCGTTTCTTTACTAGAAGTCTGCGTCTCCTCCTCTCTGACCTTTTCACCGGTTTGACTAGAGCTTTCCGACTCCGCAGAAGTCGAACTCTGACTAGGGCTGAATTGATTAGCACTAGATTGACTACTGCTAGCTGTTTTCGAGTGGGCTTGACTCGTGCTCGAAGCCTTAGAAGAAGAGTCAGAGCTTCCAGACTTAGGGGACTCTGAAGCTTTCTGCCGAGAACAGGCTAGTAAGCAGCAGCCTAAACCAAGCAAGGCAAGTACTTTTAAATTTTTCATAGCAACACCCCCTTTTATTTATATGATAACGCTTTCTTTTCCAAAAATCAAGTTGGCCGAGGAGAAACTAAATAGTAGTAATTTTTGCTTCCTATACCACTACAGCAAAGCTCCAATTCGAACAAAAAATGAGGCTTGAACTCTTTTGTCCCAGCCTCATCTTGTATATCTAGTTTGAATTTACTTATCTTCTAAATCAATGATAATTTCTTCTGAAGGGGCTTTTTCTCCTTCTTCCACCACGATATCAGAAATTTCTTCTTCAAGAATTTCCTCTTCTTTTTCAAACTTTTCTTTGATTTCTTGGAATTTATCCTGCGAATAGTCTACTACTGACTTGGTCGTATCCTTCACAGACTCCAATACTGTTTCTGCTGTAATTTCGCCATTTTCAACCTTTTCCTTGGTTTGGTTGATGGCTTTGACAGCCTGATCTGAAAAGTCCTTTACTGATTGGACAACTGCTTCGTGAGTCTTGTCTGGATCTTCACGATAGTCGACAACAAAGTCTTGAACTTTTTCAGTAATTTCTTTGCCTTTTTTACTGGTTAGAAAGTACGCTGCAGCTGCACCAGACACAGCACCTAATAAAAGTGATGAAATTTTTCCCATAATAAACCTACTTTCTTATTTTTTAAATAATTTGCCAACAAAACGAAGGGCCGTTAGACCTGCTGTTGTTTTGGCTGTCGTGCTTCCTGCTGCGACTGCTTTTTTTCCTAAAACACGCGCCTGATCGTTTAAATCAGAGACTGATTCCGATAGGTCTGCCACCGCATTGAAAAGTGGATCAATCGTTGCTACTTTGTGGTTGATATCATCTGTCAACACATTGACTTTGGCAATCAAATCATTGGTTTGATGCAGGGTGACATTGACATCAGAAGTTAACACTTTGATCGTATTTTCTGTCTCATCCAGCATTTTTGCAGCCTTATCACCGAGAGTTTTGACGGTGAGGGTCATGTAGATTAGAAAGACAATCAAAGCGACAGCAACAAAAGTATAAGCAATTTCAAGCATAATATTCTCCTCTCATTCTTGATAATAGGGGGCTTGTTTTTTTCTTTGGTAAATCATAATGCCGATGCCGAGTAAAATCAGTGCTGCAGACAGCCACTGAGATACACGCACACCCAAGAACATGAGACTGTCAGTCCGCATCCCCTCGATAATCATCCTGCCAAAGCCGTACCAAATTAGGTAAAAGGCTGCCAATTCTCCCTGACGGAAGAATTTAGACCGGCGTCGTAAGATTAGCAATAGGGCAAAGCCAAGTAAATTCCAAAGGGATTCGTACAAAAAGGTTGGTTGGCGATAAGCACCATCTATGTACATATTGTTGCGGATAAAGGACGGTAGATAATTAAGATTTTTGACCACCGCTCCATAGGCTTCTTGGTTAAAGAAATTGCCCCAACGGCCGATACTCTGAGCGATCAAGACGCTAGGCGCTGCAATATCCAAGAAATCAACAGGATTGATTAGCCTTCTCTGAGAAAAGAAATAAAGGACAAGGGCACCAGTGATCAAACCGCCGTAAATAGCTAAACCACCATTCCAAATCTGAAAAATCTCAATCAGAGAATGCTTGCCATAATAAGACCATTCAAAAATCACATAGTAAAGTCGCGCTCCAAGGATAGCCAAGGGAAAGGCAATCAAAATGAAATCAAGAATATCATCTGGAATCATCTTCTTGCGTGGCGCTTCCTTCATAGCCAAGTAGACAGCTAAAATCAAGCCAGTGACAATGCAAATCGCATACCAACGAATACTAAAGGGACCGACTGAAAAAGCTACTGGATCAAGCATCTTTCACCTCATTCTGGCTAATCAGATTAGTCAGTCGTTCTTCAAAAATCTTGGTGGCATCAAAGCCCATCTCCTTAGCCCGATAGTTCATAGCTGCGGCTTCGATTACCACAGAGATGTTGCGTCCTGTCTTAACTGGGATGCGGATCCGAGGAATTCTGACACCGGAAACTTCCAGTTCTTCTGCATTATTGCCCAGACGGTCAAAGGTCTTATTGGTATCATAATTTTCCAGATAGACGGCAATCTGTACCTGTGAAGAATCCTTAACCGCACTAGCTCCGTAAAGGCTCATCACATCAATAATGCCGACACCGCGAATTTCCAAGAGATGACGAAGAATCTCAGCAGGCTCTCCCCAGAGGGTCATTTCATCCTTGGCAAAGATATCGACACGGTCATCCGCCACTAAACGATGGCCACGCTTGACTAACTCAAGGCCAGTTTCACTTTTACCAATACCGCTGTCCCCTTGAATCAGCACTCCCATTCCGTAGATGTCCATCAATACGCCATGAACACTGGTTCTGACCGCCAAACGTGAATCAAGGAAACTAGAAATTTCCCCTGATAGACGGCTGGTTGATGTGCGGCTGGTGAGAATCGCGATTTGCTTTTCTTCAGCTGCTCGCCGCATTTCTTCAGGAATCTCCAAATTGCGCGCCACAATGACAACTGGCGTTTCTGGCTGAAACATTTTCAGAAGGACTTGATGACGGTTGTGAGACGTCATCTTCATCAGATAAGACCACTCCTTCATCCCAATCAGCTGAATCCGTTCTGGCGTATAGTAGTCAAAATAACCGGTCATTTCAAGGCCCGGCCGCGAAATATCCGATGTCGAAATCTCCTTTTCTAAGAGGTCATCACTGCCGTAAACGATGCGTAAACGGACTTTTTCAATCAAATCTTTGACCTTTACAGACATTCCCTGCTCCCTTCAAATTTATCTTTCTCTATTATAGCAAATTTTTACCCTAAAAGAGTTTTTAAGATTGGAAATTAAGCAGGATTTTTCCCTAGATGCTTGTGAAAACATCTGCCAGCCAGCAAAAAGGCCAGTCAAAATAACTAGCCAATCCATCTTTGGAGAATTTTTTTCTGATTTTGAAAGCAAGGATGGCTCTCGATAAAAGCTGGTATTTCTCCTAGAGGCAGCCAGAGATGGGCATCGGTTTCGCCTGCCTGATAGCGAACTTGGCTCTTGTCCCCAGACACCACCGCTTCATAGAAATCAAAGTGGCACTGGTCTTCGACAGAGCACACCTGCTCCAACAGTCTGATACTGTCGGGAACCAGGCCTGTTTCTTCTTCCAATTCCCGCAAGGCAGCTGTCTGGCTATCTTCTCCAGCCAGCACACTACCTCCCGCTCCAAACTCATAGTAGCCAGGATAGAGACTTTTATTTGCTGACCGCCGCATAAAGAGAATATCGCCATCCTGATGGCGAACCAAGACATTGACACAGAGATGAAACTGCCCTTCAGGAATGTTTTCTCCTCGAACTAGGAGATGCGGGAGCTGATTTCGATTCAAGTCATAGGCATTCCAAACCTCTGTCATATTTCCTCCTTGGATAAGTCATTCATCTTTCGGCAATAGCTTCCAGATTCAGTCAGCTACGCTTCCCTAGATTCTCTCTTTTCGTTTCCTCTACATCCAGCAAAAATTCGGGAACACTCCCGAATTTTATATTTGTTATTTTACCAAAACCAACCGTCATTGTCATTGATTGGCTCAGCATCTTTCATTTTACGAGGCCCAGTCCCATACATTTCCGCTTCCACATCTTCCTTGTAAGGCATCACGACAGCCAACAAAATATAAATCAAAATGCCCAAACCAAAATTGAAAACTGTAAAGATGATGAATAAAAAGCGTAACAAACCAAGATCAAAGTTGAATTTATCTGCCAGTCCAGACAAAACCCCTGAAATCACTCGGTTTCTTCTTAATTTATAAAATTTAGTTTTCATGATGATGACCTCAACTCTCATTCTTTCCTTCATTTTATCATAGCGGGAGAACAAAAAAATCAGCCCCAAGGCTGATTCTACCTCTATCGGTTTTGGTTGGCTTAGCCCCTGTTTGTCTCCTCTTTGAAGAATGCCAATTTCCCTCTGCAACGACCACAACGGTATTTTTGAAGATTAACTCTGCGTCTGCGACGGATAAGTGCTCCGCAGCTCAGGCATTCATAGATGAGAAAGGCTTGGAAGTGTGAAAGAGAGGGAGCATAGCGCAGGCCATCCACCTGCTTGAGCAATTCTTTAAAGTCTCTATCTCCATGGCGGTAACCTTTGCCTTGATAATAGAGGTGATAGTGGACTAACTCATGGCGGACAATTTTTCGGAAAATCTCCAAACCAAAAGTTTCAAAGATTTTTGGGTTGAAATCCAAATGACCATCTTTAGGAAAGAAGCGTCCCCCTGTAGTACGGAGACGCTTGTTCCAATAAGCTTGGTGGCGGAATTCCCAGCCAAAATCCTCAAGCGAAACCCGCTTGACATAGTTAGTTAGATTCATTTGGTGCTATCAGAGAGAGGTTAACCTTCTCCCGCTCCACATCTAGCTTATCCACCCAGACAGTGACCAAGTCACCAACAGATAGGACCTGACTAGGATGCTTGATATAGTCTGTGCTCAGCTTAGAGATATGAATAAGACCGTCTTCGTGGATACCGATATCCACAAAGGCTCCGAAATCGACGACATTCCGGACGACTCCTTCTAGCTTTTGACCGATGCGCAGATCCTTGATATCCAAGACATCCTGCCGCAGAACTGGCGCGTCAAAGGAATCACGCAAATCCCGGCCAGGCTTGAGCAAATCAGCAATAATATCTTTGAGGGTTTCTTCTCCCAATCCTAGCTCTGCAGCCAAACTAGCAGTCTGAACAGCTTTTAACTTAGCTTGGGCGGCTTCATCCAAACTGCTGATTTCCAGACGCTTAAAGAGCTCCTCCACAGCCTTATAAGACTCTGGGTGAACGCCTGTATTGTCTAGCAGGTTATCACTTTCAGGAATACGCAGGAAGCCGGCCGCCTGTTCAAAAGCCTTTGCGCCTAGACGCGGCACTTTCTTGATGGCTTCGCGAGACCGAATCAAACCTTCCGTTTCCCGGTACTTAACAATATTTTCTAAAATAGTCTTATTGAGACCAGCTACATGGGCCAGCAGGGCAGGACTGGCGGTGTTGATATTGACTCCGACTTGGTTAACCACGGTATCAACGACAAAGTCCAGACTTTCAGACAGCTTTTTCTGGCTGACATCATGCTGGTACTGACCAACCCCGATAGACTTAGGATCAATCTTGACCAGCTCAGCTAAAGGATCTTGCAGACGGCGGGCAATGGAAATAGCTGAGCGCTTTTCAACAGTCAACTCTGGAAACTCATGACGAGCCAGTTCACTAGCAGAGTAGACAGATGCTCCGCTTTCATTGACGATAACATAGCTGACATTTGGATGAGATTTCAAAACTTCCGCTACAAAGGCTTCGCTTTCTCGGCTGGCAGTGCCGTTTCCGATGGCAATGATTTCCACGCCAAACTGCTCAATCAGCTCTGACAACTCTTTCTTAGAAGCTTCAATCTGAGCTGGCTTTGCTGGTGGAACTGGATAGATGACATGAGTCGTCAGCATCTTACCTGTTGGATCCACAACAGCCAACTTGGCTCCTGTCCGAAAGGCTGGGTCAAAGCCCAGTACTACGCGGCCTTTGAGAGGGGCAATCAGGAGGAGATTGCGGAGATTTTCTGAGAAGAGCTGAATCGCACCATCTTCGGCGGCCTCGGTCAGCTCGGTCCGAATACGGCGCTCCATAGCTGGAATGATTTTCTTTTTAACTGCTTGCTGAACTGCTTCAATAATATAGGTGTTTTTCACCTTGAAACGTACTTCAAAGAAGCGCAGGACTTTCTCGAGATTGTGTTCAAAACCAACCTTGAGAATACCTAGCTTCTCACCACGGTTAAGAGCCAGAGTACGGTAGCCTTGCATGGTCGCTACTTTTTCAGAAAAATCATAATAAATCTGGAAGACTTGCTTTTCATCCAAATCACCATCTTTGAGACTGGATACGATAGAAGAATTGGTCTGCATCTCGTGATAGGTCCAAGCCCGCAGCTTGGTGTCTTCGGAAATCGCCTCGGTCAGAATATCCACTGCTCCAGCTAGAGCAGCTTCTGCTGTTGGAAAGGCTTCACTAGTCAGTTTCTCAGCTTCTTCCTGCAAGTTAGCCGCATCCTGTAGGATAAAGCGAGCCAAAGGAAAGAGACCTGCTTCACGCGCAATGGTAGCCTTAGTACGGCGCTTCTCCTTGTAGGGCAGATACAATTCTTCCACATCAGCCAGTTTTTCAGCAGCCTCAATCTCAGAGCGAAGCGCATCCGTTAGTTTACCCTGCTCCTCAATCTTAGCTAAGACCGTCGCTTTACGCTCTGCCAAGGCAGTCATGCTCTTATCTAAGTCAATGATTTCCTTAATCTCGACCTCATCTAGATTTCCTGTCATTTCCTTACGGTAACGAGCAATAAAAGGAATCGTATTTCCCTCAGCGGTCAAATCTAGGACCTGTGATACTTGGCTTTCTTTAAGGCCCAATTTCTGGGCAATTTTTTCAATATTTATATTTTCCATAACGCTTCTATTATATCATAATATGAAGCTGAAAAATCTATAAAGACTAGTTTAATCCATCTTTTTCTTTCTAGGATGAGTCCACTGTCTCTAATCCATCATGGCTGAAAATATCATTTTTTTTCGTTTGGTAGTATAATAGAATTATTATTTTAGAAATGAGGTGGCCCTATGGCTGTGAAATTTACCAAAACAGATGATTTAGACAAGATGTTCGAGGAGTTTGCCACTCTGCCCAAGCTTGAAAAAGTAGAATTTCCAGATGACAAAAGGAAAAAAGAAGCGCAAGAAAAGGCTAAAAAAGCATGAGTTTCTTTTCTAACCTTCCTTCCAGCGTCTTACAGGCTGGCACTATCTTTCTCTCCATCATCATTGAGGCCCTGCCTTTTGTCTTGATTGGGAGTATTATTTCTGGCTTTATCGAGGTGTATGTCACGCCAGACAAGGTTTATCGTTTCCTGCCCAAGAACAAATGGGCTCGGATTTTCTTTGGAAGCTTGATCGGCATAGTCTTCCCTTCTTGCGAGTGCGGAATTGTTCCCATAATTAACCGCTTCTTGGAAAAGAAAGTGCCCAGCTACACTGCTGTTCCTTTTCTAGTGACAGCACCTGTTATCAACCCCATCGTGCTCTTTGCGACTTACTCAGCCTTTGGAAATTCCTTCCGAATGGCTCTGCTTCGTGCTTTAGGTTCTATGGTCGTGGCTATTCTTTTAGGGATCTTTCTGGGCTTCTTTGCAGACAGCAATATCCAAAAAGAAAATCGCAAGGCTGTTCATGAGCATGACTTTTCGCATCTTAGCAAGGGACAAAAGCTTTTTCAGGTCTTTGTTCAGGCCATTGATGAATTTTTCGATACAGGTCGCTATTTGGTCTTTGGCTGTCTCTTCGCCAGCCTGGTACAAGTCTATGTGCCAACCAGAATCCTGACCTCTATCAGCTCGACACCAGCTGTTGCTATTCTCCTGCTCATGCTGCTGTCCTTCCTGCTCTCACTTTGCAGCGAAGCTGATGCTTTCATCGGAAGCTCTTTGATTGCTAGCTTCGGCCTATCGCCTGTCTTAGCTTTCTTGGTCATTGGGCCTATGCTAGATGTCAAGAATCTGCTGATGATGAAAAACTACTTTAAGACACGCTTTATCTGGCAATTTATTAGCCTAGTTACCGTCGTCGTCTTTCTTTACTCTTGGCTTGTGGGGGTAGTGCTATGATTCGATTTTTAATCTTAGTCGGCTACTTTGAGATTACTATGTATCTGCAGCTGACAGGCAAGCTCAACCAATACATCAATCTCCACTATTCCTATCTGGCATACTTGTCTATGATTCTGTCTTTTGTCTTGGCTGTCGTGCAGCTCATCATCTGGATGAAGAAGATGGAGGTCCACAGTCATTTAAGTACTCGCTGGGCCAAGTTAGGCAGCGTGCTGCTCCTTGTCATTCCGCTTTTTGTGGGAATTTTCTTTCCAACTGTCACCTTGGATTCGACAACAGTTTCGGCTAAAGGATTTCATTTTCCGCTGGCTGAGGGAACTTCTGCAGCCGTCCAGCAGGACGAAGGCACAACCAGCCAATACCTGAAACCAGACACCAGCACCTACTTTACCAAAGGGGCTTACGAAAAAGAAATGCGGGCAGCCGCCAAGAAATATCTCAACAAAAGTACCATTCAGGTCACAACTGAAAACTACATGGAGGTCATGGAAGTTATCTATGATTATCCCGACGAGTTTGCGGACAAGACGCTGGAATTCACCGGATTTGTCTACAATGACCCCAGCGACCAAAAGAGCCAATTTCTCTTTCGCTTCGGTATTATCCATTGTATCGCCGACTCAGGTGTCTATGGACTCTTGACGACTGGAAATACCCAGCATTTCGAGAATAATACCTGGATTCATGCCAAGGGAAAAATTACTATGCACTACCATAAAAGTCTGGGACAAAGCCTGCCAACTCTAGAAGTTGAAAGCTTTGATAAAGTAGAAAAACCGGACAATCCTTACGTTTATCGAGTCTTTTAGAGCCAAGCACCTATGAAAGTCAATTTTCATGGGTGTTTCTTTTCTATGCCATTCTCTACCCTTTACTCAGTTGCTCTGACCGACTTTTAGAAATTAGAAGAGACTTGATGAAGCTCGCTCTTTAGTTTTTTCTCTCTTATCTTGAAAAATCATGCTACAATAATACTATCTCATTTGAAAAGGAGCTCTTTTTATGAATCAAGAAAAAGTAAGGAAACGAGATTTGCTTTCTATTCTGGCTGTGGCTTTAGTCGCCTTTGCTGGAATTCTTTCAGAGACTAGTATGAATGTGACCTTTCCCCACCTCAGCAAGGTCTTTGGTCTGAGCCTTGGAGTGCTGCAATGGATTACGACTGGCTATCTGCTGGCCGTCGCCATCACTATAACTTTAGGTGCAACTCTAGCCCACAATTGGACGGAGCGTCGCATCCTCTTTGCCTCACTTTCCATCTTTACCCTTGGTAATCTGATTGCTATGATTGCCCCAGACTTTACTTTCCTTATGCTGGGACGGATCCTTCAGGGGGGAGCGACTGGGATTGCCATTCCACTTATGTTTAACCTCATCGTGGAGCGGATTCCTCGGCAGAAAATCGGATTTTATATGGGACTGAGTGGTCTAGTTATCAGTCTGGCACCAGCCATCGGCCCGACCTACGGAGGCTTCATGATTGGCTCCTTCGACTGGCACATGATCTACAGCTTTATCATGCCAGTTCCCATCCTCTCTTTTTTGCTGGCTTATGTTAACTTGGAAAATTCAGCAGGAAAAAGCAAGCGTCCCTTTGATGTGCTAGGCTTTCTCTCGCTCGCAACGGCTCTTTCCTTTTCTCTGATGACCATCTCCAGTTTGGAAGGTGGCGATAGTATCAATTGGCTCTATCTAGCTATTTTTCTCCTTTCCTTTGCCTTTTTCATCTGGCGGAGTCTGACTGTTCAACATCCATTTCTGGACATCCGTATCTTGAAAGAACCAACGATTTTCTTTGGAATTCTACCCTTTTTAATTTTCCAATTCTCCAATCTATCCAGCAACTTTCTCATTCCCAACTTTCTCGTACTGGTTAAAAATGTCTCTACTGCCCAGGCTGGATTTTCACTGCTTCCCGGAACCATGATCGGAGCTTTCATGTCGCCTTTTCTGGGAAAATTGTACGATAGCAAAGGTCCAAAGCTGTCTCTACTAGGCGGCAATTCCCTAGTCTTTCTAGTCATGATTGTCTTTAGCTTCTTTACAAGCTGGCTCAATCTGCCTTTAATCTTAGGATTTTATATCCTCTTTACTCTGGGCCGCAACATGGCCTTCAACAATACTATGGCTTTATCGGCTTCTCAAGTCAGCAGAGAAAAGACAGCGGATGTAACTGCCCTCTTTCAACTAGCACAAACCTTTGCTGGTGCCTTGGGAACGGCAATTGCAGCCGTCCTGCTCAACCAAGCACCCGATACGACAAGCGGCGTCCACAATGTCTTTAGCCTACTACTCCTTCTCGCAATAGGCAACTTTATTTTCTACTATTTTCTGTTTCGAGCGATTCATCAGAAGAAAGAAGCCTAATTTTCTATCCCGACTTCCCCTCGGGATATTTTCTTTGGTCAAATCCAGATTTTTCAAATACAATTTTTCTGAAAATTGTGATAAAATAGAGACAATCACATTTAGATAGGTAATAAATATCATGTCTTCAAAAGTTATTATTACAATTTTCGGTGCCAGCGGAGACTTGGCTCAAAGAAAACTTTATCCTTCCCTCTTTCGACTTTATAAATCTGGCAATCTTTCGAAACATTTTGCCGTTATCGGAACTGCCCGTAGACCTTGGAGCAAGGAATATTTCGAGTCGGTCGTTGTCGAGTCAATCTCAGACCTAGCCGACAGTGCCGAGCAGGCTCAAGAGTTCGCTAGCCACTTTTATTATCAAAGCCATGATGTGCAAGATACCGAGCATTATATCGAATTGCGCAAGCTGCAAAACAAGCTTAACGAGCAATATCAGGCAGAAAATAATAAACTCTTCTTCCTTTCTATGGCGCCACAATTTTTCGGAACCATTGCTAAACATCTCAAGTCTGAGCAAATCGTTGATGGAAAAGGATTTGAGCGCCTAATTGTTGAAAAACCCTTTGGGACAGATTTGGCAACTGCCAGCAAGCTTAACGAAGACTTACTGGCAACCTTTGACGAAGAACAGATTTTCCGTATCGACCACTATCTGGGCAAGGAAATGATCCAAAACATCTTCGCGATTCGTTTTGCTAATCTGCTGTTTGAAAATGTCTGGAACCGCCAATACATTGATAATGTGCAGATTACCTTTGCTGAAAAGCTAGGCGTTGAAGAGCGCGGTGGCTACTATGATGAGTCTGGTGCCCTCCGCGATATGGTGCAAAACCACACCTTACAACTTCTCTCCTTATTAGCCATGGATAAGCCAAAAAGCTTTACCAAAGACCATATCCGTGCAGAAAAGGTCAAGGTCTTTGAGCGCCTTGTTCAGCCGAGCGAAGAAGATTTGAAACGCTTCTTCATTCGTGGCCAGTACAAGTCTGGCAAAATCAATGGCAAAAAATACATTTCCTACCGTAGTGAGCCCAATGTCAACCCTGAGTCTACGACCGAAACCTTTGCCTCTGGTGCTTTCTTCATTGATAGCGACCGCTTCCGTGACGTTCCTTTCTTCTTCCGAACAGGGAAGCGCCTCACCAAAAAAGGCACCCATGTCAGTATCGTCTTCAAGCAAATGGACTCTATCTTTGGTGAGCCTCTCAAACCAAATGTCCTAACCATCTATATCCAGCCAACTGAGGGGATTTCACTCAGCCTCAATGGCAAGAAAGTTGGGGAACTCTTTAATCTAGCTCCCATCTCATTAGATTATCGGACAGATGCCACAGCGTCAGGAGCCTCTCCAGACCCTTATGAAAAACTGATTTTTGATGTCCTTAATAACGACTCAACTAATTTCAGTCATTGGGACGAAGTAAAAGCCAGCTGGGAGCTCATCGATCGCATCGAAGAACTCTGGAGTCAAAATCAAGTGCCACTCCATGAATATCCTGTCGGATCTATGGGACCAGAAGCCTCCTTCGAGTTACTCGCCCAATTTGGAGCAAGCTGGCAATGGCAACCTGATAAAGAATAATACATACAAAAAAGATTGGAAAATTTTCCAATCTTTTTTATAATTCTTAAACATCTGCTAGCCCTTCTATTACAGCCATTCCTTGTAACGCTTGATATAAAGGCCTTTCACAAGGGTTACGCTAACCATATAAAGCACGATAATCAAGAAAAGGCAAAGGAAATAGGTGCCATTCAGCGGAGCTGTCTTCAGAACTGACGCAAAGAGGCTATATGGCAAGGAAGTGACAAAGAGCGCTGCCGCCATGGTCGTCACAATGACAGACAAAGCAGGACGACTTTGCACAAAAGGCAATTTAGGTGAGCGTAGCATGTAGATAACCATGGTCTGGGTCCACATAGACTCAATAAACCAGCCTGTTTGGAAAAGAGTGATAAAGGTCACTGCCTGTTCAGTACCAGCTTGATAGCTGCCTCCTGTGATCATAGGCACGATAATAAAGTAAAGCACCAGATAGGTCAAAACATCAAAAACAGATGAGATTGGCCCAATCCAAGCCATAAAACGGGTAATGGAGCTAGCTGACCAAATATGAGGCTTCTTGAGAAATTCACTATCTACATTATCAAATGGCAGAGCGATACAAGACAAGTCATAAACCAGATTGAGGACAATCAAATGAACTGGTGCCATGGGCAGAAATGGCAAAAAGATACTGGCAAAAAGAAGAGAAAAGATATTCCCAAAGTTGGAACTGACCGTCATCTTGATATACTTGGTCATGTTGGCATAGACCTTGCGACCTTCTACCAGCCCTTTCTCCAGAACCATGAGATCCTTGTCCAGCAAAATGACATCTGCCGTTTCCTTGGCAATGTCGACAGCCGTATCAACAGAAATACCAACATCTGCTACTTTCATAGAAGGCGCATCATTGATACCATCACCCATGTAGCCAACCTTGTGGCCATTGGCCTTGAGCTGGAGGATGATCCGAGCTTTTTGGTCTGGTGAGAGCTTGGCAAAGACTGTTGTATTCTCCACCGCCTGACTCAATTCCTCATTAGATAGAGCATCTACCTCTACACCTAGCAAGATATTATCTACATCTAAGCCAACCTTTTCACAGACTGCTTGGGTTACCTTATCATTATCACCTGTCAAAATCTTAGTGGCAACACCGTATTCGGCCAAAGTTTCAATAGCTGGAGCCGCAGATGACTTAGGTGGATCTAGAAAGGCTAGATAGCCCGTCAAAATCATATCGGACTCATCCTTCACTTCATACTCATAATCTTCTTCTAAGTCTGACTTGTAGCTAACACCAAGCACGCGCAACCCCTGCTCATTGAGTTGAGCCACTTCCGCAAGGATTTCCTGACGAATCTCCTCAGTCAGTTCTGTAATACGATTTTTATATTCTACATAGCTAGAGATGGCCAGCATTTCCTCCAAGGCCCCCTTGGTTACCATGCTGATGACATCCTCATCATCCTTGACAATGACGC
The DNA here is from genome assembly GCF_902460365.1 of Streptococcus sp. Marseille-P7375. Lineage (NCBI taxonomy): Bacteria > Bacillati > Bacillota > Bacilli > Lactobacillales > Streptococcaceae > Streptococcus > Streptococcus sp. Marseille-P7375. The sequence goes on along the minus strand of NZ_CABPTR010000001.1, from coordinate 24,872 downwards.
TCATACGACGACGCTCAAAGTCAAAGGGCAGTTCATCAATTTTCTTAAAGGTTTGGTCTAGATTACGAACAATCTCATGCTTTTCGGCTTCTTTCTCTGTTCGGTTGATAATGGCCCGATCCATGAGGTTTTTAAGGCCTGTTTGATAGTAGGAATTGAGAAAGGCCCGACGGAGCACTGCCAAGTCCAAATCACCATGAATATCCAGTGGGTATTCCAAGACAATCTCGTCTTGGGTCAGTGTGCCCGTCTTATCCGTACAAAGGATATCAATAGCTCCTAGGTCCTGAATAGCGTTCAGCTTCTTAATCACGACCTTTTCCTGAGCCATAATAATGGAACCTTTAGCCAAGCTCGCTGTGATAATCATAGGCAGCATTTCTGGCGTCAGGCCGACTCCAACGCTGAGGGCAAAGACACCTGCTTCCAACCAGTCACCGTCTGTCAAACCGTTGATGAAGAACACGACCGGAACCATGACAAGCATCAGACGAATCAAGAGCCAGGAAATGCTATTCATCTCGCGCTCAAAAGAGGTCGGTTCATCGTAGGTGTTCAGCGTCTGCTCAATGGCTCCCATCATGGTCTCATCACCAACCACCAGCACCAGAGCTGTAGCTCTTCCGGAAATAACGTTGGTTCCCATAAAAGCCAGCGACTCTGTTTCTAAAAGGCTATCAAGATTTTGACCATCTGCCTTGGTCAAACAGATCTTTTCTACTGCATCACTTTCCCCTGTCAGGCCGGACTGCTGAACAAAGAAATCACGCGAGTCCAGCAGCAGCACATCTGCAGGAATCATGTCTCCAGCACTAAGTTTGATGATATCCCCTACAACAAGCTCATCAATGGGCAGTTCCTGCTCTGCTCCTTCACGGATAACCGTAGCCGTGTTGACAATCAAACGAGACAGATTGCTAGCAGCGCGGTCACTCCGCAGTTCCTGAATAAAACGAATGCCGCCGGAAATCAGCACCAGAACGACAATAATGATGGAAGTCGTCGGATCTTCCTCACCGGGCTTGGCCAGCCAGACATTTGTCACTAAGGACACCAGAGCAATCACCAGTAAGATGACTGTAAAGGGGTTAATGATGGACTCGTAAATTTTCTTTAGGATAGAGTCTTCCTGACCCTTTGTGATGATATTTTCACCATAGAGGTCACGATTTTCTTCGACCTGCTCTTCTGTCAGACCACGAAAGGAACTCTTGTAAAATGCCAGAGTTTCTTGCACAGGAAGCTGCAGAGCAGCAACTAATCTTTCTTTTACTGTTTTCATTGGTTTCTCCTTTATGTATGATTGATAATTTTCATACACAGGGACCAATCACTTTATAAGGACAGAACGACACAAATCAGCGATTGGCTGTGTATGTGCGGTTCCGGATGATCGTCAATTTGCATCGTACTTCTCCTTTCTTAGTTTATAAATGTAGTTAATAATCCCAAGATGCCTGCAAGACATCAAAAGTAGCATTCATCTTCTGGGTCCATTCTTGCAAGTCGGGAAAATTTTCTTTCAAAGAAAATCCAATGACTTCTTCACGTAAATTCCACCAATCTACAAGAGCAACTACTTGGATTGTTGCAATATTCAAAGAAAGTCCTTGCTCAGTAGCAAGTTTCTCTAATAAAGCCAAACTCCGGACATTTCTCTCTTCAATTTGCTGATGTCTGTCTTTCCACCAATGCTCTTTTTCATGGAAAATTTTTTCCGCAACCATCGGCATTGTGTTTTCCAAAATTCCTTCAGCAACGGACAGTATGTTTAAAACGTGCCACTTCTCTATCCCATTAGGAAAAAGCGGAGTTTCCTGACCTAGCTCGTCTAAATATTGGGAAATTAAATCACTACCATACAACCATTCTCCATTGGAAGCTTGAAAAGCAGGAATTCTACCCAAAGGATTATCTTGGTTATGCGGTGAATTTTTGTCGAAAGCCACCTGAACTTTCTGAATATCCACTTGCTCCTCTAAATGATGGTGTAAAATTGTAGCATAGACTTTACGCGCAAAAGGACTGGTACTAGAATACCATAATTTCATTACTATTCCTCCTTCTTTTTCTTAAGAGGCAGGCAATCAACTATTTGTACTCTTGAAATATTTTTAGCAAAAAAGAAGACCCTGCCAATTCTAGGCAGGGTTGTTTGCATGTCAGGTTGTTCGCTTCATTGTTTTAAACATAGATAAAACAAGCATTCACCGTTCAAGCTTTAACTCCATAAGGCGATGAAATGAGCTTAGTCTTGACCTTTGCGATCAGGACTGTTGACCAACGAGTAGTGTCTCCACTGCTTTGCGGTAGTCATCCGTATCCTTATGGTAGCCTCACCTACCGATTGACACTATTACTATACTCCTCTTTAGAAAGATTGTCAATAAAGAGAGCTATTTTTATTTTATTTTGGTAAAACTTCCGCAATCCTTCGACAAATCTCTTTGATCATAGTCTTTGGCGCAGCTGTATTGAGACGAGCATGTCCTTTGCCTTCTTGGCCAAAATCACTTCCCCGATTCAGGACAACCTTAGCCTCTTCTCGAAGCAAGTGGAAGAGCTGATCATCTGTCAGTCCATAATCTGAAAAGTCCAGCCAAACCAGATAAGTTCCTTGAGGCTTCATGACCCGCAGACGTGGTGCTTCCTTAGCAAAATAATCGACTGCAAAATCAATATTTTCCTCTAAGACAACCTTGAGCTCCGTCAACCAAGGCTTGCCATGACGATAGGCAGCTTCTGTCGCTAGAAAACCAAGACCCGAAATTTCATGCTGGTTATTGGCCAGTTGGCGCTTTTGAAACTTTTGCCGCAAGCTAGGATTCTCAATCACTGCATAGGAATTTTTTGTCCCAGCGATATTAAATGTCTTGGTCGCACTAGCTAAAATCAAGCTAAAGTCCTTAAAGTCAGGTGAAACAGTATTGAAAGACTGGTGTTTATGTCCAAACAGCGTCAAATCTTGGTGAATCTCATCTGAAACCACGAGAACGCCGTACTTTTGGCAGAGACGACCAATCCTCTCTAACACTTCCCGTTCCCAAACTCGACCTCCAGGATTGTGCGGATTACAAAGCACGTAAATCTTAACTTCATTGTCTACGATGTCCTGCTCCAGCTGCTCAAAGTCAATCTGAAAGAGACCGTCCTGTTCTATCAAGGAATTAGTAATCAACCGACGATGATTAAGCTTGACACTGCGAGCAAAAGGCGGGTAAACAGGAGTATTGATCAGAACGGCATCGCCTTCCTTCGTGAAGGTCTGAATAGCCGTCGAAATAGCAGGAACAACTCCCTCGATAAAGACCAAGGCTTCCTTGTCAAAGGTATAGCCATGCTCATCCCGCTCCCAAGATAAAACGGCATTGATCAACTCCTCACTAGCATAGGTATAGCCATAGACTAACTGATCAGCGTAATCATGCACAGTTTGCTTGATTTCAGGCAGGACTTCAAAATCCATGTCCGCAATCCAGGCTGGCAGGACTTGACTGTCTTTCTCCGCCTCTTTCCATTTATAAGTATGCTGGCCAATACGATTGGGTGCTGTTTCAAAGTTATAACTTCCCATATTAGTCCTCCAAGGCTGCTCGTAAATCGTCTACCAAATCTCGACTATCTTCGATCCCAATCGACAGACGCAGCAAATCATCAGTCAAGCCATAGGAATGACGCACTTCAGCAGGAATGTCTGCATGAGTCTGGGTTGTCGGATAGGTAATCAAACTCTCTACTCCACCTAAACTTTCTGCAAAGGTAAAGACTTTCAAGCTATTTAAGAGATGAGGAATCTTCCCTTTGTCCACAACTTTAAAGGAAATCATACCACCCTTACCTGGATAGAGAACTTCTTTTACTGCAGGAGACGACTTCAGAAATGCAACTACTTCTTGCGCATTCTGAGTAGAGCGCTCCATGCGGAGAGCCAAGGTCTTGAGACCACGCAAAAGCAGATAGCTGTCAAAAGGAGACAGGACTGCTCCAGTTGTATTGAGATTATAGAACAGCTTGTCATAAATGGCAGTATCATTGGTCATGATAGCTCCAGCCAAGACATCATTGTGTCCACCCAGATACTTGGTCGCAGAGTGTAGAACAATATCTGCTCCGTCCTCCAGTGGTCTTTGGTAAATCGGACTGTAGAAGGTATTGTCCACAATGACAGCTGCTCCTCGCTCATGAGCCGCTTGGGAAATGCGAGCAATGTCAAACTCTACCATAAGAGGATTGGTCGGTGTCTCGATATAGACAATATCTATATCCTCTGTTAGCTTGTTCAGGAGTTCTTCTTCCGTATTAGCATAGGTAAAGCTAAAGCGTCCTTCCGCTTCGACCTGAGCAAACCAGCGGAAAGAGCCACCATAGAGATCTCGAACAGCCAAAACCTTACTGCCGACTGGAAAGGCGCTAAAGGCCAGCACAATAGCCGACATACCAGAGCTAGTCGCTAGGGCATAATCTGCACTTTCGATAGCAGCTAGAGTCTCTTCCAAGCTAGCCCGTGTAGGGTTCTTGGTTCGAGTATAGTCATATCCTGTGGACTGGCCAAACTCTGGATGCTGGTAAGTCGTTGAAAAATGCAAAGGGGTTGTTAAGGCACCCGTTGTTGTGTCTGTTTTCACTCCCGCTTGAGCCAACAAGGTATTTAATTTCCGTTCTCTCTCCATTTAACCGTTCCTCTTTTTTAAAATATTCTACCTTTCTATTGTAACATCTTAAGAAAGTCTTGAGCTTTTTTCTTTTCAAGAGCTAGCTATAGTCTGAAACTATAGAGTAACAATCCAAAAAAAGAGTCGCTGAACGACTCTTCGTTTCTTATTTCATTCTTAATCGTTGGCGCAAACTATCTGCCTTTTGTCCGATAAAACGGTCTATGAGCCGAACTTTGAGAGACAGTACGATATAGACGAGCATTCCGACTCCTCCAACGGCAGCGACATAGATAAAGCTGTACATCCGATTAGTTGGTTGGAAGATGAAGCTTAGTAGATACTCGACAAGCAGAACCAAGATCGCCATGACAATTGTGAGAATCATACTCAACAGCAGACGCTTCAAGAGGTTCTTAGGATTCAAACCAACAACCTTGCGAATTTCTCTAAACATGAAGAAGATTGGCAGTAAAAGACCGACGGTCGTTGAAATCAAGGGACCATAAGCATGGAAGAGATTGATCATCGGCACCTGCAGACTGAGCTTGACAAGAACCCCATAAAAGAAGTAGAGAATGGCTTTCTTGTTTTGGAACAGAGCCTGAATCATCGGAGCAAGAACTGTATAGGTGCTGAGAATGATGGTCTGCAGCATAGCGCAGATGAAGAGCCCCAGTGCTAGACTATCTGGCTTACCATAGAAAACGGTATAGAGCGGACTAGCCACCAGAACTGCTCCCACTGTTGACGGAAAGATAAAGAAGAGCAACATACTAAGATTATCTTGCACTAGGCGGGCAGCCGAGCGAAAGTCACCCTTGACATAATTCTCGGTCAAGAGAGGAATACCGACACCACCGATAGAAGTTGCCACCGCAATTAAAATCATGGTGATTTTATTCGGATTAGCTGAGAAGTAAGCGAATTGCACCAAGAGCTCTGATTTCGTGTAGTCGCTAATCTGGGTCATGATATTGATAAAGGTCGCCTGGTCAATGATCTGGAAAAGCTGAATAGCTGAGCCTGTAATGATAAAGGGAATGGCTTCTCGTATCGTATCCCAGAGGAGGGAGCGGCCACTAATTCCCGCGGACTTTTTAGGCTTTCTTATGATAGAGCGTAGCATACCCGTTTTTGCTAGATAGAAAAGCAAAACGAGCATGCTAGCAAGCATCCCGACAAAGGCGGCAAAGGTAGACTGGGTCACAGCTTCAACATAGTCACCTGAACCGATTTTCATAATGAAATAAGCCGTCAGTAGCATCCAGATAACCCGAATCACCTGCTCCGAAATCTGGCTGATGGCATACGGTTTCAGATTGTTAAACCCTTGGAAGAAGCCCCGAATGACACTCATAGACGGAAAAATGAGCACAGCCCAAGACAAACTTTGCATGACTGGAATCAAGTCAGCCCCGCCACCAGACATTGAGGCAAAAACCGGTGCCATCAAGTACATGATGACTGCAAAGATCAGTCCCAATCCCAGCATGAACTTGAGGAACTCTCGAATGAGAGCAAAGCTGTGTTCTTCCTTGTCAATCGTATTATACTTAGCAACTTGCTTGGCAACAGCTACCGGTACTCCTGCTGTGGAAACCAAAAGGAACCAAGCATAGATATTGTACCCCATAGTAAAGAGACCGTTCGCTTCCGCCCCATGCTGTCCCATCCAGATGTACCAAGGAATGATATAAACAGCCCCAAGAAGGCGGCTGATAAAATTACTAGCAGTCAGCCAGGCAGTCCCTCTTAGCATTTTCTGCTGCTGGCTTGTTGTTTCTTGGCTCATAGAAAACCTCTTCCATTTGTTCTTCTTTTATTATAAACTTTTCCTTGCCTCTTGTAAAACATAGCCTTTCGGTTTACAATAGAGATATGATAAAAATTGAAACAATACTAGATATTTTAAAAAAAGACCAAAATTTTCGTGAAATCATCGCTGATGGAGACTACTACTTCAACTATCAGGGCTTAACCTTTGATAAGATTAGCTATGATAGTCGTCAAGCTGACAGCAGAACCCTCTTTTTTGTCAAGGGCGAGCACTTCAAGCGGGAATTTTTAGAAAAGGCTGTAGCAGCTGGGCTAGGTTTTTACCTAAGTGAAACTGACTTCGAGGTCGGAATTCCAGTGCTCTTGGTCAATGATATTAAACGAGCTATGAGTCTCATTGCTATGAAATTTTACGGTCACCCAGAGCAAAAACTCAAACTTTTGGCTTTCACTGGTACCAAGGGCAAGACCACATCGGCTTATTTCGCTTATAATATTTTAAAACAAAGCCACAAACCAGCCCTGCTTTCTACTATGAATACCACTCTGGACGGTGAAACTTTCTTTAAATCAACCCTGACCACTCCTGAAAGTTTAGACCTCTTTGAGATGATGGCTCAAGCTGTAGTCAATGGTCGAACCCATCTCATCATGGAAGTCTCCAGCCAAGCCTATCTTAAAAAGCGGGTCTACGGCCTGACCTTTGATGTGGGGGTCTTCCTCAATATCAGCCCTGACCATATCGGTCCGATTGAGCATCCGACTTTTGAAGACTACTTCTACCACAAGCGACTCTTGATGGACAATAGCCGAGCTGTTGTCGTCAATAGTGGCATGGATCATTTTCAAGTTTTGGCTGAGCAAGTGGCCAACTATGACCACGACTTCTATGGACCAGACTCCGCCAATAGCATCCAGCAATCGCAAGCCTTCTCCTTTGAAGCACAAGGAAAGTTGGCTGGTGCCTACGATATCCAGCTGATTGGTCGCTTCAATCAAGAAAATGCCATTGCTGCTGGTCTAGCCTGCCTACGACTCGGAGCTTCATTGGAAGATATTCAAGCTGGTATTGCTCAGACACGAGTGCCGGGGCGCATGGAGGTCTTGACCCAGTCAAACGGTGCCAAGGTCTTCGTGGACTATGCCCACAATGGCGACAGTTTGGCTAAGTTGCTATCCGTCGTTCAAGAACATCAAAAAGGACAGACTGTACTTGTACTAGGAGCTACTGGCAATAAGGGAGAAAGTCGACGTAAGGACTTTGGCCTCCTACTCAATCAGCATCCTGGAATCAAAGTGATTCTAACCGCAGATGATCCAAATCGTGAAGATCCGATTGCTATCGCAAAAGAAATTGCTAGCTACATATCCTTTGAGGTGGATATGATTGCTGACCGAGAGGAAGCTATCAAAAAAGCCCTCAGCCTAACCAATGCTAAAGGCGATGCAGTCATTCTAGCTGGCAAGGGAGCAGATGCCTACCAAATCATCAATGACCAAAAGGTTCCCTATCCTGGTGACTATGCACTGGCAGAAAAATACATATAAAAAGGACTTTCGAGTCCTTTTTATTATCCATTCCACATCACTAAGACATAGAGCAGGCTGCTACCCACCATATCCGCAAAGGCATGTGCCAAAAAGAAAGGCAGCAAGTTTTTAACCTTGTATTTATAAAAGAAATAATAGAACAGACCGAAGACGACGCCAATCAGAAAAGCAGAGACTAGCCCCTGATAGGTATGGACAGAAAAGCGAACCAGCGTTGAAAAGCCTAAAACCCACCATTTGCTCTCTTCTTTTACTGATGTTAGCAAGCCTAAGAAAAAGAATTCCTCATAGACACCATTGAAGAGAGAATAAAGAATGACGACAGGTCCTAGCGCAGCTAGTTTGCGAAAAACTTCGACAAAGGTCCAGTCGATGTGCTGCAAGATTTCTAAGTCAAAATAATTATAGGAACCGACTAAAGCTGCTATCACATCAGAAGTCAGACCGACAACTGCAAAAATCAAGGGCGCCCAAAGAATAGACCAAGACAAGCGTAGTTTCAGCTGTTTGAAATTATAATGACGGATGCCTAGATAGAGCAGAGCCAGCACCAGCAGGAAAACTTGCAATTTCAAATTACTCAGCAAGGCAAAATTTTCATCCTCTGGTCTGGGCACGATTGCTTGTCCTACAGAGCTGGACATCGTCAGCCAATTTATTGTTGAGGAGTAAATAAATTGACCAAACATAATAATTGCTAAAATCAACATATCGAACCACCTAAGGTTCTCTAGTGGTTGCTCGGGATAGATTTTTTTCAACATTGTCATTCTAATTCCTTTCCCAAATTCTATATACTACTATAGCACAGAATATGGCAAAATGACAGGTGGGGCTGTCTAATTTTTCCCTCATTCTAAAAACTATCAGTCCAATTGGAACACTAGGCGTTCCTTGTCAAAGCTAGCCTTCAACTCATACTTGCCAGCCTCATTCTGACGAATGTAACCTAGAATCACCAGACTATCGACAAAAATGTCTCGACGCTTCTGCAGGAGCTCATCCTTACGGACATACTTGAGGAGGAAAGTCGTCATATACTTGAGGGCATACTCTGGATTCACATCTCCCAAAATAGCATAAAGGGGCTTCTGCTCCTCAGACAGCGGATACTGTCGCTGCATTTTATAAAAATAATTAGACAAGGTCAGTTTATCTCTCTGAAAATCGGTCTTTTCCAGCAGAATAGCCGCATTAGTCTGATTAGCAAGCTGAGTCTCAAAGCTCAAATTCAACAATTCCTGATAGATCGGACTATCATCTCGAATAAAGATTTCCTGATCCAAAGATAGATTTTCAAGATTATCCAAAAGCGGAACCTGCTGATAATAGCGCTTATTCTCCCGCCGGATATAGCCCGCCTTGATACATTCCTCCATAAAGCGATCTAGATTGGGAAAGCCCGCAAATTCACGTTTGATTTCTCTTAAAATCACATCATCCTGCTGATCCAGATAATTGATTAGTTTTTCAAATAAGGGCTGTCGTGTCAGCCGAGTCGGATTTATAATTTTAATCATGAAGCTCTCCTTTAAAAATGAGCTTGGCTGACTGAGCCAACTGACTGGGATTGGTTCCAGGCTTCCCTAATGGCACGACCACGCCCAAGTCCTCATAGTAAGCCTGCCAAAACGCAGAAACCACATTTTCACCATCAGCAAACTGCATGGGAATGGTCTCAAAAATTGGCAAAATCTGAGCAATATACTCCGAACAGTAAAATCCCTCGCTCTCAGCACAAAAACTAGCATTATAAGGCTTTCCAAGATGGGACTTGGCTTCTTTAAAGACGCTGGCCGCATCTATCTCAGGATAAGCAAAGACATGATACATGTCCCCTTCCTCCAAAAGCTGGCTCAAGGGCTGATGGGCCACTCCCTTTTCCAGCGTTGCATGGTAAATCTCACCATCAAAAAAGATACCCACATGGCTATAGGAGCCCGTTGCTGTCCGAATCGCTGCTGCCATCTCGGATTGACCGACTGTGAACAGCAGGTCACCATTTTGTAAATCTTGAATCTTCATTTCTCTCGTCTATCAAAAAAGGAGCCGAAACTCCTTTACATGTGTGGAAAACCAGTGTTTCCTATCTTTTAGTTGTCATTTAAACTATTAAGCATTAAAGCTTTCAGTCAACTGAGGCACGACTTGTTTCTTACGTGAAACAGCACCTGGAAGGAAAGCGTGGTTGTTTTCAAGTTTGAAGTTAAAGGCTGCTTCGACCTTGTCCATGTTTGCGCCAATTGCAAGGATTTCTGAGTTTGAGTTCACGATATCTGTAATCATCAAAACAAAGTCAGAATAGCCATTTGCTGCAATAGCCGCTTGCATTGCTGCCTCGATTTCTGCTTGGCGTTCTAAAACTTCAGCAATATCTACAGTGTTGACTTGTGCTACACGGACATTGTTTCCGTTCAATTCAAAAGTCTTAGCATCAATGTCAATCAATTCTTCAGCAGATTTGCTTGCCAAGTTTGTACCAGCCTTCAGCATAGCGAGACCGTATTCTTCCAAGTTCACACCTGCTAAATCAGCCAACTCAGGAGCAATATCCTTATCACTTGGGTGTGTCGTTGGAGATTTCAAGAGAAGTGTATCTGAAATCAAACCAGATAACATCAAACCAGCAAGCTCTTTAGGAACTGCCACACCGTGTTCTTTAAACATACGATAAACGATAGAAGACGCTGACCCAACAGGTTCCAAACGCATGTAAAGTGGGCTTGCAGTTTCAAAGTTAGCTACACGGTGGTGGTCCACCACGCCATAAATTTCCACTTCAGCAATATCTGAAACAGACTGTTGGAATTCGTTGTGGTCAGTCAAGATAACTTGCTCTGCACCTTCCGCTTTAGCAGATGTGATGACGCGTGGTGCTTCTACACCAAAATAGTTCAATACAAAGGCTGTTTCTTCATTTGGAGTCCCAAGAGCTACTGCTTCTGTATCCAAACCGTAAGCTGTTTTTGCAAGATAAGCAAAGGCTACAGATGACCCGATGGCATCTGAGTCTGGATTTTGGTGACCAAATACTAGAATCTTAGACATGATAATACCTCTTTGTTTTTAATAATATTTATTCCACTTATTTTACCACAATTATGGGTATTTCACAAAAGGAGAAGGATATTTTCTTGAGAAAAATTGTAGCTTTGCGATAGAGGGCTGAGCTGAACCTTCAAAATAATCATCCAACCTTAACCGTCGATACAAGCACCATCTCTGATGAAAGTCCCCCAGAAGAAACGCTTGCTTTATCATTTTTATTTCCTGTGAAAGGATTTTTTCCTAAAAAAAGCCCTATCATAAGATAGGGCTGAAAAATTTATCAATTTAGCGATAGAGGCGATCGTCACTACTATTTAAGTGACTGTCTCTTCTCCCGTTTAGCCAAAAGTGGCAAGATGACACCTAAACTAATCAAGACAATCGGTGTCAAGATATTTGTCATCAGAGAGAAGCGCCAACCAGCTGGATCAACCGCATAATCTACTTTGGGAACCATACCTAAAATACAAGCAAAAGCTGTGAAAAGGAAGCACCAAGCTCCGATGATAAAGCCAAATTTCGGATTTTTAGTAAGTTTGTATTCCGCATCCTTGTATTTCTTCCAAGCTTTATTGAGCAACATATAAGCCACGAATACCCAAAGATAACGCATCGGCATAACAATAGAGTTAAGATTAGTCATCCATTTAACCAGACCATCAATTTCCTTGATTCCAAAGATTGGTAGGACAATCAGGAAGCTTACCAAAATCCCTGTCAGAATATAACCGTTAATCAATACACCTTTTGATGTCCGCTTACGTAGCCAGCTTGGAACAAATTCTTCATCTGCATTATTTAGCAAGATTTGTAGAGGCGCGTCAATTGAGAAGGCCAAGGCCGCAATCTGTCCCACCATATTGGTCAGGGCATAGATAACTACCAGTACATTACCCACGCCCCAGTAGTTACCCAGCATTTGGAAGGCTTGATAAGCACCGTTACGCATCAAATCTTCAGGAATATTGCTACCGTCAAAGAGCATACCCATGGCCAGAGAACCTAAAATCGCAGAGGCTCCAACCATGATGGCCATGATGATCATCCCTTTTGGAAATTCCTTAGCGGGATTGCGTGTTTGGTTAACGTAAGGCGAAATCTTCTCAGCCCCACCTACCGCAAAGACCAAAAGCGAGATAGTCGTAAAGTATGAAAAATCAAAATTAGGAATGTAAGTGCTGAGCTTGTCCATATTAGCCGTTGCAAACTGCATATCCGGCTTGATAAAAGGCGCACCAACCGCTAATAGAACAAAAAGGAAGGACATAATCAGCATCGCACTTCCAGCTAGACCGCCAATGACCTTGAGCGTGGATAGACCCTTGGTAGACAAGTAGAGAAAGGCACCGAAAATCAGCAAACTAAGAATAACAATCCAGTGAATATCAAGACTGCTCAAAAAATCGCCATTTCCTTGGATAGCCCATCCTAAAGGAATCAGAACTCCCTGTGGCTTTTGTGCCAAGTAGGGAATATGCACCACCCAGTAAGTCCAAGCCGCAAAATAAGCCAAGCGCTTGGTAGAGGTCTTCTCCACCCAGTCGCTGACACCACCTCCGCTCTCCTTGAAGGTCGAGCCTAGCTGCCCCACGATGAGGGCATAGGGAATAAAGTAAATGGCCAGGATAAGAATCCAAGAAACAACGACCGAAATCCCTTGTTGGGAGTAGTTGTTGACCACATTTCCCAGACCCCAAACCATATTAAAGGCAATCAGGGACACCATCAGCCAAGTCAGCTGGTTCTGATCTTTTTTCATCATTCATCTCCTTTGAATATAAAATAAATAGTTCCATAAAATTATACCATGTTTTTACATTTTTTGTAACCGTCTTCAGCATGTTTTGTCCAAAAAAAAAGAGCTACCCGTAGGTAGCTCAAATTCAATTCTTAAAGTGAGTTCACGTCAACCTTGATACCAACACCTTGAGTAGTAGTGATTGTCAAGTTTGTTACGTAAGTTCCTTTAGCTGTAGCTGGTTTTGCTTTTTGGATTGTTTCGTTGAACGCTTTGAAGTTTTCAACCAATTTTTCAGCTTCAAATGATACTTTACCGATGATTGCTTGAACGTTACCTGCACGGTCAGCACGGTAAGTGATCTTACCACCTTTAGACTCTTCAACTGCTTTAGCAACATCCATTGTTACAGTACCAGTTTTAGGGTTTGGCATCAAGTTACGTGGTCCAAGGACACGTCCAAGACGTCCAACAAGAGCCATCATGTCAGGTGTAGCGATAACTACATCGAAGTCCAACCAACCGTCGTTAATTTTCGCAACGAGGTCATCTTCACCAACGAAGTCTGCACCTGCAGCTTTTGCTTCTTCAGCTTTTGCACCACGTGCGAAAACAAGAACGCGTGAAGTTTTACCAGTACCGTTTGGCAATACCATTGCGCCACGGATTTGTTGGTCAGCTTTTTTAACGTCGATGTTCAAGTTGTAAGCAACTTCTACAGTTGCGTCAAATTTTGCAAAGTTAGTTTCTTTTGCAAGTGCTACAGCTTCTTCTACACTGTATGCTTTTGTGCTGTCGATTTTCTCAAGAGCAGCACGAAGTTGTTTGCTTTTTTTAGCCATTTTCTATTCTCCTTGTAAGTGGTTCAATCGATTTTCATCTCCCACGTCACTTCTCGAAATGATGAAGTCTTGCGGGTTATCAGTCTATTATTTTTCTTTTCCTACTTCGTTAAGTTCCTTTGCTGTACCTAAGTACAAGCCTCAGTCACTTGCCTAGTATGAAAAGTAACTAATAGACTGCTGTGAGATTTTCTACTGTGTTATTGATTAGTCAACAACAGTGAATCCCATAGAACGAGCAGTACCTTCGATCATACGCATTGCAGACTCAATGTTTGCTGCGTTCAAATCTGGCATCTTAGTTTCTGCAATTTCTTGTACTTGTGCACGAGTAACTGTAGCAACTTTCGTTTTGTTAGGTGTACCTGATCCTTTTTCAACACCTGCAGCTTTTTTCAAAAGAACAGCAGCTGGTGGTGTCTTTGTAACGAAAGTAAATGATTTGTCTTCGTATACTGAGATAACAACTGGAATGATCATACCAGCTTGGTCAGCTGTACGAGCGTTGAACTCTTTTGTGAATCCCATGATGTTGATACCAGCTTGACCAAGAGCAGGTCCAACTGGTGGAGCTGGAGTAGCTTTACCAGCAGGGATTTGCAATTTTACAAGTTTTTCGACTTTTTTAGCCATTTTTAAATCCTCCTTTGTGGTTTTGGCGGTAATTAAAGATTTTTACCTCCCACAAGTATGCTTTTTGCATACTTTTCTATTATACACTAATCTTTTCAAAATGCAAGAAAAATTCTTATATTTTCTCATTTTTATGGTAAAATGGTTACATGGTATTATTAAAAATTGCTTCTGTATTATTTATCTTTTTAACACTTATCTTATCGATTATCGCAGTGAAGGTCTTCAGGCTAAGAAAATTTGGCTTGAATTTTGCAGATTTGGCTTTCCCTTTTTTTGCTATAGAGCTGTATATCATTTCAGGCAAGGCCTTCTATCACAGTCTGTTACCCCACCTATTATTAGTATTGTCTGGCCTAGCTATCGCCATCACAGCTTATTTTCTTAGGAAAAAACGGACTTTCTACTATCCCAAGTTCTTTAAATTTTTCTGGCGGGCTGGTTTTATCTTGACCTTCTTTATGTACCTAGCCATGGTCATCGCTCTCTTTTTATAAATGTAAAACAAAACCCATCGGGCAAAGCCGATGGGTTTTCATATGCAAATCTTATGAGTCATTCTTCTGTTGAGAAACAAAGCCCCTCCGATTCTCTTTCTTTTATTCATAAATCTCTAGAGGCAAGCCATCTGGATCAAAGAAGAAAGCCATCTTACGGCCGTCAAAGTCATCATAGCGCAGCTCGGTATGGGGAATCTCCAATCGGTCAAATTCCTCTAGCATTTCTTCGACATCTGTCACTCGGAAAGCCAGATGCCGCAGGCCAGTATGCTCTGGAGCTGGCAAGGCTGGCCGCTTGGGAGCCTCTTCCTTGATGAAAATTTCCAGTGTCAAATTCCCTTTGCGGACATTAAAGAGAATGTCCTGCTTGTCGGGCCGATGGTGCTCATCCAGCATGTCAAAGCCCAGCTTATCCACATAAAAATCCTTAGTCTTAGCATAATCATGACCAATAATTGCAATATGGTGAATGCTATCTAGTTTCATAACTTTTTCCTTTCATTCTTCCGTAGAGAAAATCTGCCGGCTAACTGCTGGCAGATTTGTATTTACAGGACATTATTCTTGTTAACCAATTGCTCGGGAAAATGTTTAACTTGTCTGCAATACTTTTCTCGGCTTGGTTCCCTCAGCTGGTCCGATAACGCCTGCCGCTTCAAGTTCTTCCATAAGACGAGTGGCCCGGTTAAAACCGACCGAGAGTCGCCGCTGAATCATAGAAGCGCTAGCTTTCTGAGTCTCGATGACCAAGGCCTTGGCTTCTTCAAAGAGAGGATCGCCTTCATCGTCGCCCCCGCCAGTATCCAAATCACTTTCAGATACTTCACCGGGGTCAAAGCTATCGTCATAATCAGCTTCAGCTTGATTCTTGACAAAGGCTACGATTCGCTCTACATCTTCATCTGAGATAAAGGAGCCCTGCAAACGAACCGGGTGGTTTTCATCAATAGGCTTAAAGAGCATATCCCCACGACCCAAGAGCTTTTCTGCTCCATTTTCATCCAGAATGGTCCGACTGTCTGTCCCACTGGATACAGCAAAGGCAATCCGAGAGGGTACATTGGCCTTAATCAGACCGGAGATAACATCTACTGATGGACGCTGGGTGGCCAGAATCATGTGAATCCCAGCCGCACGCGCTTTTTGCCCTAAACGAATAATGGCGTCTTCTACTTCCTTGCTGGCCACCATCATAAGGTCAGCCAGCTCATCCACGATAACGACGATTAAAGGCAGGGGCACTTGCTTGTACTCTGATTGGGCATTGTACTCGGTTACTTTAGCATTGTAGCCAGCAATGTTACGGGCACCGACCTTGGAGAAGAGTTCATAGCGGTTTTCCATCTCATCTACAACCTTCTGGAGTGCACGGCTAGCCTTGCGAGGATTGGTCACAACAGGGATAAGCAAGTGGGGAATGTCATTATAAACGGACAACTCCACCATTTTAGGATCCACCATCATAAACTTGACTTCATCCGGTCTGGCTTTCATAAGAATGCTGGCGATAATACCGTTGACAGCCACAGATTTACCAGAGCCAGTAGAGCCAGCCACCAAGAGATGGGGCATCTTAGCCAAGTCAAAGGAGCGGACAGAGCCGTTGACAGCCTTCCCAAGTGGGATTTCTAGGAGCTTGCTGGCATCCGTTTTCGACTGTTCCCAAAGTTCTCGGAAAGTCACGGTCGCAACTTCAGAGTTGGGTACTTCAATCCCGACTAGGGATTTCCCAGGAATTGGTGCCTCAATCCGTACATCCTTGGCAGCTAGGGCAAGAGCCAAGTCATCAGCCAGATTGGAAATCCGATTGACCCGAACACCGACAGCTGGCTTGACCTCGTACTTAGTGACGGAAGGTCCGATTTCTGCCCGCTCAACAGCAGCCTTGATCCCAAAACTAGCAAAGGTCTCTTCCAAAATCTTAATATTGTCGCGAACAATTCGCTTTTCTTTAGACTGATTCTTAGGCTTGTCGGGCGCAAAGAGGTTGATGGTCGGCAGCTTGTAGTCCAGACTTTCCTTGGCAGTAAAGTCCATTTCAACGTCTACATCTGCCTCCTCCGTCTCTTCTTCGCGACCAAAGTCCAGAGGCTCATGAGGATCATACTCTCCCACTTCCTCATAGTCTGCCTCATCAAAGTCCACAGCTGTATCTGACAAGTCCTCGTCATCTAAAATCTCTCCTGTTTCAGGATCAACCTCGGCTTCTTCCTGCTCTACTTCAATAGCTTGCATAGCTGCCTGTGCAGCTTTTTCCTCCTGCTCAAGAAAACGAAGCTGACGTTTTTCTTCCTCTTTTTCTCTCCAGTTTTGAAAAGCCATGCTAAATTTCTCAGCAAGATCGTAAAGCGACCATGGACTCATGAGCAAGACCCCCAGAAAAATCAGGAGTAGTCCGATAAAATAAGAGCCGATATTTGAAAAAAGAAAAGAAATCGGAGCATAAAGAGCCGCCCCAATCAGCCCACCACCAGCAAATGAGGACACTTTAAAGGCCAACAAATCTGTCAAGACTCGCGTAAGCGTCGTGGATAAAACCTGCCCTTTCAAATGCAAAACATGAACAAAATAGGCTTGAAAAATCAAGCTGAGTCCTAAGAAAAAGCTGATGAAGCCTGAAATCTTCCCCTCATGTTTGTGCAGCCACTTAAAGAAAAAGAGATAAAACAAGGCAGCTAGAATCGCCACATAAGCCAGACTCCCTACCAGAACCCGAATTAAGTTATAAATGGTGACGCCAAAAGCCCCCAGCTTCAAAGCAGCAAACAACAAAGCGATAGCCAAAACAAAGGTGACTATCATCCGTCGAATCGCTTTTTGTCTTTCTAATTCCGCTTTTGTCGGCCGTCTCGTAGTCCGACTGTTTTTTGTATTTTTCTTATTTGCCATAAATTTCATTATACCATATTTTAAGATCTTCTAAAGAGAAAACTAGCTGCCTTTTGCAACTAGTTTCTGCTTTATTCTTCTGGCAAAATCAACCAGAAAATGAGGTAGGGAAGAAGTCCAATCCCATAAGCAAAGAATCAGACTCCCCAGATGACACGGATGATGACCGGATCTATATTAAAATACCGAGCTAGCCCGGAGCAAACTCCCGCAATGATTCTATCATCAGCACTTCTTGTTAAACGTCTTACCATAATCAAACTCCCTTCAAACGAACGATAAATTTTTATCAAACGAAACCAATGATTTTTATCTTATTTTACCATAATTTTTCCTCAAATAATTGTTGGAACTTCACTATCGCCCTCAAAATCTTCGACTTTTTCTTAATTCGGGAAAGATTTCTGGATACGCCCTAGTATAAAAGACGAGAATGAGCCAACCAGGAGAAAGTTAAAGGAAACAGCCATTACAAGATTTGTTCCCCGAGCTCCCAAATAGCTTTCCATTGACAAGGACACACCCTAATATTTTTTCAGCGCTTATGTTGATCTTTCAAAAAACGAAAGAGCAGATCTTTGACCAATGGTCCCACTAAAAGAACATCTATTAGAAATGCTACTATAAAACCAGATGAGCAAGATAGCTTCCTTAAAATTTATAGGCACAAGTGCTCCATTTCTGATGTATAACATTCAATCTAGCATCTATATTTTTTCGTAATCAGAAATTTCAAGAAAGTGTTTCTATAGCTCAGATTGGTAATCTTTAGCTATTTTTGCTAGACTATTTAGAAGAAAATATCGGAAAGGAGAATAGTATGCGAGCAGGTGTGATTGTCTACAATCCTTTCTTGGACAAGATTTTGCTCATTCACCGCTGGAAGAATGGGCAAGAGTATTTCGTGATTCCCGGTGGAACTATCGAACTTGGAGAAGGACCTTTAGAAGCCGCCTTACGGGAAATGAAAGAAGAAGTCAATCTTAGCTTTTCTGCTGACCAGCTGCACACAGCTTTTTCCTTTAACAATCAGGGAAAAGAGGAGTATTATTTCTACAC
This sequence comes from Streptococcus sp. Marseille-P7375, assembly GCF_902460365.1. NCBI lineage: Bacteria > Bacillati > Bacillota > Bacilli > Lactobacillales > Streptococcaceae > Streptococcus > Streptococcus sp. Marseille-P7375. Next base: position 6,181 of record NZ_CABPTR010000001.1, on the reverse strand, counting down.
CAGTCTAAGTACGGCCGAGACTTCCCTCATGCAGGGCGAGGAAGCCCGGCGCAGTGGTCCCCAAAACATTTACCAGCTCGAATGGGTCAGCTTGCAAGAACTTTACAACCACAATCTGCGTCCAGAAAGCCTCAAATCCCTGCTCTTGGAATTTCTGACGCAGGAAAGTTTGAAAAACTAAAGCACTTATAGTAAAATAGCAATAGTTCATAAACTTACGCATAGAAAGGTTATTTATGAAAAAAATCATTCTTTTTAGTCTTTTATCTGCACTTGCTCTGACAGGCTGCTCCACTAAAGAAGATTCTACTACCAAGTCCTCCAGTGCTCCTAAGCAGTCTTCTGCTACCGATACCAGTTCTGAGGCAGCTGAAGCTCAAAAACTCCGTGAACAGTACAAGGATGCCATGACCAATGAAAATGCCAACTTCCCACAACTATCTACAGAAGTTGCCGAAGATGAGGCTGAAGTCAAGATCATCACAACACAAGGAGACATTCGCCTCAAGCTGTTTCCTAAATACGCTCCTTTAGCTGTCAAAAATTTTCTGACACATGCAAAGGAAGGCTATTATGATGGGGTCATTTTCCACCGCGTTATCAATGATTTCATGATTCAGACCGGCGATCCTAAAGGAGATGGCACGGGTGGCGAATCTATTTGGAAAGGCAAGAATAAGTCTATTGACTCAGGAAATGGCTTCAAGAATGAATATTCTCCTTACCTCTATAACTTGCGCGGTGCACTAGCCATGGCCAATGCTGGAAAAGACACCAACGGCAGTCAATTTTTCATCAACCAAAGCAAGAAAGACTTATCCAAACAATTACCGACCGACACCTTCCCAGCTAAAATCATTGAAGCTTACAAGAACGGCGGAAATCCAAGCCTTGACGGCGGCTATACTGTCTTTGGCCAAGTCATTGAAGGCATGGACGTAGTAGACAAAATCGCTGCCACAGAAACTGGCGATAAAGATAAACCCAAAACAGATATTAAAATCGAAAAGATTGAAATTATAAAAGAATAGGAAAAAGTCAACTCGAGCTCTGCTCATCTTATGAGTTAGGTCTTAGTGTCAACAAAACAAAAAACCAGTCCCCAAAAGAGGACTGGTTTTACTATGTATTTTTCTAATCATACAGCAGTTCAACTCCACTTTTAAAGTGAGATATGTAGCTTCTAACTTTTGAGAATAAGGTAGATGCTGAGTCTGCAATTAGATTTTACTGGGCATAATTACCACCTGTAAAATGATAATACTCTTCCAGTGTGAGGCCAGATTCGGAAATTTCCTTGGCCTCTTTTCCTACATAGCGTAGATGCCAACTTTCAGGCACATAGCCAGTAGACCCCTCCTTGCCAACAGGATAGCGTACTACAAAACCATATTTATAGGCATTGTCCAAGAGCCACTGACTAGCTCCCGCTTCTTCAACCAGATTGCCGCTACTATCAATCAGATCAAATGCTAAACCAGTTTGGTGCTCGCTGTAGCCTGGTCTTGCCGAATAACGATCAGCCGCAGCTTGTCCATCTTGATTCACATAACTTTGATAAAGGCCGACCTGAGTTTGATAGCTACGAAAACCGCTATATTGGTTGCTGATAGGATAACCTTTGGACTGCATATCTGCGATTAACTTAAGTAATTCTGCTTTAGCAGTCGGATTCTCACCTGGATTGTAATCAGCTGATAATGGATAGTGTTTATTGGCGATGACTATTTCGTCATATTTACCTTGAACGCTATAATAGCTTCCGTTGTAAGAAACATTTTTATCAACAGTTACGTCCTGTTTCTGCTCCTTCTTAGACTCCGCACTATCCGATTCACTCCCTGTATCTTGGCTAGATGACCGGTCTTTTTCAGCCTCTTTTTTTTCAACAGATACCTTTGAGCTACTTGCCTGCTTGTTTGTACTACTTTCAGTCTTGTCTTTAGCTGCTGAGCAAGCACTTAAAAGCAAGACTGACATTGCTAGAAAAATAAGTTTATTATATTTCATTGTATTCCACTAACTTTCTGAAACTTCAATATTGTAGATTGCAAAGGAATTTCCAGTCGGCTTCAAATAGTAAGTTTTATTTTTTCGATTGACACTATTTGGAGTACTATCAATATAGTGAACTGTATAGTCCTCATAAGTCGTCACAATATAGGAGCCGTTCTCCTCTCTCACTTCACGGATATCCAAAGCTCCTGGATCGTAATAATCAATTTTCGCCTTCTTGACACCACCACCTGTAGTCCACTCAACCATCTCTTTGTATGATGGACTAGAAGTGTCATAATATTGAGCATAATAATTAGAACGATTAGAGACCGATCTGAAAACAGCCGTGCGATATTCGCTAAGGAAATTGGTGATTTTTACCTTGTTAGCTTCTAGCTTTTTAGCTTCTTCGTCCTTTTCTTTGATCTTATCTGTCACTTCTTTTGGTAAAGATAATACAAGATCAAGCGTGTCTCCTTTGACAACAATACTTTCCTTGCTGGTAACACTTTTGTAACCAACAAGGAAAGTATTGTTGGTTACAAAAGTGTTACCAGCAACAACAAACTTAGCATAGACTTCCAGTTCTTGATGTGGTACAACTTGAATATCTGTTTCCAAGCTACTACCAATTTCCTTGCCATTTACAACAATTTTAAGGTCTGTTGCATTTGAAGCTTCTGCTGGCATAGTAACCTTCAATCGTTTCTTTTCAGACTTAAGATCCAATTTAATTTCATTATTCTTAGCAGTGGCTAAATCAAGCTGAATCTTACTCTCAATTTCTCCGACTTCCGTCTTACCTTTCAGGGTAAATTCCTGCTTGATAAAATGATATTTGCCAATATTCGTCTCAGCATTCTTACTCAAAGGAAGGCTTTTCTTATCTCCTGCTTTGATGCTCGCATTGTCTAAGTTCGTGTTAACCTTCACCTCTACTGGATAGGCCACTATTTGATATTCCTGAAAAATCCCAAATTTCTTGCTCTTTTCAGTCACACCTAAAAGTTTATTCTGATTGTCATCAATATAAGCTGATTTGCCCTTTGATTTAGCAATGTTGTCCAACTCGGTCTCAATATTGATTTCTTGACTCTCTAAGTGCTCGACCAAAGCCCTCGCGTCTGCACGTGTCCACTTATCTGAGTTAGAAGAAAGTAGGTTTGCGATTCCATCATAATCCTTTTTAGTAACCGCTTTTGCAAAATCATCCGTAACAACTTTAACACCTGTCACTGAGCTCAAATAAAGAAAGGCTGCCACCAAAAAAGAAAGTAGAATAAGAGGAAAAGCAATCAGCATGACTTTCTTCTTCGACATTCTTTTTTCTGCTTTTTTTATTGCTTTCTGTGGTAATTCCGAATCCAGTAATTCAGAGCGAATAGGCAAATTAGCAAAACCTTGATTTCGTGCTTCTAAAAATTCCTCTTTAGTCGGCTTTCTACCAATATTCGTCTCGAAAGCTTGTAGCCAATTCTCCCGTTGCTCTTGGTATTGATCCGATTCTGAAAGCACTTGCTTTTCTTCTTTAGGAGAAGCTTCAACAAATTCTTCTTTGAGAAACTCTACAGCTGGCTCCTCTTGCCCCAAATTTTCTTCCTGAGTCACCGAGCTTTGCTTCTCTTCAGCTGGCCCATCGTTACTTTGTCCTGCTGGAGCCGCAATAGAAATAATCTTTCTGGGATCAAAATCAGAACGTTTTCCTTCTAAAAACTCATCTGCGGTTGGCTTTCTACCAATCACTTGCTCAAAAAGCTCAACCCACTTTTCTTTCGTTGCCATAAATCACCTCCAAGAACCTTACATCATCATAAGACTCATTAGCAATGAGAAAGCGATGAAAGTAAAGATAAATGTAATCACACCATTGACAATAATTGCCAGTAAATATTTATAAAAAGGATCCATAGACGTGCTAGATTTTGAATAAATCAAAGCAAAGGTTGCTCCGACCCCAATTAACACTAAGCCAATCCATGCTAGGAAGAGGGATACAGACATAATCCCAAGTAAACTAAATAAAGCAGAAAGAGCCACAAAAGGTAAGACAATCGCATAGAGTCTACCATACCAGTCAAATGCCTTATTAAAGCTGAAGCTTCCATCCTTATAGACCATGCGTTTTACAGCAAAGCCTCCTAAAATAATGGAGAAAAGAACGAGGGTTGCCGCTATCAGTGAGACCAAGAAAAGTCTAAAATCAAAAGTCGGACCACTGTAAAAGCCAAAACTCACCGAATGAATAAGATTATAAAAATTATAATTCACCACAATAGCTGCAAAGAAAACAGTCAAGCCTAGAGAAAGATATCCATTTAATTTATTACTTTCAACTTCTGAAGTTGGCGACTTCCAAGCAGAAATAAGCCAGGCCCAGAAACCTTTCATCGTTTTAGAAAATTCACTTGGTTGCGCCGGCTGTTGCTGACTGTAGTAGGCCTGTGGTCCTTGCTGGAAATTCTGCGCATTGAACTGGCCTTGCGGATTGTTTTGATAAGCTTGCTGATTGAAGCCTTGCGGACCAGAAGATTGAGGCTGACCAACGAACTGGTTAGGTTGCCCACCATTTGGCTGTTGATAAGGATATCACTGTTGAGCAAATGATTGTGTTTGATTAGCAAAATGATTTTGGTTAGGCCGTTGCTGAGGAAGCTCTTGATATTGCTGCCCAGTTGGCTGAGTGAACAATGCTTGCCCATTCTGTTCCTGAAAAGCATTTTGCAGCTGAGCATAGTATTCACCGTTTGAAGCTCCTCCTTGTGCTCGAACAGAGTCTGATATGATTGAGCCAGTTTCACTTCCAACTTGCTTGGTTCGTACTTGTCACCTCAGATTCCACAAATTCACCAGCCAGCAAAGCTTGAGTAATTTCCGCATCCGTTGCTGAACGGCCATTCACAGCTTCAAAATATTCGAGCCAATCTTGCTTTAACATATAAAAATCTCCCATCAATAAATGATTATCCTAATATTAGTATACAAAAAATCAGGTAAAAATTCAATCAAGGCAATAGGCACGCATAAATAGCAAAAAATATGAAGTAAGCCAAATACTTTAATCAAAAAGTAAAAAGACCACATCCTATATGGATACTATCTAATTTACGAAAACTTATAAATTATAGAGACATTATAGAAAAGCAAAAAACCAGAACCCATAAAATATAAAAAACAACAGCAAATAGCCGTTGTCTTTTATGAATTAGCGTATCGGGAAGACAGGATTCGAACCTGCGACACCTTGGTCCCAAACCAAGTACTCTACCAAGCTGAGCTACTTCCCGATCATAAGTAAAAACAGAGTCATAGGAGCTCTTTTCCCTTCATGCACCCTAGAGGAGTCGAACCTCTAACCGCCTGATTCGTAGTCAGGTACTCTATCCAGTTGAGCTAAGGGTGCCCTGTCGCATATCCGCTATGCCGAGGACCGGAATCGAACCGGTACGATCGTTACCAATCGCAGGATTTTAAGTCCTGTGCGTCTGCCAGTTCCGCCACCCCGGCCTCAAAGCGAACGACGGGATTCGAACCCGCGACCCCCACCTTGGCAAGGTGGTGTTCTACCACTGAACTACGTTCGCATCTCTATCCAAAAAAAATGCCGGCTACATGACTTGAACACGCGACCCTCTGATTACAAATCAGATGCTCTACCAACTGAGCTAAGCCGGCTCATTTATATTTCTATGCGGGTTAAGGGACTTGAACCCCCACGCCCTAAAGCGCCAGATCCTAAATCTGGTGCGTCTGCCAATTCCGCCAAACCCGCGCTTATGACCCGTACTGGGCTCGAACCAGTGACCCTTTGATTAAAAGTCAAATGCTCTACCAACTGAGCTAACGAGTCTTTCTTCTTGAAACTGTCTAACAATTTCAACGGTCCCGACGGGAATCGAACCCGCGATCTTCGCCGTGACAGGGCGACGTGATAACCGCTACACTACGGGACCTATATGGGAGTTAACGGGATCGAACCGCTGACCCTCTGCTTGTAAGGCAGATGCTCTCCCAGCTGAGCTAAACTCCCAAAAAGGAAGTACTCCGACTTCCTATCCTGCTAAGCGACTACCATATCTCACAGGGGGCAACCCCCAACTACTTCCGGCGTTCTAGGGCTTAACTTCTGTGTTCGGCATGGGTACAGGTGTATCTCCTAGGCTATCGTCACTTAACTAGCTGAATT